>CAXBCP010000001.1:0-278056 GCA_963974055.1 uncultured Rhodospirillaceae bacterium
CCGATATACAGACGCCCGACCCAACCACGACCCCTTTCGGCAACAACCGGTTCTGATCCATGGCAGACGATTTTCCCGACACATCCGGCGATACCGCAACCGTCGCCCCGCCGCCGCCGGCCGCGCCCGACAGGGATCCGTCCCCGGGTCCCGGTCCGCATCCGGCGCTTGAGGCGGCGCCCGGCGGCGGTCGCATCATCGCGGTCGCGAACCAGAAGGGCGGCGTCGGCAAGACGACCACGGCGATCAACCTGGCCACGGCGCTGGCGGCGGTCGGCCGCCGGGTGCTGGTGGTCGATCTCGACCCCCAGGGCAATGCGTCGACCGGGCTCGGCATCGAAAGCGCCCGGCGCACCGCCGGCACCTACGACCTGCTGCTCGGCGAGATCACGCTGGACGACGCGCTGATCGAAACCGCGGTGCCCGGTCTCGCCGTCATCCCGTCGACCATGGACCTGTCGGCGGCGGAGCTGGAACTGGTCGACATGGAGCGCCGCCAGGACCTGCTGCGCGACGCGATCCGCAGCGCCACGGCGCAGTTCGACTACGTGCTGATCGACTGCCCGCCGGCGCTCGGCCTGCTGACCCTCAACGGCCTGGTCGCCGCCGACACCGTGCTGGTGCCGCTGCAATGCGAGTTCCTGGCGCTCGAAGGGCTGAGCCAGCTGGTCCGCACCATCGACCGGGTGACGGCGGCATTCAATCCTAAATTGCAGCTGGAAGGCATCGTGCTGACCATGTACGATTCCCGCAACAAGCTGTCCTCGCTGGTCTCCGACGACGTGCGCAGCTATTTCGGCGACAAGGTCTACGATACCGTCATCCCCCGCAACGTAAGGGTATCCGAGGCCCCGTCCCACGGCAAGCCGGTGCTGCTCTACGATCTTGCCTGCACCGGCTCGCAGGCCTATATCCATCTCGCCCGCGAAATCCTGCAGGCCGACGCGCGGAAAAAAGCGGAAGGCAATACAACCAAAACGGGTGGACTCGTCCCGGACAGCCTGCGCGCAGCGGAACCGGCAGACGATGCCGGGCCGACAGATAACGCCGGGAACGATCCGTCCGCCGACAGGAAAGACGGCATGACGGCCGATACGACCGCCGATACGACCGCCGATACGACAGGAGACACGCCATGAGCGACGAAAAACCCCGCCCGCGCCAGCTTGGCCGCGGTCTTGAAGCGCTGTTCGGCGAAGACCGCACCAATATCGCCGCCGCCGAGGCCGCCGTCGAAGCCGGCGCGACCCCGGCCCCCGCCGATGCGCCCGATTCCGGGCCTGCGCCGCCGTCCGATACGCCCGCCGCCGCCCCCGCGGCCGTCGTCGCCGAGGCCGTCGATGCCGCCGCCGAAGCCGCCGCCGCAAAGGGGAACGCGGTCGGGTTCCGCATGGTCGCCATCGCGCGGCTGATTCCCAACCCGATGCAGCCGCGGCGCCATTTCGACGACGAGGCCCTGAAGGATCTGACGCGGTCGATCCGCGAACAGGGCATATTGCAGCCGCTGATCGTACGCCCGACGCGGAGCGAGCCCGGCAATTTCGAAATCGTCGCCGGCGAACGCCGGTGGCGGGCATCGCAGCGCGCCCAGATCCACGAAGTGCCGGTCATCATCCGCGACTTCACGGATGCCGAGGCGCTCGCCGTCGCCCTGATCGAAAACATCCAGCGCGACGAGTTGTCGCCGATCGAGGAGGCGGAGGCCTATGCCCGGCTCGCCCACGATTTCGGCAAGACCCAGGAACAGGTCGCCGAGGTGGTCGGCAAGAGCCGCAGCCATGTCGCGAACATGACGCGCCTGCTCGACCTGCCGGAAGACGTGCGCGCCCTGCTCGCCGACGGCCAGCTCAGCGCCGGCCATGCCCGCGCCATCCTGCGCGCCGCCGACCCGGCCATGCTCGCCCGCCAGATCGTCGAGGAAGGCCTGTCGGTGCGCGACGCCGAACGCATGGGGCGCGAACGCCGGGCGCGGCGCGGCCGCCCGCCGTCCGGCACGGGCGGGACCGGCAAATCCGGCGGCAAGCCGCTCCTGGCGAAGGATGCCGACACGATGGCCCTCGAACGCGCCCTGTCGAACGGCATCGGCGTCAAGGTCGACATCACCTTCGACGGCACCGGCGGCAGCGTGCGCATCGATTACACCTCGCTCGAACAGCTCGACGACCTGGTCGAACGCCTGATGGGCCACGGCCCGCGCATCGCCGGCAGCACCGAAACCTCCGCCGCCGACAATCTCGGCTTCGGGCGACGGGAAGGCGAACGGGAGTAAGGCTCTAGACGGGCGGCGGCGGCCCCAGGCCGTCTGCGGTATCGGCGATGATGTCGCGGAGCCAGAGGATTGCGGGGTCGCGGTCGAGCGGTTCGGGCCATTGCATGCTCTCGCGGAAAGCAGGGAATGCTACCGGTGCCTTCAGGATCTTCAGCGGCAGCCATCGGGTGAATATCGCCGCAAGGCGGGTGTGCATGGTGGCGATCCGGTCGGTGCCGACCACCATGGCAGCCATCATGGTGAAGTTCTGCACGACGAGGTCGATGCGCCGGTCATGTCCCAGGCTTTGCAGCGCGCGTTCCTCGAAGGACAGGCGCCGCGTCGATCCGAACGAAGCCGCGATATGCCCGCAGTCGAGATACTGCGCCAGCGTGATCGTGTCGCCGATCGCCGTGTTCTTCTGCCACGCCACGCAGCAGAAATCGTCGGAAAACAGATCCTGCTTCGGGTGGTCGACGGCGAGATTGCTCTCCGGAAAAATCACGAAATCGACTTCGCCGCGCAGCAGCTTTTCGTCCGGGTAGTTTTCGAACGGCATGAAGGTGAACCCGATCCCGGGTGCGACGGTCTGGACCCGGCGCACCACGTCGTGCATCAGCACGATGCTGGCATAATCCGACACCACCATGTGAAACCGGCGGGTCGACGTCGCGGGGTCGAACCGGGGCCGCGCGATCAGGTTCGCACGGATGCGCATCAGGACGTCCCGCGTCGGCGTCTCCAGCGACTGGGCCAGCGCCGTCGGCACCAGCCGCTTGCCCATCATGGTGAACAGGTCGTCGCCGAAATAATCGCGCAGCCGGGCGATGGCGGCACTGGCGGCGGACTGGCTGAGATTCAGCCGTTTCGCCGCCCCGGTGACGCTGCGTTCCTCCATCAGCGCGTCGAGGACGACGAGCAGGTTGAGATCGAGACCGTCGAACCGCATTGCCGATCCTCCCTTTTTTCACATCTATAATATCAATGCATATTATCCAGACAATCGATTTTACAGATGCCAAAGAGCGCAGGATGATATCCTGCGCCCGACCGAATCCGACCGAATCCGATCCAATCCGAACACCGACACCGACAGGGGAAACCAGATGATCAAGTCGTGGATATTCGAATTCATGCACGCGCCCGACGCGCCGGCGGACAGGCTCGATCCCGCCACCATAGCGCAGACCTATGACGATGCTTTCGGCATATGGACGGGGGCGGAAGACCAGGGTTTCGAGGGCATCTTTTTCAGCGAACATCATTCCGTGTCGTCCTACAGCCCGTCGCCGAACCTGCTGGTCGCGGCAATCGCCCAGCGCACGAAACGGCTGCGGCTCGGCACCATGGGGATCGTGCTGCCGTTCTACGAGCCGTGGCGGATCGTCGAGGAAATCTGCATGCTCGATCATCTGACCGGTGGGCGGCTGGAAATCGGCTGCGCCGCGGGTATCCCGCACGAACTGGCGCGGTTCGGGCTCGATGTCGCCGAGGCACGCGAACGCTATGAGGAAGCGCTCGATTTTCTCGATGCGGCGCTGGAAAACCCGCTCGTCACCCATCGCGGAAAATACTGGCAGGTCGAAAACCTGAGCATCCTGCCGCGCCCGCGCCAGCAGCCGTCGCCGCCGAAATGGACGACCGTGGTCAGCACCGGGTCGGCCGAACGCTCGGCGAAGCGGCGTTCCAAAATCTGCACCTCGTTCGAATCGGCGCGCCGGATCGCCGAAATATTCGATGCCTATCGCGATTCCGCGGACCGCCAGGGCCGCAGGGCGGGGCCTGGCGATCTTGCCGTGCGGCGCAATGTCTCGATCGGCCGCGACGCGGACGAAGCGCAGGAGGTGGTGCGCATCGCGAAGGAAACCGCGAAAAACCTGATGGCCGCCGATACCCGCGTTATCCGGGGCGAGGCCGCGCTGCTCGATGCGCCCGGGGCGGGGGCCGGGTTCTCGGTCCATGACGACGAATTCATCGCCGGCACGACGGCGCAGGTCGCGGAACAGATTGTCGAGCAGATGCGGATCACCGGCGCCGGGCATTTCGTCGGCATGCTGGGGCGCGGTCTCGGGCGGAAACGCGCGGACCAGTTCGAGATGTTCGGCCGCGACGTGATCCCCGTTCTGAAATCGGCCGACATCCTTTAGCCGCTTCCCCAACCGGCGCGGCGCGGGTAAACCTCGGTCTTCGCCTGTAACCGAAGGTTCCTGAATTTTGCGTCTTTCCGTCCTCGACCAGTCCGTTGCGCGCGCCGGGCGCCCGCAGGCGGAATCGATCCGCGAAACCATCGCGCTCGCGCAGTATTGCGAGACCCTCGGCTATCACCGCTTCTGGGTGTCCGAACACCACAACCACGATTCCATCACCGGCACCGCGCCGGAGATCGCCATGGCGGCGATCGCGGCGACGACCGAGCGCATCCGCATCGGCAGCGCCGGCGTCATGCTGCCCCATTACGCGGCGCTGAAGGTCGCCGAACAGTTCCGCGTGCTCGACGCCATCGCGCCCGGGCGGATCGATCTGGGGATCGGGCGCGCGCCGGGATCGGACGGGCGCACCGCCTATGCGCTCAACCCCGCGGCGCTGCAGGGCGCCGATAAATTTCCCGAACAGATCCGCGACCTGCTGGCCTGGGTGTCGGGCGATCCGCTGCCCGACGGACATACCTTCGCGGGAATCCGCGCCTTTCCCGAGGGCGAAACGACGCCGGTGACGTGGATGCTGGGGACGTCGGATTATGGCGCGCAGGTCGCGGCGCATTTCGGCATTCCGTACTGCTTCGCGCATTTCATCACCCAGGGCGAGGGCTGCGGCCGGGCGCTCGAACTGTACCGCGAGCGCTATCAGCCGAGCGCGCGCCATCCCGAACCGCAAACGACGGTCTGCGTGTGGGCGCTGATGGCCGACACCGAGGAAGAAGCCGAATTGCAGTTCATGTCGCGGGCGCGGACGCGGCTGGCGCGGGACCGCGGCGTGCTGACGCCGATCGAGCCCGCGGAATCCGCCGCCGCGCATGTCTATTCGGACGCGGAACGCGCGCGCATCGCCGAGATGCGCGACGACGCCTTTGTCGGCACGCCGGGCCAGGTCGGCGCCCGGCTGCGCGATCTCGCGGCGGAGCTTCAGCTCGAAGAGATTGTGGTCCTGACCTGGGCTTACGACCTCGCGGCGCGCAAGCGTTCCTACGAACTGTTCGCGCAGGAATTCGACATCGCCGGCTGAGAGGCGGCGGGGCGAATGTTGCGCAAAAAGAAGAACGGCGATCTCTGCGGACCGCCGTTGTGAAGTATGGGATGCTGAAGTGCGGGATGCGGACCGGGGTCAGCCCCGGCGCCGCCCTATTGCGCGCGGGCCGATTGCGGATTCAGTTTCAGCTTCGCCGCCGCTTTGTAGGCCTTGTCGGTCTCGCCGTTCATGCAGGCGATCTTGATCGCGCCGAGGGCCCTGATGAGCGCCCGGCGTTCCTCGCCGGTGGTCTGGCGGGCGGCGCTGCGTTCCTGCTGGGCGATGTCGCGGACACAGGCGCGGACTTCCGGGGTGTTCTCCGCCGCCTGGGCGGTTCCTTGGAGGGGAAGAAGAAAGGCGGCGCCGAGAAGGGCGGAAAGAACGGTCGTTTTCATCTCACTACTCACTCTACGGATACTGACTAATCGGTCGTATCCCGAGCGATGCAAAAACCGTGCCAACACAGACAATTACTATATATCAACAGGTTAGCGGGAAGCGGTCAGCCCCGCATGACCCGCTGCGTTATCCGGGCGTAAAATATCACGACAGTCTGTGCCGCATTTTGAGACACCCCGCCCGGTCGGCGGCGCGGGCCGGCGCGATTCCGCGTCAGCGGAATATGGGCTAGAATTCCATATCGAGTTCTTCGAAATCGTCGCGTTCCTCTTTCGCCGCCGCGATCCATTCCACCATCGGCGGCCACGCCATGATGGTGTCGCAATAGGCATTCGACACGGCGGTCAGCGCGATATCGTAGGTGCGGAACCGCGTGCAGACGGGGGCGAACATCGCATCCGCCATGGTCGGCGCGCCGCCGAACAGGAACGGTCCGCCCCAGCGCTCCATGCATTCGGCCCAGATCGCTTCGATTCGTTCGATATCGGGCCGGGCGCCGGCGAAAACCTTGAAGTTCCTGTAGTGTCCGCGCAGGTTCATCGGCAGTGCCGAGCGCAGATTGTAGAACCCCGAATGCATTTCGCCGGACACCGAGCGGCAATGGGCGCGCGCGATCCGGTCGCCCGGCAGCAGGCCGGCTTCGGGCGACAGTTCGGCCAGATATTCCGCAATCGCGAGGATATCCCAGATGCCGGCGCCGTTATGGTTGAGCCGCGGCACCAGCACGGACGGCGCCATCAGCAGCAGTTCCGCGCGGTTGTCCGGATCGTCGAACGACACCACCTGTTCCTCGATCTCCAGACCGGCAATCTTACATAGCAGCCATCCGCGAAGGGACCAGGAGGAATAATTCTTGCTCGACAGTGTCAGCACAGGGGGGGCGGCTGTGTTCCCGCCTGCCGCCGCGCTGGAATCGCCTGCCGGGCCGTTCGGTTGAACCTGTTTCATGTTTATTCACCTTTCGCGATGCAACATCCGTTATATTGCAGCGCAGCAAGCAATGCACTACCTTCTTCGACGTTATCGCGCTTCGATGTTATCGCGGAATGTTCCAACAGAGTAACGGACAACACCACGCATGCTATACCAAGCCTACCAGACCTACGCCGACGCATCGGAACCGATGCGCATGTTGGCGCGGACCGCGATGGCTTTTACGGATTTTCTGCCGGGCTTCAACGACCTGAACACCGGGCGCACCCTGTCGGCCTGGCTGGAGATGACGGCGCGGACCCGGATTACCCATACGCGGCCGTCCTACGAAATCGACACCGTCCGGGTGGGGCGGAAAGACGTCGGGGTCCGCGAAGAAATCGTCCTGTCGCTGCCGTTCTGCGATCTGCTCCGGTTCTCCAGGGACGATGCGCCCGATCTGCCCAAGATGCTGGTGATTGCGCCGCTGTCGGGGCATTTCTCGACCCTGCTGCGGAAAACGGTCCGGACGCTGCTGCGCGATCATGACGTCTATATCACCGACTGGAAGAACGCCCGCGATATTCCTCTGTCGGAAGGCGCATTCGGGTTCGACGACTATATCGAATACGTGATCACGTTCATCGAGGAGATCGGCCCGGAGTCTCATCTGCTGGCGGTGTGCCAGCCCTGCGTCCAGGCGATCGCCGCCGTTGCGCTGATGGCGGCGGACAATCATCCGGCCCAGCCGCGCAGCATGTCGCTTATGGCGGGGCCGATCGACACCCGGATCGCGCCGACCGAAGTCAACGAGCTGGCGACGTCGCGCCCGATCGAATGGTTCGAACAGAACCTGATCGCCACGGTGCCGTATCAGTTCGACGGGTTCGGCCGCTCGGTCTATCCCGGTTTCATCCAGCTCTGCGCCTTCATGTCGATGAACCTGGACAAGCATACCGAGGCGCACCGCAACCTATTCAACCATCTCGCCGGCGGCTGCGACGAAGAGGCCGAGGCCATCAAGACGTTCTACGACGAGTATTGCGCGGTCCTCGACCTGCCGGCGGAATTCTATATCGAAACCGTCAGGAAGGTTTTCCAGGAAGCGCTGCTGGCGAAGGGCGAACTGACCTATCGCGGAAACCCGGTCGAACCCGCCGCCATCCGGCGGACGGCGCTGCTGACCATCGAGGGCGAGCGCGACGATATCTGTTCGGTCGGCCAGACGGCGGCGGCGCACGACCTGTGCACCGGACTGCGGCCGCATTTGAAACGCCACCATCTCCAGGCCGGGGTCGGCCATTACGGTACGTTCAGCGGAAAACGCTGGGACCGGGAAATCGCGCCGGTCATCAGGAACATGGTGCTCGCGACAAGCTGATTCCGTCCGGCCGGACCCGGTGCCGTGCCGAACTTGACCGGCCGCTACGAAAAATAACCGCCGGTCTTAATCCAGGTCGGCGGCGCTGTGGCGTTCGGCGAGCTGCATTTCCTCCGGCCCCGTGACCTTGTTGACCCGGCGGCCGCGCTTGACCGCGGGGCGGGCCTCGATCTCGGTCGCCCAGCGGACGACATTGGCGTAGCTCTGCGCGTCGAGGAATTCCGACGCTTCGTACTGGTTGTTCAGCAGCAGGTTGCCGTACCACGGATAGGTGGCGATATCGGCGACGGTATAGTCGTCGCCGGCCAGGAACCGGCGTTCGGCGAGGTTCCGGTCGAGCACGTCGAGCTGGCGCTTGACCTCCATCGTGAAGCGGTCGATCGGGTATTGCCATTTCTCCGGCGCGTAATGATAGAAGTGGCCGAATCCGCCGCCGAGATAGGGCGCGCTGCCCATCTGCCAGAACAGCCATGACATGCATTCGGCGCGCGCCGCCGGTTCGGTCGGCAGGAAGGCATCGAATTTTTCCGCGAGGTAAAACAGGATCGCGCCGGATTCGAACACCCGCGTCGGCGGCGTCGTGCTGACGTCGAGCAGGGCGGGAATTTTCGAGTTCGGATTGACCGACACGAACCCGCTGCCGAACTGGTCGCCGTCGCCGATGCGGATCAGCCAGGCGTCGTACTCGGCTTCCTTTATGCCGCGCGCCAGCAGTTCCTCGAACATGATCGTCACCTTCACGCCGTTCGGTGTCGCCAGCGAATAAAGCTGGTGCGGGTGTTCGCCGACCGGCAGTTCCTTGTCATGGGTGGCGCCGGATACCGGCCGGTTGATCGAGGCGAATTTTCCGCCGCTCTCGGAGACCCATTTCCAGACTTTGGGCGGGGTATAGGTATCGGCCATGCGGATTTTCCTGTTTGTGAAGCGGGCAGCGCCTGCCGGCATGTGCGTGTGGCGGAATACTAGTTCAACGCGGCGAAGAGACCAAGACGCCGGGCGGACGGTTAATACTCCGTAAAGCGTTATGTCCTAGGCTTGTACCGTTCCGGTTAGATTCCTGCGTCCGTATGGGGCGATGACGTTCGACCGGATGAAAACGGGTTACGGATGTGGCGGTATGATAACCTACGAACTTCATACACTTAAGAACGAGACCCTCGACAAACAGTGGTCGCTGACCGCGGTGTTCGAGGATCTCGAGCTTGGCATGCACGACGCCACGCGGCTCGACGAAACGGGCCGCTATGCCGGCATCCGTCTCATCGAGGAAAAACACAACGAAGCCACCGGCAAGACGGAAAGCAAGACCGTTTTCCGCGGCGGCGTTAAGTTCAACGCGGCCAAGGAGCGCAGCTTGAAGGAGCCGGTCCGGCGCGCCGAAAGGGACCGGCCCGCCCTGCGCACCGCCCGCACCGCCGGTTCGGGCCGTCCGAGCGCCGCGCCGTCGCGCGGATTGTCGTCGGTCCAGATTCTGGTGCTGTCGCTGATCGCCGGGGTCGCCGTGCTCTATGGGATCTACGAGTTCATGCCGAACTAGCAGTCGGCCCGGCGTTGCCCGCCGCGACACGATCCGATTCCGACGGCGCCCTCAACCGAAAAATCTTGTCGCGAAGAAACCGAACGGCCCGGTCCCGTCCGCGGCCTATACCACCACGCTGGTCATGATGCCTTCGGGAAAAATATCCTCCGGCGCGACATGCCGGTGGGCGATGCCCTGCTGATAGGTATAAAGCAGCATCTGTTCCCACGTGGCGCGGTTTTCCTCGATCCCGAACGGGAACGGATCGTCGCCGAACATGTCCTGCATTTTCCGCGCATAGGTCGGCACCCAGGGCAGCGGATAGCGCGACACCGCCGGGTCGAACAGCCGTTCCAGGCTGCGGCGCTTCGATTCGTTGAAGGCGTTCAGCAGGTTGCGCGCCACCCAGGGGTTGTCGTCCAGGACATGTTTCTGCATCGCGATGATATGCATGATCGGCCATACCTTCGTGCGCGCGTAATAGTCCTCTTCCATTTCCAGGTAATCGGGAAAGAGCCGCACGACGTCCGGATGGCCTTCGAGAAAACAGGTCGGCGGCCGCGCGATGATCGCGCAGTCGATCTCGCCCGAGGCCAGCATTTCCGACAGCGACTTGTCGGCGACGCGGGTGATTTCCACCCCGTCCGGCAGGGTCAGTTCGACCTTTTCCACCCGGCCCGGCGCATTGGCGCCCGCCTGGTACCAGTGCACGTCGGGCAGTTTCACGCCGCAGTCGTTATGCATCCAGCCGCGCATGTAGACCGCCGCCGAATGCGCCCATTCGGGCGACCCGATGCGCTTGCCCTTCAGGTCCCCGACGGTTTTGATCCCGGCGTTTCTGTTGACGTAGAACGACGAAAAGCGGAACAGGCGCGAACACACCACCGGCAGGCCGACGATATCGCAGTCGTCGCGGGTGATCTGGGCGGAAAACTTGGCGAAGCTCAGCTCGGCGACGTCCCATTCGCGGTTGGCGGTAAAGCGGGCGAAGACCTCGTGGTGGCCGAGCATCGACCAGGTGTGATCGATGCCCTCGGCGCGCACGTCGCCGGTGCGGAAATCCCTGAAATGGTCGTAATCCGTGGTCGCGATGCTGAGCCTGAGCCGGTCCATGAAATTTCCCCTTATTTTTTTGCGGGTCGGGTTATGAAAGATCGGGTGCGATCGGGGCCTATTAAGCACAGCGGCCGGGTTTTAGGAACTGCCGAACCGGCGGCGTCCGGCACGGGGCCGGGACAATGGATATGCGGGAAAGGACCCGGCGGTCAGGCGGCGCGTTTCCGCCGGGCGATGCGGAGCCCGGCAAAGGCCGCAAGACCGAGGCCGAACGGCGCCAGCGCGCCGGGTTCCGGAATCGCGGCGGCCGGCGAAAAAGCTGTGATCAGGCGGGTCCAGTCGCCGGGGCTGGAGGCCGTCCAGTCGATATCGACATTCTCGCCGTTGAAATTCGTCGTGTCGCCGCTTTCCAGGCCGCGCAGGCCGAAATCGTTGTAATCGAGCGCCGACAGGCCGAGGGCCGCGTCGCTGTCGAACAGCTTCTGGGTATCGGTGATAAAGGCGAAAACCTGGGAATCGAGATTGATGGTCGCCTCCACGGTGCCGGCCGAGCCGTTACCGGGATCCCACTGGAAATAATGGCTGGAGACGATGGTGCCGGCCTTGATGATGAACCCGCTGCCGTCCGCCTCGACGAAGGAAGCGCCCTCGTCGAACACCCGGTCGACCCGCAAATCCGCCGCCAGCGTGGTGTTCTGGACCTCGTTCCAGCCCAGCAGGATACCGTCATTTGGGTCCTGGGTGACCGGATCGGGCGGCGTCGTGGTGACATCGCATGAATTCGCCCCGGTGCAGCCGGTATAGCCGACAATCGTGGCGTTCGCCGTGCCGGCCGCCGCGAGCATCAGCCCGCCCGCGACAAGCCCGCCTGCCAATCCCAGTATCGGTTTTATGCGTTTGGCCATGTGCCTGTTCCCCGGAAACTACACGATGCGACTAAAGCGCCTTTCGAGGCGTCTTGCCCCCGATTATAAGCAAAGTCGTGCCGGATTCCATCATTTTGGCAATTTCAATGCCTGACATGCCGGGCCCGGCCGGGGCGCACGCACGGAATGAATCCATAAAGGATCTGTTCGGCGCCGTACGGGCGGGCGCAGTTGCTTACCGCGGCGGCTGTTGTATGGTGACCGCAATGCCGTTCATCGTCCGTTCAGGCTGGGCCGGCTATGAACGAACCGCTGCGTTGGATGCCGCATGGCTTGAACGCTGCATTGTACGAATCGCATCAGGGGTGCTCACGTGACAGGAATACTTTCGGGCTTTGGCCGCATCGCGGCCGTGTCGGCGGTTGCGGCGCTTCTGGTTGCGTTCTCGCCCCTGGCGCCGCGCACCGCCGCCGCCCAGGAACTTTCGCCGGCACAGCGCAGTGTCTTCGAAGGCGTCATCCGCGACTATCTTCTGAAAAACCCGGTGGTGATCCGCGAAGCGATGCAGGTATTGCAGCAGCGCGAAGAAGCCGAAAAACAGGCCCTTGCCGCGCGGGCGCTGAAAGAACACCGGGCGGACCTGCTGCAGGATGCGGCGTCGCCGGTCGGCGGCAATCCCAAGGGCGATATCACCATCGTCGAATTCTTCGATTACAATTGCGGCTATTGCAAGCGTGTCGCGCCGACGCTTCACGCGACGCTGAAGAGCGATCCGAATGTTCGCGTCGTTTACAAGGAATTCGCAATCCTCGGCCCGCAATCGGTCGTTGCCGCCCGCGCGGCGCTGGCGGCGGATCGCCAGGGCAAATACGTCGAATTCCACGATGCGCTGATGTCCGTGGAACGCGCCGATGCAAATACCGTGTCGGCGCTGTCGAAGGCGCTCGGGCTCGACGAGGCGAAGCTTGTGAAGGACATGCAGGATCCGGCCATCACCAAGATGCTGGAACGCAACTACGAGCTTGCCAACGCGCTCGGCATCAACGGCACGCCCGCATTCGTCATCGGCGACCGGCTGGTGCCCGGCGCCATCGACGAAGCGGCGCTGGCGGATATCATCGCCGAGGAACGCGCAAAGATGAAGGCGGCGGGGAAACCGGGCCAGTAGGCGGCCCGCCCCTCCGCCCGCACACGGGCGGGCCCCGGGGCGAATACGACGCGACTGTAATTGGGTAGAAAAGGGAAATTGCGATGACAGCAAGACGTAAAGTGCTGCCGATTCTGGCGGGCGCGCTGATGATCGGCTTATCGACAGCGGCGCTTGGGCAGGCGGCCAAAATGACGGCAGGCCTCGAAAAATTCACGGCCGCTTCCCGCGACCTGGTAAAACTCTATACCGGATCGAAGGACGAGGCGTCGGGCAAGGCGATGGCGGGCAAAATTTCCGCCGCCGCCAAACGCAAGGATGCGGCCGAAAAGGCGATCCAGGCGGCGATGCAGAAGCTCAACCCGAAAAGCCAGAAGGACGGCAAGCTCGCCGAAAAGGTTTTCGCCGAAATGCAGGCCCGGAACCAGGCCGTGGCCGAGGCGCAGATCAAGGCGGCCGCGAACATTGCGAAGTCGAAAGCAATGAAAATGAAAAACTAGCCGGACAGGCCGCTGCGGCTTTTCACATAAATACAAAAGGGACCGGCGCATGTACGGGCGGGTCCGATCACCGGAGTTTTGCGATCACCAAAGGGGGGCAATTATGATCAGACAAAAGTTACTCGGATTATTCGGATGCATGGGGCTGGCGATTCTGCTGGCGCTGACGGTTTCGCCGGCAACTTCCTATGCGGCGGCGGATGACAGCGGCAAGGAATTCTGCTGGAAGGATTCATACGGGCGCGGCGTCGGCACGGTGCCGCAGAAATGCGCGCGCGGCCAGGACCGGATCGGCCTGTTGTGCTACGACAAGTGCGGCAAGAACATGAAGCGCTTCGGCTTCGACTGTCATTCGGTCTGCCCCAAGGGCATGGCCAATCAGGGCCTGTTCTGCCGGGCGACCGAGTACGGCCGCGGCGGCGGGTATCCGTGGAAGTTCGGCGACGGCCTGAACGACAAGGGCATGATCAAGCGCTGCGAAAAGGACCACGGCAAGGGCAACTGCCAGAAGCAGGGTCTGATTTTTTACGCGAAATGCAAGCCGGGCTATACCAATATCGGCCTGATCTGCCGCCCCAAACAGCCCAATTGCAAGGCACTGGGTCTCGGCGGGCAGCTCGATCTGTCCTGCGCCAAGAAGGTCGCGATCGGAAAGCCGGAGACCGGCATCTGCAGTTCCGGCCAGGAAAACGACGCCGGGCTTTGCTACAAGAACTGCAAAAAAGGCTATGACGGCGTCGGCCCCGTATGCTGGGGCGACAAGCCCAAGGGCTGGGTCAATTGCGGCATGGGCGCGGCGAAGGATTCGAAGACCTGCGCGTCGATCACCTTCGGCCAGGTTGCGGCGGTCGGTGAAATCGCGCTGTTTGTCGGCACGCTCGGCAGCGGCGGTGCGGCCTCCAAGGCGGCGACCGGACCGCAAAAGGCCAGCAAGCTCGCCAAGCTCAAGAAAGAGTTTGCGGCCATGAAAAAGGCGTTCGACAAGATCAAGGACACGCCGAAAATGAAGAAGGCGATCACGGCGGCCAAGAACGCAGGCCGCGTCAAGAAAGGCTATAACGCCGGCAAGACCCTGGCGGCGGCAACCACCGAAGAAGACATGGTCCGTGCCGCAGCCCAGATCGCGGCGATCGCCGACCCGACCGGCGTGTCGTCCGCGGTGGCGGCCTATACCTATCCGAAATGCTCGAAGTATTTCGGCAAGCCGGGCGGCTCCGTCTCTACCCCGAAACCGGCCACGCCGACACAGACCGCGTCGCGCGGCGGCCCGAAATGGGTGTCGAGCACGGGCAGGCTGCCGTCCTACGCCTTTATCGGCGGCAAGGAAGGCAGCCGCAAGCTGGCGGTGTGCCGGGCGTCCTACAAAAAGGGGACGCATCCCGGCAAGGTCGTCGCCGGCAAGTGCAATATCGGCTGGGGCGGCAAGGAAATCACCCTGAAGAAATTCGAGGTGATGACCGCCAGGGGCGTCAAGCTCGCCTGGGTTAAAGGACCGTCGGCCAAGGGCATGATCATCGGCGGCAAGGAAGGCAGCCGCCAGCTGCCGCTGTGCCGCGCGTCCTACAAGAAGGGGACGCATCCCGGCAAGGTCGTTGCCGGCAGGTGCAATATCGGCTGGGGCGGCAGGGAAATCGTCCTGAAATCGTTCGAGGTGCTGGTTCAGCGTTAATCAGGCCCGATACCGCAAAACGACATGACGGCGCTCCCGGTTGATTTCGGGGGCGCCGCTTCTTTTTAAGGCGGTGCCCGGCTATTCCGTCAGCCGCAGCGTAAAGCGGATGGTCGCACCGGATCCGCCCTCCGTGTCGGCGGGGTCGATCCCGATTTCGCCGACACGGGCCCGGACGATAGTGCGGCAGGCATGCAATCCCATTCCCATGCCGTGTTCCTTGGTGGTCACGAAGGGCTCGAACATCCGCGCGCCGGCGTCGGGCGCGATCCCCGGGCCCTTGTCGGAAACCCGGACCTCGACCGTTTGCCGGCCGGTTTTCGCGGTGCCGACCGAAACGGTTTTATCGGACATGCCGGACATCGCCTGTGCAGCATTCTTGATCAGGTTGTAAATTACCTGCTGGATCTGGATGCGGTCGATAATTACCGTCGCCGTGTCTGTGCCGGGGGTCCATTTGATCGTTACCCCGTCGGGACCGAATTCCCGGCGGGCGAGCAGGCAGGCCTCGCTGATAACGCCGTACAGGTTTTCGCGGCTCCGTTCCGGCGTGTCGCGTTGAAACATGCGGCGGACACCGTCCAGAACCTTGCCGGCGCGTTCGGCCTGCTCCGACAGGAAGGGCAGCATTTCGGCCAGCGTATCCATCCGTCCCGGCGCGCTTCCGGCCAGTTGCCGCTTCGCCGCGTCCGCGGTGCTGCGGATCGCCGTCAGCGGCTGGTTCAGTTCGTGGGCGATCACCGATGAAAGCTCGCCCAGGGCACTTTCGCGCGCCGCTTCCGACAGTTCCCGTTGCAGCGCCCGGATCGTTTCGTCCTGGGCTTTCCGTGTCGCCGCATCCGCGCGCGAACGCGTCAGATCGCAGAATGTCAAAACCGCACCGACGACGGTGTCGCCCTTGTGGATCGGCAGCGCCCGAAAGGCGACGGGGATCGGCGTGCCGTCGGCGCGCCAGAACGTTTCGCGGGTTTCCTCGGTTATCCGGTCTTCGCGAATCGTCCTATGGATTCCGCACGCGGATTCCGGATACGGGCTGCCGTCGGGATAGCGGTTGTGGACCAGCGCATGCATATTGCGCCCGATGATGTCCGACGCGTCCCCGAAGCCCAGCAGCCTGACGGCGACCGGATTACAGAACGTGCAGTGTCCGCGGTCGTCGATCCCGAGAAGCCCGTCGCCCATGGCGTTCAGCATAAGCCGCAGGCGTTCCTCGTTTTCCGACAGCTGTTCCTGCGCCCGGTACCGTTCGGTGACATCGATAAAGGTACGCTGGAGGACGCGCTCTCCTTCCCAATGCACCGCCCGCCAGAACACCTGCACCCGGACGAATGACCCGTCCTTGCGGATAAGATCGATTTCGTACGATTTCGGCAGATCGCCTTCGGCGGCGTCTATCGCGTCCATGGTCACCGTATTGCCGCGATCGTAGGGCGCAACGAAGCTCCTGGAATCCCTGGGCATCATTTCCGCGACGGATTCGTAGCCCAGAAGGTCCGCGGCCGCCTGGTTGAACAGCAGGTTTTCGCCGTTGTTGTCGGATATCTGGAGCGCCAGCCGGGACCCCTCGATAAGGTCGCGATAGCGCGCCTCGTTTTCGGCAAGCTGTTGCTGTGCCTGGTGCCGCTCGGTCACGTCGATGAAGGTGCGCTGCGTCGCCGGCGCGCCGTCCCACACGATCCGGCGCACATAGACCTGCGCCCGGATCGCCGCGCCGTCCTTGCGGACAAGGTCGATTTCATAGGAATCCGGCAGCACGCCCCCGGCCCCGTCGGCAATGCTTCGCGCGGCCGCCCCGGTGCGTTCATGCGGCGCGGCAAAGGCAAAGGGCGGCAGGGCCGTGACCTCCGCCGGCGAATCGTATCCCAGAAGGCTGGCCAGCGCCTGATTGATCATCAGCCGCTGGCCGTCGGGATTGGAAATATGCTGGCCGAGCCTGGAGCCGTCGAACAGGTCGCGATAGGTCGCGTTGCTTTCGGTCAGCGCCCGCTCGGCCCGGTATCGTTCGGTCACGTCGATGGCGGTGCGCTGGATCGCGGGCTTGCCGTCCCACTCGATCCACAGCGAGAAAATCTGCGCCCGCATAAAGACGCCGTCCTTGCGGACAAGGTCGATTTCATAGGGTCCCGACAACTCGCCAGAGGCAATTTCCCCCTCGGCGCGTTTCATGGCCTCTTCGCGCACGTGCGGCGCGATAATGATGCGCGGCGGCAGAGCCATGACTTCAGCGGCGGAGTCGTAGCCCAGCATTTCGGCAAAGGCCCGGTTGACCCGCAGGCGCCGGTTGCCAAGGTCGGCAATATGCAGGCCGAGCGGCGAGGCGTCGAACAGGGCGCGGTAGCGCGCGTCGCTTTCCGCCCGCGCCTGCTCTGCCCGGTACCGATCGGTGATATCGATGAAGTTGCGGATGGTTGCGGACTGTCCTTCCCATTCGGTCTTCCGCCAGAAGACCTGGGTGCGGAAGACCGAGCCGTCCTTGCGGACAAGATCGATTTCATAGGGGGACGGCAGCTTCTCGCCCGCTGCGTCGAGCCGCAGGCGGGCCAGCGCATTGGGCCGGTCCTGCGGCGCGATGAAAGCGAGCTGGTCTCTCGACAGCACTTCTTCGGCCGATTCGCAGCCCAGCATGTCGACCAGCGCCTTGTTGACCCGCAGCCGGTTGCCGTTGTGGTCGGCGATCTGTATGCCGAGCGGCGACGTGTCGAACAGATCGCGGTACCGGGATTCCGTTTCCTCTTCGGCGCGGCGCTCGATAACCAGGTTGCCCGACCGGATCCAGTGGGCGGCGAGATAGGCGAAGATATAAAGTGCGACGATAACGCAAATACGGTTTATCAGGATGATTGTCGGCGGCGGGGTGGCGCTGGCGTAAAAGCCCACAAGCGCCAGGATCGATGCCGCCGTCGCCACGACATAGGGGGCGGCCCGCCACGGCAGCCGGATGGTTGCGAATATGGCGACAAAATAGGGGAATACGCCCACTGCGACGCCGGGCGGTGTCAGAAGGTCGGTCGTAAATGTCGCCGCGACGATTGCGGCGATCAGCGCAACTGGCCAGCCTTCCTTGGACAATGACTTCAGAAATACCGGAAGACGCATGACGGCGAATCCTCCCCCCTGAGCCACCCTAACAACAATCGTGGGCTTCGCCTACACCCGGCCCTGCAACCGCCGGAGTCCGAAAACGCTCAGAAGCAGACGGTGCTCAGCTTTACCAGCTCGGCCAGCGATCCCGCCGCCATCTTTTCCATGACCTTCGCGCGGTGCGCTTCGACGGTCTTGGGGCTGATCTCCAGCGCGCGGGCGATTTCCTTGTTCGAATCCCCGCTCGCGACGTGGCCCATGACGACCCGCTCGCGCTCGGTCAGGGTGTCGAACTTGGCCAAGGTGATCTCGAGCGCCCCGACCGCCCGCCGCCGTTCGCGGTCGGCGGCGATCGCCGTTTCGATCACGTCGAGAAGGGCCTGTTCGTCAACCGGTTTTTCCAGGAAATCGACCGCGCCCGCTTTCATCGCACGGACCGCCGTGGCGACATCGCCATGGCCGGTCATCACGATCGCCGGTATCGAATATTTGCGTTCCCGCAGCATCTCCAGGACCTGAATTCCCTGCGGGCCGGGCATCCGCATGTCGGTCAGAACGCAGCCGGGCCGCGCCGGATCGTATTCCTGGAGGAACGCTTCGCCGGAATCGAACGTCTCGGCGTTCAGTGAAACGGATTCGACCAGCCACGCGATCGATTGCCGAACGGCCGGGTCGTCGTCGAGAATGAATACCGTCGGTTCCCGTGGAGTCACAATGTTTCCATCTTTTTATTTCTCCACCTGCTTTTGCTGCCCGGAATTCTGCCCTGTCCCGGTTCGTATTTTTCTGATCGCTACATAAATCGCCACGAGGACGTGCCATACGTTCACTTTAACGCAAAAATGCTTCGCACCGAAACTAGGGAAAACCCTATGGCGGATAGGCAATCGTCCGAATGGTGCAACCGGGGGTTTTAGTACATTCTGTTGATAGTGGCGTTGCGGGTGTTTGGCGGATCGTCTCACTCGATAATTTGGTCGCGATCATTTAGTACCGAGGGTAAAATGGACACCGGAATTGGAAGTCACCAACCTGCCGGCAGGGGCGTTGCGCTCATCCTGCAGGACGATCCGTCGCAGGCCGTTCTCGCCGAGGCAGTCTCGATGGAATTCGGCTACGAACCTCTGATCATTAACCAGGCGCGGCATCTCTATACGGCGCAGCATTCGATCAATCCGGCGTTGATCGTCCTCGATCTCTACATGGACGAACTCGATGGCATCGAGATTACGCGGTCGCTCATCTCCGCACGCAGCCATGCAGACGTCATCATGACGATTACCGGCGACGCGGTCGCCAGCCGTGCCGCGGCCGCGATGGCGGACCGGGCCGGCCTGTTCCGCTTGGTTCCGGTGGTGTCGCCGATCGACGCGCCGGCCCTGCGCGCGGCATTCGAGGTTCTGACGAGCCCGTGCCAGGACAATATTCAATCTCTTGGTCAATCGAGACACAACGGTTAGGCCGCTCTGCGTGCGCTATCGGTTCCGGCAGGCCGTTTATGCGGGGACCGACGGATTATCCGGCGCGACATGCAGAAGATCTGTGGACGGAACAAACGAAATTGCCGTTGGGGTATGCGGATATTCGGGGGTAAGCGGCAGCGTATCTGCCGTTCCGGCCGACCGGCGTTGCCCTGTTACAGAATAACGGCGATTGAGGCGGACATTAACCGACCGTGACGGTTCGCCCGGTGCCCGGTATCGAGACCCCCTGTCGATACCGGGCTTTTTTTGCTTTCGGCATTTCCGCGGCCGGCGTTTTTCGCATACGTCCACCCGTCCGGAGGGTCGGTCGTGAAGACCCGTCTTGACGTCCCCCACGATTTGAGCGACGAGGTATGGCCGCGCCCGGTCAATGATCGGCCCGCGGATGCAGGCCGGACAATCCGCGAAATCGAACGGGAGTTGATCGCCATGACCGAAACCGAAATCCGCAACCGCAATATCGTCGAAACGGTCTGCCAGGCCTTCAACGATCACGACGCCGACGGCATTCTCGCGCATTTCGCCGACGATGCGGTGTGGCTCCTGTCGCGGGGCGCCCCGCCCGACGGGGTCACGCTGCGCGGCAAGGCCGAAATCCGCGCCATGCTCGACCGGCGGTTTTCGTCCATTCCCGACATGGCATGGGAAATCCACAGCCACTGGGCGGGCGGCGACCGGGCCTGTTCCGAATGGACCGTCACCGGCACCGAGGCCAATGGCGAGCGTCTCGAATGGCTCAGCTGCGATTTGTGGCGGCTCGATGCCGACGGCCGGGTGGTGCGCAAGGACACCTACTGGAAGTATGCCGGCGGCGAGAGCTGAGGCGCGCCGCATGTTCAACGTAGGAGACAAGGTGCGCAACGTCGCGGCCAACGTGGTCGGGATCGTTGTCGAGGTCGACGGCGACCGGGTGTATTTCGAACAGGACAACGGCGCGGAGGTCGATTTCCCGGCAGCATCCCTGGTGCTCGAGACCGATTTCCAGACCAGCCACGCCGATCCCCTGCCGGGCGATGCCGCTGCGCCGGACGCCGATGAAGGCGCTTGCGCCGCAGTGCTCGCCGAGCTCTATCCGGCGGTGATGGAAATCGGCGAGGCGGCCTATGCCGGCGTGAAACGCGTGCCCGGCGTTGTCGTCAAAGGCTGGCCGTCGCTCAGCGCCGCGCAGAAACTGGGAATTATCGCAACCGCAACCGGGGTGCCCGCCGCCGACTGGATCGAAGCCGCCCGGCCCGGCGGCCGCACCAAGATCGGCCCCCTGCAGCTCTCCGTCCTGGCGGCGCGCGCCGGGAAAAAGTAAGCGCGGTTTCCGAACGACCTGCCGTCTATCGCGGTACTTTCGCGCCCGCCATGGCGGCAAGCCGCATCAGGGCGCGTTCGCAGACCGCGTCGTCGGGCATGCCGGTGGACTTGCAGTCGATCTCCGCCTGGATCAGTTCGGCCCGGGCGCGGCTCAGCGTTTGCGGCCGCCAGCGCTGGATCTGGCTGCGGAAACTGTTCTGCTGCTTGAAGAATACCGGCGGGCGCAGGCCCTTCATCGCAGTGTCCGGGCTGGCCCCGGCGGCCATGGCGGATACCGCTTCCTCTATGCGCGAAAGGTGGCGGCTGGCGGCGCGCAGGATGGCGATCGCGGCGACGCCTTCGAACCGGGCGCGGGCGAGCGCCACGGTCAGGCCCTTCAGGTTGCCGCCGGTCGAAGCATAGACCACGTCGTCCAGCGTGACCGCGGCGGCATCGCCGATCACCGCCTGGGCGTCTTCGAGCGTTATCTCCGACTGCCCGGCGGCATAGAGGGTCAGTTTTTCCAGTTCCATCCGGCTGACCATACGGTCGGATCCCAGATTGCCGGCGATCCACGTCACCACGTCGCGGCCCGCCTGCAGGCCGGCATCGGCAAGCGATTTACGGACAAGATCGTCCAGCCCCGCGCCTTCGTCCATGTAGCAAGCGATGGCGGCGGTGCCGTCGGACTTTTCGAACAGGGCGCGCAGTTTCGACCGCGGGTTCAGGTCCCCGGCCTCGACGATCATCAGCGCGCCGCCTTCTGCCGCGATCGCGTCTGCCGCCGCGCCGGCGACGGCATCGGTGGCATCGCGCAGGCGCACCACGCGGCGGCCGCCCATCATCGACATCGCGCAGGCTTCGTCGGTCAGCCGCGACGGTTCGTCTTTCAGGGCGGCGGGCGTGAATTCGACGATGTTGAACGGATCGGTCAGGCTGCCGGCGACCGCCCTGGCGGCGCTTTCGGCGCGTTCGCGGACCAGTCCGAGGTCCGGCCCGTAAATCAGGATGGCGCGGATGTCGTCGGGCGGGGCGGCGGCGAAGGCTTCGGCGCGGGCGGGGGGAACTTTCATGGCAAAACCATCCGTCGGCGGCGCACCGCGTCTAGCGGGGTGCCGGCGCCCTGCCGCCGGTCTGCACCAGCCAGACCGATAACCGCTGCTTGATCCCGGAGGCAAGCTGCTGCACGGCGCGGCGGCGCGCGTCTTCGCGGGCGCTCAGCGTCGCGAAGTCGGATGTCAGGATGTTGTAGCTGTTGACCGACCGGACGCTGTTCGAGAACAGCTTCGCGCCGCCGGTGCGTGACGTCACGGTGAAGTTCGCGGTCAGGATCAGGTTGGCGCGGGTCGCGGTTTCGTCCTTGCGGATCGCAAGGTCCTGCAGGGATTCGTTCAATGTAACCGCCAGCGCGAACCGTGCCGGTACCGTCGCCCCGCGCGGATGCATCTGCTGCATCAATTGGTTGCGCAGCATCTGGCCGGTGCGGTCGGCGATCAGCCCGATATCGACGGTGGCCAGCGCCGCGCCGGACGCGATCGACCGCTCGCCGTGGATCGGCTGGAAACCGCATCCCGCAGCCGTCAGGGCCATCGCGGCCGTCAGCGCGAATATCCGCAGACGCCTAGTGAATGACATTGATGATCCTGTTCGGGACATAAATGATCTTCTTTATCTCTGCGCCGTCGAGCGCGGCGGTCACCGTGGCCAGCGCCAGGGCGGCTTTTTCGGCCGTGGCCTGGTCGGCGTCGTGCGGGATTTCGACCGTCCCGCGCATCTTGCCGCGTACCTGGACCGCGAGCTTGACCGTATCCTGCACCAGCAGGCTTTCATCCGCCACCGGCCACGGAGAATCGGCGACCAGCGTGTCGTGGCCGAGCATCCGCCACAGTTCTTCGGCGAGATGCGGCATCATCGGCCCGATCAGCAGGGTCACGGTTTCCAGTCCTTCGCGCAGCGCGCCGCCGTCGGTTGCCGGGTCGATGTCCGACAGTGCATTGACCAGTTCGTGGACGCGCGCGACCGAGCGGTTGAAATGAAACGCTTCGAGATCCTCCGTCACGCCGGCGATGGCGGCATGAACCGCCCGGCGCGCGTCGGATGTTCCCGGGTCCGAACCGGGCGGCGGCAGGGTTGCGGCGTTCGCCGCCGCCAGCCGCCACAGCCGGTTGGAAAACCGCCACGCTCCCGTGATACCGGACTCGGTCCAGTCGAGATCGCGTTCCGGCGGGCTGTCCGACAGCATGAACCAGCGCGCGGTGTCGGCGCCATAGGTGCTGATGATGTCTTCGGGGTCGATGACGTTCTTTTTCGACTTCGACATTTTTTCCGAGCGGCCGACGGTGACCGTCTCGCGGGTTTCGGCATGAACGAAATTGTCGCCGTGGCCCTGCAGGACGTCGGCGGGTTCGACCCAGGCGCCCGATTCCGTTTTATAGGTTTCGTGGCAGATCATGCCCTGGGTGAACAGCCCGGCAAACGGTTCGTCCATCCCGGCATGTCCGGTTTTCTTCATCGCCCGCATGAAGAACCGCGAATACAGCAAATGCAGGATCGCGTGTTCGATGCCGCCGATATACTGGTCGACCGGCAACCAGTAATCGGCCGCCGCGCGGTCGGTCGGCGTGTCGGCGTGCGGCGACGCGAAGCGGGCGAAATACCACGACGAATCGACGAATGTGTCGAATGTGTCGGTTTCGCGCGTCGCCGGCTTGCCGCAGGACGGGCAGTCGACGTTTTTCCAGGTTTCGTGCCGGTCCAGCGGATTGCCCGGCCGGTCGAAAGACACGTCGTCTGGGAGCACCACGGGGAGGTCCGCCTCGGGCACCGGCACGCCGCCGCAATCGGCGCAGTGGATGATCGGGATCGGGCAGCCCCAGTAGCGCTGGCGCGAAATGCCCCAGTCGCGCAGGCGGAAATTCACTTCGCGCTTTCCTGCGCCCGCGGCTTCGATGCGTCCGGCGATTTCCGCCTTGGCCGCGTCGATGTCCATCCCGTCGAGGAAAGCGGAATTCGCCAGTTTGCCGGGACCGGAATAGGCTTCGTTTTCCACCGTGAACGCGGCATCGTCTTCGGGCACGACCACGGGCAGCACGTCGAGCCCGTACTTGCGCGCGAAGTCCAGGTCGCGCTGGTCGTGTGCGGGACAGCCGAAGATCGCGCCGGTGCCGTATTCCATCAGGATGAAATTGGCGACATAGACCGGCAGCGTCCGACCGTCGATAAACGGGTGTTTTACGCGCAGCCCGGTATCGAAACCGACCTTTTCGGCTTTCTCGATGGCGGCCTCGGACGTGCCCAGGCGGCCGCATTCCTCGATAAACGCCGCCAGGGCCGGATTGCCGCCCTCGCCTTCCGCTGCCAGTTCGCCGGCCAGCGGGTGTTCCGGCGATATCGCGCAGAAGCTAGCGCCGAAAATGGTGTCCGGCCGGGTGGTGTAGACCTCCAGCCGGTCTTCGCGGTTTTCCATCTCGAACGAAATCCGCAGCCCTTCCGACCGGCCGATCCAGTTGGCCTGCATCAGGCGCACTTTTTCGGGCCAGCGGTCCAGGCTGTCCAGCGCGTCCAGCAGGTCCTGGGCGTAATCGGTGATGCGGAAGAACCATTGCGACAGCCGGCGTTTTTCGACCGGCGCGCCCGACCGCCAGCCGCAGCCGTCGATCACCTGTTCGTTGGCCAGCACGGTCTGGTCCACAGGGTCCCAGTTGACCCAGCCTTCGCGCTGGTAGATCAGCCCGGCCGCCACGAAATCGAGAAACATCTTCTGTTCGTGGCGGTAATAGTCCGGATGGCAGGTCGCGATCTCGCGGCTCCAGTCGATCGACAGCCCCATCAGTTTGAGCTGGCGGCGCATGGTGTCGATATTGGCGTAGGTCCATTCCGCGGGGTGGACCTTCTTTTCCATCGCGGCGTTTTCGGCGGGCATGCCGAACGCGTCCCAGCCCATCGGGTGCAGCACGTTGAAGCCGCGCGCCCGCTTGTAGCGCGCCACGACGTCGCCCATCGTGTAGTTGCGCACGTGTCCCATGTGGATGCGCCCGGACGGATAGGGAAACATTTCCAGCACGTAATATTTGGGCAGGTCCGGGTTTTCGACTGCGGCGAAACAATTGCCGTCGTCCCAGGCGGCCTGCCAGCGGGCCTCGGCATCCTTGAAGGCGTAACGGGCCGTATGATGGGAGGGAGCGTCGTTTTCGGTCGGGGTGGTCGGCATTTGGGCGGGCTTCCCGGTATAGAACAATGGCGTGCAGGACGTTGGCATGCAGGACGGTGGCGATGAATACAGCGGCATTACAGACCGACGCCGCCACCGGTCCGCCTTATACGAGAATTTCCCGCCTATTCAAACCGTCGCCGGTATTGTCGGGCCGGTTTCCGGCCCGGCCGGCCGATTAGTTGCTGGTGTCTGCCCGCGCTGCGAAGCGCAACTGGCGCGCCCGGTTCAGGATTTCATTCTCGAGATTGACCGACGTTTCTTTTTTGACGTTGGCGTCGGTCCACCGGTCGCCGTTCCGGTTCTGGCGGAATACGGCGACACGGACTCCGTCGGCCCGAAGCTGCCGGTCTAGAATATAGACGTTCATCTTGAACCGTTCGGCCGGTGTTTCGGGCGGCGTATACCAGTCGGTGATAATGACGCCGCCGAACGGGTCCGCCGAGGCGAGCGGCATGAAGGAGATCGTGTCGAGCGAGGCGCGCCACAGGTAGTTGTTTACGCCGATGCCGCCGCCGCCGCCGCCGGCGGCGCCGCCCCTCTGGTCGCTGCCGAAAAGCCCGAAAACATCAATGCCCTTGCCGTCGCCACCGAAAATGGAACTGTCGGGATTGTTGTACCCGCGGTTCGACTGCCCGGGTTCCGGGGTTGCCGGATCGTCCACCGGCGGGATGGCGCCCTCGCACCCGGCAAGCGCCAGGCCGCCGGCAAGCGCGAAGACGGCGCCGAGGCGTTTGATGCCTGCGATTCTGCCGATCGGATTTCTTGTCTTCATACCTGTCATCTTATCGTCCCTGACCGTTCGCCACAGCCCGTCACGCACCTGGCCACAAGATATTCAAAGAAAACAGATATCACACAGGCGCGCCAGTAAATCTGCTGCGTATATGTAAGCATCGCCGGCATTAACTGCAATATCCCCTTTCCGGACGGCGGTCCGGGCGTTCGGGGCGGGAAAACGTCGCCTGCAGCATGCGGCATGACCACTGTGTTGCGAAAGCCGCACCCACCGACCGTGAACGGATGGATTTCTTGTCTGTTCAAGGACTTACCGGCTGTGTCAAATTTATCACAGCACTGCACTTTTTTTGTCACAGTCCGCTCATTTTATTGAAATTGTTAATGATTGTCCGTAAAAACCGAGCGTGCTTAACCGAACCGGGCGGTTGTCTGCGTTTGTTTGAGCTACAAGGCAAAAGCGTCGGTGCCCCGTGCACAGCGCGCGGATGCACAACCTGACTATTTCCTTTGGAGGGGAATTATGAAAAAGCAACTACTGACGACGACCGCTCTGGTCGCTGCCGGTGTCTTCACCGTTTCCGGTGCGGCGCTTGCGGACAAGCCCAGCCTCACGGTTGGCGGCTTCACCGAGCAGATCTTCGGTGTCGGCAATAACTCGGATGCGTTCGATGCCGCCACGGGCGGAAATCGCACAGGCTTCGACCAGCATTCCGACGGCGAAGTTCACTTCAACGGCGCAGTGACGCTGGATAACGGCATCAAGATCCGCACCCGGGTCGAGATGGAATCCAACAGCACCAACGACAAGACGGCCGGCGCTGAAACCAACATCGTCAACGGTGCCCCCGGTTCCACGGGCGACGGCGACTTTGTCGACGAGAGCTGGATGCGTATTTCCGGCTCCTTTGGTGAAGTCCGTCTCGGTTCGGGCGATGCCGCTGCGCAGGCGATGACCACCGGTTATCTCGGCACATGGTCGACCAACGTCGGTCAGAACCTCGCCTTCGATACGTCCGACTGGATCTCGAACCCGGCCGCGGTTACGGCCAGCACGGTCGGTCGTGTTGACCTGTCCTCCGATGCGGAGCACATCTCGTACTTCACGCCGCGTTTCGCGGGCTTCCAGGCGGGTATTTCCTACATCCCGTCCGATCAGGAAGACGTGAACAACCAGCGCGCGCTCAGCACCGCGGGTGACCAGGAAGGTTGGTCGATGGGTGTGAACTTCGATAAGAAGTTCGGCTCCGTTGGCGTCGGCGTTGCCGTCGGTTATGCGATTGAATCCGAAACCACGACTGCCAACAAGAAAGACGGCGAAGTCTGGGGCATCGGCGGTCGCGTTGACTTCTCCGGCTTCCGTCTCGCAATGAGCTGGGTCGACAAGAAGGCTCAGAACACCGCTGGCGCCACGGGCGTTGGTGGCCAGGGCCAGGAAACCTTCGAAATCGGTGGCCGTTACACGTTTGGTCCGAATGCGGTCAGCATTGCGCACCTCTCGGCCGAAACCGACGGTACGCAGGCTTCCGGTCGTAATGGTGACGAAGCCAAAGTGACCTTCGTTGCCTATCGCCGGACCCTCGGCCCGGGCGTGTTCTGGAAAGTCACCGGCATGTTCGCTGACTTCGACGACGGTGCCACCGGTGCCGCCGCGGGTGCGTCGAACGACGGCGAAGCTGTGACCACGTCGATCTTTATCGCCTTCTAATACTCGGCGATATTGCTACGTTTGAAGGGGCGGCCTCAGGGCCGCCCCTTTTTCTGTGCCTTCTTTCCGCTCCGGATCTGTGCCCGGGTATCGTCCGTCCGGCGCGCGCATCCGGCCGTCAGTCGATTTTTCGCTTTCCTTCGCGCGACAGGCGTCGTATATCGCCGACAGGACAAGGGACGGTTCTATATTTGACGGCGTTTTAAAGGGTTCGGTAACCAAAACCGGTTAACCCTGTAACGCACCGCAATCAGGACAGAACATGACCCCGCTTGACGCTCTCGAAAGCCAATCCATTTACATTCTGCGCGAAGCCCACAGCCGGATCGACCGGCTGGCGATGCTATGGTCGCTGGGCAAGGACTCAAACGTCATGGTGTGGCTTGCCCGCAAGGCGTTTTTCGGCCATGTGCCGTTTCCGGTGATGCATGTCGACACCGAGAAGAAATTCCCCGAAATGTACGATTTCCGCGATCGCTACACGAAGGAATGGAATCTCGACCTGACGGTCCGCACCTGTCCGCCGGTCGAGGAAATGGATCCGACCCTGCCGCCGGCGGCGCGGTCGGCGGCGCGCAAGACGGCGGGGCTCAATTCCCTGATCGCCGAACAGGAACTGACCGGCGTGATCGCGGGCATCCGCCGCGACGAGGAAGGCACGCGCGCCAAGGAACGCGTGTTCAGCCCGCGCGGCGAAGGCAATGTGTGGGATTTCCGCAACCAGCCGCCCGAATTCTGGGACCAGTTCCGCACCGACCTGCCGCCGGGCTGCCATCTGCGGGTCCACCCGCTGCTGCACTGGTCGGAACTGGACGTGTGGCGCTATATCAAGCGCGAGAACATCCCCATCGTCGACCTGTATTTTGCGCGGGACGGCATGCGTTACCGGTCGCTCGGCGACAAGGACATCACTTCGCCGGTTGCCAGCAACGCGTCGACCATCGACGAGATCATCGCCGAGCTTGAAACAACCGACGTCGCCGAGCGTTCCGGCCGCGCCATGGACCACGAGGCCGAAGACGCCTTCGAGCGCCTGCGGGTCGGGGGGTACATGTAATGGCAACCGCTTATTCCGTTGCGGCGCCGCGCGCGCTGGTCAAGATCGCGATCGTCGGCCATGTCGATCACGGCAAGTCGACGCTGGTCGGGCGACTGCTGAACGACACCGATTCCCTGCCCGCCGGCAAGGTCGATTCCGTCGCCGAGATGTGCAAGCGCCGCGGCATGCCGTTCGAATGGGCCTTCGTTACGGACGCGCTGCGTGCCGAACGCGACCAGGGCATCACCATCGACGCCAGCCATATCCGGTTCTCGGACGCGGTGCGCGATTACGTCCTGATCGACGCGCCGGGCCACCGTGAATTTCTGAAGAACATGATCTCGGGCGCCGCCGGCTGCGATGCGGCCCTGGTGGTGATCGACGCCGATGAAGGCGTGCGCGAACAGTCGCGGCGCCACGGCTATCTTCTGCATCTGCTGGGCGTCCGCCAGATCGCGGTCGCGGTCACCAAGATGGACACGGTCGATTTCGACGTCGACCGGTTCGGCCGGATCGAAACCGATTTCCGCCGCCTGCTGGAAGAGCTCGGAATCGAGCTGTCGGCCATCGTGCCGGTTTCGGGACGCGACGGCGACAATATCGCCACCCGGTCCGCGAAAACCCCGTGGTATCACGGTCCCACCGTTCTCGAAGCCGCCGCGGCTTTCGAGCCGAAGCCGGAACCGATCGAACTGCCGCTGCGCATTCCGGTGCAGGGCGTCTACAAGTTCG
Source organism: uncultured Rhodospirillaceae bacterium (assembly GCA_963974055.1). Lineage (GTDB taxonomy): Bacteria > Pseudomonadota > Alphaproteobacteria > MPNO01 > UBA830 > CAXBCP01. The sequence continues at coordinate 29,196 of CAXBCP010000001.1, forward strand.
ATACAAGGCGCATCATTGCGGGCCGCGTCGAATCCGGTCGCGTCTCGGTCGGCGACGAAATCGTGTTCTCGCCGTCCAACCACGTCGTGAAGGTCAAATCCCTTGAGGGCTGGAACACCGAATCGCCGATCGCGTTTGCCGAGGCGGGCGAGCCCGTCGGGATCACGCTCGAGGACCAGGTGTTCGTCGAACGCGGCGAACTGATCAGCCATATCCGCCAGGCGCCGATGGAAACCAACGTGTTCCGGGCGCGCCTGTTCTGGCTGGGCGATGCGCCGATGGCGGCGGGCAAACGCTACACGCTGAAGATCGGCACGGCCGAGGCCCGGGTCGAGGTCGAATCGGTCGAACGCGTCGTCGATACGGCCGACCTGCTCGCGGCGAACTCGGATTCCGTGCCGCGCGATGCGGTTGCGGATGTCATCCTGCGGTCGCAGTCGATGCTGGCGCTGGATCCGGCCGATCTCAATCCGCGCTGCGGGCGGTTCGTGCTTGCCGACGGCTATGACATCGTCGGCGGCGGGCTGATCGACATGGACGGCTATCCCGACCAGCGCGCGCTGATCACCCGGCGGGCGACCAATATCTACGAGGTCGAAAACACGGTGACCGACCAGATGCGCATGGCGCGCAACGGCCACCGCGGCGGGGTGATGTGGTTCACCGGGCTGTCCGGCGCCGGCAAGTCGACGCTGGCGGTGGAGCTCGAACGCCGCCTGTTCCAGAAAGGCTACCAGGTATACGTGCTCGACGGCGACAACCTGCGCACCGGGCTCAACGCCAATCTCGGGTTTTCGCCGGAAGACCGGGCGGAGAACATCCGCCGCGTCGGCGAGGTTGCGGCCCTGTTCGCCCGCGCCGGTTTCGTGGTGCTGACGGCGTTTATCTCGCCCTACCGCACCGACCGGGAACGCGCCCGCGAAGCGGTCGGCAACGACCAGTTCCACGAGGTCTACGTGTCCGCCGACCTGAACGTCTGCGAAACCCGCGATCCCAAGGGGCTCTACCAGCGCGCGCGGGCCGGCGAAATTCCGGACTTTACGGGAATTTCCGCGCCCTACGAAGCGCCCGAAGCCTGCGAGCTGGAAGTCAATACCGGCAAGCTCGACGTGCCGGAATCCATGGAAAAGCTCGTCGAATATATCGAAAACAACTTCCCCTATACCGGAAGCGACTGACGGCGCTTCCGGCAGGCGCCTGAACCTGCGTGTCTGGGGAGATTCCGGCTTGCGCCGGAATGACGAATTCTCTTTAGGTGTCATCCCGGCGAAAGCCGGGATCTCCCTGCTCCGGACAGGACCTGGCCGAAAATCGGGGGACACGGGCGCTTCTGGCGACGATGCCGATCTGGTATCCTGCCGGCCATGACAACCGAAACCGAACAGATCGCCGATATCGCCGCCAGTCTGGCGGCGGTGCAGGCGAAAATAAACGCGGCGGCCGAGACCGTCGGGCGCGATCCGGCCGGCGTGTCGCTGATCGCGGTGTCGAAATCCCATCCGGGCGCCGCGGCCGCGGCGGCGCTGGCGGCGGGGCACCGCGTGTTCGGCGAAAACCGCGTGCAGGAAACCCAGGAAAAATGGCCGCCGCTGCGGATCGAATATCCCGATGCGCAGGTTCACCTGATCGGCCCGCTGCAGACCAACAAGACAGCCGACGCGGTGGAACAGTTCGATGTCATCCAGACCCTCGACCGGGAAAAACTGGCGCGCAGTCTGGCGAAGGAAATGGACCGCCTCGGCCGCCGTCCCGACCTGTTCATCGAGGTCAATACCGGCGAGGAGCCGCAGAAGGCCGGCGTGTTGCCGGGCGACGCCGATGCGTTTATCGAAAAATGCCGCACCGAATACGGGCTGCCCGTGGTCGGGCTGATGTGCATCCCGCCGCTTGACGAAAACCCGGCCCTGCATTTCGCGCTGCTGGCGGACATGGCGGCCCGCAACGGACTGGCGCGGCTGAGCATGGGAATGTCGGCTGATTATGAAACCGCCGTGCGGCTCGGCGCGACGGAGGTGCGGGTCGGCACCGCGATCTTCGGAGCGCGTCAGCCCCGGGGATAAACGTCCCGAACAGGGGCCGGCGGGATCAGGTCCCGGCGATGACCAGCCGGTCTTCCGCCGGGTCCCAGTCTTTCAGAATCCGTTCCAGGTCGTCCTGCGTGAAGGCGATGCAGCCGCGGGTCGGCGGATAGTCCGCGCCCCCGGCGACATGGACGAAAATGCCGCTGCCGTCCCCGGCGACCACCGGGTCGCTGTTGTGGTCGGTGATCACGACGATGTCGTACAGCCCGTCGTCGCGCCACAGGGTTTCGCAGCGCGCCGGGTGCGGCAGGGAAACGGCGCGGTTGTAGTCGGCATGGGCGGGATCGTCGCACCAGCCGTCGGCCGCGGTCAGCGCCACCGTTTCCAGGCGGGTGTCCGGACGGCGCACGCGGTCCGGTCGGTAAAGCACCTGCACCAGGCGAAACCGTCCAGCCGGGCTCGCGCCGTCGCCCTCGGTCTTGGCCGCGGCGATTCCGGTGCGCCCGATTGCACACCGAAAGTCCCGTCCGTGAAAGGCGGCGCGGCCGTGATGGTCCTGAACGGCGGAGACGGTGAGATCCATAGGGCGCTTATAGGGATTTATCGGGCGATGCGAAACCGTCGCCACGGGGAAACTTCGCCGGGATATCCTATCGGGTGACGGACAACGCCGGCACGCCGGCGGGCAGTGCGTTCGCCCCGGCCTTGTACTGGTTCAGCGCCTTGTTCATCGCCTGGGCGTACCATTCGGGCGATGCGTTGCGCGGCGCCAGCATTGGATGGGCGGCGGCGGCCTGTTGTGCCGCCGGGCCGTCGTCATCGTCGTTGCCGGATCCGGATTTCCCGGACTTTCCGCCAGGGGCCGCCTGCTGTTGCGCCATCTGCTGCGCCGCCCATTGGGCAAGCATCAGGTCGGCCTGCTGGCGGCGCGACCGCGATACCGCGGCGCTGACCTCCGGTTGTCCGGCCGCCGGCTGCGCTATGGTTTGGGCGGCCGGCGCGCGGACCACGCCGTCCGGCCGGGTGCCGCCGAACGGCACCATCATCGGGCGCGTCCCGCCAGTATTTGCGGGATGCGCCGGAAAAACGCGCGTGCCCTTCGGCAGGGCCGCGGCCTGTTTCTGGATAGCGGCATGCTGGGCCTGTTGCGCCTGCCGGGCGGTAAGCACCGCCGTGTCGGCGGTCGTCCGGGCGGTGTTCTGTCCGAGCGCCTGGCCCATGGCCTGTCCGGTATTCTGCACCGCACCAAGCCGCATCGTCTGGACTGCGCCGAGCGCCGCCGCCGGGTTGAGGGCGATCCGGTTCAGGGTGCCGGCCGTCGCGTCGCCGATCGTTTCGCCTGCGGGCGCGCCTGCGGTGCCGGATGCCGGTACGGTCAGCGCGGCCTGCTGGCCGTTCGCCGCCGTCGGCAGGGCTGCGGCCGTATTGGCCGCCGTCGCGGGCGCGTCGTCGCCGCCGCTGAAATCGTCGATCATTTCGGCGAGATGCTGGCCGAGATCGCCGCCGCTGGCTTCTTCGAACAGCGCGGTGACGCCGGCGGCAAGCGCGCCGACCGGGCCGCCGAACAGCATGCCGCCGATGAAGCGCGGTCCGGCCCCGATCTCGTCGCCGGTGATGGCGCGGTAGATCGTCGACACCACGGGGATGTGATGCAGCGGATTGATGATATCGAGAAACTCGGCGAAGCTCGGGCCTTCGTCGGTCGACCAGAACTGTCCGGTATCGCCGGTGCTGACGGACTCGTTTTCAAGGCCGGGCGTGCCTTCTGCCGGCGGGTGCACCGGAAACGGCTTCGGGGGGAGGGAGGCTGTTGCGTCTGTCATGATCCTGCGCTCAGGGATGCAATTTCCATACCATGTTGCGTAACCTCTAATGCATTGTAATTGCTTGTGTATTTATAAGGGGACCGTCGTTCCGCCCCGGCAGGAACTGCCGGTTCCGGCAGATACTGCCGCCCCCGGGACATAACGTTCCGATAACGCTTTCGCGAGGACGGTTGAACTGCGCTACAATAGCGCCACGTTTACGTTCACCGGGATGTGACCTGCGGCCCCGCGGGCCGGCCGCGCCAATAAGACTGAACCATCGGAAAGAATGACGACATATGGTCAACGGGAAAAACCTTCTGCTTGTAGACGACGACGACGCGCTCCGGGAATCCCTGCGCGACCAGCTCCAGCTGCACGAGGAATTCGCGATCCAGGAAGCCGGTTCCGGCGCGGCGGCCCTCGACATCGCTAAGGAATCCAACCACGATCTTGTCATTCTCGACGTCGGTCTGCCCGACATGGACGGTCGCGAGGTCTGCCGCCTGATGCGCCGCGCCGGCGTTACCGCGCCGATCATCATGCTGACCGGCGCCGACACGGAGGCCGATACCATCCTCGGTCTCGATTCGGGCGCCAACGACTATGTCACCAAGCCGTTCAAGCTCGGCGTGCTGCTCGCCCGCATCCGCGCGCAGCTGCGCCAGCACGAACGGTCCGAAGACGCGGTGTTCAATATCGGCCCCTATTCGTTCCGCCCGTCGGCCAAGATTCTGGTCGACCCGGAAGAAGGCGACCGCAAGATCCGCCTGACCGAAAAGGAAACGGCGATCCTGAAATACCTGTTCCGCGCCGGCGAAAACGTCATCGGCCGCGACGTGCTGCTGAACGAGGTGTGGGGATACAATTCCGGCGTGACCACCCACACGCTGGAAACCCATGTCTACCGGCTGCGCCAGAAAATAGAACGCGACCCGTCCAATGCCGAACTGCTGGTGACCGAACCCGGCGGCTACCGCCTGGTGCCGTAAGGGGCCGCCGACAGCAACGTCGTTCCGGCGAAAGCCGGAATCCCTTAAAGCGCGCGGATACCGCCGCCGTCGAGTCCGAGGATCTGCCCGGTGATATAGCTCGCCCGTTCGCTGGCGAGGAACACCACCGAATCGGCGACCTCGGCGGCCGAACCCATGCGCCCCATCGGGATGCCCTTGGCCGGGTCGGGCATGCCGGAATCGATCATCTGCTGCTGGCGTTCCGACATGATCGGGCCGGGCGAAGAGGCGTTCACGCGGATACCGTTCTGGGCGTATTCGTTGGCCAGGCCCTTCAGGACCAGGTTCAGCGCCGCGTTGACGCTGCCGCCGGGCAGGTGAATGCTGATCGGCAGCTTGCCGCCGGTGCCGGTAATGGCGACGATCGATCCCGAATTCTGGGCGATCATGTGCGGCAGGACCGCCTGGAAACAGTTGATATAGCCGAGATATTTCACCTCCAGCGCCTTGCGGAACACGTCGGCGTCGATTTCCAGGAACGGACCGAAGGCCGGCACCGCGACCGTGGCGGCCAGCACGTCGATGCGTCCCATCGCGCCGACGATCGTTTCGGCCGCCGTCTTGACCGCTTCCGGGTCGGTGACGTCGGCCGGCACGCCGATCGCCTCGCCGCCCGCAGCGTTGATTTCATCGGTCAGCGCCGTGACCGCTTCCGGCGTGCGCGCGGAAACGGCGACGCGCGCGCCTTCCTCGGCAAAGCGGATGGCGATTTCGCGGCCGATCGCGCCCGTGGCGCCGGTAACCCAGGCAACCTTTCCGGTCAGTCCCATATCCATTTTTCGTCTCCTGTTTGCGTTGTTCGGGTGTTTGTTGAATCCGGTGTTCAGATCTGATCATGCGGGTTGATCGCGATCAGCTCCGGCGCGGTGCCGGGCGCGGTGCCCGCCGCGTACAGGACGGCGCGGGCGACTTCCGCCGCGGGCAGCCGCGCGTTCTGCCGCTTGGCATAGGCGGCAACGACCGCCGGGTGATCGGGTTGCGACATCAGTTCGGTATCGACCAGGCCGGGCGCGATCTCGGTGACGCGGATGCCGTGTTCGGCAAGTTCGATCCGCATGCCGCGCGTGATGGCGGCGGTGGCGTGCTTGGTGGCGGCATAGAACATGGTCAGCGGATAGACCTGGCGCGCCAGGATCGACGATACATTGATGATATGGCACCTGCCGTTTTCCGGCTTCCGCGCCACCATGCCGCGCGCGACCGCCTGCGTCAGCACCAGCATCGCATGCACGTTCAGCTCCCACGCGGCGCGCCACATATCGGGATCGGCCTCGAGGAACGGCGCATGCGCGGTGCGCCCCGCCAGGTTGACCAGGATATCGACATCGCCGGCCGCCGCCACCAGCCGTTCGATAAAAGCCGGATCGGTCAGGTCGCCGGGGACAGCGATAATCTCGCCGCCCGCCTCGTCTTTCAGGGCGTCGAGCTTGTCTGCGCTGCGGGCGGCGGCGACCACCTTCGCGCCCGCCGCCGCGAACATCAGCGCGGTCTCCCGGCCGATGCCGGACGACGCGCCCGCAACCAGGACGGTCCTGCCGGTAAATGTCATTCCCGCGGCCCCTTCATGCGCCGAGCGTCGCGCCGCCATCGACCACCATTTCATGCATGGTGATATAGCGCGACTGGTCGGACAGCAGGAAGGCGACCGCATCGGCGACATCGCCGACCTGGGCAATCCGGCCAAGCGGCACGCCGGTGCGGAAATTGTCGAGATCGCCTTTGAGCATCGCCTCGCCGAACCCCATGCCTTCCATCATGCGCCGGATCATCGGCGTCTCGGTTGCGCCCGGGGCAACCGTGTTCACGCGGATGCCGAGCGGCCCCAGCTCCAGCGCGAAGACCCGCATCAGATGGCTGATGCCGGCCTTGGACGAACAATAGGCGCCCTGCCGGACCCGCGGCACGCGGGCGGCGTTGGACGATATGGTAACGATCGATCCCGCTTTGTTCGCCGTCATGTGGCGGGCGGCATGGCGGGTGACCAGCCAGGTGCCGCGCAGGTTGACGTTGAAATGGGCGTCGAACTCCGCGGCCGGCTGATCCATCAGCGGTCCCAGATGCTGTACCCCGGCGACGTTGACCAGCCCGTCAATTTTCCCCAGCGCGTCGGCGGCGCCGGCGATCGCGGCCTCCACCGATGCTTCGTCGGTGACGTCGGCGGCAAACCCGTGCGCGCCCAGTTCGGCCGCCATCGCGGCGACTTCGTCCGCCTGCCGGTCGAGCAGCGCCAGGCGTGCGCCGCCCGCCGCCAGATGCCGGGCGACGCCTTCGCCGATACCCTGCGCCGCGCCGGTAACGATAAAGCCGGCGTCCTTAATGCCCGCAAGTTCCATTGATTCGTTCCTTCACTGGGGCATCCGCCCGACTACTGGTTGCGCCACTATTGGCTGCGCCATTGACCCGATATACCGGCGGCGATGCAGTCCGCGGTGGTGCCGAACAGGATCTCGGCATCGGATACCGACCGCGCGAACAGCGCCATCTTGGCGGAATTCGTCGCCATGCGCGATCCCGCCGGGACCCGGTCATAGGACACCACGGCGCAGTTATCGGCGGTCACCGAAACGCCTGCGCCGGTCAGCGCGTCGATCACGCCTTCGGCCTGCGCGATGTCCCACGTGGACCGGTTGGTGTGAATGTAGAATTTTACATCCGCATTGGCATGGCCGTCTTCCAGCAACGCTGCGGCGTCGCGAAGCTGGCCGATCGACGCATGCGGGCAACCGATGGATACGATGTCTACCGGCCCGGCCCGGCCGTTCGCCGTGCGGGCATGCTCGGCGCCGAGCGCGTCGTCGTCGATCACTGTGGCATCCGGGATATCGCCGTCGAACACGGATTCGATATCCGGCGCTTCCGGCGTGATCCCGGCGATATGGAACATGGCGACCGCGCCGTGGATCGCGAAGGCGGCGCCGAAGGCGACATATTCGTCCACGCTCGGCGGCGATGCGATTCCGTCGAGCACCGGGATGCGGTCGCCCGCCAGCCGACCTGCCAGCGCGCCAAGCAGGCTGAACCGGTCGACGCCGGCGATGTCGGCGGTGACGCGCAGCAGGATTTCGCCGCGGCGGCTTTCGTCCAGATGCATGCCGCAGCGCGGCGTCAGCCCGGTCAGCGCGGAAGCAACGGCGGTCGCGCCTTCGCGGTTGGTCCGCGCGCCGAGCACGGAATTGACGAAGGGCGCTGTTGCGGATTCGCTCCACGCGACGTGTTCGCCGAAGGCCGGCAACAGGCCCTGGATAAACGGATTGCATGAACAGCTCGGCAGCGCGCCCATTTTTTCGCAGGCGTCGAGCATGCGGATCTGGTCGCGTTCTTCCGGGGTCATTTCCGCCTTGGTGCGGTCGACGGCAATGGCGTTGATCGATGCCGGCACCGCGAAGCGCCCGCCTTCGTTCACCAGGCGTTCGAGAAAATCGCGTCCCGCTTCGCCCAGCGCCGTACCGTCGATCACCAGGTGGGTCGACGTGACAGGGATAAGGTCGGGGGCGTCGGCGGCGGCGCCGACGGCGGTCAGCATCTGCATGGCAATCTGCAGCGGCCAGCCCCGTTCGCCGTCGAGCATCGCCTGCTGCTGCGGAGTCAGTTTCATGTCACGACCTCGACCGTGCCGGCGGTACCGTCGACGCGCACGGTTTCGCCGGTGTGAAACGCCGCGATGTCGGTATCGAGCCGATGGACCAGCGGAATGCCGGCAAGCACGCATCCCGCGGTGATCACTGCATCGGCCTGGACGTTGACGATGGCGGCCGGGGCCAGCCCGCGATGGGCAAGCTGTAACAGGCTGAACGATCCTGCGGTCGACCCTTTGCCGGATTTGCAGACCACAACGCGCCCGGCAACGCATTCGCCTTCCAGCGCATGTCCGGTTTCGATGACGATTCCGGTTGTTTCGTCGACGCCGAGATTGAAGGCGATCCCGTCGCCCGTTACCAGCGCTGCCCCTTCACCGGCACCGCCGACCAGCCCGTGTCCTGTATATATTTGCGTCATAGCCCTGGTTTCCGGTCCGGCTTCGGTGCATTGCAGCGCGATGCCCGCGAATCCTGAAAATCCGGGTCATGCTGCGTTCAGCGTGAAACATACCGTCGTGCCGGCCGTCTGAGAAGGCGCCATCCATATGGTGCCGCCATGGCGAACCACAATGCGCTGGCAGAGCGCCAGGCCGAGCCCGTTTCCCGGATAGGCGTCCCGTCCGTGCAGCCGCTGGAACATCCGGAACACGCGCTCCGCGAATTGCGGATCGATGCCGATGCCGTTGTCGGACACCGATATCGTCCATTGGCCGTTGTCGCGCGACGCGGAGATCCGGATCTCGGGCGGGTCGTCGGCTCTGAATTTGATCGCGTTGCCGATCAGGTTCTGGAACACCTGGGCAAGCAAGCCGGCATCGCCTGAAACCACGGGTAAATTCTCATACGATACGGTCGCATCGTTTTCCGCAATGGCCGCCGACAGCGACGCTGTCGCGGTATCGACCGCATCGGCAAGCGTGACGGGCTTCTGTTCGATCTCGCCGCGGCCGACCCGTGAATACCGCAACAGGTCGTCGATCAGGCTGCGCATCCGGTCCGAGCCATCGACGGCAAATTCGAGAAACTGAATGCCCTCGTCGTCCAGTTTTTCCGAATACCGTGTCTGCAGCAATTCGCAATAGCTGGAGATTATCCGCAAGGGTTCCTGCAGATCGTGGGAAGCCAGATAGGCGAATTGTTCGAGTTCCGCATTCGACCGGGACAGTTCGGATTCGCGTTGGCGCAACTCGGCATTGGATTTCTGCAGCTCGTCGGTCCGTTCCCGGACCCGCTGTTCCAGTTCCCGGTTCAGCGTCTGAAGCTCCTGCTGGGCGGCGGTGCGCCGGTCTATTTCAAGCGCCAGATCGGCGTTTTTGTCGGTCATCTGTTTCGGGCTGGGCGCGATCAGGATGCGGGGCATCAGCGGCCATAGCAGGATCGCCGTTGCCGCCGATATCGTGGCGGCCAGTACTTTGAACAATGCCGCGGCCGGGTAATCGGGAACCCACATCGTCCATATGTCGAACAGGTGGATGAAAGCGGTGGCGATGATAAACGCGCTCAACAGATACAGGGTGCGCCGGATAATGAAATCGGGTCTTTTATAGGCGATATAAATCAGGGCCGCCGGGATGGTGATACAGGAAATGACGATCACCGCGTCCGCGACGACATGCGTCCAGAACACGTCCGCCCGCCACAGCAGACTCTCTCCGTGGGGTTGAAAGCCTTCGGTGGACAGGAATTGCCATAATCTAAGCATTCGAATTTTTCTCCGTTCCTGACGGGTCAGGGAAGATGCCAATCGGGAAGCGACCGCCTGCGGGGTCGCGTGCCGATTGGTGTGCAGATCATAGGTTAATTACCCCGGCACCGGTAAACTTTGGGTATATCGCCGTATGCGCGCCCGCCCGCGGTCTGTCCTGCGGACGCGCGGGTACGGCCCATCTCCCTTGAATTTCCCCGCGATTAGCCTTATTTCCAAGGCTCGGCCCTGAATACGCTTAGCCAGGCCGCGCACATCGTGCCCCGCTTGCCGATTTGTGCGCCCCGGAGACGACAAACAGACCGGGTCCGGAGGGCTAGTACGATTTCTGTAACCGTTGCAGGTGCATTGCGTGTCGTCGGATAGCGACTTTTTCGTCCGCTTCTGGGGCGTGCGCGGATCGATCGCATGTCCGGGTCCGGAAACCACGCGTTTCGGCGGCAATACGCCCTGTATCGAAATCCGCTGCGGATCGCGCGTGCTGATTTTCGACGCCGGCACGGGATTGCGCCATCTCGGCGCGACCCTTGCCGCAGACGGCATCAGCGATCTCGACCTGTTTCTGTCGCATACCCATATCGACCACGTCGTCGGGTTTCCGTTTTTTTGTTACCTGTTCAAGCCGGAAAATAAGCTGCGGGTGTGGTCCGGCCATCTGGATGACGGCAAGACGACCGAAAGCGTGTTGCGTCAGCTGATGGCGGAACCGCTGTTTCCGGTGCCGGTCGATATTTTCACGGCCGATGTCAGCTTTCACGATTTTACCGCCGGTGACACCCTGGCCCCGGCCGACGGGGTGACCCTGCGCACGACGATGCTCAACCACCCGCAGAATGCGACCGGCTATCGTGTCGAGTTCGGCGGCCGATCCATATGTTACGTTACCGATACCGAGCATTTCGAGGACGGGCCCGACAGGAACATCCTCGGTCTGATCGCGGGCGCCGATATCGTGATTTACGATTCCACGTTCTCGGACACCGAATACCCGGATTTCAAAGGCTGGGGACATTCGACCTGGGAGGAAGGCGCGCGGCTATGCACGGCGGCCGGCGTGGGCACCTTCGTGATCTTTCACCATGCCCCCGAACGGACCGACGATGACCTCGATATAATCGGGGCGGCCGCGGCCAGCATGCGGCCCGGCTCCCTCGTTGCCCGCGAGGGCATGACGTTGCGGCCCTGACCGGGCGCGCCGTGTGACCCGCCTTCCGATACGCAAGCGCCTGCGCCGGCTGCGCATGGGCCTGTCGACCCTGCTCGGATGCCGCCCGCAGGGATGGTTCATCCCCTACCGCTATGCCGCCGCGGTGGCGGAACCCGCGGCCTATCCCGCGCTGGAAGCGTATTTCGCGGATGCGGAACCTGAAATGGCGGATTTTCTGGCCGCCATTGACGGATTTGCCGCCGATCTCGACGCCATCGGCGCGGGCTCGGCGTCCGCCGCAAAGCCTCCCGCACAACCGGCGCCGCGCTGGGACCAGGGCTGGTTTCCCCGGCTCGATGCCGCGGCGGCCTATACGATGGTCCGCAGGCAAAAGCCGTCCCGCATCGTCGAAATCGGGTCCGGCCATTCGACGCGCTTCATGGCGCGCGCGATCGCCGATGGCGGACTTGCCACGGACATGGTGGCCATCGACCCGGCGCCGCGGGCGGATATCGCCGGTCTCGGCCTGCGCCATGTCGCGGCGACGCTGCACGATGCGGACCCGTCCGCGATCGCCGCTCTCGGGGCGGGCGATATTCTGTTTATCGATTCCAGCCATATCCTGATGCCGGGCACCGATGTCGACTACCTGCTGAACACGGTCTGGCCGTCTTTGCCGGCGGGCGTTCTGGTTCATATCCACGACATGCTGTTGCCCGACGGCTATCCGGATATATGGTCGTGGCGCGGCTATAACGAACAATCCGCGGTCGCCCCCCTGCTGACCGTCGGCGCGGCGAAGCCCCTCTTTGCCAGTCATTACGCGGCGACGCGCATGGCGGCGGCGGTGGCGGCGACGGTGGCGGGACGACTGCCGCTGATCGCCGGCGCGGTTGAGACCAGCCTGTGGATCGAGAAAAATTGATTTCAAGGCGACACCGGGAAAGGTCACATCACGGCGATGCTTAAGCTCCGCAAAACCGAGTCCGCGTTTGACCGGCTGCCCGCGCGCGTCCGTGACGCTATCGTCGTCCAGCAGGATGCCTCGGAACGGCTGATCGGCTGGTTCCAGCTCGCCGTGGTGGTGATTTTCGGGCTGCTCTATGCGGCGTCGCCGAAGACCTTCGCAGCGGATGCGGATTTTGCGCCGGTGCCCTGGGCGCTCGGCATCTACTTCTTCTTTACGGTCATCCGCCTCGGGCTTGCCTATCGCGGCACTGTCGGCCCGGCGATGCTGTATCTGTCGATCGTGCTCGACATGTGCCTGCTGCTCGGCCTGATCTGGAGCTTCCATTTGCAATACCAGCAGCCGCCGTCCTTCTATCTGAAATCGCCGACGCTGCTTTACGTGTTTATCTTCATCGCGCTCCGGGCGCTGCGGTTCGAGGCGCGCTACGTGGTCGCTGCCGGGCTGGTCGCCGCGGCGGGCTGGACCGGTCTCGCATCCTACGCCGTCTATGCCACCGGGCCCGAAATGGTGACCCGCGACTACGTCTATTACATGACCCATAACACGGTGCTGATCGGCGCCGAATTCGACAAGATCATCTCGATCCTGCTGGTGACCGCGATCATCGCCGTCGCCATCAGCCGGGCGCGCGCCCTGCTCAACCGGTCGGTCGCCGGCGGCCAGGCGGCGCAGGACCTGTCGCGGTTTTTCTCGCCCGAAATCGCCGACCAGATCACCGCCTCGGAAGAAGCCGTCTCGGCGGGGTCCGGCGAAGCGCGCGATGCCGCCATCCTGTTCTGCGACATTCGCGGTTTCACTGGCTTTTCCCATACCCACCAGCCGAACGAGGTGATCGCCATGCTCGCCGATTACCAGCGCCGGATCGTGCCGATCCTGCAGAAACACGGCGGCACCATCGACAAGTTCATGGGCGACGGCATCATGGTGACGTTCGGCGCCGCCCTGCCGACCGACACCTTCGCGGCCGATGCGCTGCGCGCGGTGGACGATCTGATGCAGGGCGCCGATGACTGGAACGAAGGCCGCCTCGCCGCGGGCGAACCCGAATTGCGGGTCGGCGCCGCGGTTGCCTCCGGCCGGCTGATCTTCGGCGCCGTCGGCGACGAGTCCCGCCTCGAATATACGGTTATCGGCGACGCGGTGAACCTGGCGGCCAAGCTCGAAAAGGCGACCAAGGACCAGCAGGTGCGCGCCCATACCACCGCGGATACCTATGACACCGCCGTCGCCCAGGGCTACACCCCGCCCGGCCCGAAGGAACGCCGCGCCGGCTGCGCGGTGGACGGCGTCGACACACCGGTCGATCTGGTGGTGCTGGCGGGGTAGAGCGCTGCGAAGCTGTCACGCGTCTCTTATATTCCCCCGGTCCTGTACCGGGGGTCCATTTATCAACCGTGCTTGCGTCGGCCATGGACCCTCGCCACCAGGGCGAGGGAGTAACCGGTATAAAAACAGTCAATCCTCGGCTTCCGCCAGCAGGAAACGGTTGCCGCTGACATTGCCGCAGCCGCCGCATTTCAGCTTTTTCTCCAGCCGCACCAGCCGCACGTTGCCGAAGCGTTTTTTCAGCTTCGACGGGTGCAGGATCTTGCCCTTGCGGCACTTGCCGCAGATCGCGACGAAGCGGTCGCGGTGATAGAAATCCGACAGCATGGCGCGGCCCCGCATCGCCACCCGGTCTTCGGGCGACAGGGCTTCCAGTTCGACAACGCTCCAGATACTACGCAACGGCATATATGAACAAAACAGGAACAGTTTGTGGGAGTCAATGACGGGCTGCGGCGTTACAGGCAGTAATCTGCCGGTGCCTTGGGAACCGGCCCAGGGGTGACGCCGGCGAGGCGGGCGAGGCGGGGCTGGAATATCCAGACCATCGCCGGCACCATTACCAGCGATACGGCCAGGGTGCGCAGATAGATCGGCTGTCCGACCAGCAGAGGCGCGGTGGCGATCAGCAGTACGGTGACCAGCGGATAGAGCACCAGCCAGGACAGCGCTGCCAGTTTGAACTTGGCGAGGGACGGCCGGGCGCGGGCGGGGCGAGACGGCGCTGTCCGGCGGCGGCGGCGCGCTGCTTCCGCAACCTTGCCCATGGCGTCGACGATACGCCGCCGCGGCACTTGGGGCGCGTCGCCGGTTGCGGGGGTGTCGGGAAAAACTTTTGTAACGGCGTTCATATCTCTGCTCCGGGTTTCGATAGCAAAGATATCGTTATGTTTTTTTCAAATGTAATAGATCAAAAATACGTATGATTTGTGCATTAATCGCAAATATCGCGACCGGACATTACCGCCGCGCCATGCCAAGACCGAAAGAAAGGCCCATAGCGGGAGCCAATGCGGGGTAGGCCAAAGGCGTCGGCGGCATCTCGTACATCCTGTCCCCCGGATCCTGAACCGGGGGCGATGGTAAATACAGGCGTGCGTTAAACCCGCTCGATCACCGTCGCGATGCCCTGGCCGACGCCGATACACATGGTGCACAGCGCATAGCGGCCGTTCCGGCGTTCGAGTTCGTGCAGCGCGGTCAGGATGAGCCGCGCGCCGGACATGCCGAGCGGGTGGCCGAGCGCGATGGCGCCGCCATTGGGGTTGATGCGGGGATCGTCGTCGGCGAGGCCGAGCTCGCGCGTGCAGGCCAGCGCCTGGGCGGCGAAGGCTTCGTTGAATTCCATCACGTCCATGTCGTCCAGCGTCAGGCCGGTTTTCTCCAGCACCTTGCGGGTCGCCGGCGCCGGGCCGATGCCCATGATGCGCGGCGGCACGCCGGCCGTGGCGGCGCCAACCAGCCGCGCGCGCGGGGTCAGGCCGTGTTTTTTCGCGCCGGCCTCGGAGGCCAGCAGGATCGCCGCGGCGCCGTCATTGACGCCCGACGCGTTGCCCGCCGTGACGCTGCCGTCTTTTTTGAACGCGGCGCGGAGCTTGGCAAGGTCTTCCATCTTCGCGCCGTGGCGCGGGTGTTCGTCGGTATCGACCACGATATCGTCGCCCCGGCGCTGGGGAATGGTGACGGCGACGATTTCGCCCGACAGGCGGCCTTCCTTCTGCGCCGCCTCGGTCTTGTGCTGGGACCACAGCGCGAACTTGTCCTGGTCCTCGCGGGTGATCTGGTGTTCCACGGCCAGGTTTTCGGCGGTCTCGCCCATGGCGTCGACGCCGTACATGTCTTTCATCTTCGGGTTCACGAAGCGCCAGCCGATGGTGGTGTCGTAGATTTCGGCGTTGCGCGAAAACGCCTGGTCGGCCTTGGCCATCACGAAGGGCGCGCGGCTCATGCTCTCGACGCCGCCCGAAATCGCGAGATCGGCCTCGCCGACGCGGATGGCGCGGGCGGCCTGGGCGGTGGCTTCCATGCCGGAGCCGCACAGCCGGTTGACCGTCGCGCCGCCGACTTCGAGCGGCAGCCCGGCCAGCAGGCCCGACATGCGCGCCACGTTGCGGTTGTCTTCGCCGGCCTGGTTGGCATTGCCGTAATAAACGTCGTCGACCTGCTGCCAGTCGACCGATGCGTTGCGGTCCATCAGCGCTTTGATCGGCACCGCGCCGAGATCGTCGGTGCGCACATGGCTGAGCCCGCCGCCATAGCGGCCGACAGGGGTGCGGATGGCGTCGCAGATAAAGGCGTCTGACATGGCGATGATTCCCTGATTCCGAGTGGCGCGCATTGTTGTCGATGGCGCGCGGCGGGGCAAGCGTTCAGTCGGGAAAACAGCCGTGTGGGAAATGCCTTAACGGCGGCGGCGAATCCGCGCCGCCGCGATCAGGAACAGTCCCGCCAGACCGGCGGTCGCCGGGGCCGGCATCGCAATGGTCTCGCCCTGCGGCAGGGTGGATTCGAACGTGTCCACGGTCGCCAGCGCAAAGCCGGTTTCGTTGCCAAATTCATCGAATTCAACGCCGACGATCAGGCTGATGAAGCTGGCAGGCAGGGAATCCGGGATCACGCTGCCATCGGTGAACCAGCTTGAATCGGCGATAATCACCAGGCTCCACTCCTCGCCGTCGGCGGGGATAAATTCGCCGGGGACGCAGCTTGCCGTCGGGCAGTAATCGACCGTCGTGCTGCCGAGCAGCTCGATCCAGTCATAGGTGCCGTCGGCCACGAGTCCGCCGGTTTCCGCCGCCGTCAGCGTGAGGTTGTCGTTGACCACGATACCGAGGACATCGGCGTTGTATCCGGGGCCCACGGGCGGCACCAGATTACCGTTCCACGAATAGGGCGGGTTCGAGAATTCGTAGAACGACGTGAATTCATGGCCCGGCGTCACGGACGGGGTGGTGATCGCGTTGAACGCCGCCCCTTCGCTTGTGTCGAGGGTAATATTCACGCTGACATTCGATCCCACGGTCAGATCGCCTGCGAATCCGCCGGTGGACGTCACGATGGTCGCGCCGGCGCTGACGGTGAACGGCGCCGCCGACGCGGATGTCAGGGCGATGCCCGAAAGCGCCAATGCCAGCCCAAGCGTTTTACCGATTGTTCTGCCAAGTGTTTTGCCAAGTGTTCTGAATGTGTCGTTCATCATCCGGCCTCCTGTCCGACTCACCTGCAGGAAAGCGGATCGTCCCGATATCGCCGTTCAGTCGGCGACATCCTGTTACACGTCGATTTTGTTGCAAAATGTATCGCCCATGGCCGGCGGGGGGTCAAGCCCGAACCGCGAAATCGGACCCCTGCGATCCGGGTATGACGCCGCGATCGGGACATATTGGGCTTGATCGCCCGCGGCGTTTGCGCGAGCGTGCGGCATGACTTCTTCTTTTCCCACGGCGTATCTCGACGGCGCGAAGGCGCTTCACATCGGCGCCGCGCCCCGTATCGCGGTCGAGCATCTCGGCGACGGGCCGCTGGTGATGTTCCTGCACGGTATCGGCGGCGACCGGTCGACCTGGGCGCACCAGATGACGGCCTTCGCCGAGGCGGGCTATTGCGCGGCGGCGTGGGACACGCGCGGCTACGGCGACAGCGACGATTACGACGGCGCGCTCAGCTTTACCGATATCGCGGACGACCTCGCCCGGGTGCTCGACGCCTTTGCCGTGAACCGGGCGCATATCGTCGGCACGTCCATGGGCGGACGGATTTCGCTGGAATTCCATGCCAACCACCCCGACCGCTTCGCGACCCTGACCCTGGCGGGCGTCCACGCCCGGTTCGGCGATTTTTCGCCGGAACAGCAGGAACAGTTCGTCGCCGCGCGGCGCAAACCGCTGATCGAGGACGGGCTCGACCCCGCGGATATCGCGCCGGACGTGATCGGCCGGCTGGCGGGTCCGAACGCGTCCGCCGATGCGCGGAGCCGCGCCGTCGCCGCCATGGCGCGGCTGCACAAGCATTCCTATATCAAGACGGTCGAGGCGACGACGCGGTTCGACCGCGAACACGTGCTCGCGGAAATCGCCGTGCCCACGCTCGTCATCGGCGGCGAATTCGACCCGCTGACCCCGCCCGCCATGACGCGAAAGATCGCCGCCGATATCGACGGCGCCGATTATCACCTGATCTACGATGTCGGGCATCTCGGCAATCTGGAAAACCCGGTCGAGTTCAACCGGCTGTTGAGCCAGTTCCTGGCCGGCTATCGCGATCGCGCCAATATTGCCGCCGACCCGAAAATACTTGCAGGCTGAAAGGGAGAATACGGAATGGATCTCGGGATTCAGGGAAAGGTCGCGCTTGTTCTGGGCGGCACGCAGGGGCTCGCCCTGTCGGCGGCCCGGCACCTGTCCGACGCCGGCGCCATCGTCGTCATGAACGGGCGGGACGCGGAAAAGGGCAGCAGGGCTGCCGCGGAATTGCCGAATTCCGGCCATTTCGTGCAGGGCGACATCACGATCGCGGCGGACCGGTTCAGCATCTATGACCGGACGGTCGCGCTGGCCGGGGAACCCGCCATCCTGGTGACCAATTCGGGCGGACCGCCGCCGGGCCAGTTCATGGACCATGACGATGCGACCTGGGAAGCGGCGCTGCGCAACAACATGCTCGGCCATATCGACATGACGCGCCGGGCGGTCCCCGCGATGATTGAGGCCGGCTGGGGGCGCATCGTCAATGTCACGTCCTTTGCCGTGCGCGAGCCCTATCCGAACCTGGTGCTGGCGAACGCCGTTCGCGCCGGGCTGCACGGCGCGATGGCGACGCTGGCGCGCGAGGTCGCGGACAAGGGCATCACCGTCAACAACGCGCTGCCCGGGCTGATGGATACCCCGGCGCTGCAACGCGTCTATAATGCGCAGTCGCAGCGGGAAAACATTGCGGTCGAAGACGCCCGCAACCGCATGGCGGAATCCATCCCGGCGAAGCGGCTCGGCACGGCGGAGGATTTCGGCCCGGCCGTCGCTTTCCTGTGCTCCGCCCATGCCGGGTACATTACCGGCCAGAACCTGACCGTCGACGGCGGTCTTGTGCGCGCATTGCTCTAGGGGAGAACGGGACATGCTGACGGGAGACATGCTGCGCCGGGCCACGGTGCGGTTTCCGCAAAAGACGGCCATCATCTGGGAAGGCCGGCACACCAGCTATGCCGATCTCAATGCCGACGCCAACCGCTTCGCGCATGCGCTGGCCGGGCTCGGCCTGAAGAAGGGCGACAAGATCGGCATCGTGTCGCGCAACCGCACCGAATACGGCATCGTGTTTTTCGGCGCGGCGAAATCCGGCTGCGTGCTGGTCAACGTGTCGGTGCTGTATGCGCCGGACGAACTGCAATACGTGCTTAACAAGGCCGACGTGCAGGCGCTGATCTACGAAGACCTGTTCGCCGAAAAGATCGACGCGGTGCGCGACCGCTGCCCCAGGATCGAAACCTATATCCCGATCGGCCGGCCGTTCGACGAATTCGTTGCGGGCCACAGCGCCGACGAGCCGGATGTGGAGATCGACGAGCGCGACCCGTTCTCGATGACCTATACCGGCGGCACCACGGGCCTGCCCAAGGGGGTGCTCGCCAGCCACCGCGCGCGGGCGGTCACGGCGCATACCGTGATGGTCGAGGAACATATCGACGAGCGCGATATCGTCGGCATCGTCACGCCGATGTTTCATATCGCGGCGCTCAACATCATGTTCCAGCCGGCCATCCTGGCGGGGGCGACCGTTACCCTGCTGTCGAAATGGGACCCGGCGGATTTCGCCAAAATGGTGCGCGACACCGGCATGACCGCCAATTTCATGGTGCCGACCCAGGCCGGCATGGTGGTGCAGGATGCGGGGTTCGACCCCGCCGATTACGCGACCTGGCGCAAGGTGTCGTTCGCCGGCGCGCCGATGCCAGACTGGGTGCAGCGCGCGTTTTTCGAACACCTGCCCGACGTGAAGCTGACGCAGATTTACGGCCAGTCCGAAATGGGCGTGATCGCGGTGCTTCCCCACTGGCATCTGCCGGCACGGCTCGGCTCGGTCGGGCGGCCGGCCTATAACGTCGATATCGCCTGTGTCCATCCCGACGGCACGCCGGTGAAACCGGGCGAGATCGGCGAGATCGTCTCGAAGGGCGACAACCTGATGACCGAATATTACGGCGAACCGGAACAGACCGCGAATTTCTTCAAGCTCGGCGACGGCTGGGGCTGGTCCGGCGACGTCGCGACGGTCGACGAAGAAGGCTTCTACACGCTGATCGACCGGTCGAAGGACATGATCATTTCCGGCGGCGAGAACGTCTATCCGAAGGAAATCGAAGACGCGCTCTACGAACACGACGCGGTCGGCGAATGCGCGGTATTCGGCATCCCGGAAGAAAAATTCGGCGAAGTGCCGGCCGCCTACATCCTGCTGAAAAAAGGCCGTACCGCCACCGAGGAAGAGATCGTCGAGCATTGCGCGACCCGCCTCGCCCGGTTCAAGCGGCCGCGTCTGGTGAAATTCGTCGACGATTTTCCGAAAACGCCGATCGGCAAGATCCAGAAAAATTTCCTCAAAGATCCCTATTGGGCCGACCAGGAGAAGAAAATATGACCGACCGTTACGCCGCCTACGAACGGCTGAAATTCGACACGCCCGCCGACCGCATCCTGCGCATTACCATGGACGCACCGGGCCGGCTGAACGCTGCCGACGAGACCATGCATGACGAACTGGGCCGCATCTGGAAGGATGTCGAGGCCGATCCGGACGTGTCGGTCGCCATCCTGCGCGGGGCGGGCGACGCGTTTTCGGCGGGCGGCGATTTCGACATGATCGACGAGATGATCGACAGTTTCGAAGTCCGCGCCCGCGTATGGAAGGAAGCGCGCGATCTTGTCTATAACGTCATCAACTGCTCGAAGCCCATCGTCAGCGCCATGCAGGGGCCCGCCGTCGGCGCCGGCCTGGTCGCCGGGCTGCTGGCCGATATTTCCATCGCCGCGAAGGATGCCCGCATCATCGACGGCCATACGCGGCTCGGCGTCGCCGCGGGCGATCATGCCGCCATCGTGTGGCCGCTGCTCTGCGGCATGGCCAAGGCGAAATACTACCTGCTGCTGTGCGAGCCGATTTCGGGCGAGGAAGCCGAGCGCATCGGGCTGGTGTCCATGTGCGTCGACGCGGACGAGCTCCAGGACACTGCCGTGAAGATCGCCGAAAAGCTGGCGCGCGGCGCGCCGTCGGCGATCCGCTTTACCAAATACGCGCTGAACAACTGGCTGCGCATGATGGGCCCCACTTTCGATACGTCGCTGGCGCTCGAATTCCTCGGGTTCACCGGCCCCGAGGCCAAGGAAGGGCTTGCAAGCTTACGCGAAAAAAGACACGCCAATTTCGATCCCAATTCAAGCCTCTAGGGGAACAGCCATGACAAAGGTATACGGCGATTTCGACCAGGAGACGCTCGACAACGAGTATCTCATCAGCCGCACCGTGCCGAGCATCGAGCCGTTTCTCGCCGACTATGCGCGGCTCAGCGCCGTCGCCCGCGACATGCCCGGCTGCCGCGAGGACGTGGCCTATGGCGACCACCCGGACGAAGTCGTGGATATTTTTCCGGCGACGGGACGGGACGGCGAAAAAGCGCCGGTATTCGTCTTCATCCATGGCGGCTACTGGCGGATGCTCAGCCAGAAGGAATCGTCCTTCATGGCGCCGGCCATGGCGGAGAACGGCGTCGCCGTGGTGTCGGTCAATTATTCGCTGGCGCCGGACGCGTCGATCGATACCATCGTGCGCCAGTGCCGCGACGCTATCGCCTGGACCTGGCGCGAAGCGGCGAGTTTCGGCGGCGACCCGGACCGCATCTTCGTCTGCGGCTCGTCCGCCGGCGGGCACCTGACCGGTATGATGGTCGCGGGGGGCTGGCACGACGATCACGGTGTGCCGTCCGACGTCATCAAGGGGGCGGTGCCGCTCAGCGGCATCCACGATCTGGAACCGCTGCGCCTGTCCTGCATCAACGAATGGGCGCATCTCGACGCAGATTCGGCACGGCGCAACAGCCCGGTCCATCACCTTCCGGAAAAATGCTGCCCGCTGATTCTGTCCTATGGCGGATCCGAAACGGCGGAATTCAAACGCCAGAGTGTGTTGCTCGCAGAGGCGTGGCGGGCGCAGGGCGGGGCGACGGACCTGTTCGAACACCCGGCGCGCAACCATTTCGATATCGTGTTCGATCTGTGCGATCCGGACAGCCTGCTCGGGCGCAAGGTCTTCGACATGATTGCCGGCGCCTGAATGGAACTTCCGGCATGAAGGTTCCCGTCGTCTATACGGCAGCCATCGCCATGATGCTGCAGCAGGCGCTGGCGACCATGAGCGGGCTGACCGTTCCGGTTCTGGCGCCGCCGATCTCCGCGGAAACCGGGCTCAGCGCCAGCCTGGTCGGGGTCTATACGGCATTTCTCTATGGCGGTTCGATGGTCTCGTCCCTCGCCGGGGGCGGGTTCCTGCTGCGCTTCGGCGCGCTCCGGGTCAGCCAGGCCTGCCTGCTGACGGTCGGGCTCGGCCTTGCGATCAACATGCCCGGGTTTATCTATCTATTTATCCTCGGCGCGGTCGTCATCGGGCTCGGCGGCGGGCCGTCGACCCCGGCCAGTTCGCAGATTCTGACGCGCTACGCCACGCCGTCCCAGGCACCGTTGATATTTTCCATCAAGCAGACCGGCGTGCCGGTCGGCGGCGTGATCGCCGGCGTCTTGCTGCCGTTCGTCGCCGGCGAATTCGGCTGGCGCGGCGCGGTGCTGTGCGCGGCGGCGATGGCGGCGGCGCTTGCCCTGGCATTGCAGCCCCTGCGTGCCGAGTTCGATTCCGACCGCCAGCCCCAGCGCAGCCTGAAACTGACCGATATCCGCGCCACCCTGCGTACGGTGCTGCGTGACCCGCGCGTCCGCGAACTGGCCATGGGCCTGTTCGCGTTCACCGGGCTGCAGCTTGCCTTCGCGTCCTTCTTCGTATCCTACCTGACCCTCGGCATGAGCTGGGCGCTGACCGATGCCGGCATTGCCTATTCCATTGCCATGGGCGCGGGCATTGCCGGGCGGCTGTTCTGGGGGTGGGTCGGGTCGCGCTACGTGCCGCCGGTGCTGCTTCTCGCCATACTCGGCGTCACGATGGGATTCGCCTGCATGGCGGTCGGGCTTGTCGCGCCCGACTGGACCCGGCCCGCCGTATGGGCGGTTGCGTTCGTGTACGGGCTGACCGGAATCGGCTACCAGGGCGTGCTGCTGGCGGAAATCGCCCGTGTGTCGCCGCCGGGCATGGCGGGCGTCGTGACCGGCGGGGCTGTGTTTTTCGCCTATGCCGGGATGATCCTGTTTCCGGCATCGTTCGGTCTCGTGCTCGCACTGACCGACAGCTACCGCCCGGCATTTTTCGTTCTCGGCGCGGTCCCGATTTTGGTCGGGATTATGCTGTACCGGTCGGCGCGGCGGGCCGGAATCCGCCGCGCCGACCGCTAAGCGGTTCGGACAGGCTTTACCGGCGCCGGCGGCCGGCGATCAGCCCGGCCGCGGCGACCGCCAGGATCAGCGCGGCCGACGGTTCGGGCACGGCCGTCAGGCGGAACAGGGTGGTGGTGCCGCTGTCCTCGTTGCCGACCGCGAGGTAGGCGCCGCCGTCGAAACTGTCTTCGGCGGATATAAAGTCCAGCCCTTCGGGCGCTTCGTCGCCGCCGTTCGAAATCAGGCCGGCAAAATACGGGTTCAGCGGATCGTCGATACCGAACACCATGATCGCATCGGACCGTTCGAGCCCGACAAAGGCGAAGAGCAGTTCGCCGACCTCGCCGACGACCACGCTTTCCGGTTCGGGGCCTTTGTTGTCTTCGCGTCCGTCGGGCCAGAAACCGGGAAATTCCTCCGACAGGATACGTTCGATCATGTCGCCGCTGTCGAACACGATATTGCCGTTCTCGTCGAGGATGGAGAACGACCGCGCGCCGAACGCATACAGTTCCTCGTAATCGCCGCTGCCGTCCTGGCCGAGCGTGGTCGTGACGGTGAGGCGGCCGAGTTCGTCGTCGTCATCGGCATTGGCGGGAAATCCGGTCAGGGACAGGTCCTTGACCCGGGCTTCTTCGGCAAACCCGCTGTAATCCCGTGCATCGCCTTCGTTCGCGGTGATGAGGTAGCTCGTGCCGTTCTTCTCGAAGGATGCGATCCCGTCCGGCTGGTACATGCCGAACACGTTTGTCGGGTTTTCAATCCCGATCGCGTCCCTGTCGCTGGGATCCAGCCCCTGGCCGGGCTGGCTGTGATCCTTGTATCCCAGCGGTACGATCTCGGTCACGGTGGGCGTCGCACCGGAAATATCGACAATCGCGAGCGCATTGTTTTCCTGCAGCGTCACGTAGGCCTTGGTGCCGTCGGGAGAGACTGCGATATATTCCGGTTCCAGGTCCTGCGATACCGACGCACCCGGCCCGAATATGCGGACACCGTTGGCGATCAGCGCCGCTTTCTGGGCATCGAACCCCGAAAACCCGGCATCCTGTACCGTGCTGGTCGCGACGTCGATGACCGATACCGACCCGACCGGGTCGTCCGTATAGGCTGAATTCGGCTCGCCCTCGTTGGCAACCAGAAGCTTGGTGCCGTTCTGGGCAAACGTCACCATGTCCGGGTTGGCGCCGACGACGATTTCGGTCGGCGTGCCGCCGAGATTGGCCGTGTCATAGACCAGCACCGAGCCATTCTGCTGCACGTTCGAAGCGGCGGCGGCAATAGCGACCTTGCCGTTTTTCACGGCCACGCTGTTGACGACCGAGAACCGGGCGGTGTCCAGCGGGATGGTCGCGACCAGCGTGCCGGTCTGGGCGTCGAGGACGTCCACACCTTCGCCGCCGGCGACATAGATCCGCTGGTTGTCCGGATCGTGCGCGAGAATCTCGGACGTGGTGCCGGCGCCGGCACCATTATGGTTGTATGTCCATGCGACGCTGGCGGCGACGATGGGCGCTGCCTGCACCGCCGGTGCCGACAGTGAGAAGGCGGCGATGCCCGCGGTGACGGCGATCGCGGCCGTCATGCCGCGCCGCGTTGCCGGTTTCGATGAATGTGTCGGTCGTAGTGTCTGAAACACTTTATGCCCCTTGTGTTGCCGTGATGTCTTCGTGTCGTTTCGATGTTCCGGACTGACTTGCGTCATCCGTCCGGGCACGCCCGGTTCCTGTTTCTTACGGGCGGGAAATGACGGGTGTATGACGCGGACATGACTGTTAGAGTCCGCCCGCTATCGAACGACGAATTCGCGGCAGGTGCCGCAGTTAAACAAAAACGGGAAGTAAAAAATGGGTCCGATCAAAACCTCAATCGTCGGCAGCCTGCCGAAACCGGCATGGCTGTCCGATCCCGAAAAATTGCGCGCGCCGTGGCGCCAGGAAGGGGCGGCTCTCGAGCAGGCGCAGGACGATGCGGTGGCCCTGTCGCTCATTTCCCAGGAAAATGCCGGGCTCGATATCGTCTGCGACGGCGAACAGCGCCGCCGTCATTACATCTGGGGCTTTATCGAACATCTCGGCAGCGTCGATTTCGAAAACCCGGCGAAGAAACAAAGCCGCGGCCAGCGCTATTCAGAAGAAACCCCGGCGCCGCGCGTGCTGGAAGACTGGACCTGGACCAAACCGGTCCTGCTCGATGCGCTGCGTTTCGCCAAGGCGCGCACCGATAAACAGGTAAAGGTCACCCTGCCCGGCCCGATGACGGTCGCCGATTCCGTGTTCGACGAGGCCGGCGGCCGGTCGGATGCCGATTTCGCGGCGATGTATGCCGATCTGCTGAACAGGGAAGCCCGCGCGCTGTCCGACGCCGGGGCCGACATCATCCAGATCGACGAGCCGTGTTTCAACATCTACACCGACGAGGTGAAGGACTGGGGGATGGAAATCCTGGAACGCGCCTTCGACGGGGTGACCGCAAAGCGCGCCGTGCATATCTGCTACGGCTACGGCACCGAGGTGGTTCTCAAATGGAAGGACGCCAACACCGACTGGAGCCACTACGACGCAACCCTGCCGCTGATCGCGGCAAGCTCCATCGACCAGATATCGATCGAGACCGCGGCGTCGGGGGTCGATCTCAGCGTCCTCGACTGCCTCGCCGGCAAGGATGTGATGGTCGGCGTGATCGATGTCGGTACCGAGGAAGTGGAATCGGCGCAGGTTGTCGCCGACCGCATCCGCCACGCGATGGAACACGTGTCCGCCGAACACCTCATCGCCTGCACCGATTGCGGCATGGTGCCCCGCAGCCGCCGCGCCGCCGAGGGCAAGATGAACGCGCTGGCGCTCGGCGCGGCGCTGGTGAACCGGGAGCTGGGGGGCTGATTTTTCAGGCTTCGTTCCGCAAATAAAAAGGCGGCGCCCGTAACAGGCGCCGCCTTCTTCGTGTCCGGGATGTGCCGGAATTACATGCTCAGCGGGCTGAACTTGTTGGCCGCGGCCGCGGTGGACTTGCGGTCGGCGTCGGGGAGCGGGATCAGACCCTTGTCCGCGAGGTAGCCGTCCGGGCCCCAGGCTTTGTCAGCCGTGAATTCCGACACGTATTCCTTGATGCCGGGAACCACGCCGACATGCGCGTTCTTGACGTAGAAGAACATGGAGCGCGACACCGGGTACTTGCCCTCGGCGATGGTTTCGAATTCCGGCACCGTGCCGTTGACGATGCTGCCCTGGACCTTGTCGGCGTTCGAATCGAGGAACGAGAAGCCGAAAATGCCGAACGCGTTCGGGTTGGCGACCAGTTTCTGGATAATCAGAACGTCGTTTTCGCCGGCTTCGATAAATGCGCCGTCTTCGCGGATGCCGTGGCAGATCGCTTTGTAGCGCTTGCCGTCGGACTTTTTGAGGGCCGATATTCCCTTGAAGCCCTTGCAGCCGCCTTCCATGGCGAGCTCGACGAAGGCGTCGCGCGTGCCGGATGTCGGGGGCGGGCCGAGAACTTCGATCTTTTTCTTCGGCAGCGATGCGTCGATATCGCTCCACATCTTGTAGGGGTTCGGTTTCAGCGTGGAACCGTCGGCATTCGCCGGTACGTCCTTGGCAAGCGCCAGGAAAAGCTGCTGCAGCGTGATTTTCATCTGGCCGGCCGATTTGGCGTTGGCGAGCACGATGCCATCAAAGCCGATCTTGACCTCGGTGATCTTGCTCACGCCGTTCTTTGCGCAGAGCTCGACTTCGGATTTCTTGATCCGGCGCGACGCATTGGTGATGTCCGGGTGCTGGACGCCGACGCCCGAGCAGAACAGTTTCAGCCCGCCGCCGGAGCCGGTGGATTCAACGACAGGGGTTTTGAAATTGGTGGTCTTGCCGAACTGTTCGGCCACCGTGGTCGAAAACGGGAAAACGGTAGAGGATCCGACGATGCGGATCTGGTCGCGCGCCTGGGCGCTTGCGGCCATCGCAACGGTCGCTGCCGCCGCAATTGCAAGAATACGTGTGGTTGTCATATCGCCTCCAGAGGAGAGTTCCTGTGCGGAAGGCGCGCCATCCATGCGTTCGCCCGTCCGGCCGGCGCCCATCGCCGACACCTGCAATCTATGAACGCCATGCGATGGTTATGTGACGGTTAAATGACAGTTTTGTGACGATGTTCAGGCCTTGGAAAACCGGCGATTTTCATCCTGATCTGTCAAAAATACGTGCGGGATGCGCGTGTCCGGCGGGGATATGTGACGGTTGAAGGGCGGACCCTGTCCCGAGAAGAAAATTTTGCCGTGGGCGTTATCGCCGCTGGCGCTCGGGGGAATTCGGGTAAATACAAAATGGTGCCGCCTGGGTGACTCGAACACCCGACCCCCGCATTACGAATGCGATGCTCTACCAGCTGAGCTAAGGCGGCCCCGTTTGCAGGCGGAGAAATAACGCCAAACTCCGTCACAAACAAGGGAAAGAAACGTCATTGCCGATCGATCCCCGAATGGACGGGTCTCAGTCCTTTTTCGCAGCCTTTTCGGGGGGCGCTTCGGGGGGCGAGCCGGCGGTCGTGTCAGGCGCCGTATGGGGGGCGGTATCCGGGTCCCCCGGCGTCGATGCGCCGTCGATCACCGGCCCGGTCGGCGGCGCCGGTTTGTCCGCCGTCGCCGGATCGGCGATTTCGTCGTCCAGCAGCAGGGTTCCGCCATCGCTATCGCTGTCCGCCGCCGCGCCGGGACCGGACAGGCCTGCCATCCGCGCCCGCGCCGGCGGTTCCCAGCCCAGCGTGCCGAGCGACCGGCAGTCGCCGCAGACCGGCGACCAGGTTTCCCACGCGGCGCCGCATTCGCCGCAGATCCAGGCCGGGTCCGGCGGAGCGGTCGAGGCCCGCAGCAGCCAGCCATGGACGGTTTCGGCGTCGCCGCCGGACCGTTCTTCGAGATCGGCCATCATCCGGCATATCCGGGCGGACGGATTGTCGCCCGCCGCTTTTTCGAGATGATTGCGGGCTTCGCCCCAGAGCTGCGCCGCCAGCGCGGCTTCGGCGAGCGCCAGATGGCTTTCCGCATGATCGGGATTGAACGACAGCAGGCGCTCATACAGTTTGACGCGCTTCAGCGGATCGTCCGCCGCCTTGTCGTCGGCTTCGGCATACAGCCGGGCAAGTTCGGGATGCGGCGCCGATGTCCACGCGGTGTGGATCATCCGCACGGCGCGGCGGATTTTGCCGGCTCCGATCATCAGTCTTGCCGTGTGCAGCACTGCCGGCAGGAAGTCCGGGGCCAGCGTATTGGCGCGCCGTGCGAACCGCAGGGCGTCGGTCAGGTTACCCTCCGCTTCGGCCTCGGCGCTGCACCCGAGCAGCACCGTCGCGCGCCGGTCGCGCGCGGCCTCCGCCGGGACGGCCCGGCGTTTCACCGCTTCTTCCAGCGTGTCCAGCGCTGCCCGCCAGCTGCCGCCCTGAACCTGAAGGTCGAACATCGTGTTCAGCACCCAGGGAGTTTTGGGCTGCAACTGATAGGCCCGTTCGGCGTATTTCAGTGCCGCGGCGCGATCGTTGGATTTCTGCGCCTGGATCAGCAGGCCGCGGACGCCGAGAAACGCGGTTTCCGGCCGGTCCAGCATGGCGTTGAAATAGCGCGCCGCGGCTTCTTCGTCGCCGTTGAGCTGGGCGGCCTGGGCCGAAAGCAGCATGGTCAGCGGCGGCTCGTTCAGCAGGACGTCTGCCTTCCGGGCCTGGCGGTTGGCCTCGTCGGGATCGCCTGCCGCGACCGCCACCATGCCGTGGGTCAGGGCGCGATATCCGCGTTCGCGCCGCGATGTCCGCAGGCTGTCCCGGATCAGTCCCGGCGTGCGGCCGATCACGCGGAAAAAACCGATGGCGATCAGGGCGGCGGCCAGCACGATGGAGATTGCCAGCACAAAGCGGCCGACCGACATTTCGATCAGCCAGCCCTGCCATTCGATCGACACCGCGCCCGGCCGGTCGCTGAACCAGATTGCCGCTGCCGCCACCAGCCCCAGTGCGACGATAAGGGTAAAGGTAAAACGGATCATTGCCCTGCACCTTTCGTCGCGCTGCCCGACGCATAGGCCTCGAGAATGACTTCATCCAGCGCCGCGCCCGCGTCCTCTGCGGCAAGCCGCGATTGCGCGGCTGCCAGCCAGGACGCAGCCGCTTTGGCCGCCGGCCCGGTCAGCGCCGAAAGCTCTGCCACCGTCGCGGCGAGATCGCCCTCCCGGGCCGTCCGTTCCGCCCGGGCAAGGACCGCATCGACGCCTGCACCTTTGCCGTCGATCCGGCGAATGGTCACGAAGCCGGTCAGCTTGTCCAGCGCCTGGTCGAGCCAGCCGGTCTTCACGGGTGCGCGGGCGGCGGCAAGGACGGCATCGACCGTTTCGGGCAACCCGGCAAACAGGGCGGCCCGGCCCGGTACGCCTTTCTCGGAAAAAGGTTCCATGCGGGCGATCGCGGCGGCGATGTCCGGGTTGTTGCCGCCCAGGCGTTTGAGCTCGGCGATTTCCTCGGCGAAGGGCGCGGCGCGGCCGATGGCGTTGCGCAGCTTGTTGGCGGCAAGTGCGATGGTATCCGACCGGCCGGCGGTGATGACGGCCTGCCGGGCGGTTGCGAGGTCTTTTTCGAGCCCGGCAATGGTGCGGTTCAGAGCCTCGGCCTGCGCAGCCGATTTTGCAGCCGTCGCCTGCCGGGCGGCTTCCGCAGCGTCGGCGTTGCGCACGGCAAGGCTTCGTGCTTCGAGGGCGTCGGCGAGGGCGCGTTCGAGGGCCGCTGTTTTCTCGGTCAGCGCTGCATTTGCCTGCGCAATTTTGGCGCTGTCCGCGGCGGCCGCACGCAGGCCGGCGACCGTTTTCTCGCTCGCTTCCAGGCGGGCAGTCAGATCGGCGACCTGCCGACCGGCATCGTTGCGCGTCGTCGCCAGTTCCGCGTTGGCGGCAATCAGGATTTTATCGAGGTCGTCGATCCGCGCCAGAAGTTCGGCATTCTCCCGGCGCAGGGTGGCGGCGGTCGCGCCCGATGCCGCGTCGGCGCCCGCGAGATGTGCGCGGACATCCGGCGGCAGCCTGTCGCGCCAGGTCGGCAGGGTCATGTATCCGCCGGCCAGCAGGGCGGCCGTCAGGACCGCGGCGACAGGCAGGGCAACCGGCAGCGCGCCCATGATCGTCGTCTTGTGCGCTGCCGTGTCGCGGGAAACCGGTTGTGCAGGTGCGGGTGTATTTCCGGACGATTCTTCAGGTGATTCTTGCGATGGTTTTTCCGATGTTTCCGGGGACGGTTTCCCGGGCAATTCCTGGGGCGGTTTCACCGGTGGCCGGGCCGCGGTTTCGAGTTTGGCCGGGGTATCGCCCGCGGGTTTCGGCGTCTCCATCGGCGTCTCCATCGGGGTTTCCTTCCCGGTTGATATATCCCCCGCCGTGCCCTGCCGGTCCGGCATCTGCCGTTGGACGGACGCATCCGGCGCCGGTTTTTCGTCTGTCCCGGCGTTTCCGTTCGGTGCCGGGCGCGCCGGTCCCGCCGCGGGTTTCGGGCCCGGTCCCGGCCCGGGTCCGGGCGGGAGCGGACCGGTTTCCGCCGCTTCGCTCCTGGGGTCGCCGAGAACGGCCAGCAGCGCATCCGTCGTCGGCGCGGCGGCGACGGCGGTTTCCTTCCAGGTCAGTCCTGATATTTCGTCGGATACCGCTTCCGACAGGCAGACCGCGGTCAGGCTGTCGCAGGTCCTGCCGAGTCCTGCGTCGTTCACCAGGTCGCAGAAAATGCGCGCCGTGCGGGGCGAAAAGAACAGAACATAATCGAGGGTGCGGTCGCGCAGGGCGGTGACGGTATCAGCCGTCAGGGCATCCACCGGTTTGGCTTCGTACAGAGTCCGGCGCACGGTTTTGAACCCCGCCTTATTGAGTGCGTCGGCAAGGTCTCCTGCAACCGTTGCACCGGCGGCATGGAACAGCAGGCCGTCCGCCGGGTCGAGACGGTCGATGACCAGCCGCGCGAGGTCGGCGCTGTCGCCGTGGGCGCTTTCGACCCGGACGAATCCGTTTTCCCGCGCCAGCATCGCCGTCGAATCGCCGACCGCATAGACCGCGACGTCCCGCCGCTGCGACATCCGCGCGAAGGCGCGCACGCCGTTCCGGCTGGTGAACAGGACTGCCTGGGCGATTTCGGTTTCGTTCTCGATGTCGGCGGTCGCGTATTCTATGCGCATCATCGGCGCCAGCACCGGGGTGATACCGCGCCGGGCCAGGGCGATGGCGGCGTCCGCCGAATCTTCCTGCGGCCGGGTAATCAGGGCGCGGCGGCGGCGTTCAATCATTGAAGAATCCCTCTCCGGCTTTGGCGCGCAGCTCGTCCGCCGCGTCGTCGCCAAGCCGCGCCGCGTCGCGTGGCGGTCCCCGGCGTTCGGTTTCGATCAGTTCGCTGCCGTCCGGCCGGACAATTGCGGCACGCAGATGCAGCTCGTCGCCGGCAATTTCGGCAAGCGCCGCAATCGGCGTCCGGCACGATCCGTCCAGCCCCGCCAGCAGGCTGCGCTCGGCGGCGGCGCGGTCGGCGGTTTCCGCGTCGTTCAGCCCCGCCAGCAATGCCGCGATACGGTCGTCGCCGGCACGGCGCTCAACACCGACGATTCCCTGGCAGACTGCGGGCAGCATGTCTTCCGGGGCGATCGGGGTGGCGCCGACATCGTCGCGGCCCAGGCGCTTCAGCCCGGCGACCGCCAGGAACGTCGCATCGACTTCGCCCGCCGAAACCTTGCCCAGCCGGGTATCGACATTGCCGCGCAGCGGTTCGACCTTCAGATCGGGGCGCCGGTGCAGCAGCAGCGCCTTGCGCCGCAGCGATGCGGTGCCGACGGTAATGCCCGCCGGCAGGTCGGCGATGGTGGCATAGCCGGGCGCGATCAGGGCATCGCGCGGGTCCTCGCGCGGCAGGAGGCAATCGATGACCAGCCCGTCCGGAAACCATGTCGGCACGTCCTTCATGGAATGGACCGCGATATCGATGCGGCCGTCGAGCATGGCGTCCTCTATTTCCTTGGTGAACAGGCCTTTGCCGCCGACATCGGTCAGCGTGCCCTGCTGCAGCCGGTCGCCCGATGTGCGGATGACGACGATTTCGACCGTGTCCTCGGCGGCGAGGTCGCCATGGATTTCGCCGAGCCGGCGACGCACTTCGTTCGCCTGCCACAGGGCGAGCGGGCTGCCGCGGGTGCCGATCCGGACCAGTGGGGAATTCATTGCACGATTCTATCCGAATTTTTCGGCGAAATCTGCATGTGGATCGGCATCATCGTTTCTTCGGCCGGAAAGACGGGCCCGGGACGCCGGGATCGTGGAAATCGCTGCGCCGCTGCGGTAGGGTTGCGCCGCTGAATTCTGAACGCGGACCAATATTCATGATCGTCCTTGGGATCGAGACAAGCTGCGATGAAACGGCGGCGGCGATAGTTGCCGACGACCGGCGTATTCTGTCGAACGTTATCTATTCCCAGGATGACGAACACAAGGCATTTGGCGGTGTCGTGCCTGAAATCGCGGCGCGCGCACATCTCGATATTCTGGATGGCGTTATCCGCCGCGCGTTGGCGGAGGCCGGCCTCGACATCGGCGATCTCGACGGGATTGCCGCGACCACCGGGCCCGGTCTGATCGGCGGCGTGATAGTCGGTGCGATGACGGCAAAGGCCATCGCCGCAACCCGGGATTTGCCTTTCATTGCCGTCAATCATCTCGAAGGCCATGCGCTGACGGCGCGGCTGACCGACGATGTCGCGTTTCCCTATCTGTTGCTTCTGGTCTCCGGCGGGCATTGCCAGTTCCTCGCCGTGACCGGCCCCGGCAATTACACGCTGATGGGCGGCACGGTCGACGACGCCGTGGGCGAGGCGTTCGACAAATGCGCGAAGATGATGGGGCTCGGCTTTCCCGGCGGCCCGGCGGTCGAAGCGGCGGCGCGGACGGGCGACGGCAAACGGTTCGCCTTCCCGCGCCCCATGAAGGGCCGGGCGGGGTGCGACATGTCGTTTTCCGGTCTCAAGACGGCGGTGCGCCAGGCGATTCTCGATCTGCCCGGCGATTCCCTGTCTGCCGCCGATGCCGCCGATATCGCGGCCTCGTTCCAGGCGGCCGTGGCCGATGTGCTGGCCGACCGGGCGGCGCATGCGATCGCGGCCTTCGACGGGGACCACCCGGACGGCAGGACGCTGGTGGTCGCCGGCGGCGTTGCCGCCAATGCGGCATTGCGCGAAAAACTGACGGGTCTCTGCGCGCTGGTAGGGTTCCGCTGCGTCGTGCCGCCGCCGAAGCTGTGTACAGATAACGGCGCCATGATCGCCTGGGCGGGGATCGAGCGGCTGCGGCTCGGCCTGACCGACGGCCTCGATTTCGCGCCGCGTCCGCGCTGGCCGCTGGCCGATCTGTCCGGGGCAGCGGCCTAGCCGCTGTTTTCACGGGATGTTCCGGGCATATATCGGCGCCCGTGGCCTTTGGAATTTCCCCGGATCGGCGTACACTGAGCCGTCAATCGAGCTTGAAGGAGGACAGAGCATGAGCAGTGGCGAATCGGCCCGCGGACGCGCATTCGTGATGCAGCCGGGAGAGGGCCCGAGCTTCTGGCAGCCGAAGCCGGCGAACGGCCACGCCGATCCGATGCTGACCCCGGCGGACACCAACTTCGGCGACATGTCGATGGGGTACCAGACCATCGCACCGGGCGGTCATGTGCGCGAACATTCCCATGCCGACCAGGTTGAACTGCAGATCTGTTTCAAGGGTAAGGGCCATGTAATGGTCGACGGTGCGCGCCACGACATCGTGCCCGGTTCTTCGTGTTTTCTCGGCTATGACGTGAAGCATGCGATTCATAACGACGGCGACGAAGATCTCGTGATGCTGTGGGTTATTACCCCGGCCGGGCTCGAGGATTTCTTCGCGACCATCGGCCGCGACCGCCGCCCCGGCGATCCCGTGCCCGAACCATTCGAACGGCCGACCGACGTGGTCGCGATCGAACGGTCGCTCGGAATGAACGATACCTGAGCAACGCGACCCGAAACCGGATCAAAAAACAGGCGAAACACACCGTGCCCAAAGTCGATATCGGCGATGCCGAAATTCATTACGAGGAAGCCGGCGCAGGCGATCCGATCATGTTCGTGCCGGGCCTCGGCGGCGGCAACGGGCTCTGGGTAAACCAGATACCGGCCTTTGCCGACCGCTATCGCACGATCGCCCACGATCATCGCGGCTGCGGCGAAAGCACCTATTCTATGATCGAGTATTCGGTCGATCAGATGGCCGCAGACGCGATCCGCCTGATGGACGCGCTGGACATCGAACGCGCCCACTGGGTCGGTCATTCGACGGGCGGCGCGATGGGCCAGGTCGTCGCCCAGGATTATCCGGACCGGCTGGCGTCGCTGGTGCTCAGCGCCACGTGGCCGGGCCAGGATTCCTATTTCAATCGTTCTTTCGCCGCGCGCAAATCGGTGCTGGTGAACCAGGGCACGGCGGAATATGCCCGCCATTCGATCCTGACCCTGCTGCCGCCGTGGTACATCACCCGGAACGCCGACAAGATCGACGTGCTTGAAGGGTATCTCGCCGGCGCCGATCAGCCCGCGGCAATCATGGAAAGCCGCATCGATGCGATCTGCGCCTTCGACCGCCGCGGGCGCATGACCGATATAAAGGTGCCGACCCTGGTGATCGTCGCCGAGGACGACATGGTGACGCCGCGCTACCTGTCGGACGAACTGGCCGAAAACGTCCCCGGCGCCGAAAAGACAGTGCTGCCGACCGGCGGGCATTTCCTGATGCATATCGATATCGATACATATAACAGCACCGTTCGTGATTTTATCGACCGGAACCCGCTGTAAATGGGCTCCCAGGACGCGAAACCCCGGGAAGCACAGGGCACCATCCGGGGCCTGTTTCCGACACCCGTGGTGGAATGCATGATGCCCGATGCCCCGGCGCTGAATGCGGAGCTGAAGCAGGTCATCCTGGCGCGCGAAAAAGCCGACAAGGGCACCCAGCACAGCAATCTCGGCGGTTGGCAGTCGGACTGGGAATTCGAATCCTGGGGCGGTCCTGCGGTCACGACCCTGCTCGATGCGAGCCGCACCATGGCCAGCCAGCTCACCTGCGACCGCATGGGCCGGCCGGTGCCGCTGACCTGGCTGACGAATTGCTGGGCCAATGTGAACCGCGACGGCCATGGCAACGAATTCCACACCCATCCCGGCGCCTACTGGTCGGCAAGCTATTACGTCGATGACGGCGGGATCGGCGACGACCCGGCGCTCGGCGGCGAGTTCGAAATCCAGGATCCGCGCGGGGTCGCGCCGGCAATGCTTGCGCCCAGTCTTGCCGTTGCCATGCCCGGCGGCCAGTCCATCGGCGCCAGCGAAACGGTGCGCCCGCGCGCCGGGCTGCTGCTGATCTTCCCGTCCTGGCTGTCCCACGGGGTGCGGCCCTATCACGGCGACGGGGTGCGTATCTCGGTCGCGATCAACCTGACGCCCGCGCCCGGAAAACAGTCCGCATGAAGCTGGCCGGCGGGAATTCTGCCCCATGATTTCGGTCATCGGAGCCGGGGCCTGGGGCACGGCGCTGTCGGTCGCCGCGCGCCGCGCCGGTAACGACGTGCTGCTCTGGGGGTACGAGGCGGAGGCCGTCGACACGATCAACCGCGACCATGAAAACAGCCTGTACCTGCCCGGTATCTCGCTCGACCGTGCGATTCGCGCGACCGCCGACCTGGCGGAAACGGCGCTGGCAGACTGCATCTTGCTGGCCGCCCCGGCACAGCACCTGCGCGGGACGATCGGCCCGCTCGCCGGCCAGATATCGCCCGGCACACCCATGGTGATTTGCGCGAAAGGCATCGAACAGGACACCCTGGCGCTGATGAGCGAGGCCGTGAACGACCTGTTCCCCGGCAATCCGGTCCTGGTCCTGTCCGGTCCGACGTTTGCGGCGGAAGTCGCGGCGGGGCTGCCGACCGCCGTGACGCTGGCGGGCGACGATATCGCGATGGCACAGAAAATTGCCGACGCCCTCAGCTCCGACCGGTTCAGGCCTTATTCGGGCGACGACGTGATCGGCGCGCAGGTCGGCGGCGCGATAAAGAACGTGCTTGCCATCGCCTGCGGCATAGCCGAAGGGCGCGGCTTCGGCGACAACGCGCGCGCGGCGCTGATCACAAGGGGGCTCGCGGAACTGACGCGACTTTGCGTCGCCAAGGGCGGCCGGGCGGAAACCATGATGGGCCTGTCCGGCCTCGGCGACCTGGTGCTGACCTGCACCAGCACGCAGTCGCGCAATTATTCGCTCGGCGTGGCGCTGGGCGAAGGGCGCGCGCTTGACGAAATTCTGGGCGAACGGAACAGCGTCGCCGAAGGCGTATACACCGCCAGTGCGGCGGTGGCGCTGGCGGCGACGATCGGCGTCGAAATGCCGATCGCGGCCGCGGTCGATGCCGTGCTCAACAGGGGCGCCAGTATCGATGCGGTTATCGAAGCCCTGCTTGCCCGGCCGTTGCGGCCGGAATCCGATTAACGGCGCCGGCGCGCACGATTTTAAAGGGACACATCATGACGGAAGAAAAAACCTGGCCGAACCGGCGCGAAGACGTTTTTAAAATTGCCGGTTTCAAGTTCGCCAGCGGCGAAGTGCTGGACGAACTGACCCTGCGATACACGACCATCGGCACGCCCGAGCGCGATCCGGACGGCAACATTACGAATGCCGTTCTGCTGATCCACAACACCACGGGCTCGGGTCATACCTGGCTGCAGCCGACCCTGGCGGATGCGCTGTTCGCCGACGGTCAGGCGCTCGATCTCGGAAAATATTTCATCGTGATTCCCGACATGGTCGGGTTCGGCGGATCGAGCAAACCGAGCGACGGGCTGCGGGCACGCTTTCCCCGTTACCGCTATGACGACATGGTGGTGTCGACCCACAGGCTGCTGACCGACGGCCTCGGAATTCGACGGTTGAAGCTCATTCTCGGGATATCCATGGGTGGCATGCTGGCCTGGATCTACGGCGAAAAATACCCCGACTTTATGGAAGCGCTGGTGCCGGTCGCATCCCAGCCCGGCCCCATGAGTGGGCGCAACTGGATCCAGCGCCGCGTATCGATCGAAGCCATCCGCAACGACCCGGACTGGAACAACGGCGATTACGAAACCAATCCGTCCCGCTACGTGCTCACCGCGCCGTTCAGCGGGTTGCTGACCCAGAGCGTCGTGCGCCTCCAGGAAAAGGCGCCGACACGGGAAGCGGGCGATGCGCTGTACGCGACCCTCGTGGAAAGGGCGAAACAGGGCGACGCCAATAACCGCCTTTACCAGGTCGAGGCGTCCATGGATTACGACCCGTCCGGCGATCTCGACAAAATCAGGGCGCGGCTGCTCGCCATCAATTTCGAAGACGACGAACTGAACCCGCCGCAACTGGGGACCATGGAACCCGCGATCGAAAAAATTCCCGGCGCGCAATACGTGCTGGTCCCGGCGGGCGACGATACCAACGGCCATTACTCCACGATGCTCGCGGATTTGTGGGCCCCGTATCTCGCGGCATTCCTGGCCGGGGACAAGCTTTCCTGATTTCCGGCATACCGGCGTGCGATACGGGCCGAATTATGTGCGCCCCGACGGTGCGTATGATAAGGAACGGCTTTCCTTTCGGTCGTCGGAGTCCCCATGAAACTTATCGTTCTGAACCTGCCACGCGATTTAACCGAGGGTGACCTCGCGGAATTGTTCAGGGTCCATGGCGATATCGCCGCCTGTAACCTGGTCCTGGACGACAGGACCGGCGCGTCGAAAGGCTTCGGCTTCGTCGAAACGGTCTCGAACGACACTGCGGAAGCCGCCATCGCGGTACTGCATGGCAGCATGCTGAACAATCAGAAAATCCGCGTCAAACCGGCGGAATGACCGGGCAGTCCTGCGGTGCGAACGCCGTATCCGCCGCCCACGATATCTGCGTGTCCTGGCTATATTTGCCCTGCCGATTTGCGCTGGTGAGCATGTTTCATTCGGGTCCCGCCGACCGAAACTGATCCGGTGCCGTGCGATATGCCGCGTTGGAGTTTTGCCCGCCGTTTTCATTCGGCGCGCCGTGTTGTATTGACGTCGGGGTGAATGACAGGTTTCAACCGACCGAAAGCAGAACCGCATGACCCAGCCGCCCCTCTGGCCCGCCCATCTTCATCATTTCTGCCTTGAGACGCCGCAGATCGACACGATCGTGCCATGGTACGAAACGCACCTGGAAATGGCCTCGGAAAAACTGGCCGACGGATCGGTCTGGCTGTCGGGACGCCAGCGCAATATCGTCTTCCGGCCGGCGGCGGAAAAGGGCTTCGGCTATGTCGGTTATGCCCTGGCGGATACGGACCGGCTTGCCCGCTTCGATGCCGATATGACGGCAAAGGGCGTCGGGCGGAGCGATCAGCGCTCGCCCGTGTTCGCCGACGGTCAGGTGTCGATCCTCGATACCGACGGCAAGTGCTTTATTTTCGGGGTGCCGGTGCGGCCCGAGACCGACACTCCCGACCGCCTGCCCGGCCGGTTGCAGCATCTCGGCATCTGCACGACCGACATGGACCGGCTGATCGGGTTCTTTACCGGCACGGTCGGCTTTCGGCCTTCCGATATCGTGAAAAACGACGATGGCGGCGTGTCCGCCTGTTTCCTGCGCTCCGATCACGAACACCACGATCTCGCGCTGTTCGCCGCCTCGTCGTCGCGGTTCGATCATCAATGCTACGAAACGACCTGCTGGAACGACATCCGCGACTGGGGCGACCATTTCGCCGACCAGCATACGGAAATCGAATGGGGGGCGGCCCGCCACGGCGCGGGCAACAACCTGTTCATCTTCGTCCGCGACCCGGACGGCAACCCGGTGGAAATGTCGGCCGAGCTCGAAACCCGGGACTTCGAGGCGCCGCCCGGCGAGTGGAAGACCGAGCCGCGTACCCTGAACCTGTGGGGAGACGCCTGGACGCGGGACTGAACCGGGGCTGATTTCGCCAACTTGTTTCGCGAACGATTTCTCGGCGAATATGCGTCAACGGACCGCCGGCCCCTAAAAGGGGCCGGCGGTTTGTCGTCGTGTTACGACCGGAATAACGGAATTCGGACTATTCCTGCGGAATACCCAGTTCCTGATAGGCTTTGATCGCGCCGGGATGATGCGGCATCGAATGCTTGCGAGCGATGCCCTTTTTGATATCCATCCGGTTGAAGGCGCCAAGTGACTTCGCCAGCGCCGCCTTGTTGGCGATCATCGTTTTGACCAGCGTGTAGACGATCTCGTCCGGCACGTGTTTCCCGGCAACCAGCGTAAACGGGACGTCGATCAGGCAGGTCGGGTCCTCGACGATGAACGGCCGGGTCTTGCTCGGCGACATCTTGCCGATGAACGCCGCGGACACCCAGGACTTGATCTTTGTCTCGTCGGTTTCCTCGCAGCCCATCTTCACGAACCGGATACCGCCTTTGACGGTGGCGTTGACCTGCTTGGTGATGCCGGCATTGACCGGAAGAAAGGCGGCATCGGCGCGGCCGGCCATAAACAGCTTCGCGGCAGAAACGAAGTTGGGTGACGGAACGCCCGCGAGATCCTTGTCGGTCATGCCCCGGGTTGCGAGCGCGGCGCCGGCGATGAAGTGAAAGATTCGCCCGGACGGATATCCAACCGGCACTTTTTTGCCTTTAAGGTCCTCGATGCCGCGGATGTCGCCATCCTTGCGAACGGCATAGCCGCTGACATTGCCGAATGTCGCGGCGACCATGCGTACATTGGTCAGGGCTTCGCGATAAAGCTCCGTCCCGGAATAGGCGAAAGCGGCTTCGGCGACATTGGCCATGCCGAACGCCAGCTTGCCGGCATTAAGCAGCGGCATATAGGTCGACGAGCCGGCATAGGGCTGTACGCGGAACTGTTTTCCCGTTTCCTCGACCATCACGCGCGAGAGCGCCGTTCCGGTCGCATAGAAAAGAGATCCCTGAGGGTTGGTGCCGATAGAGTAAGTCTGAGCGGAGGTGGCGGTTGCGAACAGCGTCGCACCCGCCAGGGCGGCGGTAAAGGTCCTTATCATTCTGATTCTCCCTCCCGGATTATCGGGCAAAGACCGGCTTTTATGACTGTTTCATCGCTGTGGGATCCGGCGACTCTTCACGGCAATGGCCGGGCGGACAGAGCGCCCGGATGGCGGAACGTTCCATAAACCCGTGACGAATGCAATGCGCCGCCGCTGGGGCGTTCGCCCGGCCGTCAGGCGGCGTTTCGCCTGACGGCAAGACGTTCGCGCACCAGGATAGCCGTGCCGATGGCGGCGCCTGCGAGATCGACCAGACCCCCCGTTCCCAGCACTGAATCCGGCACCAGCGCCGCCGCGCCCGCGGCCGCCAGCAGCAGACGCATGAGGGGGCTGAACGGGCGGGTAAAGTAGCCGGTCATGGCGACCGATACGATATAGACCCCGAGGATAGCCGTCGACGTGTTGAGCACGATGTCGGCGGTTTCTCCCTGCATTACAAGGGTCGGCGAAAAGACGAACAGGAACGGGATGACATAGGCAACCCAGCCCATGCGCATCGCCGCGAAACC
This sequence comes from uncultured Rhodospirillaceae bacterium, assembly GCA_963974055.1. Lineage (GTDB taxonomy): Bacteria > Pseudomonadota > Alphaproteobacteria > MPNO01 > UBA830 > CAXBCP01. The sequence continues at coordinate 69,903 of CAXBCP010000001.1, forward strand.
GGTTTTCATCGGATCCGCCCCGCTGAGCGATGCGGCCGCGAACGCGGCGAGCGCGATCGGCGGCGTAATCATCGACATCATCCCGAAATACAGGATGAACAGATGCGCCGGGATTTTGTCGACGCCGGCTTCGATAAGCCCGGGAGCGACGAGGAAGGCGAGCAGCACGTAGACGCCCGATGTCGGCATGCCCATGCCCAGTACGATGCAGACGATGCCGCCGATAAACAGCAGGATGAAAAGATTGCCGCCGCCCAGCGTCACAAGATACTGGGTCAGGGCGAACCCGCCGCCGGTCTTGTTCAGGATGCCGATCACGAACCCCGCGGCGGCGACGATCATCACCAGTTCGGTGGTCGCCAGACCTGCGTTCCAGAAACTCGAACACAGGGTCCGAAGGGTAATCCGCGCACCCTTGTAGGCGCGGATTGCGCCAAGCACGAGAATCGTTGCGGCGGCATACAGGGCGGCAACTTCCGCTTCCTCGCGCAGATGGAACAGCGCCACCAGCAGGACCGCGAAGGGCAGGATAAACTGCCAGCCTTCGGCCAGCACCCGTCGCGCGGCCGGTATGTCGTCTTTCACCACCGAGATATCGTCGCGCGCCGCGACCAGGTCGACCTGGATAAAGATCGCAAAATAATAAAGCAGCGCCGGCAGCAGGGCGGCGATCATCACGTCCGTGTAGGCGATCTCCAGGAACTCCGCCATCAGGAACGCCGCCGCGCCCATGATCGGCGGCATGAACTGTCCGCCTGTCGATGCATTGGATTCAATCGCGCCCGCATCGACCGCGGTATAGCCCGACCGCTTCATGAGCGGGATCGTAATGACGCCGGTGGTCGTGACGTTGGAAATCGCCGCGCCGGAGATCGACCCGAACAGCGCGGACGCGACCACGGATATTTTGGCCGCGCCGCCGCGCCGGTGTCCCATGGTTGCCATGGCGATGTCGGTAAAAAATTCGCCGCCGCCACTGACGAACAGAGTCTGGCCGAGAAAAATAAACAGCACGACGATCGTCGTGGCCACGACCAACGGCGTACCCAGCAGGGCGTTGGTATCGAAAGCGAGATAGTTCGCCAGCTGACGGTAGCCTGTCTCCGCGCCCGTCAGCGGTGCCGGTACGTGGTGCGCGAGCAGACCGTATACGATAAACAGGACGACGACGACGAACAGGAACGTGCCGGCGACCCGGCGCATGCCTTCCATTACTAGGAATACGGTCAGTAGTCCGAGAACGAACATCTCGTCGGTGTCGTAGGGCGCATCGAGCAGAAACCGCGAATAGTTCCACGCGACATAAAGTGACATGGCGAAAAACACGATCGCCGCAATCCAGTCGTAGAACGGCGTTCGCACCTGCGGTTCCCGGTTGGCGCCGGTCGTCAGATAGACCGCGCTGCCGGCGAGCCCGAGGCAGACAGCCAGAAACTGTTCATTGTACAGCGCCAGTCCGAGCATGCCCGGCACCTGAAACGCCCACAATATGGCAATAACGACAAATGTCGCACCGAAGATCCGGGCAACGATCTTTGCGGGCCGCAGGGGGGCTGGCCCGGCAGCGTCTAGCGTGTCGGTGGTCATCTGGTCCTCGCCGCGAATGGAATGCGCGAAAGTTAGCGATTCGCGCCGCACCGCGCCAGCGATTTTCAGGACTCCCCTTCGGCGGGTATCCGTTGGTTATGATATGCATCGGAATTGAGGGGGCAATGGAGAGGCGCCGCCCCGCAACAGGGCGCGATCGTGTCAGTTTCCCGGCAGGTCGGCAGCGGACATTTTTGCAACGTTGTCGAAGACGCCTGTGCACTGTGCTTCATTCACGCGTGGATCGCCATACGGAAAATTTATTGATGGACGCGCTGATAAGCGCGGAAAAAACCGCGCAGTTCGTCCGACATGCGTTTGCCTGGGAATGTGTCTTCAAACAATTTGTTCAGACGTTCGCTGCGCAAGAGCGAAAATAACGACCGCTGGAAATCCAGGTAAAAGGTCAGGCCAGAGCCGTCTTTTCGTTCGATAAAACCTCGCGAGAATACAATGCCATACATCTCCCGTGTAAGTGTCACGCGTGAGATCGTAGACCTGCATCCCTCCCTGCTCCGATAGTTTGCTGAGAATCCCGAAAGGATATCTATGTCGCCGAAAACATAATCAATTGCGCCGCTGCACAGTTTCTCAAAGGCCTCGTCATAGGATTTAACGGGAACGACGTATTTCATCTTTTTGACTGTCTGTGCTGCTTTGGGATCGTCCGGTCCGTTTAGCGCCGCAAGCTTTTCCAAATCTGCCCGTGTGTCTTTGGCGATATACCCCAGATGCTGGGAAAGCAGGTCTACGCTCAATTCACTCAGAACTGTGGTATTCCAAAGGACGCCCAGTTGTATATTGCGTTTAAGCGTTTTGAAGTCAGTCGATCCAAAGGCATAGGAAATTCCCGAAAGAAAAATCGGAAATGAAAACGCAAATTTCCGCAAGCGGGTTTCGGTTATGCTGATTGGTCCGCAAGCCATGTCAATTTCAGGTGTCGCGCCGCTGAGACCCGAAAAACGTTGCGAGACGGTAATTGGCCGCACATGGATTCTATGGCCGTGCTGCAAGGCAACAGATCCGATAACTTCCTGGCAGACCTTGGCAACAAAACCAGTGTAGGACGTGAGGAGGGAGTCGTCCGCTCTCTGCTTGATTTGAGCGAATGGCGGCGCATCCTTGCGAACCCCAATGGTTATATCCGCAGACTGTGCGTTGTTAAATGCGGATAAGAGGACAGACAGGGCGAAAATGCCCATCAGCGTCAAGCGGCGGTCTTGCGTGATCACGCGTGCGGTTCCTGACGTAGCCGCGAGATCGAACGCATCTGGGGGATCAAAACCCATAGCACGATTACAGGCGTCGCCCCGGCCAGGGCGATCTGAACATGCTTGGAATTCTGTGCGCATATGCGCCAAATTCCATCCCCTATCTCAGGTAAAAGTAAAATATACGCAATTACCGTCAGGCCAGCTGAGCATAGGCCGGTTAGCGTAGTATGCCAAACCAGAGTAGCCTTTGACGTTAGGTGAAGCGGCGTTTCGGCGCCGCTGGAGCATTTGCCAAGTAGAATAACGAATGTTCCGCCAAAGATGGCGCCCGGAATGGTCTCGACCAAATTACTGTCAATCTCTCTGGTGAAATCACGGTAGAACGCGTTAATCCCTGGCGAATCCGGATATATATAGACGATCCATAGGGCGCACATACCGATCGCAGCAAAGATATATGCCATGACGAAGAGGCTTATGCGGTGAGCGTTCGGCGAAAAACTTCCCCCGTGAATGCCGCCGCGCTCCTCGACGTCCTTGACTTTGTGGTAGAAGAGGGCGCCGAGGGTCCCGGTCAAAAAAACCACCAGGAAACCTAGAAGATAGCGTGTTGAATCGCCGATAGCGCTTCGAAATGTTTCGCCATGATCTTTGCCGGCGGACGGAAGATCGCATATCCAAGGGTTGCCGATGAAGAGCGCAGAAGCAAGCAGGAACGACACGATTGTTGCAGTCGCGGTACCAACCAGGATCAGGTGGCGTGTATGGAATGACTGAAAGGAAAAAAGGTGTTGGAGGGTGCGTTTGAGTGTTGGGTCGTCAATTTTCCGGGTCAAATTGTCGTGGGTCACCAATAGGCTAAATGCGGTTTCAAGATTGGCAACCTGTTCGGCAAATATTTGGGCCGCCTCGGACGCAGGTTCGAGGATAGGCGTCAGCTCCGCTTCGTGAGCGCGCCAGTAGGCTGCAAGCTCTTCATTTTCCCGATCGTCGTAGGAAAAACCTTGTCCGACTGTGTCTTCGATCTTGGTGTGAAATTTGTCGGTCTCGTCGATGCTCAGAATCTGTAATGCAGCATCCCGTGCCGTACGTAGGTCCTGCACCAAACGCTGTTCAAAAAAAGAGATTTTCTCCAAGGCTTGTGGTGACCACTGGATGGATGTGTCTGGCGATACGGTCCAGTTATAGAGAAGAAGGCTTCGACCGGCGTTGCGTGCTAATGTGGCATGTGCTGGCCGCGATTTGCCCGAGATCGCCCAGTAGACCGACAGAATTAGCATGACTTCCTGGATATCTTTGGCGTATGCCCCGCTTGTATCCTGCGATTGCAGCTGCAGGCCTCTCACTCTGTGCAGCGTCGCAACGAAGTTGCGGGGAATGCCGGCCGACCGTCGCGAGAATCTTCGGAACAATTGCTCGGCATCCCGAAGAACCGGAAAGTTGGGGCTAAGCCCGACGATCAGCAACGCTACTGTTAAGGGCCAGGTACCGCTTTCCGGGTCGAAGGTGGACGTGGAATTCGCTCCAACGCTTCCTGTGCCGAAAACCAGTTTATAGACCGGTTCGGAGAAGCAAAGCACAAGGTACGAAAACAAAAGAATCGATGCGTAGTAAATATACGCTTCGACAAACAGGCTTCTACTCGTCACAACCCAAGGGCTCGTGCGCAGATTATTGGGAAGCAGGCGGGTGTAGCTGTCGGAGAATGGTTCGTTCAGTTGTTTGAACGCAAACTGACTAATCGCTGCAATGCCGATGATGAACGAGATCGCGTATTCGTGGCGCGCAAAGAACTCCGTCATCTCAGCGACATTGTTCTACCCTCGGATTGCACGGCCCTGCTTCTGTCGGCGTTACGCCAAACCCGACAGTTGCAACGGCGATGAACAAGACGAAAACCCAGGTTAATACCGGGCGTGAAAGCTTCGTGCGCAATTTCATTTCTGACTTCCCCCGTCGCTCGCGCTCCGTTGATGCTTTAGCATACGCATACTGAGGTAGTTCGGCGCTTACCATGACGTATAATGCACAGGAATTCTAGTTAAAATTGAAAACCCCGAATGAGAAGAAATGAGACACACGGATATAGGGGCGCGTCGTATCTGAAGTCCGTTGGATTTACGGGCTGCCACCGTTCCAATTCCCCCGGTCCTGATGTATCGATGGGCCTATAACGACACAGAGAAAATGACCGATGCAGTACTGGCTTTTCAAATCCGAACCCGGCGCATGGTCGTGGGACGATCAGGTGAAGAAGGGCGTCGAACACTGGGACGGCGTACGCAACTACCAGGCCAACAACAACATGAAGGCCATGAAGAAGGGCGATAAGGGCTTCTTCTATCATTCGGTCAACGAAAAGCGGATCGTCGGCATCGTCGAGGTGGTGAAGGAACATTACCCCGACGATTCGGACGAATCTGGCCGGTTCGGCATGGTCGACATCAACGCGGTGGAACCGGTGAAAACCCCGGTCACCCTGGCCGACGTCAAGGCGGAACCGAAGCTCGCCGATCTTGCGCTGGTCCGGCAGTCGCGCCTGTCGGTGGTGCCGGTCGCTGCGGCTGAATGGAAGCTGCTGTGCAAGATGTGCGGCGTCAAACCCTGACCCCGTCGTGAGGACGCAATGACTGGACCCGTTTTCCTGTGCCGTCTCGACGAGATCGAGGACCCCGGCAGCCGGGGGTTTGAAAACATCGACGGCGAAAAACCGTTTTTCGTCGTGCGCCGCGGCGGCGACGTGTTTGCGTACCGCAATTCCTGTCCCCATTACGGCGCGCCCCTGGACTGGAAGCCCGACGCTTTCCTGTCCTATGACAAAGACCTGATTCTGTGCTCGATGCATTCGGCCCTGTTTAACATCGATGACGGGATCTGCATCGACGGGCCCTGCCCCGGACAGAGGCTGGAAAAAGTAAAATTGACAGTAAAAGATAATAAAATATTTGTATAAAACAGATATACAAGTATTATATAAGAATATAAAGACCATATTTTTTAAATAATAGAATTTTTATTCGAAATTAAGCTCGGTTGAAAATTCCAGCCGAACCGCTATATATATCTTCATATCTTAAACATCGCGGAATTTTCAGGATTTGCACCTGACACGTATTGTCACGCGCTGATTCGTTGTTTTGAAAATGCCGCTCGTTACCACAGAATGAAGGAAAGCAGGTCAGTATGTGCGGCATTGCCGGGGAAATCAGGTTCGACAGCCGCAATGCGTCTCCCGAGGCCTGCGCGAGGATGGCCGACACCATGGCACCGCGCGGTCCGGATGCGACCGGCATGGTGGCCCAGGGGCCGGTGGCGTTCGCACATCGGCGGCTGAAAATCATCGACCTGAGCATCCGCGCCCAGCAGCCCATGATCGACAACATGCTCGGGCTGACCGTCGTCTATAACGGCGCGATATACAATTACCAGGCGCTTCGGCAGGAACTCGAAGCCGCCGGCTACAGCTTCTTTTCCAGCGGCGATACCGAGGTCATCCTGAAGGCCTATCATGCGTGGGGCGAAAAATTCGTCGAACGTCTAGCGGGAATGTTCGCCTTTGCAATCTGGGAGCGCGATAGCGGCCGCGTGATACTGGGCCGCGACCGGCTCGGCATCAAACCGGTTTACTACACCGACACGCCGCAACGCCTGCGCTTTGCATCGACCCTGCCGGCACTGCTCGCGGCGGGCGACGTGGACACGGATATCGATCCCGTCGCTCTTCACTATTACATGAGCTTCCATGCCGTCGTCCCGGCGCCCCACACGATTCTCAACGGGGTTCGCAAGCTCGCGCCCGCAACCCTCATGACCATCGAGCCCGATGGCCGCAAAACCGAATGGACGTACTGGACACTGTCCTACGGTCCGACCGAACAGGATGCCGGACGGGATGACAACGACTGGCGCGACCTGCTTCTCGACACGCTCCGCCAGGCCGTCGCCCGTCGGCTTGTCGCCGACGTACCTGTCGGCGTGCTGTTGTCGGGCGGCGTGGATTCAAGCCTGATCACCGGCCTGATCGCAGAAGCCGGGCATGACGACCTTCAGACGTTTTCCATCGGGTTCGAAACCGTCGGCGACGAGAAAGGCGACGAGTTCGAATATTCCGACATCGTGGCCAACCGTTTCGACACCGAACACCACAAGATATTTATCGATTCCAGCCGTTCGCTCTCCGAGCTCGACAACTGCATCGATGCGATGTCCGAGCCCATGGTCAGCCACGACGCAATCGGTTTCTACCTGTTGTCCGAGGAAGTCTCGAAATCGGTGAAAGTCGTCCAGAGCGGCCAGGGCGCAGACGAGGTGTTTGCCGGTTACCACTGGTATCCCGCGATGGCCAAAAGCAACGCACCGGAGGACGATTACAGCCGGGTCTTTTGCGACCGCGACCACGCGGAGATGAAAACCGCGCTCGAAGCGCACCGTGTGCAGCGCGACTACAGCCGAGATTTCATTGCCGGCCATTTTGCCGCCGTCGGCGCCGACAGCCCCATCGACAAGGCGCTGCGGATCGATTCGACGATTATGCTGGTAGACGACCCGGTGAAACGGGTCGACAACATGACGATGGCGTGGGGGCTTGAGGCCCGCGTACCGTTCCTCGATCACGACGTTGTCGAACTTGCCGCCCGTATCCCGCCCGAACTCAAACTGCGGGACGAGGGGAAATACATTCTCAAGGAAGCGTCGCGCAGCGTCATTCCGGCTGCGGTCATCGACCGGCCCAAGGGCTATTTCCCGGTGCCGGCGCTGAAATACCTGCGCGGTTCGTTCCTGGATCGTGTGCGGGGCATTCTCGATCAGCCGCAGGCCCGACAGCGCGGCATTTTCCGGCGCGACTACGTGGACACGTTGCTTGCGGCGCCGGAAGACCACATCACGCCGCTGCGCGGCTCCAAGCTGTGGCAGATCGCCCTGCTTGAAAACTGGTTCCAGCGTCACGGCATTGCCTGAGGGTTTATGATGGCTTCCAATACCGGAATCGTTCCGCCGCAGCGCCGCAGCCCGCTTACGCTGCGGAACTGGCATGATCCCGGCCGCGCGCCCGCCGACAGTCAGCCGGACCGGGATTCGTTCCTCGATTGCGGCTGGGGGCGCCTGTTGTTCGCCCATACGTTTGCATCGCCCGCAGCGCTGGCGGCGGAGCTTGGAAACGAAGCGCCCGACAAACGGGATATAGCGTTTTACCTGCGCGACCCGCACGTCGTTGTGTCGCTGGCGCCGCACACGCTTTTTCTGGATCCGTCCCACGCTTACCGGCTCTGGCTCGATCAGTACCGTCCCGCCGCGCCGAAGAACCGGCAATTCACGATCCGTAAAATCCGTCCCAGGCGCGAAGGTCATATCGTCGATGCGATCTACGCGGCGCGCGGCATGGTGCCCGCCGGCGAGGAATTCTGGCACCGCCTGAACGAGATAAAGGAACTGACCGTCCTCGTCGCCGAAGACGATACGTCGCACGATATTATCGGCGTTGTATTCGGCGTCGATCACGTCCCCGTATTCAACGATCCGGAGAACGGTTCCAGCATGTGGGCGCTCGCGGTCGATGCACGGTCGCCTCACAGCGGTGTCGGCGAAGCGCTGACCTGTCATATCGCGGGTTATTTTCTGGCGCGCGGCCGGGCGTTCATGGACCTTTCGGTCAAGTACGACAAGGCCGACGCGATCTCTTTGTATGAAAAAATGGGCTTCCAGCGGGTGCCCGTGTTCACGCTTAAAACCAAGAACGAGATCAACACGGAACTGTTCAGCGGCCCGCTTCCTGACCAGGGGCTGAACGTCTATGCCAAGATCATCGTCGATGAGGCCCGCCGCCGCGGCATGGCCGTATCCGTGCTGGATGCCGAACGCGGCTATTTCCGCCTGACCCACGGCGCACAAAGCGTGATGTGCCGCGAATCGCTGTCGGCCCTGACGTCGTCGGTCGCGATGTCGATCTGCGACAACAAGGCGGTGACGCGGGAGGTCCTGCTGGATGCCGGACTTTCCATGCCTGACCAGATCGAACTGACCGACGCGAATGACGGTCTCGATGCATTCATCGAAAAACACGGCAGGATTGTCGTAAAGCCCGCGCGGGGCGAGCAGGGCGCGGGCGTCGCGGTCGATATCGCGTCCCGCGAAGAAGCGTCGGATGCGATCGCGCGTGCCCGCGAGGAATGCCCGACGGTGCTGGTCGAGGAGTTCGTTGAAGGCGAGGATCTGCGCATTCTCGTGATCGGGGGGGAGGTCGTGGCCGCGGCAATCCGCCGGCCGGCCGAAATCGTCGGCAATGGCAACGATACGGCCCGCGTCCTGATCGAAAAACAAAGCCGGCGGCGCGAAGCGGCGACCGGCGGCGAGAGCAGTATCCCGCTCGACGACGAGACCGGGCGTTTCCTGCGCAATGCGGGATATGGGCTCGACGATATTCCCGCGCAGGGCGAAAAGATCGTGCTGCGCAAGGCTGCCAATCTGCATACCGGCGGAACGATTCACGATGTTACGGACGACCTGAACCCGGTCCTGGCCCGTGCGGCCGTCGATGCCGCCGCCGCGATAGAAATTCCGGTTGTCGGGATGGACTTCCTGGTGCCCGATGTCACGCAGGAAACCTACTGGCTGATCGAGGCCAACGAGCGGCCGGGTCTTGCCAACCATGAACCCCAGCCCACGGCGGCAAGGTTCATCGATCTGCTTTTCCCGTCGACGGCGCCGATCGCGCCGAGGCCGGAAGGAAAGGAATCCCAAAAGAAATGAATACGAATTCCCTCTCCGTTCCCGTTACGGGATCGCCTGAAATCGATACCGCCTACCTGAAGGAAACGCTTCAGGGCCTCCTCGAAATACCCAGTCCGTCGGGTTTCACCGACAACATCGTTCACTACACGAGCGGTCTGCTCGACGATCTCGGGATCGATTACGAACTCACCCGCCGTGGCGCCATTCGGGCGACCCTCCCCGGCATCGAAGGGTCGCCGGATCGCGCCGTCGTCAGCCATCTCGACACGTTGGGGGCGATGGTGAAAAACCTGAAACCGAACGGACGGCTCGAAGTCGCGCCGATCGGTACGTGGTCGTCGCGTTTCGCGGAAGGGGCGCGGGTAACCGTATTCACCGAACGCGATCCGGTACGCGGGACCATTCTGCCGCTCAAGGCGTCGGGCCACACCTTCAACAAGGAGATCGACACCCAGCCCGTCGAGTGGAGCAACCTCGAGATCAGGATCGACGACCGGGTCTCGGATGCCCGCGACCTCGCCGGGCTCGGGCTCGGCGTCGGCGACTTCGTTGCCGTCGATCCCCAGCCCGAATTCACCGATAGCGGTTTCGTCGTCTCCCGCCATCTCGACAACAAGGCCGGCGTCGCCGCGATGCTGGCTGCGGCGAAGGCGGTCACAGAGGCCGGGATCACGCTGCCGGTCGAATGCCATCTGATATTCACCATCGCCGAGGAAATCGGCGTCGGCGCAAGCGGCACGCTGCACGGCGATATCGCCGAGATGGTCAGTGTCGATAACGGCACCGTCGCCCCGGGACAGAATACCAGCGAATACGGCGTCACCATTGCGGCGATGGATTCGTCCGGTCCGTTCGACTATCACCTCGTCCGGTTTCTCGTCGAACAGTGCCGCCAGAATGACATTCCGTTCTCCCGCGATGTGTTCAACTATTACCGGTCCGACGCGGCCAGCGCGCTGGAGGCGGGAAACGACGTTCGGACCTGTCTTGTTTGTTTCGGTCTCGACGCGTCCCACGGATACGAACGAGTACATCTGGATTCGATGATCAGTCTTTCGAAGCTGCTGTCCGTATACATGCAGAGCGACAGGATTATCCGGCGCGACCGCGCCGAACTGGGGCCGATCGACGATTTTCCCTACCAGCCCGAATAAAGCGACGCGGATGCGGTATCTGCGACCGCGCCAGCCTTGCTCCGCCCCTTATAAATACTGATAATCGGATCAAACGGCGCGCCAGTTGCCGATCACGCGATGAGGGAGATTTGCGATGCCAGACCACGACCTTTTTCCGGTACCCGCCCAATGGGCCGCGCGCGCCTTGGTCGATGCAGCCAAGTACGAAGACATGTACAAAAATTCTGTCGAGAACCCCGAGGAATTCTGGGGCGAACACGGCAAGCGCATCGACTGGATAAAACCCTATACCCAGGTGAAGGACGTATCCTACGCGCCGGACGACGTGCATATCCGCTGGTATCACGACGGCACCCTGAACGCGTCGGTCAACTGCCTCGACCGGCATCTCGCCACCCGCGGCGACCAGACGGCGATCGTCTGGGAAGGCGACGACCCGGCCGATTCGAAGAACATCACCTATCGCGAACTTTACGAAGAAGTCTGCAAATTCTCGAACGTGCTGAAGGCCAATGGTGCGAAAAAAGGCGACCGGATCACGATCTATCTGCCGATGATCCCGGAAATTGCCGTCGCCGTTCTGGCCTGTGCGCGTATCGGGGCGGTGCATTCGGTCATTTTCGGCGGTTTTTCGCCTGATTCCATCGCCGGGCGCATCCACGATTCCGATTCCAACATCATCGTCACCTCGGACGAAGGCGTGCGCGGCGGCAAGCCGATCCCGCTCAAGGCCAATGTCGACGAAGCCCTGGCGAAATGCCCGACCATCGAAAAATGCATCGTCGTCAAACGTACCGGCAACGATATCGGCTGGGTCGACGGCCGCGACGTCTGGTACCACGAAGCGATGGCCGGCGCCGCGGCCGATTGCCGGCCCGAGGAAATGAACGCCGAAGACCCGCTGTTCATCCTGTACACGTCGGGCTCCACCGGCACGCCCAAGGGCGTGCTGCATACCACCGGTGGCTACATGGTCTACGCGTCCATGACCCATCAATACGTGTTCGATTATCACGACGGCGATGTCTACTGGTGCACCGCCGATGTCGGCTGGATCACCGGTCACAGCTATATCGTCTACGGACCGCTGGCCAACGGCGCGACCACCCTGATCTTCGAAGGCGTGCCGAACTATCCGGATTTTTCACGCTTCTGGCAGGTTTGCGACAAGCACCAGGTCAATATCTTCTACACCGCGCCGACCGCCATCCGCGCGCTGATGCGCGAAGGCAATGCGCCGGTCGATGCGACGAGCCGCAAGTCGATCCGCCTGCTTGGCTCGGTCGGCGAGCCGATCAATCCCGAAGCCTGGCTGTGGTATCACAACGTCGTCGGCAATGGCGAATGTCCGATCGTCGATACGTGGTGGCAGACCGAAACCGGCGGCATTCTCATCACCCCGCTGCCGGGGGCGACCGCGCTGAAACCGGGTTCGGCTACCAAACCGTTCTTCGGCGTCCAGCCGCAGATCGTCGATGCCGACGGCAACGTGCTCGAAGGGGCGACCGAGGGCAACCTGATCCTCACCGATTCCTGGCCCGGGCAGATGCGCACCGTTTACGGCGATCACGACCGTTTCGTGCAGACCTATTTTTCGACCTACAAGGGCAGCTATTTCACCGGCGACGGCTGCCGTCGCGATTCCGACGGCTATTACTGGATCACCGGCCGCGTCGACGACGTGATCAACGTATCGGGCCACCGCATGGGCACTGCCGAGGTCGAAAGCGCCCTGGTCGGCCATTCCCAGGTCGCCGAGGCCGCGGTCGTCGGCTATCCGCACGATATCAAGGGCCAGGGCATCTATGCCTATGTCACCCTGATGGAGGGCGAGGAACCGTCGGAAGAGCTGCGCAAGGAACTGGTGCAGTGGGTGCGCAAGGATATCGGCCCCATCGCCTCGCCCGATCTCATCCAGTGGGCGCCCGGCCTGCCGAAAACCCGGTCGGGCAAGATCATGCGCCGCATCCTGCGCAAGATCGCCGCCAACGAACACGACCAGCTCGGCGATACCTCGACCCTCGCCGACCCCGCCGTGGTCGACGATCTGGTGGAGAATCGCCAGAACCGCTAGCGGGCTTGGCGACTGCTTGTCCGACATACCTAAGTTGTCACCCCGGCCTTGTGCCGGGGGCCGGCGCCCGTTGCGCATATATGCGGATTGCCGACTTGGCCACGGCTGTCCGACCGACCATCTCTGTAAGACTGGGCGTCGGGGTGACAGTGAAGTGTGTGGCCGGAATGTTGGGGACCGGCCGTGCGCGCCGATCTGGTAGTGAATCCCCTGCGATGTGTGATGGATACACTATATCTTGTGGTTTTAGGGGCTCAAGCCCGGCAATGGTTAAGGCGGGCGCGGAAATTGCGGAACAAAAAGTGAATAAATAAGGGGCAAAGAAAGAACATGTGTCGGTTTGTTGCGGATAAAAGCGCACAGGTTCAATCGACTAGCCGATTCGGTTGGGGTTTCTCAAGACCTGCCCCCAAGACCTTGATTTATCTTCGGAAAACGGTCCTGAATCCGGTCTAGAAATCGACGCAGCGGCCGTCTTTCTCCCAGTCGCCGAACCGGGTCGGGTCGGCGCCGCCGCGGCCGCCGAATTCTTCGGATTCTGTGGCGGGTTCTTTCTCGGATCTGGACGCCGGGACGGGCTTTTCAGCCGGGGCCGGAATGTCCGCTTTTCCCGCATTCGGGAGTGGTTTTTTCGGAGTGTCGGTCATATCTGTAATATGGATCTCGCCCCCGGCTTTGCCAAGCCGGAACGGCGATCAACAGTGTCGAACAGCGGATTACGGACAACATGAACTATCTCAAGACCGCCATGCTTCTCGCCGGGATGACGGCGCTATTCGTCGGTATTGGTTTCCTGCTCGGCGGCCCGACCGGCATGCTGATCGCCTTTGCCGTCGCGGTGGCGATGAATGCCTTCGCCTACTGGAATTCCGACCGGATGGTATTGTCGATGTACGGCGCGACCGAGGTCGATGCCCGCTCGGCGCCCGGCCTGTACGGCACGGTCAGACAGCTCGCCGCCCGCGCCGACCTGCCGATGCCGAAGGTCTATATCATCGACAGCGACCAGCCGAATGCCTTCGCCACCGGGCGCAATCCCGAAAACGCCGCGGTCGCCGCCACGTCGGGGCTGCTGAAAATACTGTCGACCGAGGAGGTCGCGGGCGTGATGGCGCACGAACTCGCGCATGTGAAAAACCGCGACACCCTGATCATGACCATCACGGCGACCGTTGCCGGTGCGATCTCGATGCTGGCGACCTTCGCCATGTTTTTCGGCGGCAACCGCAACAACCCGCTCGGCTTCATCGGCACGATCCTGATCATGATCCTGGCGCCGATCGCCGCCATGCTGGTCCAGATGGCGATATCGCGCACACGGGAATACGCCGCCGACCGTGCCGGCGCCGAAATCTGCGGCCATCCCCTGTGGCTGGCGGGCGCACTGGCGAAGCTGGAGCGCGGCGCGCAGTCCATCGACAACCCGGAAGCCGAAAACAACCCGGCAACGGCGCATATGTTCATCGTCAATCCGCTGCATGCGCGCTCGGTCGACAACCTGTTTTCGACCCATCCGGACATGCAGAACCGGATCCGGCTGCTGCGCGAAATGGCCGGCGCCCCCGCCGCGGGACCGTGGGGCTGACCGGGCGCCACGGGCCGGAAAATCGTTTCGTTGTAAGGCGCGCGGTTTCGGGTATCTTCCGGCGATGAACACACGTCAGACCCGCGCCGATATGGGCACTATCGGCCTCGCCGCCCGCGAACGCGCGCACACGATCCTGCATGAAGTCGTCGACCGTGGCCGGCCGCTGGACGAAGTGCTGCAGACCGACAAGCGTTTCGCCGGACTGAACGACCGCGACCGCGCGTTCGCCCGCAACCTGATCGCGACCACCCTGCGGCGTCTCGGCCAGATCGACGCCCTGATCGACGATTGCCTCGACCGGCCGCTCCCGGCGGAAGCCGCTGCTGCGAAGAACGCGCTGCGGCTCGGCCTGTGCCAGGTCCTGTTTCTCGATACCCAGACCCATGCGGCCGTGGATACCGCGGTGTCGCTGGCCGCCCGGCGGGGACCCGAGAAGTTCAAGGGTGTGGTCAATGCCATCCTGCGGCGGATCGTCCGTGCGGAAGGCCAGGACATCATGGGCAGGTTTCCGGAACGGCTGAACGTGCCCGACTGGCTGTGGGAATCGTGGGTGTCGTCCTTTGGCGAAGACACTGCGGCGGCGATCGCCGCCAGCCAGCTGCAGACGCCGCCGGTGGACCTGACCATCCGCGACGATGCGCAGGACGGTTCGGGCGTGCGCGCGACCGAGCGCGCAAACGAATGGGCGGAGTATCTCGGCGGCGAACGCATCGGCCGGTCGAGCGTACGGCTGGTCAATGCCGGCGATATCACGGCGCTGGACGGCTTCGACGACGGCGTGTGGTGGGTGCAGGACGCCGCGGCGGCGCTGCCTGCCGATGTGCTGACGGCGGCCGCGCCCGGCGGCGCGGTCTGCGACATGTGCGCCGCCCCCGGCGGGAAGACCGCCCAGCTCGCGACCGCGGGGCTCGACGTCACGGCGGTCGATGTGTCCGGCACGCGGCTGCGCACCCTGCATGAAAACCTGGAGCGGCTCGGTATCGCGGCGGCGGTAGTCGAGGCCGATGCCCTGGCATGGGACCCGCCGGCATTGTTCGACGGGATCCTGCTCGACGCGCCGTGCTCGGCGACCGGCACGATCCGGCGCCACCCCGATATTCCCTATCTTAAAACCGCTGCCGACGTCACCCATCAGACCGACCTGCAGCGCAAATTCCTCGACAAGGCGTCGTCGATCGTGCGGCCCGGCGGGGTGATCGTGTATTCGGTGTGTTCGCTGGAAAGGTCGGAAGGCCCCGGCCAGATCGCGGCGCTGCTGAAGCGCGACCCCAGCCTGCGGCTGGAGACGATCGCCCAGTCGGACGTGCCCGATTTCGAAGGCTGTATCGTGCCGGAAGGGTATATGCGGATCACGCCCGCGCACCTCGCGGAAAAGGGCGGCGTCGACGGTTTTTTCGTTGCCCGGCTGCGCAAGAAAGATACGCTATGATGTGTTTCCGAACAGGTGGTGTTCGCTTGCCGCGACTCGCCCAAACTGATACCTAGACGCCGTGCAGAAACCCGTCCGAATCGCCCCCTCCATCCTGTCCGCGGACTTTGCGGCGCTGGGTGACGAAGTCCGCGCGATCACCCGCGCCGGGGCAGACTATATCCATGTCGATGTGATGGACGGCCATTTCGTGCCCAACATCACCATCGGGCCGGACGTGGTGAAGGCATTGCGCAAATCGAGCAGGAAGCCGTTCGACGTTCATTTGATGATTTCGCCGGTCGATCCCTATATCGAGGCGTTCGTGAATGCGGGGTCCGACATCATCACGGTCCATGCCGAGGCGGGACCGCATCTGCACCGGACGATCCAGTTGATCAAATCCTTCGGCGTGAAGGCAGGGGTGTCGCTGAATCCGTCGACCCCCGCATCGGCGATTATGGAAGTGCTGGGCGATGTCGACCTGGTCCTGGTGATGAGCGTGAACCCCGGTTTCGGCGGCCAGAAATTCATTCCCGGCATGCTGGGCAAGATCGGAACCCTGCGCGAAGCCATCGACGAAACGGGCCGCGAGATCGACCTGGAGGTCGATGGCGGTATCGATCCGGTGACGGCGAAAGCGGCGATTGCCGCCGGCGCCGATGTGCTGGTTGCGGGCAGTGCGACGTTCAAGGGCGGTCCGCGCCGCTATGCCGCCAATATACGCAGGCTCCGGGGGCTTCCCGCGGTGCGCGGCGGCAAATGAACGACGTGTCCGACACACAGACCCTGAACAGGTCGGCGCCCAGCCGTGGACGTGCGGCGGCCCGGACCCGCGGCAGGCGGGCCGGACCGGGTCTGAGCCTGCGGTCGGTTGTCGCCCGAACCCGCGAAGCCACCTACTGGGTCGCGCGCATCTGGTTCCGGGGCGTGTTCTACAGCAATTCGCTGCGCGGCCGCCGGCCCCAGGCGCTGACCCTGATCCCGGAGGAAAACTGGCCCGGCAGTTCCGATCGCGGCGCCGGTCTGGTCGAGGGCCGTTTCCGTTTTCTCAATCATACCCTCAACGCCGAGGACGCATTTACCGAGGCGCTCCAGGCGGGTCCGGCCTGGCAGGCCGAACTGCACGGCTTCGACTGGCTGCGCGACATGCGCGCCGTCGGCACCGAAGCGGCCCGTATCCAGGCGCGCAATTGCGTCGCCAGCTGGATTGCGGCGAATCCCAAATGGCACCCGCTGACCTGGCGGCCCGACGTGCTGTCGAGCCGTTTGTGCAACTGGCTGACCCATGCGGAATTCATTTCCGCCGGTGCGGACGCGGCCTTTGCGTCGATGTTCCTCGACAACACGGCGCGCCAGGTGAAACATCTGCGCCGGGTGGCCCGGTTCATGCCCGACGGTCTCGACCGCATGCTGGTGACCAAGGCGCGGGTCTATGCCGCATTGTGTCTGCCGGGCGGCGCGCGCTATGCGCCGCGGCTGGTGAAGATGGTGGCTGCCATGTGCGAAAGGCAGATCCTGCCCGATGGCGGTCATATCGAACGCAGCCCCAGAGCCCAGCTGACGGCTTTGCGCCACCTGATCGATCTGCGGACGGTCCTGCAGGCATCGAATATCGATGTTCCGGAATCGCTGCAACTGGCGATCGACCGCGCTGCGCCGATGCTCCGGTTCTACCGCCACGGCGATGGCGGGCTGGCGCTGTTCAACGGATCGAACGAAGGCGAGGCCTGGCTGGTCGATGTGGTGCTGACCAAGGCGGAATCGCGCGGCAAGCCGTTATCTTCCGCGCCGCATACGGGGTTCGAACGCTTCCTGGCCAACCGTACGCTGGTGATCGCCGATAGCGGCGCGCCGTCGCCGGTCGGTAAAGGCGCCCATGCCGGCACGCTCAGTTTTGAAATGAGTGTCGGCAAGCAGCGCATCGTCGTGAATTGCGGCGCTTATGCAGGGCGTGACGAACAGTGGAAACTGGCGCAGCGGTCGACCGCCGCGCATTCGACGATGATCGTCGACGACCGGAACTCGACCGAAATCCGGAGCGACGGCACCATCGGCGAACGCCCGGCGCATGTCACCGCGGAGCGCCTGGAGGCCGACGGCAATGCCTGGCTCGATCTCAGCCATGACGGCTATACCGGCGCGCTCGGTCTGATCCATCGGCGGCGCATCTACGTGAACGCGTCGGGCACGGACGTGCGCGGCGAGGACACGCTCGAAGGCACCGGCGAGCACCGGTTTGCCATCCGCTTTCATCTGCATCCGTCGGTGAAGGCGTCGCTGGTCAAGGACGGGGGATCGGTGCTGTTGCGCCTGCCCGATAAATCGGGCTGGCGGATGCGGTGTTCCGGCGGTGTCGCCAGCCTGCAGGAAAGCATCTATCTCGGGGACGGGCACGAATCCCGCCGATCAGAACAGATCGTGATTTCCGGTGCCGCGAGCAGGGGCGCCGCCCAGGTGAAATGGGCCCTGACCCGTCTCAGCGATAATTGATCGGCTAATGCCGCTGCTGCGCGGCGTTGAATAGCTAAAGCTGCCAGCGGCGATAGGTGTCCGGCAGGTCGAGGCCGCGCCACATGCCCTTAACATCCGCGATCACGCCGTTTTCCACCGCGAGTCTGGCAAAATCCGCGGCGCCGTAGGCGGCATAGTCGTCATGCGATACCGCGCCGACGACGCAGTGATATCCGCTTGCGCCGTCCAGCGACGGCAACAGGTCCACATTGTATTCGTGCTTGGCTTCGTCCGCGTCGGCGAAGCTGTCATGCACGTCGACGACAAAGCCGCGCCCCGATAGCGCGTTGATGATATCGATGACCCGGGAATTCCGGAGGTCGGGCACGTTCTCCTTGAATGTCAGGCCGAGGATCAGGACACGCGCGCCGGCGCCCCGGCCCTGCTGCGCCAGCGCCGAGGCGATGCAGTCGGCGACATAGGGGCCCATTGCATCGTTGATCCGGCGTCCGGCAAGCACGATTTCCGGGTGATGGCCGACCGCGACGGCGGCATGGGCGAGATAGAACGGATCGACGCCGATGCAGTGACCGCCGACCAGGCCGGGCCGGAAGTTCAGGAAGTTCCATTTCGTGCCGGCCGCCTCGAGAACGTCGTGGATCGAAATGCCCATCTTGTGGAAGATCGTCGCGACTTCGTTGACGAAGGCGATATTGATGTCGCGCTGGGCGTTCTCGATTACCTTGGCGGCCTCGGCGGTCCTGATGTCCGCCGCGGGAAAGACGCCGCCCGACGTGACGGCGCCGTACATTTCGCACAGGATCTCGGCGACGGCGGGGGTCTGGCCGGCGACGACCTTGGTGATCTTGTCGACCGTGTGTTCGCGGTCGCCGGGATTGATCCGTTCCGGCGAATAGCCGAGGAAAAACTCTTCGCCGCATTTCAGCCCCGATGCGGATTCGAGGATCGGCCCGCAGACGTCTTCGGTCACGCCGGGATAGACGGTGCTTTCGTATACGACGATTGCGCCCTTGGACATGACCTCGCCGACCATCTTGCTGGCGCCGCGGACGGCGCCCAGATCGGGCTGGTTGTTGGCGCCGACGGGTGTCGGGACGGTGACGATGTAAATATCCGCGTCCCGGATATCGGCGGTATCGGCGGAATAAACCAGCGTGCTGGCCTTCAGGCGGTCGGTTTCGACTTCGCGGGTTCGGTCTTCGCCGCTTTCAAGCTCCTGTACGCGGTCGGAATCGATATCGAATCCGGTGACTTCGAAACTGCGGGCAAGGGCAACCGCGAGAGGCAGGCCGACATAGCCAAGCCCGACGACAACGATTTTACTGTTCTTTTTCATGGGAATCCGACCATTCAAGACCGGCGTTCGTGTACGTTGATTGGTGCAATCTGTCAACAAATGCGAGGGGCGCCGCCGCTACTCCTTGTGATTCACGTGATGAACGCCTTCTGCCGAATCAATTTGTATGACATGCTAAGCTGGTGTGTGACGGTCGCTTTCGCCGTTAATTCCCTGCTTGACGTTCACTAAGTGAACATCCTATTGTTCGTCCGGTGAACGCGTAGTTGTTCATTTCGTGAACGACGGGTGGCGCAGGGCGGACACTGGTTTCCTCGGGGCTTCTTGGCAGAATCCGTATTTATGGCGAACGGCAGCAGCAAAACCGGCGATAACGATCCGAACGTCATCACGCTTGGCGTCCTCAGTGCGATCGAGGAGGATGAGCGGGCTACGCAGCGGGCGATTTCCCAGGAACTTGGAATCGCGCTCGGGCTGGCGAACGCCTATCTGAAGCGCTGTGTGAAAAAGGGTTTCGTCAAGGTCCAGCATATTCCCGCGAACCGCTACGCCTACTACCTGACCCCGCAGGGCTTTGCAGAGAAAAGCCGGCTGACGGCGGATTATCTGGCGATATCCTTCAATTTCTTTCGTTCATCCCGTGAACAGTGTGCAGCATTGATGGAGATTTGCGAGGAGCGGCGCTGGACCCGCGTTGCGCTTGCCGGGTGCGGCGATCTGGCCGAGATTTTCACCCTGTGCCGCAGCGAGGAGTCCGGTGTTGAAATCGTCGGAATTATCGATACGTCGGCGGCCGGGGATGCTCCCGAAAGGTTCGCCGGGCTGCCGGTGGTCCGTCGTCTGACGGACCTCGCAAAGGTCCATGCGGTTGTCGTCACGGATATTCAGAATGCACAGCGTGTCTTCGATGCCCTTGGCAAGGCGATCCCGCCTGAGCGGATTCTTGCCGCGCCGATGCTCAAGGTGTCGCGCACCCCACCGGTGCTGACCGATGACTGATCGCCTCGCTGCACGGTCTCCGGCACCGCCGGAACGGGAAGATGCGGTACCCGTGCGCTGGTATGTCGCGAAGACGCATACGAATGGCGAACAAAAAGCGTTGTTCCATCTTCGCCGCCAAGGCTTCGACGTTTATCTGCCGCGCTACCTGCGTCGGGTCAGCCATGCGCGCCGCATCAGCTGGCAGCCGCGCCCGCTTTTTCCAACCTATATTTTCGTCGCGATGACCGGCCCGGACCAGCGGTGGCGGGCGATAAATTCGACGGTTGGCGTGGCGCACCTGATCTGCGACGAGCGCGGACCCGTCCCGGTACCGGCGGGGATCGTCGCTACATTGCAGCATGAAGAGGACGACCGCGGCCTGATCATGACCGGTCGCAAAGTGCCGTTCAAAAAAGGCGCGGAAGTGCAGATCATATCCGGTGCCTTTGCGGAACATATCGGCCGCTTCGAAGGCGCGACCGACGATGAAAGGGTCATCATCCTGCTCGATCTTCTCGGTCGGGAAGTGAGGACCAAAGTACAGCTGGACGCGATTACCGCACGCGTCTGACGCGCGCGGCCGGCATTTGGCTCGAATTATGTGGCCGGGGGAAGCGATTCACCCGGACTGCGGTAGCATGGAGAAACCGGTGCAACAGAAAAGAAAACGATGACAAACCCCGATATGATCCGGAATTTTGCCAATCCCGAGCCGAACCTCGCCGATTGTTCCGTCATGATTACGGGCGGAACGGGGAGCTTTGGCAAGGCTTTCGTCCGCAAGGTTTTGCGCGATTTTAACCCAAGAAAAGTGATTGTTTTCTCGCGGGATGAGCTGAAGCAGAGCGAGATGGCAAGATATTTCCCGCCTGAAAAATATCCGGCAATACGTTTTTTCATCGGAGATGTTCGCGATGAGAGCCGGCTCGAGCTTGCGATGCGGGATGTCGATTACGTTATTCACGCCGCGGCACTGAAACAGGTGCCTGCCGCCGAATATAATCCCATCGAATGTATCAACACGAACGTCATCGGCGCAGAAAACGTTGTCCGAGCATCCCTGCGGACCAACGTGAAAAAGGTAGTGGGATTGTCGACCGATAAAGCGGCTAACCCGATTAATCTCTATGGCGCTAGCAAACTTGCTGCTGACAAAATATTCGTTGCCGCCAACAATTTGAGCGGCGCCGACGGCGCTCGGTTCAGCGTCGTCCGCTACGGAAACGTGCTGGGCTCCCGCGGCAGCGTGGTGGAACTGTATCAGCGCCTGCAGCAGGAAGGGGTTTCGGCAATACCTGTCACGGACACGCGGATGACGCGTTTCTGGATCACCATCGAACAGGGTGTCGATTTCGTGTTGTCGAGCCTAGCGGCAATGTCAGGCGGCGAAACCTTCGTTCCGAAAATACCCAGCATGAAAATTACCGACGTCGCTACAGCGCTCGCACCCGGATTGCCGCAGGAAATAGTTGGTATCCGACCTGGCGAAAAACTCCATGAACTCATGATATCTGCGGATGACGCGCGTCTGACCCGCGAATTTGACGACAGGTTTGTTATTTTGCCGGCATCCCTTGATGCGACTTTTCTCGATTCGACATTGGGCGCCGGGTGTGAGGTCGATGAGCGGTTTAACTATTCAAGCGATTCGAATTCCGAATGGTTGATGCCTGACGATCTTCTGGGAATGCTCGCCGCCACCGAACTCGTCGATTGACGCGATAGACATGAACATTCTTCCATATGGCCGTCAAAATATCGACGAAGACGATATCGACGCTGTCGTCCGGGTTCTGCGCGGAGATTGGCTTACGACGGGTCCGGCGGTTGAAGGCTTCGAGACGGCGCTGTGCGAAGCGACGTCCGCCGGACATGCGGTAGCCTGTTCGAGCGGCACGGCCGCACTCCATATCGCGTTCGCTGCGGCGGGCGTCGGCCCGGGCGACAAAGTGATCGTACCGTCGGTGACGTTCGCTGCCTCCGCTAATGCGGCATTTTACGTAGGGGCAACGCCTATAATCGCCGACGTTGATGCCGAGACCGGGTTGCTGACGCCGGATGGTTTGTCAGAGGCTTTCGACCGATCGGGAGGCGCCGCCGCGGTCGTTCCGGTGCATCTCGCGGGCCAAGTGTGCGACATGCCGGGTCTCTCGGCGATCGCTCGTCGCGAGGGCATGAAGGTTATCGAAGATGCCTGTCACGCGATTGGCGGCACCATTGACGAAGGCGACGGCGTCAGTGCCGTCGGCGCCTGTGCATATTCGGATGCCGCAGCGTTTTCATTTCATCCGGTCAAGACCGTTGCGATGGGCGAAGGCGGTGCTGTGACGACTAATGACGAAACGATGGCTGGCGTTATGCGGCGATTACGAAGTCATGGAATACGCCGTGAACCGGACGGTTTTATCAATACGGCCCTGGCGACTGATGGGGGAAAGACAAACCCGTGGTATTACGAGATCGGCGAACTCGGATTTAATTACCGCGCCAGCGATATTCATTGCGCCCTTGGCCTTAGCCAGATGAAGAAGCTGGACCGCTCGGTGGCCCGTCGGGCCGAGCTGGTGGAAATCTATCTCGATCTCCTCGCGCCCCTCGCGCCGGTTGTGCGGCCTCTTGGGCGGCGAGGCGGCGGGCGTACGGCCTGGCATCTGTTTGTTGCCAGGATAGATTTTGCCGCCGCCGGAATCTCGCGCGGCGATCTGATGCGGGCGCTCCGCGAATGCGGTGTCGGTAGCCAGGTGCACTACATACCTCTGCATTTAATGCCAGCCTTCCAAACAGGTGCCGCCGAGGCCGCGTTCCCTGGCGCGATGAATTATTATGAAAAATGTCTGTCGCTGCCGCTTTATGTCGGGATGACGGATGAGGATGTTGAAAACGTCGTTCGTTCGCTTGCAGCGGCACTGAACATCTAGCCGGGCGGGCACTCTTCATCTTTCCACAGGCCTCTATCGAAACGAACCGGACCATGGCGGTGCTGCGGATTGAAGTGAATGGCGAAGGTTTGTTTCTTGACCGGATGCTGAGGTGACCAGGAAAGCTGATGCGGTCGCGTCGACAGGGGCGAATCCCGCTGCCATGCCGGGTTCCAGGCTTCACCTTGTAAGGTCGGACGATATAATAGATTCGGAGCGCGATATCGTTTTCGATGTCGGCATTCAGTTGGAACAGGGGCGCACATTCGCGGTGCCGGTGCCCGACCCCTATCCCGACGATGCTTCGCTGGAGGAGGCCCGCAAGAACGTCACCGACCTGGTGAACGCCTCGACCGATGATTGGGCGCATCGCCTCAATGACCGCCATAACCGGACCTGGTCGGCAGATTTTTGGCGGATGCTTATCCTGCCGTGGCAATGTGAAATGATCCAGCGTGTGCATGCCCGCTGGATCGCACTCGAAAAAATCGCAGCATCAGCACCGGCGGCGGGAAGCATTCAGGTCCGAACGCTGGTGGGGATCAATCGCTGGCCATTCGACTGCCTGCAGTCGTTTCAGACCAGCCTGATCCGCGATCCCACATTCAATTGGTGGATCGATTCGACGTTGCTTGCGGCGATGGCCGACCCAGCCTTCGTGTGCGAAGAAACCGAATGGGATACAGCCACTCCATTGCCTTTGCCGGTTGCCAGATCGGCACCTATCGGGCGGGGGCGGCGATTGAAACTTCGGCTCGGTCACACCGATATTATCGGTACGCGGTTCGGCGGACTGCTGCTGGCGCTTTATGCAAATCTATTGCCACGGCGTGGCGGTTCCAGGCCGATGCAGCCGGCGGTGGAAGGCGGCTGGGAAGAGCGTTTCGCCCCACGCATGTTGGAGGCGCTGAACGTTATCCTTATGGCGACCGTTCCGCGGACCTATTGGGAGGATTTCGAAAAGCTGGAAGCGGTTGGCGAAACCTTTCGGTACCGTACCGGGCGGCTTCGTGTCGGTACGATCGATTACTGGAATGATCAGGAAAAAATAGTTGCGGCGTTTGCCCGGGAAGCGGGAGAAAAGTTTGTTATCGCCCAGCATGGCGGGTTCTACGGACAAATGCGGTACAATGTGCTGGCGACGGAGGGGGAATATCGCTATGGCCGCTTCTTTACTTGGGGTTTCGACGTCCACGACGACTACGACAGTCAGCTTGTGGCGGTGCCCTCTCCGTATCTTACCCGGTTTTCCGACCGGCATTCAGGCAAGGGCGACGGTCTGATCCTGGTCGGCGATCCGATCCGGTTCGGTATCACCCGTATCGCACCCAAACCCCGGAATGCACAATGGCTGTCCTATTGCGACGACACGGTACAATATCTGGACCGTATCGATCCGGCACCCCGGACCGATACGTTGTTCCGGCCCTACGTCAATACCGCAACTGATATCACCGACGAATATGTGGCTGCCCGGTTTCCCGAAATAGGGCGCGTGACAGGCGACCTGCATACGCGGATGCTTGGTTGTCGTTTGTTGACGCTGTGTAGCCCCAACACGACGATGATCGTCGCAATGGCGGCGAATGTGCCCATGGTCGCATTCTGGCGTCCCGAATTTTTTTCACTCAGCGCGACGGCGCTACCCTATTTCAACCGCCTGCGGGACGTGGGAATTCTCCACGATTCTCCGTTGGCCGCCGCGGCCAAGACAAACGAAATATGGGAGAATCCGGACGAATGGTGGCGTCATCCCGACCGCCAGGCGGCGCGACACGAATGGGTGAACAGGTTTGCAAGGACGCACCGGTTCTGGTGGGTCTGGTGGATGAAAGAACTTTGGCGCGCCGCACGAGAAAATTAACGCCGGAACAACCGTTTGGTTGAGCGCGATACACATTACGATTCAGTGGTGATCGGCGCCAGTCCAACGGGCTTGTTCGAGGCCGCCGCACTTGCGGAAACCGGCGCGAAAGTTCTCGTAGTCGACCAGAGTGACCGTTTGGGCGGGGCCTGGACGACGCTCGATCTCCCGGGCGTTGGAACGGTGGAATGCGGTTCTCACTATCTGATCGACCTGCCGAACGTTTATTCATTTCTCGAAGAGGTGCTCGACATTCGACTCGTGCTTCTCGATCCACCACCGCAATACATCTTACCACGCCGTGTCGCGTCTCGGCTTTGTGTCGACTTTACCCAACGCTGGGGCGGCAAGATTTCGCCGCGCGTACATAGGGGCGAGGTCTCGGTGCGGTCGTTCCGGAATCTGGCAAGTCCGTATTACCGTTATGTTCGTCATCTTCTCGGGATGGATGGTCCGCCGCGGCGGCCGCTCAAATATATTGTCGGGGGAACATCAGCCCTGGTCGGTGCGCTTGAACGTTTTGTCGAGCAGGGTGGCTTCGATATTGAACTCGGCAAACGGCTGGAAGATATTGATCTGTCAGTTCTGGAAAAGACCGTCCGGTGCCGCGTTGGCAACCGTGTAATTACCGCCGGCGAACTGGTTATTTCAAGCTGTACGTCTATGCCAAGCATTCTGATCGACGGCAAATTCGTGGACATCCCCGGAGATATAATACCGAGCGTCCAGCTGCATATGATGGTGGACGGTGCGGCGCAGCGACGGCTGACATTCGTGCAGTTCTCGGGATCGGATCACGCAATTCTGGCAAGCGATCTGACAGATTCCTGTACACCGCCACTGGTACCTGCGGACCGTCGGCTGCTGAGCGCATACGTACGCACCGATGTGCCGCACGACACGGCGACCGCACAGGCGATCTTGGACGATTTCAAGCGGGCGGGGCTTCTCGAACGCGAAGCTCGGCTGTGTTTCGAAAACTGGTCCCGTTTCGATCTGCCGCAACGCTCGCCGGAGGAACTGGCGCATATTGAGAAGCTCGGTGGTGGTTTATTCCGTACGTTGTTCACACATAGTTTTTCGATGGCGATTTCTCGCAATGCTCCCCGGTGGACGCCGTTTCTTAAACAGCGTGCTGCAAAATTCCGGAACCCGGGCGATGCGTCGGGACAGGCTATTGCTGCCCAAGACGCGCAATATAATAGGGTGTAATTGTGCCGCCGAAGCTGAGTTTGAAATATCCCCGCTTGGGGCTGTTGATTCCTTCAAGGTCAGCCTCTTCGACGCCGCGCCGCGCCAGGTCGCGGAATGCGTCCCATAATACAGCAGTGCCTGTATACCCTGATCTCAGGTCGGGGTTGTTGGCCCCGTACAGGTAGTAGGCGCGTTTTGAATCGATTCCGAAAAGAGCAACGCTGCCGACATCGTCCCCGGGCGTTTGCGACCGGTACATCCTTAACCGCCCGTTTTCGTTCAACCGGTCGGTTGCAGCGAGGATTGACCCGAGTTCCGGTTCGGGCACCATGATGCCCTGCGCTTCGAATGTCCGACGATAGAGGTTCTCGAACAATCCGCGATCATATTCTTCCGTTGTTTCGATCCCCGCTTTCTGGGCATACCGGATGTCCTGACGACGGGATTTGTTGCAGGCAAGATAAGCCGTGTTCTCCTGCACCGGATCTGCGTCTACGCCCCGCAGGTCGATCAGGCTCGTATATCGGAGAGATATGTCGAAATGCGGTCCGTCTGAACCGTAATTATGCCACAGGAACGGTCGCAGATCCGCGAAGCTGTGATGAAGCGCCATCTCAACCCGACGATACCGCATGGCAAGGTCGCGGATGATTGAAGAAGTTACCCTGAACTGTTCGGAAAAAATTTGGGCTGGGTTCTGTTTAGGGTCGTCGGGCCTGAACAGCACGCCGCTATAAACGAGCAGTCCACTATGTATGCAGTCGATTCCATCGGCCGATTCGACAAGGGCCACCGCACCCATGGTTTCGGCATTTTTCCGGCAGTACCACAGACTGGACGACAACCCGGTGGCCTGAATAAATTCGGATTGTACGAAGAGAGTGCCCTGTGGAGATTTTTCCACGAAACTGTCCCAGGCGGAATCCGCTTCGGTTCGTTCAAGCGAATAGGCCGAAAGGTCCATCAGACCCGGGACATAGAATTCGTCGTTGTCGCCGGCGTTGGTCATATCGCGATGCTTGCTGATGAGATTTTATCCATGATGCCCGGACACTATTACAATGACTGAAAAAAAGGAATCCGCGCGGACGTTCGATCCGGTCTGGGAGGAAATTTATGGTCGCCGGGAGCAACTTAACCGCTACCCTGTCGACGGGGTTATATCATTTCTGTTTCGCAACCGGTCGCGCCTTGCTGCCAATGGGCCGCTTCGAGTCATCGAGGTAGGGTGCGGTGCCTGCAACAATTTGTGGTTCGCTGCGCGGGAAGGCTGCGATGTCGCCGGTATCGACGGCAGTGAGGCGGCGATCGAATTCGGCCGCGCCCGGTTCGCCGAAGAAAAACTTGATGGCGACCTTCGGGTTGGCGATTTTACGGAACTGCCGTTTGAGGATTGTACGTTCGATGTCGCGATCAACCGCGCTGCCCTGACGCAAACCGGGCTGACCGCCGCTCGGAAAGCCGTGGACGAGGTAGCCCGCGTCGTTCGCCCCGGCGGGATGTTCTATAACGAGATATACGGCACACGGACCACGGCTGGCGGCGATCCGGGGCCGGACGGGGTAACACTGAATGTAACCGGCCGTCTGTCGGGGGTCGGCCAGATCTGTTTTTACGATGAGGAGCGCCTGGATTCGCTTTTCGCCGGGAACTGGCAGATCGCCGAGCTTCGGCACGTCGAGATCACTGACCTGAAGTCGATGCCCCGCGACGTCGTTGGCAACTGGACAGTGGTGGCAGAGCGTTTGTCGTGATCGGCTCTGAAATGTACGGCTGGGCGCGGGATCTGTTTCCCGTCTGCCGCAGTCTCACCGGTAATGGCACCCGACAGACGTTGGCCTATCTACGCGATATCGTGCCCGAGATGACGCTGCATGAAGTCCGATCTGGCACCGCCGCGTTCGATTGGATCGTTCCGGATGAATGGAATATCGCCGGCGGGTATATCGAGAACGAGGCAGGCGAGCGCGTAGTCGATTTTGCGGATAGCAACCTGCACGTGGTCGGGTATTCGCAGCCCGTCGACGGCATATTCACGCTCGAAGAGCTGGACCCGCACCTTCATTCGCTGCCGGACCGCCCGGACACTGTGCCCTACATCACAAGCTACTACGCGCGTAACTGGGGATTTTGCCTGACCCACAACACACGTGAAACGATGAAGGCTGGCCGCTATCGCTGCGTTATCGACAGCACGCTGGGTCCGGGCAGTCTGACATATGGCGAAATATTCCTGCCCGGAACGTCGTCGTCCGAAATTTTTCTGTCGACCTATGTCTGTCATCCATCAATGGCCAATAACGAGCTGTCCGGGCCAATCGTCACGATCGCGTTGGCGCGTTGGCTGGCAGGACGTCGCGATCGACGCTATGGCATTCGGATCGTTTTCATTCCTGAAACCATCGGTTCGATTGTCTACCTGAGCCGGCATCTGGAGCATCTGAAGCAGCACGTGATTGCCGGCTTCAACATTACCTGCGTCGGCGACGACCGCGCTTGGTCCTATTTGCCGTCACGCCGGGGAGACACCCTTGCCGACCGGGCAGCGCTCCACGTATTGGGGCGTGAACACCCAGATTTCGTGCACTACAGTTATCTCGACCGAGGCAGCGACGAGCGCCAGTATTGCAGTCCGGGTGTCGACCTGCCGGTCGCTAGCGTGATGCGTTCCAAGTACGGCGCCTATCCCGAATACCACACATCCGACGACGACCTTTCGGTGATCAGCCCGGAGGGACTCGGTGGGGCCTACGAAGCCCTCAAGCGCTGCATCGAATGCGTCGAGATGAACGATACCTTTCGGACCCAGACATTGGGCGAGCCGCAACTCGGACGCCATAATCTGATTTCAAATGTCGGTCTTGGACCTGCCAAAATGAGCGATTTTCGCCGTCGTCTGTCCAACCTCCTGGCCTATAGCGATGGCACGAAGGATCTGATCGCGGTCGCGGACGAAATCGGGGAGCCGGTTTGGGAATTGCTAGAGCCGCTTTCCCGGCTGCTCGACAACAACCTCGTCGCGCGCATATGACTGGCCCCTTGCCGTTTCTGCGCCGCATCGGTCTCGGGACGGCGCAGTTCGGCCTGGATTACGGGATCACCAACCGGAACGGGGCGCTCTCGAAGGACGCGACCGCTGAAATTCTGAACCGGGCGCGGACATTGGGGATAAGCTTGCTCGATACAGCACCCGCCTATGGCGATAGCGAATCCGTTATCGGGTCCCTCGATCCTGCCGGAAATTTTGATATCGTCACCAAGCTGTCGCCAGTCGCAGTGGAGTCCATCGGCCCCGCAGATACCGATATGATGGAACGTGAATTCGACGGTAGCCTGAAGCGCCTCGGCCGATCCCGGGTGGCGGGCGTTCTGGTGCATCACGGCCGCCAGCTTTTCGCACCGGGCGGCGAGCATCTTCTGGCGCTGCTGAATACTCTCCGTGACTCTGGGCGAGCGCAAAAAATTGGCGTTTCAGTCTATGACGGCGATGAGATCGACAAGGTCCTGGAACGGTTTACGCCGGATATAATCCAGGTGCCGATCAGCGTTGCCGATCAACGCCTGATTCAGTCGGGTCATCTGGAGAAACTCAAAAACGCCGGCGTCGAGATTCACGCCCGTTCGCTCTTCCTCCAGGGCACGTTGCTCCGCGACGCATGCGACCTGCCGGCGTTTTTCGCGACGGCATTGCCCGGCTTCAGAAATATCAAAGCCCGGGCGCGGGAAAACGGGATAACATCCCTGCAACTATGTCTGGCCTTTGCGGCACATGTGCCGCAACTGGATCGGCTGATCGTTGGGGTCAGCTCGGTCGAGGAGTTCGCCGAGATAACGGCGGCGGCAGCAATGGGAACCGTCATCGACTGCGATATGAACGATCTCGCCTTGTCCAACCCCGCCATGCTCGACCCGTCGGGCTGGCCCAGCCAAGTGAAACCCTGAAATTGCAGACACAAGATACATCACGTTCTCAGGAACTGCTCAAAAAGGCGTTCGAGCTTATTCCGTCCGCGACGCAAACATTTTCCAAAGGGCCCAATCAGTGGATTCGCGGCGTTTCGCCTGCCTTTCTCGAGCGCGGCGAAGGGGCTTGGGTGTGGGACGTTGATGGCAACCGTTATCTCGACTACCTAATGGCCCTTGGGCCGATCATTCTCGGTTACGGCAACGACGCCGTGTGTAACGCCGTCGCCGATCAGTTCCGCCGTGGACCGGTTTTCAGCCAGATGCATCCGCTTGAAGTAGAAGTGTCGCAAATGCTGATTGATCGGATTCCGTGTGCCGAGATGGTCAGGTTTGGCAAAAGCGGCTCCGACGTCACCGCCGCCGCAGTTCGGGCGGCCCGCGCCTATACCAAACGCGAGCGCATCGTCTATTGCGGCTATCACGGCTGGCACGACTGGTATATTGGCACGACGACGCGCAATGCGGGCGTACCCGAAAGTGTCGGCAAGCTGACCGAGAGCTTCGTCTATAACGATCTGAACTCGCTCGAGGCGCTGTTTGCCGCCCACCCCGGTGAAATCGCCGCGGTGATCATGGAAGGTGTCGGTGTAGAGATGCCGGAAGACGACTTTCTGGAAAAGGTCAATAAACTGGCACATCGGGAAGGCGCGCTATTTATCGTCGACGAGATTATCAACGGGTTCAGGTTGTCGTGGGGCGGGGCCCATGAACTACTCGGTTTTACCCCTGACCTCGCCTGTTATGGAAAAGCGATGGGGAACGGTGCGCCGATTTCCGCGGTCGTTGGCCGTCGCGACGTGATGGAAATATTCGACGATATTTTCTTTTCGGGCACGTTCGGCGGCGACGCGGTGTCGTTGGCCGCCTGTAAGGCGACGATCGAAGAAATCGAACGCGGCGCCGTGTTCGAACATATCTGGGAATATGGCGAACGTCTCAGCGCCGGCATCCGCGAGCGCGTCGACCGATATGGCCTGGGAGATGCGGTTAAACTTATCGGTTACGACGCGCGGAGTATCCTCGCTTTTCCGCATAAGGACGAAGAGACCGCACGTCTGCGGCGCAGTTACTTTATGCAGGAATGTCACAAGAAGGGCCTGTTGTTCTTCGGTCCTCACCTCATCACCTCCTGTCATGGCGACGAGGAACTGGAATTTACCCTAAATGTATATGACGGGGTGATGGCGTCGTTCGCCGCGGCGTTTCAGGCCGACGATTTTCAGGCCCGTATGGACGGGCCGATCGTTGAGCCGATTTTCAGGAAACCATGAACCGGGTCGCATTTCGCGCCGATGTTTCGCCTAAGACCGGTATGGGGCATCTCATGCGCTGTCTTGCGCTCGCCCACAGTATTGAGCCGTCCGGGGGCTGCGTGCTGATCACCCGGCCGGATGACCGGCTGGATGACATGATTGCACCGGCTGAAGCGGCGGGATGGGATATCCGCCTGCTTGATCCCGGATTGACGGACGCGGCCGACGCGGCAGCAACGGGGGAGGCGGTGCAGCGCGCGCAGGTCGATCTCGTCGTCACTGACCTGTGCAGCCGATCTTTTATTGATTCCCCGAAACGGTTGTCCGTCTATCACGAAATGTTATGCAGCCGTATTGGCCCGCCTGTTCTGAGTATCGAGGATTGCCGGATGGAATCCTTCGCCAGCGACGTCGCGGTCATACCCTACGAATGTGGCGATCCGTGTATTGCCGACCGTGCAGCGCCGGGGTGCCGCGTGTTTGCCGGACCGGAATTCTATATCGGCGATACGCGACTTTCGTTTTGGCGCGCAAAACGTGTGATTCGCGCAGCGGCTACGAAAATTCTCGTGGTTGTTGGCGGTAGCGACCCGCTTGGCGTGGCGGTGGATGTTGCCCGCGCGCTGAGCGCTGTACCCGATTCCGGACTCGAGGTTCGCGTAATCGCTGGACACGGACTCGACCCCGAGCGTCGTGTCGAGCTCCGAACGCTTTGTGACATCCACCCAATGCTGGAGATGATAGATTTCGTCCAGGATATCGGAGAGCATCTCGTGTGGGCGGATCTCGCGGTTCTCGGTGAGGGGCTGGTCCGGTTCGAAGCCGCGATCACCGGGACGCCGAGCATTACGATATCCCAGTTCGAGCATCACAGCGATGTCCTCGAAAGATTTTTCTCTCTGGGGACGACGACTTATCTCGGGCCTGCGCATGCGCTGACGCCGGACAGTATTATAGCCGGTATCCGGAAGCTGGCGCTGGCGCCCGATCAGCGACGGAGTCAATCGGAGACGGGCATGAAAATATACGACGGCATGGGCTGCGAAAGAATCGCGGCGATCGCAGCGCAGCTATCGGCGCCGCCGGCGGCATCCTGATGATGAGTGCAAAGCCCGTCCCCAATCGTGACGACTTGGCCGACCGGGTGAAAGAACCGGTCGTTGCTGGCGCTCGCGATGCGGTAAACTGCCAGCATTCCAACACCGGAAAACTGGCGGCGGGCGGATATGCTGGGTGCGCAATCCGGAGGCGCGTGGAAGCTGACTTGCGGGTCGATACTGTTATTCGAATGGAAGCGTGTTGAAGCCGCCCGTCTCTACGATATCGAAGGAATATTACGAATCGGCGCTCGCCGAGTTCGGAGACGACCCGCGCGGCGTCAACTGGCGCGACGCTGAAAGTCAGGAATTGCGTTTCCAGGTTCTGGCCGGGATAGGCGATTTTACCGGCAGACGCGTTCACGACGTCGGTTGCGGTCTTGCCCATATGGCCGAATGGCTGAAGCGCGAGAACATTGTCTGCGAGTATGTCGGATCGGATATTTCCGAAAAGATGATCGCCGCCGCGGCCACCCATGCGCCACCGCCGGCTGAACTGCACGTCGCGGATATCATGTCCGGTCCCGAAGAACCCTGGATGGGTGCAGATTATGTCGTCAACTCGGGGGTCTTTACCGTGCGGTCATCCGTTCCAGAGTCGGAATGGCGAGTTTTCGTGTACGACATGATCCGGGCGATGTTCAGGGTCGCCGATAAGGGCATCGCATTCAACCTGATGAGCAGCTATGTGGATTACCGGGACGATCACCTGTTCTACGAAAACCCTCAGGCAATCCTCGATTTCTGCGTTGCCGAGTTGAGCAGAAAAGTCGTCATACGTCATGATTATCCGCTTTGGGAATATGCCGTTTATGTTTATCGCTAAATACATTTGCCGGCACTTGGTATGAAAAAACCGCTTGTTGTTTTCGGAACCGGCGAGATCGGCGAAATCGCGCATTACTACTTTTCGAAGGACAGCGATCGCGAGGTCGCTGCGTTCGCGGCTGACCGTGAACGCATTCGGGAAAATACT
This sequence comes from uncultured Rhodospirillaceae bacterium, assembly GCA_963974055.1. GTDB lineage: Bacteria > Pseudomonadota > Alphaproteobacteria > MPNO01 > UBA830 > CAXBCP01. The sequence continues at coordinate 103,660 of CAXBCP010000001.1, forward strand.
TTCTGCGGGCTGCCGGTCGTCGCGTTCGAGGATTTGAACGAAAGTCATCCGCCGGCGCAGTTCGATATGTTCGTGGCGTTGAGCTATGCGAAACTCAACCGGGTCCGGCAGTCGAAATACGATGAGGCGAAAGCCAAAGGGTATACGCTTGCCAGCTATATTTCATCGCGGTCGGTCTGCTGGGACAACGCATTCTTTGGGGATAACTGTTTTATTCTCGAAAACCAGACAGTTCAGCCGTTCTGCCGAATCGGTAACAACGTGACCTTGTGGAGCGGTAACCATATCGGTCATCATTCGACCATCGGTGACCATACCTTCGTTTCGTCGCATGTCGTGATCTCCGGCATGTGTACGATTGGCGCGCGCTGCTTCTTCGGTGTTAACGCGACATTCCGGGATAATTGTTCGATTGGGGACGAGGTGTTCGTTGGTATGGGCGCGTCAGTCACGAAAGACGTCGCCGGCGGTGAAATGGTGCTTGGCGCCTCGGATGACGTGATACCGGCCGACGACCGGCGTGCACGGGCGATCAGGCGATCCTATTTCGGCATATGACAGCACGTATCAAATGGAAGAAAGTGGGGCTGATCTTCGAGCCTGCCGGCAAGGCGCCGTGGCTTCACACCCATGCATGGGTGCCGACTCCGGAGTATCTCGGAGAAGGCTATATCCGCATTTATTTCGCCGGTCGGAATCGCGAAAACCTTAGTCAGATCGGCGCGTTTACCATCCATGTCGACCGACCGTTCGAAATTCTGGACCTCACGGCGCAGCCGCTGGTCTCGCTTGGCGCTCTCGGGACATTCGACGATGCGGCACTGTTGCCGAGTTGTATCGTTCAGGTCGGGGACAGGAAGCTTTTGTACTACGTGGCGTGGATGCAGGGACGGCGGGTGCCGTTCCACGCCTCTTTGGGACTTGCTATCAGCGAGGATGGCGGTGCGTCGTTCTCGAAGCATTCGGCAGCGCCGGTGTTGGATCGCAATGCCGTGGACCCTATCTTTATCGCATCAGCGGACATTCACCGGGAGGGGGATCTGTGGCGTTGCTGGTACACATCGAACACGGCGTGGCGTCAAACGCCATCTGGTCCGTTGCCCCGCTACCATATCCGCTATGCCGAATCCCGAAACGGTATCGACTGGGAACGCACCGGGCATGTCGCCATTGATTTCGGTTCCGATGCAGAATACGCGATCTCGCGGCCTTGGGTGCGGCGCCGGCGGGAAGGCTATTGTATGTGGTATGCTTATCGCGGCCCGGCCTATCGGATCGGATATGCGGAATCCGCCGACGGGATCGACTGGACGAGGATGGACGACCGGGCAGGGATAGACATTTCTGCCGATGGGTTCGATTCGGAAATGATCGAATACGCGGCCGTTATCGATACCCCGAACGGGCCGGTTATGTTCTATAACGGCAATGAGTTCGGGTATGACGGCGTTGCGATGGCCGTTGCGGAATGACCGTCGTCGCAATCATGCAGCCTTCCTATCTGCCGTGGGCCGGATACCTCGCTATGATCGAACGGGCAGACCTTTTCGTCTTTCTCGATTCCGTTCAGTTCGCCCGGCGGTCCTGGCAACAGCGCAATCGTATCAAGACTTCTTCCGGCGAGTTGATGCTGACGATTCCGGTGCTTAAGAAAGGCCGCTCCGATCAGCGGATCAATGAGGTCGAAATCGACAGAACGGCCCGTTTCATCGGAAAGCACGAGGCCGCAATCCGTGCCAATTACGGTGCCGCCGCGCATTTCGATGCGTTCTGTCCGGATCTGTTCGGCTTTTTGCGGCAGGATAACCAGTACCTGAGCGAACTGACTATAGGCATTACCGAATGGCTGATGCAGAGCATCGGCTGCAGGACGCCTATATGCAGGAGTTCGGATTTACAGGTAACCGGTCAGAAGGATGGACTGCTGTTGGCGATCTGCCAGGAGTTAGGGGCGGATACGTATCTCTCGGCCCCCGCGTCGCAGGCCTATCTGGATCAATCGGATTGTTTTCCGGGATCCGGCGTGGAAATCGTCTATCACCGGTACAGCCATCCACAATACCCTCAGCTCCACGGACCGTTTCTTCCCTATATGTCGGTTCTCGATATGCTGCTCAACACTGGACCGGCGTGCCGGGAAATCCTGATGTCGGGGGTCGAGGATTGACGGCGCTGTGCATCATTCCCGCTCGCGGCGGCAGCAAGCGCATCAAGTCGAAGAATATCCTGCCGTTTCTCGGCCGTCCGATGATTTCCTATTCGCTGGATGCCGCGCGGGATGCGAATATTTTCTCCGATATCCATGTATCGACCGAAAGCGGGGACATCCGAGATGTGGTCGAAGGGCTCGGGTATCGCGTTCCGTTTCTGCGCCCCGCCGCGCTCGCGGACGACCATACGCCGCTTGTGCCGGTGCTTCGCTGGGTGCTCGAAGCTTTCGTGGACCGCGGCGTCCGATTCGACAGTGTCTGTCTTCTTATGAGTTGTGCCCCGCTTGTCCGCCCGGCTGACCTGCAGGATGCGTACGAATTGTTCGAAAAAAACGGCGCCGAGCATCCTGTACTTAGCGTGGCCCGTTTTTCGGCGCCGGCAGAATGGGCCTATAACCGCGACGATGCGGGTTTTTTGTCGGCGCGGGAGCCCGAAACGTTGTCCATCCGGTCACAGGACCTGCGGGATTCCTATTACGATACCGGCACGTTCGCGATATTTCCAACTGCACAGATTCTCGACGATTCCTACCAGGGCGGCGGCAGAATGCTATCCTTCATTCTCCCATCATGGCGTGCGGTCGATATTGATTCTGCAGACGACCTTGTGCATGCCGAAATCCTGGCCCGTGGGATCGCTGCCAAGGCGCAGGCCCCATCCCCGGATGACGCGGGACTTCACATCTCCAACGCAACAAACTCAGGTCAGACATAAAATGCGATGCGTCGCTGTTATTCCCGCCCGTATGGGTTCCTCCCGGTTTCCGGGCAAACCGCTGGCACAAATTCACGGCCGAACGATGCTGGAACATGTTTACAAGCGGACGGCACTCTGTGCCGAACTCGACGACGTGGTTGTCGCGACCTGCGACACTGCGATTGCGGACGCTGTCAACGCGTTTGGTGGTCATGCTGTAATGACGGCGGACACCCATGACCGTGCCAGCGACCGGGTAGCCGAGGCCGCCGAAAGCCTCGACGGCGATATCTTTGTTCTAGTGCAGGGTGATGAGCCTATGACACATCCTGACATGATCACGCAGTCATTATCGCCTTTCGCGACGGATAATTCGGTCGGCTGTGTTAACCTGACGACGCGCATAAAGGACGAAGCGGAATTTCGAAATCCCAACACGATCAAGGTCGTCATCAACCGCGCGGGTGATGCGATGTATATGTCGCGATCCGAAATTCCGACGCTTACGAACAACCGTTTCGGAGACGTGGCAACGTTCAAGCAGGTCTGTATCATCCCGTTTACCCGGGCGGCGCTTGCCCGTTATGCGGCCCTGCCGGCGACCCCCTGTGAGATAGCCGAATCCATCGACATGATGCGGTTTATAGAGCACGGCGATGCGGTGCGTATGGTGGAAACTGGATACAGCACCCATGCCGTTGACACAGAAGCCGACCGGTTGCTGGTGGAAGCGATGATGGGGGATGATGAACTGATGGGAGCCTACTGAATGTCTTACCGGGTCCTTGTTTCCGCTCCCTATTTTCTGCCGGAGGTGGGGCGTTTTCGCGACTATTTCTCGAAACATGATCTTGAAGCTGTCATCGCCGATGTTGAGGAACGCTTGGAAGAGGACGAACTCCTTGGACTTGTCGGCGATATCGACGCCGTGGTGTGTGGCGACGATCGTTTCACCGCGCGCGTGATGGATGCGGCACCGCGCCTGAAAGTGATATCGAAATGGGGAACGGGAATAGATTCGATCGATTCTGCCGCCGCGGCAGCGCGCGGCATCCGGGTCTGTCGGACACCCAATGCGTTTACCCATCCGGTGGCGGATACCGTGCTGGGCTATATTCTGTGCTTTGCCCGCAACCTGCCTTTCATGGACGACGCGATGAAACGCGGCGAATGGAAAAAAATACCCGGCCGGGCGATGAATGAATCCACGGTCGGCGTTATCGGCGTTGGGGCTATCGGTACTGCCGTATTACGCCGCGCCGCGCCCTTCGGCGCAACGCTTCTCGGGACGGATATTCGCAAAATTGATCCGGACGTTATTACCGAGACCGGCGTCAGAATGACCTCGCTCGAAGACTTGCTCGCCGAATCGGATTACATCAGCGTCAATTGCGATCTCACCGATTTGTCCCATCATCTTCTCAATGACACTACATTCGCCCTGATGCAGTCCCATGCGGTCGTCGTCAACGCCGCGCGCGGCCCGGTAATCGAAGAGCCCGCACTTGTTCGCGCGCTGGAAAGCGGCGGGCTCGGCGGCGCTGCATTGGATGTCTTCGAAGATGAACCCCTGCCGGCGACCAGTCCGTTGCGACAGATGGCAAACGTATTGATAGCACCCCACAACAGTAACTCCAGCCCGACGGCATGGGAGCGGGTACATCTCAGCACGCTGGACCAGATGGTAGCAGCACTAACGGAGCAGGCCTGACGTCAATGGCGGAAGTGTCCATCATCGTGCGTGCGTTCAACGAGGCGAAGCACCTGCCTGCGCTTTTCGAGGCGATCGGACGCCAGCGCTATCGGGATTTTGAGGTTATTCTCGTCGACTCAGGATCCTACGACAGGACCCGCGATATCGCGGAAGAAAACGCTGCGCGCATTCTGCGGATCAGCAGCCACGACTTCACCTTTGGATACAGCCTCAACGTCGGCATAGAGGCGGCCACCGGTCAGTATATCGTGGTTGTGTCGGCGCATACGATTCCAACCGACGAAAACTGGCTTGGAAATCTTATCGCGCCGCTGGCTGACGATGACGTGGCAATGACTTATGGTCGGCAGATCGGCGTGCGAGAGTCGAAATTCGGGGAAGCGGAAGATTTCGAGCGCATATTCGGTTCCCGGTCGCGTGAAGACCGTGCGCGGAGTATCCGGGCAAACAACGCCTGCTCCGCTCTGCGGCGAACGCTTTGGGAGCAGAAGAACTTCAACCCGGAGGTCACCGGTCTGGAGGATGCCGATTGGGCATCGCACTGGTTACGCCGGGACATGCGGGTCGTATATGTGCCCGAAGCCGTTATCCGACATATTCACGAAGAGACATGGCCGCAGGTCCAGCGACGCTATTATCGCGAGGCCGTCGCTGCTCGCCGGATGGGCTTGCTCGGCCGCCGCCATATTCCGCGGGAATTGTCGCGGGATTTCCGCCGTCTGATCGCCGATCTGTTTCATTGTCTCAGGCCCGGGGCCAATCCTGTGGCGACGCGGTTGTCGCTTGCCCAACGCCTGGGCGATGTCGTGTTGTTTCGGATTCGCAAGATGCGGGGCATGGTTGTCGGGTTGCTGGCACAAAACCCGCTGGTTACGCGGGAATCCAGGGAAGAAGTCTTTTTCGATCGACATAACAGGGCCGTCGTCATTTCCGGCGCCGGCCGCGCGCGGCTCGAATCGAGAGAGCTGCCGGCGCTCAAACCCGGTGAAGCGCTCATCCGTGTGGAGCACGTCGCCATCTGCGCGACCGATCTCGATATTCTCGAGGGACGGCTAGGCTACTACAAGGACGGTACTGCTTCCTATCCGATCGTTCCGGGCCATGAATTCAGCGGCCGAATCGCCGCCCTCGGGGCGAACGCTAACGGTCTTTCTGAAGGTGACCCGGTCGTCGTCGAATGTATCCAGAGTTGCGGCGTTTGCCCCGCCTGCACCTCCGATAATCCCATCGGATGCGCCGACCGTACCGAGCTCGGCGTCATGCGCCGGGACGGTGCCTATGCTGAATACGTCACAGTTCCGTCCCGTTTCGTTCATCGCCTGCCGTCCGGACTGCCAACTGAAAAAGCGACGCTGGCCGAACCGGTCGCCGTCATTCTGAAAGGGCTGGGCCGTTTGCAGGGTCACCTGGCTTCCCGCCCGGCGCCGTGGCACTGCGCGGTATTGGGGGCTGGTCCGCTGGGTCATATCTGCGCGCGTATTCTGGCGCATCAAGGGCATCACGTGACTGCTTACGACCGAAATGCAGCGCGCCTGGCCTTGTTCGACGGCACGGAGATCAAGACTTCGGCGCTTCTTGAGGGCCTCGATGCATTCGATGTACTCATCGAGATCACCGGCGATCCGGATGTACTCGACGCCGGCCTGCGCAAAAGCAGCGCGAATGCATCGTTGCTTCTCCTGGGTCTGCCCTACGGCGAACGGCAGTTCTCGTTCGAGGCGATTGCTGCATACGACAAGACGATCATTGGATCTGTCGGCAGCACGGCGGCCGATTTCCAGGCTGCGATAGAGTTGTTGCCCAAGCTCGACCTGAGTGAACATTTGAAGTGCCAGCTGCCGCTTGCTGAATTTGAAGACGGATGGCGCAAGGCCCGGAACGGTGACGTGCTCAAGGTAATCCTGGATGCGGCCTGAGGTCTCGCGTAATTCGGCATTTGCCGGGATTCCCGCCGGGTGAGAAATCCGCTTTATGCGTTTGTGCTCGACGAGATATCGCTGGCGCCATTTCTGATGCATGCCATTCTCGGCCACGAGATTGCGCTTGTCGCCGTACGGCCCGTCTTTCCGCCGGCCCGGCGAATGCTGTTGTGGGTTGCAAACCGGTGGATTTCGCGCGCCCGGGTGTGTTGGGCTATCGACTACGTGCCGGAACTGAACAGGGACTGGCGCTGGGACCGGAATCTCTATTTTCGAAATGCCTATGGGAAATACGAATCATGGCAGGATAGCTATTTCGGCCTGCCCCGGCCCGACGGTGAGACCGATGCATATGAATACGCCTTCAATCATCTGACCGCGAACCATGTGTACGATAAGGCGATAGAAATATATGTGATGGAAGCGCTGGACCGGAACTTGGCCGGCCGCCATGTCGTCAAAATAGGTATGACTCACGATACCGCGGCGCTTTATGCGGCCCGGTTTCAAACGCCCGTCCCCTGTTTGTGCCGGCGGTTGCGTATCGTGGATCTGGGACTGAATGTCGTTATTTCGATTATAATAATACTGACGACCGCAATATGGATGATCAGGCGGTTGCGCCTGCAAGTGCGCCCGGAAAACGTTTTCTGTATCGTCGACCGGCTCGGCAATCGGCAGGAGGAATTTCTGATCGACGCCCTGCGTGATGGCGGCGAAATCGTCAGCTTCAACCGCTCCCCCGCGCCGGTTTCCGGGCGGGAGATATCATGGGGGGAAGGAAGCCTTAATCCCATGGGTTTTGTCGCCGGTCTCCTGGAAATGATCGGCCATGTCTGGAGGCTGTGGCGCCGCCACGGTGCATTGACCGCACGACATTTTTATATCGTGGCAGGATTGCCGCGAAAGGCGCTGCTTTGGCGTTGCCTCTTCAATGTATACCGGCCGGAGCATTTTTTCGGTCGTGACGAATACAACAGTGATCACATTCTGCGGGGCCGGGAACTGGCGCGGATCGGCGCCGTGTCTCATGGGATCAGCGGCGCTGTTTATTCTGCCTATACCGATGTCGCGCCCAACAGTCGGTACGTGGCTTTTGATCATATCTATGTGGCGGGGACGAAGGTGATTATTTCAGATCGCTGGCGCAAGGAGATGAAAATTCATCCGGTCGGTTCGTGGGGGTTTCGTGCCGACCGGTTTGATGCCGTCGGGCCCCCCGGTGACGATATACTGATATCGATCCGCATCGCCTTCGAAAACGAAGAAATGATCCGCATAACCCATGCTATCGCGACCGCGTTTCCGGATCGGAACGTCATCCTGCAGATGAAGCCCATCACTTTTCTGACGGCGGCCGAACTGGAGCGGTTGGTTGAACTTTACAGGGGTGATCATCCGAATATCGTGCTATCCGATGAATCGATCTATGATCTCGTGGAAAGGGCCAAATTCCATATCTCGGATATTTCGACCCTCGTTGCAGAGTCAATCCACCGGGGCGCGTATTGTTTTGTGGCCGATGTTTTGGGACACGAGACGTGTTGCTATCGGGATTTCCCAGGTCTGTGCGTCGGAAATGCTGCCGAAGCAGTTTCGCGGCTTCGCGACATCGAGGACGGCGTGGCAGATTATCCTAGGGATACCTATATGACGCTTCTGGGCTTGCCGGCTGCGACGAACCCATTTGATGTGTTTCGCGAAAACGTGGGCCTTGCGGCGCTTCCGTCCTGCAGTTGTGGGCGTTGAACCCCTTGTATCGACTGTCATCCGGGCGGACGCATTACAACCGTTTCCTAGTCGAATCGGACAGACGGCGCTATATTGCCTGTGGGCGCATTTATAACCGACCAATCATACGGATGAACGCATGAGCACCAAGATTCAGAGCGAGAAAAAATTCAGGGTCCTGATTCTTTACCCTAATCTCTACATGATGCTCGTTCCGTCGCTGGCAGTGGGCATCTTCACCCGTTTGCTGAGCGAGATGGATTGCGAAGTCGATCTTTTCGAGACGACGCAGTATTTCGATTCGGACGGATCAAGCCCACAGAACCGGGTCAAGTTCGCACAGGCTCGGGCGTTCGATTACCAGAAAGACCTCGGTATCGACATCAAGCATGACAACATGTTTATCGATTTCCGCAAGAAGGTGCTGGATTTCGAGCCGGACCTTATTCTGGCCTCCGCGGTAGAGGATGTTTTCTTGCAGGCTGTTAGCCTGCTCGAGGCAGTTGAAGATCTCAAAATCCCGCATCTCATGGGCGGTGTCTTTCCGACCGCGGCGACGGCTCGTTGTTTCGAATTCCCGGTTATTACCCATGTCGCCCGCGGAGAGGGAGAGGCGATCGTGAAGGAATTCGTCAATCGCCTGAAGGCCGGCGAGTCCGTCGACGATGTTCCGGGAGTGTGGTACCGGGACGAGAATGGAGAAGTTCAGCGGAATCAAAACCCGCCTCTGATCAATATCAACGACATCCGCCCGGATTTCCGTCTGTTTGCGGAAGAACGTTTTCATCGACCGATGGGCGGCAAGATTTTTAAGACGGTTCCTTTTGAAACCTATCGCGGATGTCCCTACGCCTGTACGTTTTGCAATTCGCCCATGCAGCGGAGCGTTTCCAAAGAGGAAGGCGTTGGCAATTTCCTCCGACGCAAGACGATCAAGGTCTTGCAGGAAGAAATGCGGGCAACGATCGCGGCGACCAGCCCTGAATTTTTCTATTTTATCGACGACAGTTTTCTGGCTCGACCGAAAAAAGAGATTTTCGAATTCTGCGATATGTACGAGGAATTCAAAATACCCTTCTGGTTCAATACGCGTCCTGAAAACTGTTTTCCCGAGGCGATGAAACGTCTCAAAGAAGTTGGCGCTTACAGAATCTCGTTTGGCATCGAATGCGGCAACGAACAGTTTCGTAAGAATGTGTTGTTACGCTCGCCTAAGAACGCGGAGATCATCGAAAGTTTCAGGAATATTCATGAGTCCGGAATTCCGTTCAGCGTGAACCTGATTATCGGGTTCCCTGGCGAGACGCGGGAACACATCATGGACACCGTCGAATTGGTGCGCTCTATCGATGGATACGATACGCTTACCGTGAGCATTTTCACGCCGTATCACGGAACCACCCTGCGGGCGATCGCCGTTCAGAACGGTTGGCTTGATGGTAAAACGATTACGAAGCATACGACGTCAAAATCGCTCCTCGATATGCCGCCACCTTATGTCAATTCGGACGATATCGACGGACTTGCCGCGACGCTTCCTCTTTATTGCTACTTTCCCAAAAACGAATGGGACAACATCCGCCGAGCCGAAATACCGGACGAGGAGGGCTTGCGGTTGCGGGAAGAATACTACGAAATCTATCGCCGTAATTTCCTCAGGGAAGATCAGTTCGAAGAGAAAATTCTCGTCGGCGGGACCGGCTGCCGCAGCAATCCGAAGGACTCGTTCCGTATCAGCAAGGACCGGCTAACCGTTGACGAACTCGAAAGACTTACAATCAATGCCTGATCCTTGCGATGCGTCCCCACGGCATCTGACGGTGGATTGAACCGCACCATGTCAATTCATCAGGCGAAATCGATTTCGCACAAAATTTTTCGGGCGCTGTTGCGGGGCTTCGAAGGCTCGGTCAGTGCCTTGTCGCGCGATACCTATATGAAGATGGCCGTCGAAATCGTTGAAGACCTCGACCGGGTGGTCGCTATCGATACAGGTAAGGGGGTCATCAAGTTTCATTGCGACAGCGAAATCGCGCGCATTCGCGCGGCCGGCGCCCTCGATCGTGAACCGGACACGATAGCGTGGATCGACGAATTTTTACCCGACGATAATTTTCTTGATATCGGATCGAATGTCGGGGTGTTCACGCTCTATGCCGCGATCATTCGCGGGGTCAATGTCACGGCGTGTGATCCGTTGCCACAAAACCACCGGGCGCTTAATCAGAATGCGGTGATAAACGGCATTTCCGACCGGATTACCACGATTTGTGCGGCTATGAACGACTGTCCCACAATTTCTGCCCTGGCAGTGCCGGCTATCGCCGACACAGCCGGCGGCGCGGGGGCGACATTCGGCGAGAGCTACGATAACTATCAGCGCGAGATCGTCGCATCGTATCGTCTCAATACGCTCGGTGTGTCGGTAGACGATCTCGTCGAGCGTTTCGGAATGACGGTGCCGAACCATATCAAAATGGATATTGACGGCATTCAGGACAAAGTGATCGCGGGGGCGGCGAACACGCTTAAAAATCCTGCGGTACGGTCCTTGATGTTGGAACTACAGCCCGTGAACGAGCCGCATAACCGCGAAGTGTACGACACCGTTATGAGGGTGATGTCCGACAACGGATTCAAACTGGACAAAGTCGCGCGGGCTACACCGAACATGACGGCGGATATCGAAAAATATCCCACAAACAACTTTTTCGTCCGATAGGGCCAAGCCGGCGCGCAAGGCGATTTTCCAGATTTGATAGACGCCGCCAAAAAACTGAATGCCATGATCGACCGCCGGTCCAAGCAGCAATTCGCCCTGCTGTTGCTGCCGATGCTGTTCGTTGCGGTGCTCGAAATGGTGAGCCTGGGCATGATTCTCCCGGTCATACAGATCGTGCTGTTTGGTGGCGAAGGTGGCGTGCTTGCAGAAATACTGAAACCGATCCTGCCCGGCAGCGGCGATGGCGGCGCGCGCAGTCTGATTGTTTCGGTTGCCTTTTGCGGTCTGTTTGCGGTCAAAAGCTTGCTTCTGTTCGTAATGATCTTCGTGATCAATCGGACCGTGTACCGCAAGGTAACGCAGTTCTCTGCTGATTTGTTCAATCTCTATCTGCACCGACCGCTGAGGTTCCATCTTGAACGCAATACAGCGGAGATTCTCCGAAACCTAATGTCGGGTGCGTCGCTGACCTTCGAAGCGATCCGCCATGTTTTGCTGATCGCTCTCGAAGGACTGTTGATGCTTTCCGCGATCGTTCTGCTGTTTCTTGTCGAGCCTTGGATCACGCTCCTAATGGCCGGAACATTGTGCTCTGTCGCCCTCGTCTTTTATCTCTTCATCTCGCCGGTCTTTCGACACTGGGGCGCTCGGCAGCAGGCGCTTGAAGGTGACATGATAAAATGGATCATGCAGGCGTTTTCAAGTATCCGCGATATCAAGGTGTTCAACTCCTACGGGTTTCTGGACCGCGGCATTCGGGAAATCGTCGCACATCGGGCGCGTTATCAAACCTATTCGGTTTCGACGATGCATGTGCCGAGACTGGTTCTCGAGACGATTGTTGTTGTCGGCTTCATGCTGTTCGTCGGTTTGCTATCGGCATCCGACACCCCGCGCGATCAAATCGTCGCAACGCTCGGCGTATTCGGTATGGCAGCGATTCGGATACTTCCCTCGCTGAACCGAATTCTTTCGAGCGGTACGGAACTGCGCCAGAGATCGGCGTATATCGACACCCTCTACCGGGACTGGATGGACGGTCACTCGGATCGCGAAGCCGATACCAGCGTCTCCGGGGCGGCGCCCGTAAATTATACGGACCGAATCGAGTTGAATGACGTTGGATTTAGCTACGCCCAGGCCGACCGGGCGGCACTTATTGGCATCGATCTCTCGATCCGCAAAGGTGAGTCCGTTGGTTTCGTCGGGCCGTCGGGCGGCGGGAAATCGACCCTCATCGACGTTGTTCTCGGGTTGCTGGAACCGTCGAGCGGAAGTGTATTGGTCGATGGCATAGATATTGCCACCGATCTAACCGGATGGCGCAGCAGGATCGGCTTCGTACCGCAGCAGATTTATCTGCTCGACGATACGATCAGGCGGAACATCGCCTTTGGCATTCCCGATACGGAAGTCGACCAAGCGCGGTTCGAAGACGCCGTTCGGCTGGCTTATCTGGATGACGTTGTTGCCGCGCTACCCAACGGCGTCGATACGGTGATCGGCGAACAGGGTACTCGCATGTCCGGAGGGCAGCGTCAGAGAATTGCCATCGCCCGGGCGCTGTATCGCGATCCCGATATCCTTGTCTTTGACGAGGCGACTTCGGCGCTCGACACGGTGTCGGAATCTGAAATCACGCGGGCGATCGAAACCCTGGCGCGCTCGCGGACGGTGCTGATCATTGCTCACCGGCTGAGCACGGTCAAAAACTGCGACCGGATCGTTTTCATTCAGAACGGGAAAATAGCCGACCACGGCGAATTCGAAGAGTTATGCTCCCGAAACGCCGATTTCGCCCGCCTCGCAACCATTGGTGCTGCCGGCGATCCGGGCACCGACGCGTGAAACACGCGATTTCGAATATCGCCCTTACGGCGTATCGCCACGCAGATGAACTGTCGCGTCTTGCGGCGCTCGGACTCGATGGCATCGAGGTCGCGCCGAGCCGGGTCTGGGAAAATACCTGGGACGGGCTCGATGCCGTCCAGGTTTCGACATACAGAAGACAGGTCGAATCCGCGGGACTCGAGGTTGTCGGTCTGCACTCCTTGCTTTTCGATCATCCGGAACTCGAACTCTTCGGGGACCGGGACCACCGTGATCGCCTGCTCGAATTCTTTGTGCATCTATCGGCTGTCTGCCGCGATCTCGGCGGGCGCACGCTGATCTGGGGAGGGGGACGGAGGCGCGGCAAGGTGCCGATGGAGGAGGCGATCGACCGGGCGATCGATTTTTTCACTGTTCTCGCAGACCGGATCGACGGCCATGGGACGTGTTTTTGTATCGAACCGCTTGGTCACAATGACACCGATTTTATTCATTCGGTCCTGGAGTCCAAGCGTATCGTCGAAGCAGTTGGCCGCCCGGGTCTCAAGGTACAGATCGATGCCAAGGCCCTTGTGGCCGGCGAAGAACTGGCGCTTGAAACCTTTCGCGCGGTTGCCGGCGACCTGGTCCACTACCATGCCAACGAGCCTGGCTTCGGGGTTCTCGGGTCTTCCGGAAAGATCGACCATCATGCCGCCGGGAAATTTCTCATGGAAATCGGTTATGTCGGATATGCATCGATTGAACAAAAGATGATCGGGGAGGAAAATCCTCTGGGTGCGATCGGAAAAAGCGTATCCCTGCTTAAGGAAGCCTACGGATGAGCGACGATTTCGCACGGCCCGACTGGGTGCCGCAGCTTGCTGCGGGACAACGGGTTCTGGTGACCGGCGCGACCGGTGGGCTGGGCTCGGCGCTTGTCGCCATGCTGCTTGAAGGGCCGGATTGCACCGTGGGCGCACACGGATCGTCGCAGGTGTTTACGTCGGAAGATGCCCGCGTCGTCCCACTGCAGGCGGATTTTACCGACGAAGAAAGCTGTTCGGCACTAGTCGCCGAATTCTGTGACCGGGCCGGCGGGATCGACGCGCTGGTCGTGCTGTCCGGGGCGATCCGCTTCAGCGGGCATTGGAACGAAATGTCGGGGCATGACTGGGAACGGGAAATCGCGATCAATCTGAACCAGCCGGCATTTCTTGCCCGTGCGGCCCTGCGGCGGATGAAGGCGCAGGGAACCGGTGGGCGAATCCTGCTGACGGGCACCGAATCCGCACTACATGGCGGCAGTCCGACATCGTTCCCCTATGCCATCGCGAAGCGCGGCACCGAGGCGATGGTCCAGGGGCTTGCCCGCGAAGGGGCGCCCGACGGCATTCTTGTGAACGGGCTACGCCTCGGATTCATCGAAAGCGGGTTTCACCAGCGCTGGCATAACCGGACCGACGCCCAAATGGCGGAGCGTGCCCACCTGGTACCGTTGAAACGCGGCGGCCATCCGGACGAAGCGGCAGCCCTGATGATCTATCTGATGTCGGGCTGGGGCAGCTTCATCACCGGTCAGATGATTCCGCTGACGGGCGGGGACTGGCTCTAGGCGTGACTGTCCTGCTGCGCCGTTCCGGCGCCCTTCCGAAAGACGGTAGTTTCGGGTGCTGGCTTGCCGTCACCGGAACCGCCGTCGATCTGCCGGCCAGCCGCCATTTGCCGGATTTGCCGCGGCGGCTGCAGACCTGTTTTGACGGTATTCGCGATGCCTGGCTGGTACTGGCGCGTGATATTGGTGTTTCGGAAACCGGCGCGCTTACGGACACCGCGACCGGTGCGGCATATATAAACGATTTCGGATTGATGCTTGCCTGGAGCGACCTTGTCCGCGTGCTGGCGGGGGAGGAGGAACGGACTCTGGTTGTCTGTGACGACCCGTGGCTGTTCCGGCATCTTGCTGCCCTGCCCGGTGTGGATGCCGGGAACCCGCCATTGATCTGGCCGGTGGCTGTTCGCCTGTATCTCCGTGGTTATGCGTCGCGCTTAAAACTCGGATTGCGCCTCGCGCGAACAGTTCGTGCCCTGAAGCCCACCCGCCGCGCCGCTCAGCCAGGCAATCCCGCAATTGTTGTCTATGGGCATCCCAAAAGCGATGCGGACGGCAACGATGCGTATTTCGGATCCCTGATGAAGGAATTGCCGGATCTCGGCCGTGCGATTCATGTCGATTGCGGAGCCGCCCGGGCCAGAGAATTGTGCAGGGACGGCCGCAGTTTCAGTCTGCATGGGTGGGGTAGTTCGCTCTTTGCGATGTCGCTTTTATTCGTTCGCTGGTGTCCCGGAGAGAACCTGACCCGCCTGCCTGAAAGCTGGTTGTTGCGGCGCGCCGCAGCCTTCGAGAACAGCGGCGGGGCGCTGGCAATGACGCGGTGGCAGGCGCATTGCCAGACGCGCTGGATCGCGGCGACGAAACCCCGCGTTGTCGCGTGGCCGTGGGAAAACCATCCCTGGGAACGGAGTATGGCGCGCATTGCCCATAAACACGGGGTTTTGAGCATCGGATACCAGCATGCCGTTATCGGCCGCCATCAGTTCAATTTCAGCCCGGCAAGCAATCCCGATGGCGATCAAAGCCTGCCCGACCGGATCATGTGCAACGGGCCGGCCTATCGCGATCAACTTGTCGAACTGGGGTACGATCCGGCGCGCCTGGAGATCGGGGGCGCTTTCCGGATCAGCGAGCATAGCACGGCCTATCGCGATCCGGACGGCCCGGTGTATGTGGCTCTTTCATCCATAACGTCGATTTCGCGCCAGATGCTGGACGCTGTATCGGCGGCGGGGCTTTCCGGCATCCCCTTCGTCGTCAAGGATCATCCGCTCTATCCGGTTGCGGTGACCGAGACCCCCAATCTGAAGCGCACGCCGCTGACAATCCCGGAGAGCGCGGGATTGCGGGCCGTTCTGTACAGCACGGGCACCACCGGGCTCGAAGGGTTGCTCGCGGGTGTGCCGACCTACCGGTTCCTGCCGGCAGACCGGATTGCGCCGGATATCCTGCCGGAAAGCGTGTCGGTTTCCGAATGTACGGCAACGGAAACCGCGAGCGTCCTGACGACGCCGAAAGCGTCTCAGCCGATCGAATGGGCGGCAATAATGTCCCCTGTGAACTTGGACCTCTGGCGTTCAACGCTCGCGCGTTAGGTCGGAATATGGTAGCCACAGGTCCACAACAATATGTCCCGCCCCCGATGGGCCGGATCGTGCCTCCCGCGGCAGTGAAACGAGGTTTCAGGCTTGGCCAAATTTATCTGTAAGCACCCCTGGGCGCATTTCGAGGTGAACAACCCGAACGGGAACGTCACCATGTGCTGCAACAACGACACCGTTCTCGGCAATGTGAATGAGCAGCCGATCGACGAGATCTGGAATGGCGAAGGCTTTACCCGGATGCGCAAGCGTATGGTTGAAGAAGGCGCCCATGCATTCTGCCCTCATACCTGCCCGGTGCTCCAAGGCGGCAAGAAATATGAAAATCTCGATTGGTACAAGGACCTGGATCCGGAAGGCCCTATACGCCTTAACGCCGAACACAACGAAGCGGAATACGATACGCAAAAAACGGTGCTGGACTCGAAGCCCCGCTGGGTGCGTTTTACGTATTCCTATGCCTGCAACCTGGATTGCTATCACTGTTATCAGCGCGAAGACGCGACGCTGAGCTATAAGCTGCCCGAAGGTTTTATGGCGCAGCTTCCGGAATATGTCGAAACCGCGCAGATTGTTTATCCGTTCGGTGGAGAGCCGTTTTTCTTCTCGCCTGTGATCGATTTCCTTAAGGATCACAACGCCAATACGGAAACGCGGTTTTTTCTGATTACCAATGCGACCCTGCTGACCGACAAGGTATTCGGCATTCTGGAGCGGCTGCCGATCAGCACCATGGCGGCATCCCTTGATGCGGCAACCGCGCTGAGTTTCGATCTGTTGCGCGTGCGGGGCCGCAATGCGAATTGGGAACAGGTCATGGCGAATATGGCTAAATTGTCTGATCTGAAGAAGCGCAAGGGGTTTGAATTTACGGTCTCGATGACGCTGAACACGGTCAATGCGTCGGAGATCGAAGAATTCGTCGATCTCGCCCTTGGCTTCGATGCAGAGCCGCTGATCATGCTGGTTGCGAATCCTTATCTGACCGGCGAATTCCAGAAAAAATTTCTGACCTTTACCGATGCGCAATTCGCGGATATGGCGCGCCAGATCGACAGCGGCCTGGCGAAAGTACGTGCCCGGGGATTCAGCGATGCCGAGATTTATCTTGAGCAGCTCGCTCTTCATTTGAAACTCCACCGCGAAGGCGACAACGACCCGATGCGTTTCGCGACCAAAAACGCGGCGCGCCGGGTTTTCAGGCATTTGCCGGAACAGGTCCAGGATCCGTTGCGACGGGTCGTCCAGAACCGCCGCCGCAAGGCCCTGGAACGCGCCAAGCGATAAACGGAACCGAGTTCAGATGGTATATCCCGACGCCCCGGCCGGTCCGGCCGACGAGCCGACAAAAGGCGATATCCAGGATTTCTGGAAGACTGTTTACAAGACCGCCTATACCGAGCACGATTCGGGGCTGACCCGCGAAAGCCTGCTGGAGGCAATCGACCAGCTCGAGGATATGTTTCGTTTTCGGGAGCATATGGCGACGGTCGAAATGGATCTGTCGGCGCTTGCCGGGCTGAACATTCTGGAGGTCGGGTCGGGTGCAGGCGGCCATTCGGCGATGTTCGCGCGCAACGGTGCGCGGATGACGAGCTGCGATATTACCGTCGAGCGTGCGGCCGAAACCCGGCGCAAGTTCGACCTCCTGGACGATCTGGCGATCGGCTGCACCGCGATGCAGGCGGACGCCGAAAACCTGCCGTTTCCCGACGGCCATTTCGATATCGTGTATTCGAACGGGGTCCTGCACCATACCAACGATACCGACCGCGCGATCGCCGAGGTGTACCGGGTTCTTAAACCCGGTGGGCGCGCCGTGATCATGCTGTATTGCAAGGATTCGTTTGATTACTGGTTCAATTACTGGTTCTGCCGTGGCTTGCTCTGCGGTGCGATGTTCCGGTCGCGTAACTGGCTGGGACACGCAACCGAATGGATCGGCCATAGCGATAAAACGGCCGTAAACCCGATCACGCGCTGTTACACGTCCCGCCAGATCCGCCAAATGTTTTCGCAGTTTGGGAATCTCGGGTTCCGTAAATCGGAATTTTATTTCTATCTGATTCCCAAGCTCGGCCGGATTTACCGCCGCTGGCAGATCAGGCATTACGGCACCCATCCGGGCGGCTCGATCGTCTATGGCGAACCGTGGCCGATCTGGTCGCCCCTGGAAAGCTGGCTTGGCAAACGTATCGGCTGGGTCTGGTTCATAAACGCCGAAAAGAAATGATGATATTTCCTTGTAAATGTTTTTGGCCGCAGAGCTGCCTGTCATGAGCGATCTCAATATTGCGCTCGTCGGGTGCGGGCGAATTTCCGGCCATCACGCACAGTCGATTAACCAGGTTGACGGTATCCGGCTGGCGGCGGTCTGCGACCTGGTGTCCGACCGGGCGACGGATTATGCCAGAGCGCACAACGTTCCCGCCTTTGAAAGCTATCACGAGATGCTTGCCCAGGTTCCCGAGATCGATATCGTTTCGATCAACACCCCATCCGGAATGCATCACGAACATGCGCTCGACATGATTGAACGCTACGGCAAGAACGTGGTCGTCGAAAAGCCTACCTTCATGCGCCCGTCCCAGCTCGATTCCGCGCTCGCGGCAGCCGAAAGCGCCGGGGTCCGGGTCTTTCCTGTCTTTCAGAACCGTTACAACAAGGCTGTCGCCCGCGTCCGGAGCGCCTTGCGGGATGGCGAGCTCGGCGATATTCGTACCGTTTCGGTGCGGCTGCGCTGGTGCCGTCCGCAACGGTATTACGATATGGCACCCTGGCGCGGGACGTTCTCGCATGACGGCGGCGCGCTGACCAATCAGACTATCCATCATGTCGATCTGTTGCGTCATCTCGGCGGCGATGTGCGTCGCGTGAACGCGGTTATGCGAACCTTCGGCGCCGATATCGAGGTCGAAGATACGACGGTCGCTACGATAGAATACGCCTCCGGCGCGATCGGCACGCTTGAGTCCACGACAGCTGCCCGCCCGGACGACTTCGAGGCTTCGATCTCTCTGGTCTGTTCCGAGGGTCTCGCCCAGATCGGCGGTATCGCCGTCAACGAGTTACAGATATTCACGCCCGACCCGGATGCCTGCGCACCCAACAGCGAAGATTTCGTCGGAATCGAGGGCCATGGCGCGGTATACGGGTACGGACACAGTGCGATGTATGCCGATATCGTCAGCGCGTTCAGAAATAACGACGATTATCCGGTTTCGGCAGGCGATTGCCGGGATACGTTGAAGCTGTTGCATGCGTTTTACAGGTCCGACGAAGCCGGCGGTTGGGTCGATGTCGACAGCGATGCGGAATCCGGCCGGCTAGGACGGCCTGACGACGCGATTTCCGCGATTTACAGAACCCCGGCGTGACGTCAGCCCTGCGCATCGGCATTGCCGGGTACGGCGTCGTTGGCAAACGTCGCCGAAACGTCGCCGATCAACGTGGTGATATGACAGTGGTCGCCGTCTGCGATCAGTATTTTGACGCCGCCGGCGAGATGGAAGACGGGGTTCGGTATTACCCGCATTACCGCGACCTGCTGGGTGAGGAACTGGACGCCCTGTTTGTCAGCATAAGCAACGACATGGCTGCGGAGGTTACGATCGCCGGGCTTGAGCGCGGGTTACACGTGTTCTGCGAGAAGCCTCCAGGTCGAAACGTGGAAGATATCGCGCGCGTCATGACCGCGACGGCAAAACGCCCGGATCAAAAACTGAAATACGGGTTTAACCACCGCTATCACGATTCGGTTCGCGAAGCGCTGGACCTTCTGGCGTCGGGCGAATTGGGCCGGGTCGTCAACATGAAAGGCGTTTACGGAAAATCCCAGCTGGTGACGTTCGGTCAGACGTCGTGGCGGACGGACCGTGCCCTGGCCGGCGGCGGGGTCCTGCTCGATCAGGGTATCCATATGGTCGACCTGATCCGTCTGTTCGGCGGTGAGTTCGAAGAAGTGCACAGTTTCATTTCGAACGATTACTGGAAGCATGACGTAGAGGACAACGCCTATGCATTGATGCGGAGCGATAGCGGCGTTGTGGCGATGCTGCATTCCTCGGCAACCCAGTGGCGTCACCGTTTCAATCTCGATATCACCCTGGAAAAAGGATCGATCGTTCTGTCGGGCATCCTGTCGGGGTCTAAAAGCTATGGCGCCGAAACGCTGACAGTTGCACGCGCCGGCGACGATGACATGGGCGATCCGCTTGAACAGAACACCCGGTACAACACCGACCCGTCCTGGGCTGCCGAGATCGACGAGTTTGCCGGGGCAATCGCCAATGGTACGGAGATCGTTCACGGATCCGTCGACGACGCCTACAGGACGATGGAACTTGTATACCGGATTTACGCCGCCGACCCAGAATGGCGGGCCCGCTGGAATCTGCCTGCTGTGCCGTCATCGAAAAACCCAACCAAAGGAAGCGATGAATGACAACCTACGGGATCATTCCCGCCCGGATGGCGGCAAGCCGGTTTCCCGGTAAGCCGCTTCACCTCATTGCCGGCAAGCCCATGCTGGAACATGTCTACGAGCGCGCGAAGCTTGCGTGGAAATGGGACGTGCTGTGCATTGCAACCTGCGACGAAGAAATTCGGCAATATGCAGAGGGCCGGGGCTACCCGGTGGTGATGACGGCAGATACCCATACGCGGGCGCTCGACCGTGTCGCCGAAGCCTATACGATTATTGCCGGCACCGAGGCAGACGACGACATCGTCGTCTGTGTGCAGGGCGACGAGCCGCTACTGGCGATGGACACGATTTCAGCGGTGATCGAACCGTTCGCCAGCGACCCCACCATTGCGGGCACCATGCTGGCGGTTCCGATCACCGAAGAATCGCTCTACCGGAATCCGGATATCGTGAAAATCATTCACGATCTTAACGGCAACGTGCTCTATACCAGCCGCCAGCCGGTGCCGTACTGCAAAGCGTTTTCGCCCGATCTCGGGGCGCTGCGTGTCGGTGGCATCTTCGGATTCCGCTGGCATTTCCTGAAATGGTTCACCGGTCTGCCGGAATCGCCGCTGGAGCGGGTCGAGGCCTGTGACAGCAACCGGATTCCCGATAACGGCCGTTTCCAGCGTCTTGCGCCCATTTCGGCCCGTCCGTATTTCTCGGTCGACAGTCCGGAAGATATCGCGTTGGTCGAGGCGGCTCTGCCCGCGGATCCGCTTTGGGGCAAGTATTGACGCCAAAGGCGTTGAAACTAGCTCCGCTCGGTGGGCGGATCTTGGTGGTTCTGCTGAGCTTTGTCGGAGCGACATTCGTTGCCGAATACAGCGTGCGCCTGACGCTGCCGAAATACGACCCCGCCGGGCATGTCTCGTTTTACACGGACTCCGTTACCGGTGTTTTGCTTGGCCGACCGAACAGCCGGACACGCCAGATTAAGAATTCCGGGGATTATGACGTCGAAATCGCTTTCAATCGTCACGGTCTGCGCGACCGTCGCGACATCGCGAACGGTACCGCCCGGGATTTGTATGTTCTTGGCGATTCGTTCGCTTTCGGATGGGGGGTTGAGGAAAGCGAACGGTTTTCCAGTTTGCTCGAAAAACTGACCGACCGCAGGGTCTATAACGTTGCGACCACCGCAAACCTAGATGGTTTCGAGCGGCTTCTCGCCTTTGCGGCCAAACAGGGTGCGGTCATTCGCGATGTCGTTCTCGCGATCAATATGATCGACGACGTACAGGATTACGATACTGCACCGGCTCCGGCTCCGAAACGCCCCAAACCGTTGGCGACCGCGTTTTCGATACAGGGTGCGAAGGAATTTCTTCTGAAAAACTCAGCGTTTTATTTTCTCGCGACATCGGCGATCGGCTCGATCGATCTGGTGCGCCAGACCTTCATTCGGCTCGGTCTGGTGAAAACCCTGAAAGTCGTGGCCGGCGGTATCCCGGGCGACCGCGCCGTCCAGTCTACGGCGGACCGCATCGTCGCGCTTTCCGAGGCTTATAATCTGACCGTGATGATTATTCCGTCGCGCGGTCTTTGGGTCGGAAATAAGCAGAAAGAGACCGCGGCAGCGCATCGGAGATTCAGCGAAGCTCTGATACGCCGGGGCCTGGACATCGTAGATATGCGGCCGGTGATGGAAGCCACGGGCGATCCGATGCAGTTCCATTTCCGGAATGACGGGCACTGGGTTCCCAAAGGGCATGATCTGGCAGCGCGGGAACTGGCCCGCAGAATTTCGCGGCGCCAACGCGATCCGGGAATGAAGTAGCGCCCGTTCCATGTTGTTCAGCACAACAGAATTTCTGTTCCTGTTTCTGCCGCTGACGGTGGCCGGCTTTGCCCTCGTCGCCGGCACGGTTTCCCTGCGGGCCGGAACGTTGTGGCTGACTGCAGCATCACTCTTCTTTTACGGCTATTGGGATGTCTCGCTGCTGCCGCTCATCGTTCTCAGCATTGTCGCCAATTTTGCCTTCGGCAAGATACTGTTTTCGACCCGGTCGAGGACCTATCTGGTCGCCGGTCTGTGTTTCAATCTCGGGCTTCTCGGATATTTTAAATACGCGGGCTTTTTCGTCGAGAACCTAGAGAAACTGCTTGGCCGCGAGATTGCGGAGCTGAATATCGTTCTGCCACTCGCGATCTCGTTCTTTACCTTTCAGCAGGTCGCGTACCTGGTCGATGTCTACAAGCGGCGGGCGGTTGAACCCGATTTTCTGAATTACTGTCTGTTTGTTTCGTTTTTCCCACAGCTTATTTCGGGGCCGATCGTTCATCACAGCGAAATGATGCCGCAGTTCCGGGATGCAGCGCGCCATTGGCTCAGCCGAAAGCTGGTGCCGGTGGCCCTCGCCTTTATCGTTATCGGGCTCTACAAGAAAGTGGTGCTGGCGAATGGGATCTCGCCGGTGGCTGATGGCGTGTTCCTGGGCGCGCAAACTGCCATCCCCGGATTCTGGGACGCCTGGATCGGTGCTCTGGCCTATACGTTCCAGATTTATTTCGATTTTTCCGGCTATACGGATATGGCAGTCGGTATTGCTCTGCTGTTTGGCATTCGCCTGCCGATGAATTTCAATTCACCTTACAAGGCGACCAGCATCATAGATTTCTGGCGGCGCTGGCACATGACGCTGTCGCGTTTTATCCGGGACTATATCTACATCCCGTTGGGCGGCGGTCGTAAAGGTAAGTCCCGCCGATACGTAAATCTGATGCTTGCGATGTTGATTGGCGGTCTGTGGCACGGCGCAGGGTGGACTTTCGTGATCTGGGGCGGACTGCACGGCATCTATCTGATCGTGAATCACGGTTGGCGGCGTTACGGTCCGGCCTGCGCACATGGCAGCCGCATATCCAAGTGGTGCGGGCGGATCGTAACGTTTCTGGCCGTCGTGGTCGCGTGGGTGTTTTTCCGTGCCGAAGATGCCGACGATGCGATGCGGATTCTTGCCGGTATGTCGGGTTTGGCGGACGGTGCACCGGTGTTTGCCAGCGGCCAGGTGCTGGCGATGCTGCTGGCGATGCTGTTTATCGTATGGTTTACCCCCAATTCCTGCCAGATGTTCCGCACCGTACAGCCCGTTATCGTACCTGACAGGGATGTGGATTCACTCAGTCCCGCAGTTCCTGCAGAGGGATGGTTCGCGTCGGTATTGCGCTTGAAGTCTTATGCGCTTACCCCTGTTCTGGTCGTTCTCGGCACTGTCAGTCTCTTGATTGTCATAGACCGGGGCGGGCAAACACAAAAATTCATCTACATGATATTCTGATGCCATGAACAAAATCGACGAACTCACCGAACTGCATCGCGGCGATCCTGCCGGTTATGCGCGCGCTTACCTCGACTATCTTGCATCGTGTTTCCAGTCGATCGACAGCGCCGCTGTAGAAGCGTTTATCCGGTTGCTTCTCGATGCGCGGGAATCCGGCAACACGGTCTTTTTCATCGGCAATGGCGGCTCGGCGGCGACGGCGTCGCACTTCGCCAACGATATTTCCATCGGTACCCGTACCGGCGACAAGCGGCCGTTTCGCGCCGTCAGCCTGACCGACAACGTCGCTGTGATGACCGCGCTGGCCAATGATGAAGGTTACAACCGAATGTTCGTCGATCAGCTCAAGGTTCACCTGCGCGATGGCGATTCGGTGGTCGCGATCTCGGCATCGGGTAATTCGCCGAACCTGATCGAAGCGGTGGACTATGCGCGGGCACGGGGGGCGACCGTGGTCGGCCTGACGGGATTCGACGGCGGCAAACTGCGCGAAAGATCCGATATATCGCTGCACGTGCCGACGGCGAAGGGCGAATACGGCCCGGTCGAGGATATGCACATGATTTTCGATCATCTGATCGGCAGCTATCTGAATGCCGATGTGAAAAGCGGGGCCGCTGCAGCCGAATGACGCATGCGGTCATTTTCGATCTCGACGGTACGCTGATCGACAGTCTGCCCGACGTGCTGGGTGCGCTGAACCCGGTTCTTGCCGAAGCGGGCCGGCGTAAAGTAACGGTCGAAGAGGGCAGGCTGATGGTCGGGGGCGGCGCCGAACCGCTGATCGAGCGCGCCTTCGGACTCACCGGCGATCCGGTCGCCCCCGCAGATATCCAGATTCATGTCGACGCCTTCGCGGTCAATTATCAGGCGGTGCCGGTGCGCCATACCACGATCTTCGACGGGGTCGTGCCTGCACTTGAAGACCTGGCGTCACGTGGCTACCGGCTTGGAATTTGCACCAACAAACCGCATGATTCGGCGCTGACGGTGCTCGAAGCGCTGGGTCTGGACAGGCATTTTGCGTCCTGCATCGGCAAGGCGGCGCGGCCGTTCAACAAACCCGACCGCCGGCATTACGACGCTGTTGCCGAAGAGCTGGGCGTCGCACCACGGAACAGCCTGTATATCGGCGACAGCGAGACGGATGTCGAAACCGCTCGGAACGCAGGCGTGCCGATCATTCTTGTCCCCTTCGGCTATAGTCGCAAGCCTGCCGCGGAACTGGGTGGCGACCGGCTGATCGGCCATTTCTCCGAACTGGCGGCAGCGATAGATGAACTGCTCCCCATCGCGAGTAGCCGCCCATGACCCGTGTCGCGATTCCGTCGATCTCGTTCTGCCAGACCCAGATATTGCGCGATGAAGTGCTCGCGCAATATCCCGACACGCGGTTCAACGAGGAACAGCGGCGGATGTCGGATGACGAGCTCGTCGAATTCCTGTCCGGCAGGGATGCCGCGATCATGGGGCTCGAAAACCTGACGGCCGACATGCTCGACCGGTTGCCGGACCTGAAAATCATCGCGCGGATGGGCGTCGGGCTCGACAATGTCGATCCCGCGATGCTGCGCGACCGCGGCATCCGTATCGGCTGGAAAGGCGGCACGAACCGGCAGTCCGTCGCGGAGCTGATGATTGCGTTTTCGGTCTGCGCCCTGCGCCATGTCGGGCCGCTTTTCGCCGAAATGCGCGACGGCAAACGCCCGCGGCACCAGATGGGCCGCCATCTCGGCGGCCGTGTGGTCGGGTTGCATGGCTGCGGGTTTGTCGGCAAGGAAGTCGTCCGTCTGTTACAGCCGTGGAACTGCACCGTTCTCGCCTGCGATCTTCTGGATTTTCCCGAATTTTACAGGGAATACGGTGTCGAAGCGGTGTCGATGGACGACCTGGTCGAACGGTCCGAGGTTCTGTCGCTGCATATTCCGCTGAACGACAGCACGCGCGGCCTGTATACGGGCGACGTGATGGACCGGATGCGCGACGATGCCGTGTTGATCAATACCTGCCGCGGCGGCATCATCGACGAGACCGCGCTGAAGGAACGCCTGCTCGATGGCAGACTGGCGGCCGCCTGTATCGATGCCTTCGCGGTCGAGCCGCCGGACGATGACGAACTGCTCAATGCGCCGAATTTCCTGTGCACGCCGCATATCGGCGGCAGCGCCGCGGAAGCGCGGCTGGCGATGGGCCGCGCCGCGATCGATGCGATCGCGGATAATTTTATCCCGGAACCGGGCGTGTTCCCATTCGTCTGATCCGCGCCCCTGATCTGTTTTCCGTGAAAACCCGGTCACGATGAAGTCCCTGATCCGCAAGGCCCGGCACGTGCTGGACGACCCTGTGCTCCGGCGCTGGCTTGTCCGGCGGCTTGCGGGACTGGAAAAACCGCCGCCGGTCTTTGTTGCCGGGCAGCCGCCCTATCTTCCCGCTGTGACTCAGGATGCGGCTCGCGCGGACACCTGCATAGAAGGTTTTCCGGCGGGCAGTTTCCAGCCGCCGCAATTGCCGATAGCTATTTCCCTGCCCGGCCGGACGGTCGAACTCGCCCCGGAGGATCCTTCAGCCCTTTTCACGCAGTCCTATGACGATCTCGAAACCCAGCTGGCGGCGCACCGCTTCGCCTGGGTGCCGATTGCCGGCGATGCGGTCGATCCCGACTGGGTCGCCGCGTTGTGGGGGGCTTGGGCGGACCGGTTCGGTAGCGGAGAGTCCGGCTGGCCATGGCATGCCTACACGGCGGCGGAGCGGGCAATCAACATCATCGATTTCGCGCGCCGGTTCGGCCTGCCGGGCGAACCGGACGAAACCGGCGCGCTTCTGGTACGTCATGCCGAGATCATCCGCGGCAATCTGGAATATTTCGGCGAACATTATACGTCGAACCATTTGTCGAATAACGGCCGTGGCCTGCTGCGCATCGGCACGGCGCTGGGCCGGGACGATCACGCGGAAACAGGCGCGAAGATTATGGTGGCGGAAGCCGGGCGCATCTTCGGGCGGTCCGGCATGCTGCGCGAGGGCTCGACCCACTACCACCTGCTGCTGACACGCAACTATATCGATGCCTGGCTCGACGCGAAATCGGCAGGGCTCGAACAGGCAGCGATGCTGCGCGATATCGCCGAACGCGCCCTCGCGGTTATTCCAGGCCTGTGCCTGCCGGGCGGTCTGCCGCTGATTGGCGACATCTCCCCCGATGTGCCGCCGGCGTTCCTGGCTGCGCTTTCAGGGCATGACGATCCGGCTGCGTGGCCGGTAAACCTGCCCGAAGACCGGCGGCGGGACGCGCGGTCGTTCATCGGCAGCAACAACCCGGTATCTCCCGACAGGCTCGCAGGGGATGGCTGGCACCGGTTCGGCGGTCATGGCTGGCAGGCGCTGGCGTTTGTCTCCCCGAATGGCTGGCCGCCCATGCCCGGACACGGGCACAACGATCTCGGCAGTTTCGAGCTGCATGACGGCGCAACGCCGGTAATTATTGATCCGGGCCGCGGCACTTACGTCGATACCGTGTATGC
Source organism: uncultured Rhodospirillaceae bacterium (assembly GCA_963974055.1). Taxonomy (GTDB): domain Bacteria; phylum Pseudomonadota; class Alphaproteobacteria; order MPNO01; family UBA830; genus CAXBCP01. The sequence continues at coordinate 130,951 of CAXBCP010000001.1, forward strand.
GGATGCCGACATGCACAATTATATAACAATCGACGATGCCGGGCCGATGGCTGTTAATAGACCTTATTATTCCGGCGTTTTCCGCCGCGGCGTGATTGGCGCGACGCCGACAATGTCACGGACACGCGATGGCAGAATTCTCTGCCATGAAGGATTCAGTCGCTATTCAAAGGTCGGCGCAGCGGAGCGGGAATGGCGTTTCCATGAGGGTCGCATCGAGATTGTCGACCGGATCGCCGGTCGGGGCCATCATCGAATTCGCCGGCGGTTCTTTACAGGGGCAGACGCGAGCATCTCGGATGCAGGTGCCGTTCTGGCGGTTCAAAACCGGACATATTGCATGTCATCCACCGTTCCCCCGACGATTGGCGAAACGATTTGCTGGACGGGATACGGTCGCGACCGGCCGGGCCGGCTGATCGTGTTCGATCAGCCGGTTTCCCTTCCGTTCGAGATGAAGACCGTCATCACGCGGCTGAGCGGCGACGCGTCGCCGGGCACATGGACGGCGTCGACGTAAATGACCGACGGCGCCGGAACCTTTGGTATGAGTGATATTTCAGTGACTGAATTCAGGACTTTGAAACCGTGACGATGAGAACCTCCAGCCGACCCGGCTTTCTGCGCTCGGATCTGGGGCGGGCGGCGCAAAAATACTTTCTTGTCGGCGGGACCTGTGCCTTGATCGACTGGTGTCTTTTTGCGCTCCTGCTCTACGTTCTGGATGTGCACTACCTTCTGGCCGGGACGATATCGTTCGTCGTGTCGACGGGCGCGAATTATATTCTGTCGGTCCGTTTTGTGTTCGGCGCTGGCCGCCGGAGCCGACATCAGCGCATTGTTCTGTTATGGGCGGTCAGCATCGCCGGAATTGTCTTCAATCTCGGGCTTTTGGCCATTGGCATCGATGTGATGGGCATCCATCCCATGGTCGCAAAGGTCTTTGCGACAGGGTTGGTTTTCGGCTGGAATTTTTTTCTGCGATATTATTTCGTGTTTCAGAAATGACAGGCTTTCAGAAATGACGGGCCAAAATTCGTCCCGGGGCCGTTTGCATACCGGCCTTTCCGCTCTGTTATGGGTCTGGATTTTGGCGGTATTCGCCGCTTATCTTCAGAATTATGCAGAACCCATCAGGCTGATATTCGGCGTATTGTTTGGCTGAACCCGGAATTTTCGCTCTTTTTATGGATAATGTATTTCAAGTCGCCGCGCTGATCGCGCTGGTTGCATCCTGCGCCGGGTTCGGGGCTGCCATCCTGCGTCTCGTGGGTGCGCATTCGGTCGTCCGCAACGGGGCGGAAACATGCGGTCTCGGTTTTGTGCTCGGTATGGGTGCCTTCGCGTGGGTGCTGTTTTTTATGGGCATTGCCGGGGCGTTTTCGCCACAGGCCTTCTGGCCAATCACGGGTTTCGGCATCATCCTGTTGGCGGTCAATGCCGGAATTTATCGTGGTGCCACCGCGACGCCTGTAGTTGCCACACAGAAGTATCCGCTATGGCTTATCATCCTATTGGCTCTTCTGGTGGTCGTTCTGGCGTTCGATCTCCTTGAAGGAATTTCGCCGCCCGCCGATGCAGATACGCTGGCGAGCCATTTCGCGGTACCGAGACAATTCCTGCTTGCCGGCCGAATCGAATTCGTCCCCCGTGCGGTCACCGGTGCGATTCCCATGTTGCTGCATATGACCTATGCGGCGGCGCTGGGAATCGGCGGCGAGCTCACGCTGACCCTGTGGGCGATGGTGACCGGCTGGGCGGCCGGGCTGATGGTCTACGGTGTCGCGCGGCGGTTTGCCGATCCGGCGGGTGCGCTGGCCCTGGCAATCGTCTTCCTGACCACGCCCGCGGTTCTGTACGGCGGGGGCGGCGGGCAGGTGGAAGTTCCCTGTGCCGCGTTCGCGCTGGCTTCGGCGATCGTGCTTGTCGCGGGGCTGAAATCCGGGTCATGGCGATTGATTGCTGTCGCCGGGTTGCTGGCCGGCTTTTTTGTCGGTGCGAAGTATTTCGGTCTGATCTTCGCCGGCGCGGCCGGACTGGTCCTGCTGTTTCACCGACAGGGCATTCGGTTCGCATTGGTCTTCGGTGTCACTGCACTCGTCGCCGGCGCGCAATGGTATGCTTGGAACTGGTGGCATAGCGGCGATCCGGTATTCCCGAGCCTCTTTCTGGCGCTGGGGCTTCCCGACACGTCTTTCTGGACCGCTGATTATGGAAAATATCACCGTGCTTACTATGTGGAGGCTGAAAACCCGCTTGCCCGAACTGTCGTCAATTGGCTGCTCTATCCCGTTTATGCGACCTTCGACATGGTGCCCAAGCTGGAAAGTGGCCGTACGGGGCTGGGTGTGCTTTTGTTTTTGCTGCTGCCGCTAACTGTCGTCGGCGCTTACCGTAAACAGTTCAGAGACCGGGAAACGATCATATTTTTTGCCCTTGCCGCCATATTTTTCACGGTCTGGTTCGCAAGCGGTACGACGCAGCGGGTTCGTCATCTGTTGCCAGTCTATCCGCTATTGCTGATCGCGTGTTTTGCACTCGCCCTGAAAGCGTCGGAGGCATACGCCGTCATACGACCATTTTCGGCGGCGGTTTTCCTGGTGCTGATCGTTCAGGCTGGGGGCCATGCGCTGTTTGCTTCAAATTATGCCAAACATGTATTCAGCAACGAAACCCGCCGGGAATTCCAGGAACGTAATATCCGCGCGGCAAATGCCGTATTCTGGATCAACGATAATCTGTCCCGCCGAGACCGGGTCGCTTATACCCCCCGGGGTATTGCGTATTTGTTCGCCATACCGTCATTCATGCTGCACCCTCACTCACAGGCGCTGATCGATTTTCGACCATCATTAGACGATGGCGGAAAATTTATCGCCAGTACGACGAAGCAGGGCATCAATTATTTTCTGCTGGACGAGCCATGGCATCGTATGGGTTCGGAGAACGCTATTGGTTCGATGCGGATGATGAAGGCGTTTATCGCTTCCGGCTGCCTGAAGAAAATCAAGGCGTTTCCAATTATCGGCATGTCGTCGCGAACCCTTGCACAGGTCGGGGGCGAGACCGACGCATCGACGATCGCTCTGTTCCGGCACCATCCTGAAAACTGCCCGGCGTAGGGCGTTCGGAATCCTGACGCCGGCGCAGCCGCCCCCCGGTCGTGATATCGGCTCCCTTTCAGGGGCCGGGGCGGCGGCAAGCCTATCTGATTCTGCACTGGTCCTCTAATATGCGCATTCGTTTCAATACTGTAATGAACGTCTGGCGATCTGCCTTCAGTGCCCGATGTTTTTTGCTCAAGCCAAGAAAAGGCAATGGCAATTAAAACAGTCGCAGTAATAGGCGCGGGGCCGGCCGGGTTAACCGCTGCGTACCGCCTGGCCCAACACGGAATCAACGTGAAGGTTTTCGAAGCAGGCGATTCGGTCGGTGGAATGGCGAAGACGATTCCATTGTGGGGCCAACTCGTGGATCTGGGCCCGCATCGCTTTTTCAGCGGCGATCCGCGCGTGAACCGCATCTGGCTCGAGGTCATCGGCGATGATTACAGCATGGTCAGCCGGTTAACCCGGATATATTACCGCAAGACGCTCTTCGACTATCCGCTCAAGGCGTTCAACGCGCTGGCCGGTCTCGGGGTCGTCGAGGCGGCATACTGCATTTTGAGCTTCCTTAAAGCCAAGGTATTTCCCGAGAAGGACGAATCCACGTTCGAGGCCTGGGTCGCGAACCGTTTCGGCAGGCGTCTGTTCGGTATTTTCTTTAAGTCCTACAGTGAAAAGCTTTGGGGCATCTCCTGCAAGGAATTGGACGCGGATTTCGCGGCACAGAGAATCAAGAAACTGTCGTTGTTCGAGGCCATAAAATCGGCGGTACTGCAGTCTGGCGGACAAAAACATCGAACCCTGGTCGATGAATTCGCCTACCCGCATCTGGGCGCCGGTGCCGTCTATGAGCGGATGGCGGATAAAATTCGTGAATTCGGCGGCGAAGTTCGGCTTAACACCCCGGTTGGTTCGGTTTTGCCTGCCGGAACGGAATCGGAACAAGCCCGGCTTACATTGTCGAATGGCACCGAATGCGCTTTCGACCACATTATTTCTTCCATGCCGATTACGACGCTGGTCGACCGAATGGGGGCGCCCGCCGATGTAGGCTGTCACGCCAGGGCGCTTCGTTTTCGCAATACGATAATCGTATATTTGAAAATAAAAGGGGAAAGCCCGTTTCCCGACCAGTGGATTTACGTTCATGCGCCTGACATGCAAACCGGCCGTATCTCGAATTTCCGCAATTGGGTGCCAAGCATAAACAAGGGATCGCCTGACACGATTCTATGTCTCGAATACTGGTGTTATGACGATGATGCGCTGTGGTCCGAGGACGAAGAGGCGCTGGTGGGCCTGGCCACCGACGAGATATACCGATCTTCCCTGGTGCCGGCCGGCGCGGTAATGGATGGCAAGGTGGTCCGTGTGCCGAAATGCTACCCGGTTTACGCAATGGATTACCGCGAGCATCTGGAACCGGTGCAAAATTATTTGTCGAAGCACAAGAAGCTCAGCGTGATCGGTCGGTACGGCGCCTTCAAATACAACAATCAGGATCACAGTATCCTGATGGGTCTGCTGGCGGCTGAAAATATCGTCGACGGCAAAAAACACGACCTTTGGTCCGTAAACACCGATGACGAATATCAGGAATCAAGCAAGATAACGGCGACCGGGTTAAGCGATATCGAGGATGAAACGCAAGGGCCTGTACCGTCGGCCTGAGCGACCGTGTGTTCGTTACTATCCGCTATTTATGGTTTCTCTCGCCTGCCGCGCCCGGTTCGCCTACATAGTTTGAATAATGAAATCGCAGGGTTCTCCAATCAATTTTCGTCTGTCCCGTCTGGCGCAACCGACGCTGCTTCTGGGGGGCGTGGTGTTCCTCGTTCCTGTCTTGACGCTGTACGTGCCGCTATCGTTGGCAACCCTGTTGCCGGTTCTGGTGGTCGTCGCCATTGCCGGCCGCATCGTGTCGGGTAGGCCGGAATTTCGGCTGAGCCGCATATCGACAATCGTCGTGTCCGCTCTGATTTTACTGGCGACGGCAAGCGCGGCCTGGTCCTATTCGGCGGAGCTCACATGGGAAAAAATTCCCCGGACGGCGATGATCGCGCTGGCCGGCGCTTTGTTGCTGGCGGCGATGAGCGGTCTCGATAGAACACAGAGCCGCATAATTTCGAAGGCCTTCCTCGCCGGTTTCATGCTGGCGCTGGTTCTGGTCATGTCCGAGCGGGCGACGGGTGGATTGCTGTTCCGTACAGCGCTCGTCATGGGCAGCGAGGGAAACTTCCTCAACCAGTTCAATCGCCCGCTCTCCCTTCTGTCGATCATGCTCTGGCCTGCCGTCGTCATCTTGACGGACCGCCGCCCGGTTTATGGTATTGCTACCGTGATCGGCTGCCTTGCGCTGTTTGCGACGTTCCAGACAGGTGCCGCGACGGCTGCCGTCGCCGTCGGTATTGTCGTGTTTGCCGGTATCTATGCCGCACCCAGAATTGTCGGGCCGCTGACAGGCGCCCTGCTTGGAGCGTCGGTCCTGTTGGCGCCGACAATCGAACATATGCTGCCCCAGCCGAAGGCAATGTTCGAGGAACTCGGTCTGCCGAGATCGGCTTATCACCGTCTGTTGATCTGGCAGTTCGCCAGTCAGAAAATCGCCGAGCGCCCCGTGCTCGGGTGGGGATTCAATACGTCGCGGGCGATACCGGGCGGCAAGGAGAACCTCGACGTCAGCGAAGCCGCCCTGCCGTTACATCCGCATAATGCGGCCCTGCAATGGCGGCTGGAACTCGGCATTCTGGGCGCATTGCTCGGCGCCGGCCTGTTTGTCGTTGCGGCGGAATGTGCGCGGCGCTATGGGCGCAACCGGATCGCCCAGGCAGCGGGCACGGCGACCGTTGCGAGTGCATATTGTATTGCCATGCTCAGTTTCGGCGCATGGCAAAGCTGGTGGCTGTCGGGTCTTTTCGTGATTGCCGGAATAACGGTGCTTTCCTGCCGCGACCCGGAACGATCTGCGGACGTTTAAGGGTTTGGCTGTACCAGGCGCAAACATCCTCGTCACCGGTGCGGGCGGATTCGTCGGTCAGGCCCTGTGCCGGCGCCTGGCGGCGTCGGGGTACGGGGTGACCGGTCTTTTCCGGACGGTATCCGACTCTCCGACATGGATGCGGGCGCGCGCGGTCGGCGATCTGACGAAGATCGTCGACTTCGCGCCGTTCATGGAAGGCGCCGACACCGTGGTCCATTTGGCGGCACGGGTCCACATGATGCACGATACGGCGGCAAACCCCGAAATCGCGTTTCGCCAGGCCAATACCGATGTTACGCGGAATCTGGCACAGGCTGCCGCATCCGGCGGGGTTGGACGTTTCGTATTTCTGAGTTCCGTCAAGGCGAACGGGGAATCGACGTCGGACCGGGCCGCTTTTTCCGAAACCGATCCGCCGGTGCCGGAAGACGCCTATGGCCGCTCCAAGCGCGACGCCGAGACCGCTTTGGCAGAGATATCATCGGCGACGGGACTGCCGGTAACCACGCTTCGGGTGCCATTGGTGTACGGTCCCGGCGTACGAGCGAATTTCGCATCGCTTATGGCGATGTCCTACACCCCGCTTCCCCTGCCGCTGACAGGCATCACGGCAAACCGGCGCAGCCTGCTGTATCTCGGCAACCTGACCCATGCGATCGAACAGGTGATCGAAACAGGCGGGGACCGGTCCGGCCTGTACCTGCTGAGCGACGGCGAAGACCTGTCGACGGCGGAGCTTGTCTACCGTCTGCGCCGGAGTTTTAACCGATGCCGATGCGGAATCCCCATACCCCCCGCTGTTCTGACCGGACTTGCCGCACTTGCCGGCAAACGGGCCGCCGCCGACCGTTTGTGCGGTTCGCTGCAGATCGATTCGTCCCTGTTCCGGACGACCTTCGACTGGACGCCGCCGTATTCGGTCGACCAGGGCCTCGCCGCCACCGCCGCGTGGCGCCGGGCCTCCACCTAGCCCGCCCCTCCCCGTTTTATTCGATTGTCTGCCCCTAGCCTGGCGGCCTCGGTGCCGCTTGCCCGTGTGGGCGAGTCGCGCAGGCTGTGCTATCGTCTGCCCCGGAATTCAGCGAATGCGACGATTGCCCGATCTCAGAAGTTTCACCCTGCGCGGAACACGCGCCAGAATTGCGTTCGCTCACGATGTAACCGTGGCGGCGTTGTCCTTCGTGGTGGCGCTTTATCTGCGGGTCGGTGGCGATACGGATTATTTCCCGACCGAATTCGTCGCCCTGGCGACGGGTATCTACACCGTCATCGCGGCCGCGGTTTTCTGGAGCATGCGGCTCTATGCCGGGGTCTGGCGCTATGCGTCCATGGAAGACCTCGTCGCCATCATCCGGGCGGCGACAGCCATTGTGCTGGTGTTTCTTGCAGCCATGTTCCTGGTTTCCCGGCTCGAACTGATCCCGCGCTCGACCCTGCCGATCAATTGGCTCGTCCTGTTGGCCCTGCTTGGCGGGCCGCGGTTTCTGTATCGGCTGTTCAAGGACCGACGCGCGAACGACATCGCAGATCGCGACGGTGAACGGCGCATCCCGGTTCTGTTGATCGGCGCTGGCGATTCCGCCGAGCTTTTTATCCGGGCAATCAACCGGGCGCGGAAATCCGCCTGGCATGCCGTGGGACTGGTCGACGAAAAGGGTCGCCGCGTCGGGCGCAACATTCACGGCGTTCAGGTGCTCGGGAATATCGACGATATTCCTGCGATCGTCGAACGCATGGACCGCGAAGGCCATCGGCCGCAGCGGCTGATCGTCACGAAATCGCGTATCGAAGGCGATGAAATACAGCGTCTCCTGGCGATTGCCGACGATCTCGGTATCGGTCTGGCGCGCATGCCCCAGCTTGACGACTTTCGCGAAAACATCGATTCCAGCTCTGAAATCCGTCCGATCAGGATCGAGGATCTTCTCGGCCGTCCCCAGGCGTCTCTCGACCGTGACAGCATGGCGGTTCTTATCGGCGGGCGACGGGTGCTGGTGACCGGTGCCGGCGGGACGATCGGATCGGAACTGTGCCGCCAGATCGCGGCGTTCGATCCGGCGGCGCTCGTTCTGCTCGATAACTCCGAGTACCAGCTTTACGCCATCGACCTTGAAATCGGGGAAAGGGCGCCCGGCCTGCTGCGCCGCACAATCCTAGCCGACGTTCGCGACCGGGACCGTATTTCAAGGGTTTTCGAAGACGAGCGGCCGGAACTGGTCTTTCATGCGGCCGCGCTTAAGCATGTGCCGATGGTCGAACTGCATCCCGATGAAGGCGCGCTGACCAACGTGGCCGGCACCCGGATTGTCGCAGATGCGTGCCGGGCGCACGGGGTGCGGGCGATGGTTCTGATATCCACCGACAAGGCCGTCAATCCGTCGAGCATGATGGGGGCGACCAAGCGCGTCGCGGAAAGCTATTGCCAGGCGCTTGACATGGCCGAGGCGGCGCGCGGTTCGGACCGTACCCATTTCGTGACCGTGCGGTTCGGAAACGTGCTGGGCTCCACGGGATCGGTCGTGCCCCTGTTCCAGCGACAGCTCGCGGCAGGCGGGCCGCTGACGGTGACCCATCCCGATATGACGCGCTATTTCATGACCGTTCGCGAGGCGGTGGAACTGGTTTTGCAGGCCTCCGTGCAGGGCGTTGCCGACAGCGCCGAGCAGGGCAAGATTTACGTGCTCGACATGGGCGAGCCGGTGAAGATCATCGATCTTGCGCGCCAGATTATCCTGCTCGCCGGCTATCAGCCGGATGTCGATATCAAGATCGAAATCACCGGACCGCGGCCCGGCGAAAAGCTGTTCGAAGAGATTCTTCACGCATCCGAAGAACTCGTACCCACCACGCATCCCGGCATTTTGCTGGCGGCGCCGCGGGCCACCGACCTCGCCGCGCTTGGCAGTGCCATCGACGAACTGGCCGGGGCGGCGCATGCCGGGGACAGCGAACGGACCAGGGCGATCGTGCAGGGGCTTGTTCCCGAATTCCAAACACCCGATAACGAGACAACATCAGAGGCGGCGTCCGGCTGAGTCCGCGTCCGCCACGGAGGCTTTACGATGACCGATACTTCCCCCGCCATCCGGCGGGCTTTGATTTCCGTTTCCGATAAATCCGGACTCGTGGAACTGGCGGAATTTCTTGCCGGCCAGGGGGTTGAGATCCTGTCCACCGGCGGCACCGCCAGGGCGATGCGCGATGCCGGGGTCGATGTGATCGACGTTGCCGACCATACCGGCTTTCCCGAAATGATGGACGGTCGCGTAAAAACGCTGCACCCGAAAATTCACGGCGGTATTCTTGCGCGTCGCGGCGATGCCGGGCACGTGGCGGCAATGGAGGAACACAATATCGGTCCGATCGACCTGCTGGTGGTGAACCTTTACCCGTTCGAAGCAACCGTCGCCGCAGGTGCGGATTACGAAACATGCGTCGAAAATATCGATATCGGCGGCCCGGCCATGATCCGCTCGGCCGCGAAAAACCATGAAAGCGTCACCATCGTAACCGACGCGGAGGATTACGCCGCCGTGATCGCCGACATGAAGGCCAATGACGGGGCGACCACGGTCGACCTGCGCCGCCGCCTGGCCGGGACGGCTTATGCCCGCACGGCGGCCTATGACGCGGCGATCGGCCGCTGGTTCGCCGAACAGAACGACGATGCGTTCCCGCGCCGGTTCTCATTGTCGGGCACCCGTGTCCAGACAATGCGTTACGGCGAAAACCCCCATCAGAACGCTGCGTTCTATGCCACGGGCGACAGCCGGCCCGGTGTGGCGACCGCGTCCCAGATCCAGGGCAAGGAGCTGAGCTACAACAACCTGAACGATACCGATGCCGCGTTCGAACTCGCTGCCGAATTCGACAGCCCGGCCATGGCGATCATAAAGCATGCGAACCCCTGCGGCGTGGCCCTGGGAGACAGTCTGGCCGATGCCTATGCCCGGGCGCTGAAATGCGATCCCGTCAGCGCCTTCGGCGGGATCATCGCGGTTAACCGGCCGATGGATGCCGCCTGCGCGGAAGCCATGAAGGATATTTTCCTCGAAGTCGTGATCGCCCCCGAGGTCACGGCGGAAGCGCGCGCGATATTCGCGGCCAAGAAAAACCTGCGCGTGCTGGAAACCGGCGCGATGCCTGACCCGGCAGCCCCCGGCCTGATGACCAAGCTGTTGTCCGGCGGGTTCCTCCTGCAGGACCGGGATGCCGGCCGAATCGGGGCGAATGATCTGAAGATCGTGTCGAAACGCGCACCGACCGAACAGGAAATCCGCGATATGCTGTTCGCCTTCGCCGTGTGCAAGCATGTGAAATCGAATGCCATCGTCTATGCCAGGGACGGCGCCACCGTTGGCATCGGCGCTGGCCAGATGAGCCGGGTCGATTCGTCGCGTATCGCCGCCCGCAAATCCGAAGACGCGGCCGAAGCCGCCGGCGCATCCGAGCCGCTGGTCAGGGGTTCCGTCGTCGCGTCGGATGCATTCTTCCCCTTTGCCGACGGTCTGCTGTCCGCGGCGGAGGCGGGGGCAACCGCCGTAATCCAGCCGGGCGGGTCGATCCGTGACGAAGAGGTCATCAAGGCCGCAGACGATGCCGGGCTTGCGATGGTGTTCACGGGCATGCGCCACTTCCGGCACTGATCGGCGATCAACCCGGCTCGCGCACCTTCAACAGAAGGATGAACAGACCGGCGGCGAGGAAGACCATGATAGTCGCCATGCCCGCCCGCTGAGAGTCCAGTGCGCCCGCGACCAGCCCGAGGACCAGCGGGCCCATAAACGAAGTCGCCCGACCAGAAGACGCAAACAGGCCGAACATCTCGGCGCGAAGGTTCTCCGGCGCCAGCCGCGCCATCAGTGACCGGCTCGACGCCTGCGCCGGGCCCATAAAGAATCCCAGCGGCACGCCGACAATCCAGAACCACAATTTGGAGTCCACCAGCAATAGCGGGATACCGAGCGCGATCAGCCCGGTCAGCGCGATCGCGATGGTTCTTTTTGCGCCCATCCGGTCGTCGAGCCAGGCGAATCCTGCCGCCCCCAGGCCTGCGGTGACGTTCAGCGCGAGGCCGAACTGAATTACCTCCGCAATCGTCATATCGAATGTGCCGACGGCGTAAATGCCGCCGAACGCAAACATGGTGTTCATGCCATCGACATAGAAGACACGCGCCAGCAGGAACCAGGCGACATCGCGGTAGTCGCGCACGCGTTTCACCGTCGATATCAGGGTTGCGATCCCTTCGCGCGCGGCGACACCGGGCCGGACACCGGCAGATGGCATATCCGGTACGAACAGGAACAGCGGGATGCAGAATACCGCGAACCAGATCGCCACCATCGGCCCGACGATGCGGACATGCTCGGCGCTCGATTCCTGCAGACCCAGCAATGGCGGGTTTCCCTGAACGAAGGCAAACAGCGCGATCATCAGGCAGGACAGGCCGCCGGCATAGCCAAGCCCCCAGCCCCAGCCGGACAGTCGGCCCAACCGGTCCCTGGGGGCGATCGTCGGCAGCATGGCGTTATAGAAAACCTGACTGACTTCGAATGCGATATTGGCGATCGCGAAAACGATCAGCGCATAGATCACGTATTCCGCCTCCGGACGCACGTACCACAGCAGCGCCGCGCCCGCGATGGTGATCGCGGACCCCGCGGCGAGCCAGGGTTTGCGCCGCCCGGACCGGTCGGCAATCGCGCCCAGCACCGGGCTGATCAGGGCGATCAGCAGGCCGGATATCGCCAGCGCCCGGCTCCATTGTTCCGTGCCGGACACCTTGTCGGAGGCGACCGCGGAGGCGAAATAGGCCGAAAACACAAAGGTGACGATGACCGTCGGAAACGCGGAATTGGCCCAGTCATAAACACACCAGGCGATGCGGGCGCGGCGAAGGCCCGGAGCGTCGGGGGCGGGGGCAGCGGTATCGGTATCGGGGATCCTCATGACCGCACCCTAGCACTCCGGCGGTGGGCGGGAATACAGGAACCGCCGGGTTCCGTATGTTTTCGGATGGCGCTATGATCCGCCCCGGAATTCAGGACAGGGAAAATTGACATGAGCTACACGCTTCAGGACTTTTGCGCGGAAATTCACGAGATTCTGGCGGATGAGAACAACCCGACTGGCCGCGAGAAAGTGCGCGTGAAGATGGAACAGCTTCTTGCGAACAAGACGTTCATTGACCAGTTCTGCGGGCCGGACAAGCCGGTCGGCGTTCACAAGCTGAACGAGGATCCGACCACCGGCGCCGTTGTCCTGTCCCATGTCATGGGCGAAGGCACCACGTCGCCGCCCCACGACCACGGAAATTCCTGGGCGATTTACGGCCAGGCGACCGAACACACCGTGATGACGGAGTGGGACCGAACCGATGACGGGTCGGACGATCAGAATATTTCGATGGAAGAGACAAAAAAATACCGCCTCGACCCGGGCCAGGCGGGTCTGTTCGACGTCGGCGTGGTGCATTCCATCGAATATCCGGACAATGCGTGTTTCGTGAGGGTGACCGGTGTCAATCTCGATGGCATCGACCGCAAGGCCTATAACCTGAAACACCGGACGGTGAAAACGATCCGTGCGGAACGCGCCGACCAGGGCTGAGGGGGCGGAAACCCGGCGCAGAATTGCCCGCGCCGGGCAGGTATTATTCTTCGATCAGCGCGCGGATATGGCGTGTGGCGACGGACAGCATCGCAAGGTCGACGCCGTCGGCGCGGCGCAGATCCTGAAGGGTCTGGTTGGCGCGCGTGACGTCATGGTCGCGTGCTTCCTCCCATGCTTCCAGAACGACGTCCGCGGCCATTGCGCCGCCGGCGGTATCGATGATCCGCCCCGTTAATGCGGCCTGCAGGTCGTATAACTCGTCGACCATCGCCGATACCGCCATTTTTTGCCATTCGTTGTCGGCCGTCACGCCGCGCGCCGTTTCCCGCAGCCAGTCGAACCCGAACCGCGCGCCGATTGCATAATAGGCCTTCGCCGTATTCCCGACGCTTTCGCCCACGCGTTGAGCGATACGCACGATATCGCACCCGGCAAACAGGACTTCGAGATGGGCGACACCGCGGGCAAGCTGCTCGGGTACGTTCCGCGCCATGTACCGTTCCGTGTTGCGGTCGACGGATGCCGCTAGCTCCTCCGACAGCAATTCGTCGAGCGATTTCGCCAGTTCGGCGATGCCCGGCTCGAACGATTGCACCGAATCCGACACATCCGGCGATCGGCCCGATTTTTCGATAAACCAGATCGTGCCGCGCTTGGTCAGGTTGAGGATATCCAGGTTGAGCATCGTCTGGACGTCCGCCGGGATCACATTGTCGAGCGCTTCGATCGACGCCCAGTATTGAGGCAGTCCGAACACGCGGCGGCATATCAGATATGCCCGCGTGATCCGCGCCGGCGTGGCCCCGGTCTCGTCCATCAGGTCGTTGATGAAGGTCGGTCCGGCACGGTTCACCAGGCTGTTGGTGATATAGGTCGCCGTGATTTCCCGGCGCAGACGGTGACGGTTCAGATATTCGCCGTACTTTTCGGCCAGCAGCGGTGGGAAATAGAGCCCGATATCGCGCACCAGCCACGGGTCGTCCGGCACGTCGCTTTCCAGGATATCCTCGTACAGCGTCATCTTGGCATAGGCGAGAAGAACTGCCAGCTCCGGTCGCGTCAAACCCTGCTTGCGCATCTTGCGCTCGTCGAGTTCCTCGTCGTCCGGCAGGAATTCGACCGCCCGGTCCAGTTCGCCCGACCGTTCCAGCGACCGGATAAACCGGGTAGCTTCGCCGACGGTGTCGCCCGCCTGTGCTTCGGCATGGGTCAGCGCCATGCTCTGGCGGTAATTGTCCATCAGCACATGCGCCGCGACATCCTTGGTCATCTTGACGAGGATATTGTTGCGTTCGGCAAGGTCCAGCTTGCCGTCCGCAATGACTTCGCCGAGCAGGATCTTGATGTTGACCTCATGATCCGACGACGCGACCCCCGCGGAATTATCGATAAAGTCCGGATTGATCCGTCCGCCGCGCAGTGCGAATTCGATGCGGCCGAGCTGGGTAATGCCCAGATTGGCGCCTTCGCCGATCACCTTGCAGCGCAATTCGCGTCCATTGACCCGCAACGGATCGTTGATCCGGTCGCCGGCCGCGGAATCGGGTTCTTCCGACGATTTCACGTAGGTGCCGATACCGCCGAACCACAGCAAATCCGCCTCCGCCAGCAGGATGGCGCGGATCAGATCGTTCGGGGTGACGGTATCTCTGCCGTCGAAGCCATACAGCTCTGCGATCTGCGGCGACAGTTTGATCGACTTGGCCGACCGGTCGAATATGCCGCCGCCTTTCGAAATCAGTTTCGCGTCGTAATCCGACCACGAAGACCGGGCCATGCGGAACAACCTGTTCCGCTCCTTCCAGCTCGTTGCCGGGTCGGGGTCCGGGTCGACGAAGATGTGCATGTGGTTGAATGCGCCGATCAGCCTGATGTGTTTCGACAGCAGCATGCCGTTGCCGAACACATCGCCGGACATGTCGCCGACGCCGACCACGGTGAAAGGCTCTTTCTGGGTATTGATACCCATTTCGCGGAAATGTCGTTTGACGGACTCCCATCCGCCGCGTGCGGTGATGCCCATTTTCTTGTGATCGTAGCCGGCCGATCCGCCGGACGCGAAAGCGTCGTCGAGCCAGAACCCGTAATCGCGAGCCACGCCATTCGCGATATCCGAAAACGTCGCCGTGCCCTTGTCGGCAGCGACCACCAGATAGGGATCGTCTCCGTCGCGCCGCACGACCTGCGCCGGCGGGACGACCTTGCCGCCCTTGATGTTGTCGGTAATGTCGAGCATGCCGCCGATCAGAAGCTTGTAGCAGGCGACGCCCTCGGCAAGGAACGCTTCGCGGCCACCCGATGTCGGCGGCTGCTTCAAAACGAACCCGCCCTTGGCCCCGACCGGCACGATGACCGCATTCTTGGTCATCTGCGCCTTCATCAGGCCGAGAATTTCGGTGCGGAAATCTTCACGCCGGTCGGACCAGCGGATGCCGCCGCGTGCCACTCGGCCACCGCGCAGATGCAGGCCTTCCATCCGCGGCGAATAAACGAAAACCTCAACCATCGGGCGGGGTAGCGGCAGGTCCTCGATATTGCTGCTGTCCAGCTTGAACGATACGTATGACTTGCGCGCGCCCTGCGCGTCGGTCTGGTAGAAATTCGTCCGCTGGGTCGATTCGACGAGATTCACGAAACGGCGCAGGATCCGGTCTTCGTCCAGATTCTGAACCTTGTCGAGCGCCGTGGCTATCCGTTTCCGCAACCTGGCTGCACCGGATTTGGCCGCCTGTTTTTCCGGGGTAAAAAGCTCTTCGAACAGGGCGATCACATCGCGGGCGATCGCTGCATTACGCGACAGCGTCTCGATCATATACGCTTCGCTGAACGGGATGCCTGCCTGGCGCAGATATTTTGCATAGGCCCGCAGAATAATGATCTGGCGCCATGTCAGCCCGCTTGAGGCGACCATGGCATTGAAGCCGTCATCTTCCACGTCCTTGCACCAGACGCGATCGAAGGTTTCCTCGAATGCATTCTTGACGGCGTCCAGGTCGATTTCCGCACCGTCGCGGGCGACCATGCCGAAATCGTGGATCCAGACGCAGGAATTCTGTTCGTTGCGGATTTCATGGGGAACTTCGTCGATGACGCGAAGACCCATGTTCTCGAGCATCGGCAGCGCATCCGACAGGGGGACTGCCGCGTCCTTGTTGAAAACCTTGAACCGGACAGACGATTTCGGCGCGCCCGTTGCGCGGAACAGGTCCATCGCAATATTGCCGGTCGAAATAACGGAGTCGATCTTGGCAATATCGACTACCGCATCGGCAGGGTGGGTCCGGTCGCGATACACAGCGGGGAATGCGTTCCGGAAGCGTTCATAGGTCGATACGCCGATGTTTTCGCCATGGGCCAGCGTCAGCGCATGGGCCAGATCGTCGGCCCAGTCGCGGGCGGTCTCGACCACGTCGTTTTCGATGTCGGCAATTTTCTTCGGAAATTCCTTGCCGGGTTCGGTTTTGACGATGAAGTGCAGCCGCGCGAGAACCTCGTCGGTCAACTGCGTGTAAAACGCCGTAACCTGGCCGCCGAATCCGGCGGCGAGTACGTCCTGCACCTGGCGGCGCAGGCGCGTCGTATAGCGGTCGCGCGGCACATAGACGAGACAGGAAACATAGCGCCTGAAGGGGTCGCGGCGCACGAACATCGCTACCTTCTGGCGCTCCTGAAGGTGAAGGATGCCGGTCGCCATCGCGCGCAGTTCGTTCTCGCCGATCTGAAACAGCTCGTCGCGCGGCAGGGTTTCCAGAATGTGGATGAGCGCTTTGCCGTCATGGCTGTTCGGCGAAAATCCGGAACCGTCGATAAGCCGCCGAACCTTGCGCCGGATCACGGGAATCGACTGGACCTGCTGGTTGTATACGGTCGACGTGAAAAGACCGACAAACAGACGCTGGCCGACCGCATTGCCGCGGGCGTCGAACTGTTTGACCATCACGGTGTCGAGATGGACGCCGCGATGGATCGTTGACCGCTGGTTCGCCTTGTTGATCAGCACCAGTGCGGGCCGTTTCATGAACGCCGCCAGGTCCGGGGGCAGAACGGCACCGTCGGAAATTCCTTCGATCACCGTGATTTTGTCGTCGCGAAGAAGCCCGAGGCCCGATTTCGGCACGATCGACAGCGTCTGCCGTTTGGCGCCGCCCTTGCAGACGTAATCGCGGTATCCCAGGAACGTGAAATTGTTGTTGTCGAGCCAGCGAAGAAACGCTGCGGTTTCATCGATTTCCTCTTTCGGCACGCTGGTACTCGGATGGGTCGAGTCGAGTTCTGCAATCACCTCCGCGATGCGCACCCGCATCGGCCGCCAGTCGTCGACTGCCGCCCGGACATCGCCCAGGACTTTCTCGATCGATCTTGCAAGCTCCTTCATCATGGCGCTGTCGGTCTGCTCGGTGACCTGCAGATGCATCACGGATTCGGACGGAACCTCGGTATCGTCCGGATATTTCGAGACGCCCGTTAACTTGCCTGCGGGGGTTCGCGAAATAGGGATCACCGGGTGGATGATCAGGTGGACCGTTAAATTGCGGCGGTTGAGGTCGGCGGTAACCGAATCGACCAGGAACGGCATGTCGTCATTGGCGATCTCGACAACCGTGTGGCTGCAGGCCCAGCCGTCCTTCTTCGGGTCGGGGTTGAATACCCGGATTTTGCTGGCCCCCGGCTTACGGGTCTGTGTGAATGCCCATAGCGACATGACCGCGCCCTCAAGACATTCGTCGGCGGTTTCCGCGCAATCCTGCGGCGACACATTGGCGAAAAAAAGACGGCTGAAACGTTCTATATCGTCAGCGCGCTTGCCTGCGCCGCGCCGGGCGCGGCGGACGATGCTATCGACCAGTTGTTTTTTTTGGCGGTCACTACTTACGGACATTTCATTCCCCAGACGGTTGCGCGCGCAGATCGAGGCTCTGCGATCTATTTATTAACGACGCCGTGCTAATGCGATATCGGTCGTCTCTCCGTCGAATATGGTCAGCGGTATACCAGAAATTAACCAATTTATTGTGAAGTGAATGTTAACGCGTGTTCGGCAAATCGAAACGAGGATGAAATGCCTGACGGTTCAATGACGGTCGATTCACCGGCACATAGTATCTTCGACCGGCTGCCCCCCGATATTCTGGGCGGTCTCAGCGTCGAACAACGCGCGGCAATCGCGTCCGCTGCGGGACAGTGGGACGCCAAGTCCCACCGGGTCAATATACGGATCAGTCTGCCGCTGCTGCCCGAACGCTGGTATTTGACCGTGCTGGGCGGCCCCGAACGCCGCACCGTCGAACGTCGCCGGGTGGAACGGGTGCGCAATCCGGTGCGCACGGCAGGCAACCTCGTGTTTATTTTCCTTGCCGCCCTCGGGTTTTACGGCGTCGCCGCCGCCGCGCTGCTGTTTTCGTCTTCCGTCCTGGAATACTAGGCGCGCAACCCGCCCGCTGGCCGCCGTCGGGTGTTTTCCCGGTGACTTTCTTGCATCCGCACATGTAGCGTGAGATGAAGTTGATCCCGGAGCCGCAACTGCGCGTTTCCGCATCGAATAGCATGATCTTATGAATCTGTTTTCCCGGCTTGTCCGGTCCGAACCGATCCTGTTCGTTCTGTGGGCGAACGAGCTTGTCCGTCTTGTCTGGTCGCCACCCGCGCTGCAGGCAGCGTCGGGCTGGCTGATGATGCTGTATGTTGCGCTGTCGTTCAGCCGTATCCGCAGGGGGACGGTCGTTCTGTGCGCGCCGCTCGCCGCACTCGCCATTGCGCTGGCCGTCGCGTTCGATCAGTGGGCCGGGGTGATCCGGGGGTTCGAGAATGCAGCCGTGTTCATGGCGTTTTTCGGCTCTATCGTGCTGTTGCGCGCGGTCGCGAACCAGCGTGCCGAAATCACGCGGGCGCGCTCTCTGTTCACCGGTCTCCGCGCCGAACATACCAATGGCGCTTTTCTCATGGGCGCGCATCTGATCGGCTCGGTCCTTGTCGTCGGCGTGCTCGCCATTCTCGCGCCGATCCTCAAGGACGATGCCGACGACACAACCCGCCGCCGCGCCGCCGAGGTCAGCCAGCGGGGAATGTGTCTGGCGCCCCTGTGGTCGCCCTTCTGGGTCGCCTCTGCATTCGCCGCGCAGCAGATTCCCGGGGTGCCGGCCTGGCAGATCATGATGCTCGGCCTCGGCATGGCGGCGATCGGCCTGGTGCTGGCGCATGTGATGTATGCCCGTGATGTCGGCGTCGCCGACCTGTGGCGGGCGGTAAAGGGATTTGCGCCAATCGTGCCGTCGGTCGCCGTCTGCGCGCTGATGATCGCCGGTTTGTCCACGGTCGCCGGCCTCAGCACGCTCAAGGCACTGATCGCAACCATTCCGATGCTGGCGGTTTTATCGCTCCTGGCGGCGCGCGCGGCGCAGGCACGTGAGATCGTCAGCGAAACCTGGCGCGGCAGCAGCCGCGTCTGCGACGAAATCGTCGTGGTAACGACGGCGCTTATTCTGGGGCGCGTACTCGAAGCGGCGGTCAAGGATGTCGGCGTCGGCGACATGATCGGGGCGCTTGCTCTGCCGGGCTGGGCCGTCATCGCCTGCGTCATCGCCACGATCACGCTGGCGTCGCTTGCCGGTATTCATCAACTCGTATCGATCATTGTGGTGCTCGTGGTTTTCATGCCGCTGGACACCGGTGTCAGCGATATCGTTATGATGGAGGCGGCGCTTGTCGGCTGGGGATTCGCGTCGATGGTCGGTGTGACCGCGGTATCGACGGCGACGGCGAGCGCCATGTTCAAAGTGCCCCGCGCCCAATTGATTTTCGGGCCGAATCTTGTTTTCGTTGCTGTTTTCGGAACCCTGTGCGTCGGCCTGCTTACGCTTGCCGACGTTATTTTCTTCGCATCCTGAAGGATCCGGCCATTTAAAATGGCCGGCAGGCGCAGGAAGACACCTGCGCGCCGGTTGAATCGTCGGCTAATGTGGGGAAATTGGAGCGGGTGATGAGATTCGAACTCACGACTTCAACCTTGGCAAGGTTGCGCTCTACCCCTGAGCTACACCCGCATCCTTGGAAAACGCCGCAATATATATGTGGGTGGCCCGATGAAGGCAAGAGGTGTTTGAAATCAGGTGAAAATTAGGGGCGAGCCTATATTGGGCCTGTTTTCCGCCACCGGGTTGCCGTCTGACGGCCCGGTTGGGGCGCCAGAGCCGTGCCGGCCGGGCAAAGACGATTAAAAAACAGCGGTGTAAGGCTTGTCAGCGCGCGGCCGACACGCCATTTTCAGGTGTAACGGAGACGACACGCGGGAAAGTTTCCCGAATAAAGGCATGAAGCCAAGGTACGAATCATGGAACAAATGTTAAATCCGGCCGGTTCGACGCCGGGCGGCGAAACCATCATAGACGTCACGATAGAGACGTTCGAACGCGATGTGCTTCAGGCGTCGATGACGACCCCGGTGATTGTCGATTTCTGGGCCACCTGGTGCGGGCCGTGCAAACAGCTGACGCCGATCCTTGAAAAGGTGGTGCGCGAAGCCGGGGGCGCCGTGATCCTGGCCAAGATCGATATCGACCAGAACCAGGTGCTGGCCCAGCAGATGCGCATCCAGTCGGTTCCCACCGTTTACGGGTTTGTCGGTGGCAAGCCGGTCGATGCGTTCCAGGGCGCGCAGCCGGAAAGCCAGATCAAGGCGTTTGTGGACAAGCTGGCCGAGGCCGCGGGTACGGCCCAAAGCGATCCGGTGGCAGAGGCGTTGGAGCAGGCGAAGGCGCTTGTGGACGCAGGCGAATTCGAAGGGGCCGTCGGCATTTACGGGCAGATTGTCAGTCACGCACCCGATAACGTGGATGCTCTGGGCGGGCTTGCGCGCGCGCTTGTCGGGCTCGGCGAAATGGATCAGGCGACAGAGATTCTGGCACAGGTTCCGGCGGGCAGTGCGGACCATCCGGACGTGGTCGCGGCACAGACGGCCGTTGATCTCGCGGCGCAAAGCGCGGCTGTCGGCGATCTGGCGCCGCTCGAAGCCGCCGTTACCGCCGATCCGAAAGACCAGCAGGCGCGGCTCGATCTCGCGATCGGTCTGTTTGGCGCCGGTCGGCGCACGGAGGCGATCGACCTTCTTGTCGAAAGCATGAAAATGGACCGGACATGGAACGACGACGCGGCGCGCCAGCAGCTTATACAGTTCTTCGACACCATGAGCCCGACGGACGAGGAAACCATTGCCGGACGGCGCAAGATGTCGGCGGTTCTTTTTTCGTGACAGTGTTTCCAAGCCCCGCGTCGACACCATGACCGGCGTCTTCGACCCGCTGTTCGACGACCTGCCACAGGAAATACCCGTGTTTCCGCTGACCGGGGTGCTGCTTCTGCCGCAGGGCAAGCTGCCGCTCAATATATTCGAACCGCGCTACCTGAACATGATCAACGCCGCCCTCGGCGGTGCACGGATCATCGGTATGGTGCAGCCGCGGGGCGCCAACACGGGCGACCAGCCAGATATTTATCGTACCGGCTGCGCCGGGCGGATCACGTCCTTCAGCGAATCCGATGACGGCCGTTATCTGATCACGCTCAGCGGCCTCGCGAGGTTCGATATCGGTGAAGAGAAGCCGTTGCGCGACGGGTATCGCGTCGTCGCGCCCGACTGGATACCCTACCGCGCCGATCTGTCCGAGGATACCGAAAGCGGTATCGACCGCGACCGGATGTTGCGCGCGCTGAAAGGATATTTCACGGCGAACGATGTCGAAGCGAACTGGGACGCAATCACGGAAACGGCGACCGACCGTCTGGTCAACGCGCTGGCGATGATGTGCCCGTTCCAGCCGAGCGAGAAACAGGCATTGCTTGAAGCGCCGAGCCTTTCGGACCGGGCAAATGTCATGGTTGCCCTGTTTGAGATGTCGCAGGCGGCGAATGACGACACGGCAAATCTTCACAGAAACTGAAATCCAGCAACGGGGTGTAGCCACATGAGCGACGACAAGACGGGAATCGACCCCAAGCTTCTCGAGATCCTGGTCTGCCCGCTGACGAAGGGCGCGCTGACCTATGACAGGGAAGCCCAGGAACTGATCAGCGAACAGGCGCAGCTCGCCTATCCGATCAGAGACGGCATTCCGATCATGCTGGTCGATGAAGCGCGTCAGCTCGACACCGGATCCTGACCGCCGCGTGGACAACAGTGGCGGTCCGCGCCCGACCGAAATAAAGGTCCGGCGCGCTGAAAAAACACTCGATATCGTTTTCGACGACGGTGCGGCGTTTTCGCTGCCGGCGGAATACCTTCGCGTCGAAAGCCCGTCGGCGGAGGTTCAGGGACACGGACCGGGCCAGAAGGTCCTGGTTGCCGGGCGGCGGCATGTCGGTATCGCCGATATCGAGGCGGTCGGGAATTACGCCATTCGTATCGTATTCGATGACCTGCACGACACGGGCCTTTTTTCATGGCGTTATCTGTATCAGCTCGGCGCCGAATACGAGACCCGCTGGGCGGAATTCACCGATGCGCTTGACGCGGCGGGCCTCAGCCGCGACCCCTGACCGGGGCCCCAGGGGCATCGGACGTGTAGAGATAGGAAGCAGCGATGGCGGAGCCCCTTAAAAATCTGACCATTGTCGGTGGCGGCACCGCCGGGTGGCTTGCCGCGGCCATGATATCGGCGGCGCGCAACCGGCCGGGGGAACCGGCTGCGCTGGCCATCACGTTGATCGAATCGCCGACGATCCCGACGGTCGGCGTAGGCGAAGCAACGACCCTGTCGATGGGCTGGACGCTGGACCTTGCCGGTCTCGATGAAAGCGACTTCATCCGGAACTGCGATGCCACGTTCAAGGCCGCCGTCAAATTCATCGACTGGGACCGCGGCGCAGATGGCGCAGCCAGAAGCTATTTTCATCCGTTTTCGTTTCCCGCCTACCTGAACGGTTATGCACCGGCCTATCATTTTCATCGCCGCCACAAGACAGGCGGCGGTCGCTCGTTCGATCATTCGATGCTCGGGTCCTGCGCCGTGCTCGACGCGATGAAATCGCCCCGGAAGCCGGGCGCCGGCAATCTCGAAGGGCTGTTTCCCTATGCGTATCATGTCAATGCGGGGCTGTTTGCGGGGTATCTGCGCGACTATTGCCGAACGATCGGGGTTACCCACGTGCTCGACGATGTCGTCGGCGTCAACCGCGACGAACGGGGATACGTATCGTCGCTGGCCCTCGAACGCGGCGGCGACCATCCCGTCGAGTTCGTTATCGACTGTTCCGGTTTCCGCAGCCTTATCCTGCAGCAGGCGCTTGAGGAACCCTTCGTGTCCTTCCAGGAGTCGCTGCCCTGCGATCGTGCCCTGCCGATGCCGGTTGATCATGCCGATCCCGACGGGCCGTTGCCGGCGTTCACCACATCGACCGGTTTGTCTGCCGGATGGTCCTGGAATGTCCCGCTCTGGTCGCGACGGGGCACGGGTTACGTCTATTCCAGTGCGCATATTTCCGACGACGAAGCGATGGCGGAGCTCGCCGCGCATAACAGCGTTGATGCCCCGTCAGGAGACGCCCGCGCCATCCGGATGAATATTGGCCGGACCCGGCGCAGCTGGGTGAACAATTGTGTCGGGATGGGGCTCGCCGCCGGATTTATCGAACCGCTTGAATCGACCAGCATCCATTTTGTCCAGATGTCGATCCGCTGGCTGCTCGACAATTTTCCCGACCGGGAATGCAGCCCGGCGCTGCAGTCAAATTTCAACGGACTGACATCCGGCTTGTATGAAGAAATCCGCGACTTCATCGCACTGCACTATATTCTGAACAATCGGGACGATACGCCGTTCTGGCGGTTTGCGCGCAACGAACTGAAATGCCCCGACCGTCTCGCCGGGTTGCTGGACCTGTGGCGGTACAAACTGCCCACGGCGCCCGACCTGCCCAACCGCAACGCGTTGTTTTCGGAATGGAGCTACATGTATGTCTTGTTCGGGAAGGGGTATTTCGACGGGATGGATTTCCCGTCGGAGGACGCTGTCCGCGATTCCGATTTTGACGAATTTCAGTTCGCCGTGGCGCGGGACCGCAACCGGCTGATGGCCGAGGCCCCGGATCATCGGGCAGCGATCCGCGATATAAGACAGGCAGCGTCGCCCGTGTGGTATCGCCGCGACGGTAACGGCGACGGCGACGCTATGCCGATGACGGACGGGGACGGACCGGCCATCGCCTGACCAATGCGCTACAGCCTTTCGCCGCGGGTGAGGCGGGGGAGGTCGCCGATCAGGCCCATGGCGTGACGCATCAGCACCCGTTTGAGCGGCCTTGCCTGGTTGACCATCGCCAGTCCCGCATCCCGGGCATGGCGTACTGCCGGAATGTCATTCGAGAACAAGCGGTTCAGCCCGTCGGTAACGGCGATCATCATCATGTTGTCCGGCTTGCGCCAGCGTTCGTACCTTTCGAGCGGTGTCTCGGCGCCGGGGTCGAGTCCCAGCCGCATCGTGTCGATGACGACTTCGGCCAGGGCCGCGACATCGCGGAGACCGATATTGAACCCCTGTCCCGCGATCGGGTGGATCGCATGCGCGGCGTCTCCGGCCAAAGCCAGCCGGTGGGCGACATAGCGTTTCGCGTGTACCACGGATAGCGGATATGACCAGCGCCCGGCGCCGACCTCTATGTCGCCCAGATAGGTACCGAAGCGTTCGCCGAGCGCGTGGGCGAAAGCCGCGTCGTCTGCCGCCATGAACCCCGGCGCCAGGTCGTTGCGTTCCGTCCAGACGATAGACGACCGGTTGCGTGTCATCGGAAGGATAGCGAACGGACCGGCCGCCAGGAAATGTTCCTGGGCAATGCCATGATGCGGTGCCTCGTGGCGCACCGAGCAGACAATACCGGTCTGCGGATAGGTCCAGCGCACGGCATCGATCCCGGCCGCGGCGCGCAGGGCAGAATCGCGTCCGTCGGCGGCTACGACAAGGCGTGCCGATATCCGCCGGCCGTCGCCGAGGGACAGAACGGCATCGTCCGGGCCGAACTCGGTTCCTGCCAATTCGGCCTTGTCGAAAACACCGATATCCGCTGCACCGACGGCGGCGGCCAGCGCGCGGCGGGTTACCGCGTTTTCGACAATCCATCCCAGGGGCCCGTTATCCGTTTCCCCATCGCCCATATCCCGGTGGTCGTAATGCAGGAAAAGCGGCGACCCGCCGTCCGCTACCCGAATTTCCAGGATCGGTTCGGCGTCGGCGGCGAGACTGTCCCACAGGCCAAGGCCCGCGAGTATACGTTGCGAGCCTGCGGCGATGGCGGACCCGCGGCCATCGAATTCTGCTGCCGCCATGGCGGCGAGGGAGGCGCGTTCGATCAGTGCGACGCGTGCCCCGGCCCCCGCAAGGCCCAGAGCAAGGCAGAGCCCGACCATGCCGCCACCGACCACCGCGATATCGTATGTTTTGACGTCCATGAACCCAAGATGGCGAGCCGCCGATGCCCTGTCCAGTGCGACATCACGGCCCACGGCTACGCATCGAACGCGGCAATATGACAATAATTTAGGCAAAAATTCAAAAATGCATAATAAATATGCAATTAATTTGTGGTCGCGTTCCTGCCCGTGCCGCGGAAGTCGGGGCTGAATCTGAAATTTCAATAACGTAAACAATGAGTTAATGAGATTTTTCTCGATTGGGTGGTGCTTGGCATGGATTTTGCAATCTCATTCCCGATGGCATCAAAGATGGCAACTTTCTAAGGCACACACTGGAGGCATGAAAATGCATAGAGCACTTAAGGGTGCTGCGGCGGGTCTTGCTGCGGCTTTTATTACTTTTTCGGCACCGCAGGCGGCGGAACCGCTTATTGACGGCAAGTCTTTCCCGGGCGAATTCTCGGCGAATGTCGGGCTGTTTTCGGAATATTACTTTCGTGGCATCTCTCAGACGGATGACGCACCGGCGCTGCAGGGCGGCCTCGACTGGTCGGCATCGCTCGGCGAAAGTGGCCTTGGCGTCTATCTCGGCGTCTGGGGTTCCAACGTCGATTTCAACGAAGGCACGGGCGTCGACGGTGCGACCGTTGAAATGGATTTCTACGGCGGACTCACGGGCGATATCGGCAGCACCGGCCTGAGCTGGGATGTCGGCTTTATCTATTATACCTATCCGGGTGCCAGCAGCTCGCTCAACTACAATTTCGTCGAAGGGCAAATGGCGCTTACCTATGATTTCGGCTTTGCGGCGACGACTGCGAGCCTCAATTATTCGCCCGATTATTTCGGCAATAGCGGGGCGGCGTTCTATCCCAAGCTCGCGGTTGACGTTCCTGTCGGGAAGTATCTGACGCTGTCCGGCCTCGTTGCCAAGCAGTATATCGACCGGAATGCGAACTTCGGAACGCCGGACTATGTCGAATACGGCGCCGCGGCGACCGTGAATCTCGCCGGGTTCGATGTCAGCCTGAGCTGGACGGATACCGACATGACCGATGCCGAATGCGGCGACGCATGCGGCATGGTCCTGCTGAGCGTTTCGCGCTCCTTCTAACGGCGATCGGCCGGGATGACTCCGTCATCCCGGCCGATTTTTCTCCCGTAACAACAACAACGGATGGTACAGGGCATGAAAATGATCACGGCAGTCATAAAGCCGTTCAAACTGGACGACGTGCGCGAGGCGCTGACCGAAGTCGGCATCGAAGGCATGACGGTGACCGAAGTTAAAGGCTTCGGGCGCCAGAAGGGGCACGCGGAAGTCTATCGCGGTGCCGAATACACAATTTCCTTCCTGCCGAAGGTCAAGATCGACATCGCTGTCGACGACGCCGCTGTCGAAAAGGTGGTCGAAGCGATTCAGCAGTCTGCGAACACCGGCAAGATCGGCGACGGAAAGATTTTCGTTCAGGAACTTACCGGCGCGGTCCGCATCCGTACCGGTGAATCCGGCAATGAAGCGCTTTAAGGGGAGCATCACAGTGAAAAAATTCATTAAACCCACATTTGTCGCCGTTACGCTGGCGGCGATGGGGGTCATCGCGATCGGCAAGGCCCAGGCCGCCGTCGATACCGAAACCGCATTCGTCCTCAATTCATTCTCGTTTCTCGTCCATGGCGTCCTCGTGATGCTGATGGCGGCGGGTTTCGCCATGCTCGAATCCGGACTTGTCCGGTCGAAGAACACGGCGACGATCTGTCTGAAGAACATCGCGCTCTATTCGATCGCGGGGCTGATGTACTACATCATCGGCTATTCGCTGATGTACACGGACGTCAATAAGGGCTGGATCGGTGCATTCGAATTCCTTTACAACCCGGCTACCGCGGAGCTTGCGCTTCTCAATGCCGCAGACGCCGGCAAGGCGGCTGCAAACGAGGCACTGCTGAAAGACTCGACCTACTCCTCGATGTCGGACTGGTTCTTCCAGATGGTCTTCGTGGCAACGGCGGCATCGATCGTTTCCGGCACGCTGGCCGAGCGCATCAAGACCTGGCCCTTCATGATCTTCGTCGTCATCCTTACGGGTGTGATCTATCCGATCCAGGGGTCCTGGGTATGGGGTGCGGGCTGGCTCAGCGAGATGGGCTTCTCCGATTTCGCGGGCTCGACGCTTGTGCATTCGACCGGTGGCTGGGCGGCGCTCGCCGGCGCGATCGTCCTCGGCGCACGCAAGGGCAAATTCGGTCCCAACGGCCAGGTTAACCCGATGCCGGGCGCGAATCTGCCTCTGGCGACACTGGGAACGTTCATCCTGTGGTTCGGTTGGTTCGGTTTCAACGGCGGCTCTCAGCTGGCGCTCGGTTCGGCGGCGGATGCCTCTGCAATTGCCATTGTCTACGTGAACACCAATCTCGCGGCGGCAGCCGGCGTGGTGGTCGCGATGATCATGACCCAGCTGATGTTCAAGAAGATGGATCTGACATTGTGCCTGAACGGTGCGATCGGCGGGCTCGTCGCCATCACGGCCGGACCCGACCTCCAGCAGCACGCCTACGCCATAGTGATCGGCGGCATCGGCGGCGCGTTGGTGGTGATTGCGGTCCCGCTGATCGACAAGCTCAAGATCGACGA
Source organism: uncultured Rhodospirillaceae bacterium (assembly GCA_963974055.1). Classification (GTDB taxonomy): domain Bacteria; phylum Pseudomonadota; class Alphaproteobacteria; order MPNO01; family UBA830; genus CAXBCP01. The sequence goes on from CAXBCP010000001.1 coordinate 158,685, forward strand.
TGTTGTGGGCGCGATTTCGGCCCATCTCGTCTGCGGTATCTGGGGCACGCTCGCGGTCGGTATCTTCGGATCCGGTCAGATCGTTACCCAGTTCATCGGGATCGTTTCGATCGGTGCCTTCGTGTTCATCACCAGCCTGATTGTCTGGTCGATCCTGAAGGTAACGGTTGGCATCCGCGTCGATGAAGAAGCCGAAATGGATGGCCTCGATACATCCGAACTGGGTATGGAAGCGTATCCGGAATTCGGACGCGGCTCCTAGGGCGGCGGTTGCTGCTCAGCCCTGGGCATAAGCGTGTTCCACCCTTAGGCGCGCCACGCCGGGGTGGTCACTAGCCGGAGACCGGACGCACTGCCATCCGTTCGGTCTCCGGCGACCACAGGCCCCCCCGACCCGGACTCCACACAGTTATCCGGGCAGGGTGCCGACAACGGGATGCGGCGCACATCTGCCGACATGCACCGCATCTTTCCCCGTCGCGAAACAGGGGAGACCGCCGCCCCGCCGCCCTGCGGGGCGGTTTTTTATGTTCGGCTGCAATGACGCAAATGCCGCCGCGACACGCCTATCTCCCTGATATACAAGGGATAGATCGAAGCCCGTTGTTCAATGTTCCGTAAATGTTCGTTTCGGGTCCGGAATCAAACGAATCACGCCACCCCTTGTAGACCAGTAGCTTAGCTGCCCATGATCATGTAGAATCTAAGCAACGGGCCGGAACATCCTGACTCTGTCCGGCGACCGTGTTTTTATGATTTGTTCTTTTCCGGATGGATGGCCGGAAACAGAGGGTTGGAATTTCGGGGCGCATGACCGACGGAACGCAGCATATCCGGGCAGATATCGGATGCCATTGAACGACCGGCTGAATGCCGTCGGCGACTATTCGTTCGACCGCCTGCGGGCGTTGTTGGGCGCGGTTGAACCGCCGCCCGGCGTTACCCCCATTTCGCTGTCTCTCGGCGAGCCTCAGCATGCACCGCCGGCTTTTCTGGCGGAAACGATCGCCCGGGAGGCGGCAGGGTGGTCGAAATATCCGCTGGTGCGGGGGACGGACGGGGCCCGGGCCGCAATTGTCGGCTGGCTGACCCGGCGGTACGGCCTGCCCGAGGGCATGGTCGATCCCGCCACCATGGTTATTCCGGTGTCCGGCACACGCGAAGCGCTGTTCATGGTCGCGCTGGCGGCGGTGCCCGAACGTAAGAACGGCCGGAAACCCGTCGTTTTAATGCCCAACCCGTTCTATCAGGTCTATCTCGGAGCCGCGGTGACGGCCGGGGCCGAGCCGGTCCTGGTCCCGGCAGACCGTCAGAACGGTTTTCTGCCGAACTATGCCGCCCTGCCCGACGATATTCTCGATCGGACGGCCCTGGCCTATTACTGTTCGCCCGCGAATCCGCAGGGCGCTATCGCGCCGATGGATACGATCAGACAACTTGTCGAACTTGCCCGCGCGCATGATTTCCTGCTGGTATCCGACGAATGCTATAGCGAGCTGTATTACGGCGATCCGCCGACCGGTGCCGCGGAGGCCTGTGCGGCTCTCGGCGATACCGCTGCCGGTGCAATGCGGAATGTCGTGGCGATGAATTCCCTGTCGAAGCGGTCCAGCGCACCGGGGCTGCGGTCCGGATTCGTGGCCGGCGATGCGGATCTGATCCGGCGATTCGCCCGGTTGCGCGATTACGGCGGTGCGCCGCCGCCGCTGCCGCTTCAGGCCGCCGCATCGGCCCTATGGTCCGATGAAGAACACGTGATTGCGAACAGGGCCGTCTATGCGGCCAAGTACAAGGTCGCGGAAGAAATTCTCGATGGAAAATTCGGCTATTACACGCCGGATGGCGGGTTCTATCTGTGGCTCGATGTCGGCGATGGCGAAGACGCCGCCAAACATCTCTGGGCGGAGGCCGGCGTCCGCGTCATCCCCGGCGAATATCTCGCCCGCGAAGCCGATGGACACCATCCTGGCGCCGGTTATATCCGCCTGGCGCTGGTGCACGATCTGGAAACCACACGCGATGCCCTGACGCGGCTCGCGCAAGTTCTGTAATACCGGGAGTAAATCATGGCCAGCCGAACCCGCAACGCCGGACGTACCACTTTTCTCTCTCCGGAAATGACCGCATTTCTGCGCCGTCGTCTTCAGGAACTGTCAGGGGGTGTCCTGTTTCTCTGCGGCATCGCGCTCAGTATATCGATCCTCGGATACGATTCGTCGGATCCCTCGTGGAACCACGCCGTTTCCCGCGACGCCGCAAATCCGCTCGGACCCGGCGGCGCCTGGCTGTCCGACCTTCTTATCCAGAGCATCGGCGCGATGGCGATCGTGCCGGGCATTGTGCTGATGGTTTGGGGCTGGCGCATCGGCGCCCACCGCGCCATGGGCCGCACGTGGATCCGGATGGCGGCCCTGCCCCTGACGCTCCTGCTTGGCGCGATCGCGTTGGCTGCATTCGGTACGCCGTCCGCATGGCCCGTGAAAATCGGCCTTGGCGGCATCACGGGCAGTGTGCTGCTTGCGGATTTGTCGCGACTGGCGTCCGCCATCGGGACGCCGCTATGGACGATCGCTCTGGCGGCCGGGGCGCTGGCCGTTATCGCTTTCGGTCTCACGCTCGGTGTCAGCCGTGGTGAATGGATCACGGGGCTTAAGGGCGCAGGCCGACTTGGCGGCCGTGTCGGCGGCAGGACGGCCAAGGCCGGTGTCACCGGCGGTCGCTGGACCGGCCGCATGGCGCAACGCGTCGGCGGTGCGTCCTGGTCGATGTTCCGACGCGCCCGCATGCCGTCATTCGGAGGCAACGCAGAGCCTGCCATCGGCGATGATGACGTCGCCGAAACAGGGCACAGCGAACCCGGGGTGGATGTCTCCGACGGCGGTCGCCGTGAGCCGACCCTTGGCCGCGCGCGCCGCCCCGATAGGGAGCGCGATGCCACCGAAGATAGCGTGGAACCTGCGTCGAAGAAAAAAATCGTTGCCGCACGCCGTAAAAAACCGGCGGCCGGCAAACGCGCCGCCGAAGCGGATCAGCGCAGGCTCGATCTCGATACCGGCGAATATTCCCTGCCGCCGCTGGATGTGCTGGACGAGCCGCCGGAAGATTACGGCGAAAACAAGCAGGACGAAGAAGCGCTGTCGGAAAACGCGCGTCTCCTCGAATCGGTGCTCGAGGATTTTGGTGTCCGCGGTCGTATCGTCAAGGTCCGCCCCGGCCCCGTCGTCACGCTTTACGAGCTGGAGCCTGCGCCCGGGACCAAATCGTCCCGCGTGATCAGTCTTGCCGACGATATTGCCCGGTCGATGAGCGCGGTGTCGGTGCGTGTCGCGGTCGTTCCCGGCAAGAACGTGATCGGCATCGAATTGCCGAATGCGAAACGGGAACTGGTGACGCTGCGCGAACTGGTGGAATCCAAGGATTTCGAAAAACATACCGGCGGGCTGACGCTGGTTCTCGGAAAGGATATCGGCGGTGCGCCGACGATGGTCGATCTCGCCCGCATGCCGCATCTGCTGATCGCCGGCACGACCGGGTCCGGGAAGTCCGTCGCAGTCAACACCATGATCCTGTCGCTGCTGTACCGTCTGACCCCGGAACAGTGCAAGTTCATCATGATCGACCCCAAGATGCTGGAACTGTCGGTCTATGACGGCATCCCGCATCTGCTGTCGCCGGTGGTCACCGATCCGTCCAAGGCGGTGGTTGCGTTACGCTGGGCCGTGCGCGAGATGGAGAACCGCTACCGCGCGATGTCAAATCTCGGGGTGCGTAATATCAACGGCTACAACCAGCGCATAACGGAGGCCGCCAAGAAGGGCGAAACCCTGATGCGGACCGTTCAGACCGGATTCGATCCGGACAGCGGCGAGCCGATCTATGAAGAACAGGCCTACGACATGAACCCGCTTCCCTATATCGTCGTTATCGTCGACGAAATGGCGGACCTGATGCTCGTCGCCGGCAAGGAGGTCGAGGCCGCGGTCCAGCGTCTGGCACAGATGGCGCGTGCCGCCGGCATTCACGTGATCATGGCAACCCAGCGGCCGTCCGTGGACGTGATTACCGGCACGATCAAGGCCAACTTTCCGACCCGGATATCGTTCCAGGTGACGTCGAAGATCGACAGCCGCACGATCCTCGGCGAAGGCGGCGCCGAGCAGCTTCTCGGTCAGGGCGACATGCTCTATATGGCCGGCGGCGGCCGTATAAGTCGCGTTCACGGGCCCTTCGCATCGGACGAGGCCGTCGAACGCGTCGTCGGTTTCCTGCGGTCGCAGGCCGAACCGGACTATATCGACGAAGTGACCGAGGGCGATCACGAAAGCCCGTTCATTCCGTCGGGCGACGACGGCGGTGGCGCAGGCGGCGGTTCGGGGTCGGGCGACGACGAAATGTACGACCGCGCCGTCGCGGTGGTGTGCCGTGAACGCAAGGCGTCGACCAGTTTCGTCCAGCGTCACCTTCAGATCGGCTATAACCGGGCCGCCAGGATCGTGGAGCGGATGGAGGCCGAAGGCGTCATCAGCCGGGCCAACCATGCGGGCAAGCGCGAAGTGCTCGCCCGGGATATCGATAACGCGGAGATGTAGTGCGCCGTTCTTTCTATCGCCTGGCTGCCTTACAATTGCCCCATCGGCGGCCTATATAGAACGCATGGTCAGATTGCTGAGCGTCTTCGTGTTTATCCTGTTTGCTGGCGGCCTTGCGGCGCCGGCAGGTGCCGCCTATCGCATCACCGCGCAGGATCGCGCGGATATCGCGCGGATAGAGCAGTACCTCAACAGGGTTGAAAGCATGCGCAGCAACTTCGTGCAGCTTTCTTCCGGCGGGCGTTTCGCCGAAGGCACCATTTATATCGAACGACCAAAGCGCCTCCGGCTCGAATACAGGAAACCTTCCAATATCCAGGTCTATGCCAACGGCAACTGGCTGGCTCATGTCGACACCGACCTCGAAGCCGTCTGGCATGTGCCGCTCAGAAGCACGCCTGCGGCATTCCTGGTCCGCGATGCGATCAAGCTCAGCGGCGATGTTACGGTGGAACGGGTGATCCGGGACGCCCGGACGATATCGGTGTCGCTGATCCAGACCGAGGAACCGGATGCCGGCCGGTTCGTGCTGACGTTTTCCGATGCGCCGCTGGCCCTCAGGAAATGGACCGTTACCGACGCGCAGGGCATATCGACCAGCGTGACGCTCGTCGCGCCGGCGTTCAATGTCGCAATTCCCCGCGACGTGTTCGTCTTCGATGAAACGAAATTCGACCGCGAGCTCCCGTAGATCGGGGTCTGCCGCAATGGGCAGTAATCACGCTGGTTCTCCCCCGCATATTGCCCGGAATACGTGGACGTGATAGCCATAAACATGCCTGACCGTCTTCAGAAACCGCTCGTCGGTATCCCCGCAAGCCAGATTTTCATGCCGAGCCATTCGCTGGCGCAGCACGGCGCGGGCGAACGGTATATTCGGGCGGTCGCGGACGGCGCAGACGCGGTCCCGATGGTGATTCCGGCGCTTGCCGACAATTACGACTTTGCCGATCTGGCCAGCCGTCTCGACGGATTGATGCTGACCGGCGGGCGCGCGAATGTGGAGCCTCATCATTACAATGGTCCGCCCTTTCCGGATGATGAAATCCGCGATCCGCCGCGCGACAATACGGTGCTGCCGCTGGTGCGCGAATGCGTCTTACAGGGCGTGCCGGTCTTCGGGTCGTGCCGCGGCATTCAGGAAATCAACGTTGCACTCGGCGGCACCCTGCATTACCGGGTCCACGAACAGGACGGGTTCAACGATCACCGCATGCCGCGCGAAGGCGACATGGAACACAAGTTCAGCGAACGTCACCTGGTGATAACGCTGGAAAACGGGCTGTTTCACCAGGTCAGCGGCAAGCGCGAGATCATGGTCAATTCGCTCCACGCCCAGGCGGTTGACGTGCTCGCCCCCGGTTTTGAGATCGAATGCGTTTCGATTGACGGCGTGACCGAGGGCATCCGCCATACGAATTCGAAAAGGTTCTGTGTCGGCGTGCAGTGGCATGCCGAATGGCGGTTCGATGAAAACGCCCTGTCGAAGGGTCTGTGGCAGAGCTTCGGCGATGCCTGCCGGGACCGCGTGGCGGAGCGCACCGGCCGCAAAATCGCCGCCGAATAACGCCGGAGTTCCCCCATATGCGTATCGTTTCCTGGAACATTAATTCCGTTCGTCTGCGGATCGATACGCTGAAGCGCGTCGCTGACGAACTTCAACCGGATTTTCTCTGCCTGCAGGAAATCAAGGCGCAGGATTCGGACTTTCCCACGGACGGCATCGTGCAGGCGGGCTTCGCCCATCAGCATATTCGCGGGATGAAGGGCTATAACGGCGTCGCCATCCTGTCGAACCTGCCTCTATCCGATGGCGGCAGCCGCGACTGGTGCGGCAGGGAAGACTGTCGCCATGTGGCGGCGGATATCGGCGGGGATACGGCGCTGCATAACTTTTACGTACCCGCCGGCGGGGACGAGCCGGACCCCGCCATAAACGAAAAATTCGCCCACAAGCTGGATTTCCTGTCGGAAGCGACCGACTGGTCGAAGAATTTGCCGAAGACCGGCAGGCATATCCTTGTCGGCGATCTGAATATCGCGCCGTCCGAGGCCGATGTCTGGTCGCACAAGCAGTTGCTGAAGGTGGTCAGCCATACCCCGGTAGAAGTCGAGGCGCTTGGCGCCTGGCAGGCGGCGCATGGCTGGGTCGATGCGATCCGCGCGATCGTGCCGGAAGACGAAAAGCTGTATTCATGGTGGAGCTACCGCAACCGTTCCTGGCCCGGCAGCGACAAGGGACGCAGGCTCGATCACATCTGGGTCAGTCCGTCGCTGGCGGACAAGGTGACCGGCGCAGGCGTGTTTCGGGACGCCCGTGGCTGGGAAAAACCGTCCGACCATGCGCCGGTTTGGGCGGATATAGATCTATAGCGAATGGGAATTTTTCCTCTTGCGATATCAGGCTGACGGATCAGAACAAGGAAACGCCGTGCTGATGCGGTTTCCGATCGTTCGGTTGCTCCAGCCGAAATGCCGGGCTAAATGACGCTATGCATAATCCTGCCCCGAAAGAATCCGATCCCGCGACTGCGATAGATCCCGTCTGCGGCATGACCGTCGATACCGCGGCGGGCAAGCCGTCTCACGTCCACGCGGGAGAGACATATCATTTTTGCAGCCAGGGCTGCTGCGACCGGTTTGCCGGCGATCCCGGGCATTATCTGTCCGGTGCCCACCGCGCCGCCGCCGATAACGCACCGGCGGGTACCCTTTTCACCTGCCCGATGGATCCCGAAATCGTTCAGGAAGGCCCGGGCAGCTGTCCGATCTGCGGTATGGCGCTGGAACCCATGGGCATTCCGCCGGCCGATGCCGGCCCCAACCCCGAACTGGTCGACTTTACCCGCCGCTTTGCGGTCGGCGCGGCATTCGGCGTGCCGTTATTCGCGATCTCGATGGGTCCGATGGCGGGTTTGCCTGTCAAACACTGGCTCGGCGGCACCGGGATTCCGAATTTCGCAACCTGGATCGAACTGGTTCTCGCGACGCCCGTTGTCCTGTGGTGCGGCTGGCCGTTCCTGGTGCGCGGTGCGCGGTCCGTCGTTACGGGCAATCTCAACATGTTTACCCTGATCGCCCTTGGGGTCAGCGCGGCTTTCCTGTTCAGCGTCGTCGCCACGATTGCGCCCGGCATTTTTCCCGACGGATTCCGCCAGACGGGCGGTACGCATGGCGGCGAGGTCGGCGTCTATTTCGAAGCCGCCGCCGTCATCGTGGTGCTGGTGCTGCTCGGCCAGATGCTGGAACTGCGCGCCCGCGAACAGACCGGCAGCGCCTTGCGGGCGCTGCTCGATCTCGCCGCCAAATCTGCCCGCATCCTGCGCGACGACGGGACCGAGGCTGAAATCGCCCTTGAAGAGGTAAAAACCGGCGACCGGCTGCGCGTCCGCCCCGGCGAGAAAATTCCCGTCGACGGAGTCGTCATCGATGGCCGCTCGTCGGTCGACGAGTCCATGCTGACCGGAGAGCCGATAGCGGTTGAAAAATCAACCGGCGACGCATTGACCGGCGCCACGATCAACGGCACGGGCGCCCTGATCATGGAAGCCACCCGTGTCGGCGCCGATACCATGCTGTCGCGCATCGTCGATATGGTCGCCGCGGCACAGCGCAGCCGCGCACCTGTGCAAAAAGTCGCCGACCGGGTGGCCGGAATCTTCGTGCCTGCCGTTGTGCTGTCGTCCGTCGTCGCCTTTATCGTCTGGGCGTTCTTCGGGCCGGAACCGTCGTTTGCCTACGCGGTCGTCGTGGCGGTGTCGGTGCTGATCGTCGCCTGTCCGTGCGCGCTGGGTCTGGCGACCCCGATGTCGATCATGACCGCGACCGGGCGCGGCGCCCGCGCCGGGGTGCTGATCCGCGACGCCGAGGCGCTGGAACGCCTGGCGGCGGTTGACGTGCTGATCGTCGACAAGACCGGTACCCTGACGGCCGGAAAACCGGCCCTGTCCGCGGTGATCGCCGCGGCGGGACAGGATGAAGACACTGTATTGCGGCTTGCCGCGGGCCTCGAACGCGGCTCCGAACACCCGTTGGCGGATGCCATCGTGTCGGCCGCCGAAGCGCGCGGCCTGTCGTTGTCCGCCGCCGTGGATTTCGATGCCGTCACCGGCAAGGGCGTGACCGGCGATATCGACGGCGTGCGGGTACTGCTCGGCAATCGGACGCTGCTGGATGAGGCGGGTATCGACACGGCGGGCCTGGCGGCGGATGCCGATGCGCGCCGCGATCGCGGCGAAACCGTCATGTTCCTTGCGGTCGATGGCGCGGCGGCGGGCATGATCTGTGTTTCGGACCCGGTAAAGGACACCACGCCGGATGCGCTGGCCCGTCTGCAGGCCAGTGGTCTCAAGGTCGTCATGGCAACGGGCGACAATGCCCGCACGGCGCAGGCCGTGGCCGAGGGTCTCGGCATCGAAGATGTCCGCGCCGACCTGCTGCCCGAAGACAAGGGCGCGCTGATCAGGGAACTCCAGGCGGCGGGCATGCGCGTCGCGATGGCCGGCGACGGCGTGAACGACGCGCCTGCGCTGGCCCAGGCCGATGTCGGCATCGCCATGGGCACCGGCGCCGATGTAGCGATCGAAAGCGCCGGCATCACGCTGGTGAAGGGCGACCTTACCGGCATCGTCCGCGCCCGCACCCTTGCAAAGGCGACCATGGCCAATATCCGCCAGAACCTGTTTTTCGCGTTTATCTACAACACGGCGGGTGTGCCGATTGCCGCCGGCGTGCTGTTTCCCGTGTTCGGTATCCTGCTGTCGCCCATGTTCGCGGCGGCGGCGATGAGCCTGTCATCGGTGTCGGTGGTGGGGAATGCATTGCGGTTGCGGCGGTTGCGGCTGGACTAAACCACAATTTCTGAAATTGCGTTCGTTTGATGCTTGTATCTTGCAGAAATTCGATATAACTATAACACTAGTTATATCGAATTAAATGAGTGTCGGACATGGAACTCGAAGCAGCTGCCCGCGGATTTGCGGCGATGGGATCGGAAGCGCGCCTTCGCGTACTGAACACACTCGTTCGCGCCGGCGAGGGGGGATTGACCGTCGGGGATATCCAGGACCGCACCGGCATTGCGCCGTCGACACTGGCCCACCACCTGAAATTTCTGTCCGCTGCCGGATTGCTGATCCAGGAACGCGACGGGCGGACTATCGTCAACCGGGCGGATTTTCCCCATCTTGACCGGCTGGCCGGATTCATCCTCGACGAATGTTGCGCCGATGCGCGACCAAAGGCGGCAAACAATGGTTGATCTGGTTCTGCGAACCTGGCGCTCCGGCGCCTGGTCGTGGCGTATGCTGGCGACCCCGTGGACCGTCGTGGTGCTCTCGCCGGTGATCGTGTTGCTGGCGGATCCGGAAAATTTCGTTGCGGTCAATCTGTTCGCCGCCCGGGCATTCGCGGGCACGCTTCCCTTCATTGCATTCGCGGTTTTCCTGATTGCCTATCTCAAGGCGGCGGGCGCAGAGGCGACGATCGCGACGGCATTCAAGGGACGCGAAATCCGCATGATCGTTTTTGCCGCCCTGCTCGGCGGGCTCGCCCCGTTCTGTTCCTGCGAGGTTATTCCCTTCATCGCCGGCCTGCTGGCCCTCGGCGCCCCCCTTTCCGCCGTGATGGCTTTTTGGCTGTCGTCGCCCCTGATCGATCCGCCGACCCTGCTGATCACCGCGGCCGCCCTTGGCTGGCCCTTCGCGGTCGGCAAGGCCGTCTTCGCCGTCGCGCTCGGCCTGTTCGGGGGATTCGCCGTGAAACTGGCTATGATGCGCGGCTACATGGGCAACCCGCTGCGGGTCTATGAAAACACCGGCTGCAGCACCTGCGGTCCGTCGCCCTTCACCGGGAAACCGGTGTGGCGGGTCTGGGCCGAAAAGGCCCGCGTGCGGACCTTCGGTCAGGAATTCCGCATAAATGCGCTCTTTCTCGTCAAATGGCTGGCGCTCGCCTATACGCTGGAAGCCCTGCTTGTCACTTACGTTCCGGCCGACCTCATTGCGTCCGCCGTCGGCGGTCCCGGCATCCTGCCGGTCGTAACCGCCGCCTTTGTCGGCATCCCGGCCTACCTGAACAGCTACGTCGCCCCGCCGCTTCTCGCCGGGTTGATGGAGCAGGGCATGAGCAACGGGGCCGCCATGTCGTTCATGGTCGCCGGCGCCGTCAGTTCCATCCCCGCCATGGCGGCGGTCTGGTCGCTGGTCCGCCGACCGGTCTTCGCCGTCTATCTGGCTTTGGGAATCGTCGGTGCGGTGCTGTCCGGGCTGATATTCCAGCTTCTGGTATAGCCCGGAATTTCAGCCGCCGACCCTGTTGATGAAATACCGTCCCGGGTTCACGCCGTCGGGCAGTGGCTGTTCCTCCCAGTTCGCGACCGCGTATTCCTGATCGCTGCACACGATGCCGCCCCGGGCCATCAGGGCATCGACCAGGGGGGCGATGGCGGCAATCAGCCGGGCATTGCTTTCCTTCTCGCCCGTGCCGATATCGCAATGGGCGAGGGCGGCGGGAACGCCGATCCGGTCCCCGGCGGCGGCAAGCGTTTCGGTAATATCGCCAAGGATCATGTGGTTGTCGTCGGGGATGCAGTCCGGATGGGCGGCGACGCGGCGGTCGAACACGAAAATCTCGCGGTCGGGGAACAATTCGCGCAGGTGATCGAATGTGCGCCCGTTGCCGAGCCCGAGTTCCAGGACCGGGCCGGGGACGTCGGCAATAAGGTCCGCAGCCAGGTTCAGGCAGTCACGCTGCGCGGACACCCGGCGGATGAATGAATCAAGTCTGCTCATGTGGGCCGGCTCATATTGTGCTGTTCCTCAAACGCCCGTGCGGCCGTGGCTCACGCGGCGCTGTTGGCTTCGCGGAGCTGTGCGGTCGTGGCTTCGAGCCTGTGGGCCAGTTCGCGCATGATTTCCACCGACATATCGGGGAATTCGCTGATTAGGCGGAAGAACAGGTCCTTGGTGATCGCCAGCGTCGTCAGTTCGGTTTCCGCGCGGATGGTTGCCGTGCGCGGCACGTCGATGAGAATGGCGATTTCGCCGACGAAGTCGTTCTTGCCGACCTTGGCGACCGCCAATTCCCCGTTCGGGGTATCGATGACCACGTCCGCCTGCCCGTCGAGAATGATATAGGCGGCATCGCCCGGGTCGCCCTGGTGGAACAGTTCCTGCCCGGCGGGAAAGGTCAGCCGTTCGCTGGTGAAGGCAAGCAGTTTCAGCTTCGACGGGGCGATCTTCGCAAACAGCGGGACGCTGCGCAGAGCCTCGACCTCTTCATTCAGGCTCACATTTTCCTCCCGGTCTTACCTGTGAAAATCATACGCGCGGTCTTTCTCAAAGTCATTGCACCAAACCTATTCGGCGCGGGCAAGATCGTGAAGGGCGGTACCCTCGCGGTTCAGCTCTTCGAACGTGCCCTGTTCGATCACACGGCCGGATTTCATTACCAGGACGCGGTCGAATTCCGCCGCCATGGACGGGCGATGCACGGCCCAGACCAGGCCGCGCCCGTCGAATTCCTGTTTGAGCCCGGCAAGGATCGCGGTCTGCGCGGCACCGTCCAGGCTGCCCGTCGCTTCGTTCAGGATCAGCACGTCCGGCCGTTTGAGAACGGCGCGCGCAATACCGAGCTTCTGGCGCTGGCTGCCCGACAGCCGTCCGCCGCCATTGCCGACATGGAAACCGAGCCCGACTTCCATCACCGCGGCCCGCAGGTCCAGGCGGTCGATCACCTCGGCGATAATCTCGCCTACGCGCTCAGCGCCCCGCGCCTGACCGTAGGCCAGTTTGCCGAACAGAATATTGTCCTGCAACGACGCCGCGGCGTTGAACGCGCCCATATCGAAAAATTCGACCGCGCCAGCATATTCTTCCGGCAGGTTTTCGGCAAAGGCCTTGCGGGCCTTGAGGACGCGCTGCTGAAGATCGTCGTCGATGACGCCGAGACGATGTCGCGCCGGCGATACCTTGAACGGCAGCGACAGCAGCATCGTGCGTTCCTCGGGGCGCAGCGACGCGATGCCGTCACGGTTTATCCGGGTCAGCACGGCCTGGTATTCGGGCAGGTCTTCGGCGGAAATAAAGCTGAACTGTTCGAAAAACGGATGGCCCGGCGGCAGATCGGCGAACAGTTCCGTCATGGTGGATGCGATCTGCTGTCCGGTATCGAGAAGGGCGTCGGTCAGGCCTTCGCGTTCCAGCAGGTCGAGCACATAGGTGTTCTCCGCGAGGCGATCCATGTCGAATCCGGCACCGATCGGCGTGCCGAATAACAGGTTTTCGCCGAGCGTCGCGTTTTCATTGTATTTTTCGGGGTCGAAGCCTTCGACGAGTGCGGCGATTTCCGGGTCCGTCAGCCGGTTGTGGAACTCGGTGCGTGCCTTCAGGAAAAGTTCCGCAAGAGCGGGCTGAATCGCCGGGTCGATGGAGCCGCGCAGGCCGAGCTGATAGATGTCGTCGTCCAGCGCCACCATCTCGAGGGTTTCGAAGATGCGGGCAAGCAGCGCCTTGTCGTCCGCGACCCCCGCGCCGTCGTAATCGACCCAGTCGGCGTTCAGGTCGTCGGTCGAATTTCCGGCGATATCGGCCTCCGCGAGCCATTTGTCGGTCGCGTGGCGGGCATCGTCGTCGTATTCGGCGCCGCGCAACGGCAGGTGTCTGACGCCGTAGAGCAGATTGTCCCGTACGGTGGTCGAAAACATATAGGCGGCCGGCCCGACATAGGCGAGCCGGCGTCCAGTGACCGCTTCCGGCAGGTCCTCGGCCGATGCCCCGCCGAGACGAAGGGTCCCCGCGGTCGGCGATAGCAGGCGGGCGAGCAGTTGGGTGGTTTCGTCCTTGCCCGATCCGCCGCCGCCGACAAGAGCGATATGTTCGGCGGAATCGATCACGAAGGACGCGCCGTCGACCAGGGCGGCGCCGGTATCGTCGATCAGCGACAGGTTCGATGCGGAAATTTCGCCGGTGATGGGCGCGATCGCATCCGGTTCGTCGAGCTGGCGGGATTCTTCGGTCAGCCCCACGGGCTGGAACTGTTCCATGACCTGTTCGTATTTGATCCTGGCGTCGGCCTGGCGCTGATAAAAATTCAGCAGTTCCTTCCACGGCGCGGCGAGGTCCTTGTGTGCGGCGATCGCCGCCATCAGCGTGCCGATCTCCAGTTCGCCCTTGATCGCCAGGTAGCCGCCGATGGCATAGAAAAAGAACGGGCCGAGCTGGTTGATCGAATTATTTAGAAACTTGACGATGAACTTCCAGATATAGATCTGGAGGCGCACGTCGTAGATCGATCCGAGCCGGTGTGAAAATTCGGCCCGTTCGCGGCGCGCCGTGTTGTGGGTGTGAATCTCCTGAACGCCGCCGACCGTCTCGCCGATCCGGTCCGACAGCTGGCGGACCAACCGGACGCGCTCCTTGCCGAGCAGATTCACGCGGCGTTGAAGCTTGGGAATCAGGTAGCCCTGCAGCGGATAAAGCGCGACCGCGGCAAGCGCCATATACCAGTTCTGAACAAACAGAAAAGACAGGATCACGACCAGGTACCCGCCCTGGAAAATCGGCAGTTTGAATGCATCACCGATAAATCCGCCGAGCGGTTCGACCTCGGCGGTCACCATGGTCACGATTTCGGAGGATGAGGTTTTGCGGAACTGCGGCAGGGGAAAGCGGAGTACGCGACCGTACAAATCGAACCGCAGCCGGCGCAGCATGCGCTCGCCGGTGATCCCGGCATAGAGGTTGATGATGTATTTGAAGGCCTGGTTGACGATGACCAGCGCCAGGAACGCGCCGCACAGCAGCCACAGATAGTCGACCTGTTCGAAATCGAACTGCGCCAGGGTGGTTGGGAAGGTCGTGTTTTTCCCCTGAATCGCGCCGTTCACGATCAGTTTGGGCAGCTCGTAAAACGCATAGAGGAAGGGAAAGGAAGCCGTTGCCATGATCGTCAGCACGATCTGGCGACGCAGCGAATAGCGGATTATATAGCGGTAAATGCTTGTTTCCACGGGGGTCCCGCTTGTGACGCTGAGGGGAGACTCTCATCAGCTTTTACATGACTGGCGCTGTTTTTACGATAGGGCTTTGCATGATCGCAATGAGGATATGACGGGATTGTTTCCGGCACAGTGACACCGGTCACAGCCCGGATTGCCGGTTTGCAGGAGATTGCCGAAACGGGAACGGAATAATCTCGGGTTGGGAGTGGGGGCAAGCTGTGCGATATTCGCCCGATATTACGAGGTGGGACAACAGGATGGCATCCGAAAGGCGCCAACAGCGCGCACTCATCTATAGTCACGACAGTTTCGGTCTCGGCCATTTGCGCCGTTGCCGGGCCATCGCGCATGCGCTGGTCGATCACGACCCGGACATGTCGGTGATCATCCTGTCGGGTTCGCCGATCATCGGCAATTTCGATTTCCGCCGCCGCGTGGACTTTGTCCGCGTTCCCGGCGTGATCAAGCTGCGAAACGGCGACTACACATCCTACAGCCTTAATCTCGATATCGACCAGACGGTGGCGCTGCGGGCGTCGATCATCAAGCACACCGCCGATATTTTCGATCCCGATATTTTCATCGTCGACAAGGAACCGCTCGGTCTCCGCGGCGAAGTCGCCGAGACGCTTGAGATGCTGAAGGAGCGGGGCACGCCCCTGGTGCTTGGTCTGCGCGACGTGATGGACGAGCCGTCCCTGCTGGCGCCGGAATGGAAACGCAAGAATGTCATGCCGGCCCTTGAAAACCTGTATGACGAAATCTGGGTCTACGGCCTGCCCCAGATTTGCGATCCGCTGGCGGAAATCGACCTGTCGGCGCAGGTCCGCCGCAAGATGGTGTATACCGGGTATCTGGAACGCGAAGATGCGCGCGGCGCCCCGGTCGCCGACCATGCCATACCCTTCGACCGGCCCTATCTTCTCGTCACGCCGGGCGGTGGCGGCGACGGTGAAGCACTGGTCGACTGGGTGCTGCGGGCCTATGAGCAGGATCCGAATCCCGCCTATCCGGCGCTCCTGGTATTCGGGCCTTTCATGCAGCAGGAAAAACAGGCCGAATTCGCCCGCCGCACCGCGGATCTGGACCTTGTCGAGGCGATCACCTTCGAGGCCAATATCGAACCGCTGATCCAGGGCGCTGCGGGGATTGTGGCAATGGGCGGCTACAACACGTTCTGCGAGATTCTCTCATTTGACAAGCCGGCGCTTGTGGTGCCGCGCACGGTGCCGCGCATGGAACAGTTCATCCGCGCAGACCGCGCGCAGGAGCTTGGCCTGCTGCGGATGCTGACCGATGACGGCATTCGCGATGCCCGGGACATGGCGACGGCACTGCGCCATTTGCCGCAGCAGAACCGTCCGTCGGATGTTGTCGTTCCGGGATTGCTTGACGGTCTGCCCAATGTAAACCGTCTGGCGCGGCGGTTGAGCAGCCGTCGCGGGACGTCTATCGCCGCGGTTGCCGAACGCGGCTGACCGGGCAAGCGATCGGATGCCCGGTAAGACAGCCATCGTCCTGAAAGGATATCCGCGCCTGTCGGAAACTTTCATCGCGCAGGAAATCCGTGGCCTGGAGCGGCGGGGGATGGATATTGAAATCGTTTCCCTGCGTCATCCGACCGATAGCCATACCCATCCCGTGCATGACGAAATCGCTGCGCCGGTCCGTTACCTGCCCGAATACCTTTATCAGGAACCGCGCCGCGTTTTCCGGGCCTGGCGGGCCATGCGGAAATTGCCTTCCTATCGTGCCGCTTTCCGGACCTGGCTCAGCGATCTGCGGCGCGACAGGACCCCGAACCGGATTCGCAGGTTCGGGCAGGCGCTGGTGATGGCGGATGAACTGCCGGCCGATATCGACCACATCCATGTTCATTTCCTGCACACGCCGGCATCGGTGGCACGCTACGCTGCAATCCTGACCGGCCGGCGGTGGACCGTTTCGGCGCACGCAAAGGACATCTGGACGTCGCCCGACTGGGAAATCCGCGAAAAACTGGATGCCTGCGACTGGCTGGTGACCTGTTCGGCCTATGCCCGCGATCATCTTGCGCGCCTGGACAAAAGCGGCTCGCGTGTCGAACTGGTCTATCACGGGCTGGACTGGACGCGTTTCCCCGCGCCGCCCGAACGCCGTGCGCTGCGCGACGGGAGCGACGCAACCGATCCGCTGCGGGTCTTGAGCGTCGGGCGGGCGGTCGAGAAAAAGGGGCACGACGTCCTGCTCGATGCGCTGAGCCGTCTGCCGCAGGGTCTGAACTGGCGGCTGTGGCATATCGGCGGCGGCGAATTGCGCGACACGCTGCGCGCCCGGGCAGAGCGCCTTGGGATTGCCGACCGGATTGACTGGCTGGGTGCATTGCCCCAGGGCGACGTGATCGACCGGTACCGCGATGCCGACCTATTCGTGCTGGCCAGCCGGGTCGGCGGCGACGGCGACCGCGACGGGCTGCCCAATGTGCTGATGGAAGCCCAGAGCCAGGCGTTGGCGTGCATCGCAACAGACGTTTCCGCCATTCCCGAACTGATCGTCGATACCGAAACCGGGCTCCTGGTGCCGTCGGAAGATGCCGATGCGCTGTCTGCGGCAATCGCCGACCTGGCAGCTAATCCCGAGCGCCGCCTGTTCCTGGGGCGTAGCGGCGAAAGCCGCGTGCGGGGGCATTTTTCGTTCGACGCCGGTGTCGACAGGCTGATCGAAAAATTCGATCCGGAATCCGACCGGAATTCCGGCGCGGCGACGTCCCCGGCCGGCCGCGACGCGGCCTGATTACGTTCCCGCAGATGAAAATCGCCTTTTACGCGCCGATGAAAAGTCCGGATTCGCTGGTACCGTCGGGTGACCGGGAAATGGCGCGGAATCTGATCCGGGCGCTTGGCCGGCATCATACCGTCGAAATAGCGAGCCGGTTCTGCAGCCGCGACGGCACCGGCGATTCCGTCCGCCAGCAACGGCTTGCCGGACTGGGAAAGAAAATCGCTGAGCGCCTTGTGCGGCGGTGGACCGGTACGGACGAGGCGCCCGATGCGTGGTTTACCTATCACGTTTATCACAAGGCGCCGGACCGACTGGGAACCGACGTAAGCCGGGCCCTGGGCATTCCCTATTTCATGGCGGAGGTCTCTCACGCCCCGAAACAGGCGGGCGGGCGATGGGACTCCGGGTACCGGGCAGCCGAAGCGTCAATCCGTGCCGCCGACGGCATTATCGGTCTGTCCGGTCTCGATGCGGCCTGCGTCCTGCCATTGCTGACCGACCGGGGGCGGTATCACCATCTGGCGCCTTTCACCGATACCGCGCCGTTAGCCGCGGCGGCGCAGAACCGGGCGCTGCATCGGAAAGATATCTGCCGACGGTTCGGGATCGGCGCGGACAGCCCGATATTGCTTGCCGTCGGGATGATGCGGGCGGGCGATAAGCTGGCGAGCTATCGCGTTCTTGCGAAAGCGCTGGAACGGATCGCCGGCCGCAACTGGACCCTTTTGATTGTCGGCGACGGGCCGGCGCGTGCAGATGTGGAAGCCGCCTATGGGGGGCTCCTGCCGGGCCGGGCGGTCTTTGCCGGCGCTGTGCCGTCGGGCGAGTTGCCTGCTTTCTATGCCGCCGCCGACCTGCTGGTCTGGCCGGCGGTGAACGAAGCCTATGGCATGGCGATGCTGGAGGCGCAGGCGGCGGGGCTGCCCGTTGCGGCCGGGCGCACCGGCGGGGTTCCCGACGTTGTGCGTGACGGCCGGACGGGGGTGCTGTGCCCGGTCGGCGATGCCGCGGCGTTTGCGGCGTCGGCTGCCGACCTGCTGGATGCTCCCGCGCGGCTGGACGCGATGCGTGCTTCCGCGCTGTCGCTGACGGCTGCGGAAAACGATATCGCGGTCGCCGCCCGCCGACTGGACGAAATATTGCAGACCACTGTGAAAGCCCGCGCCGTATGATCCCCATCGCCCTTATCCGCCATGGCCCGACCGACTGGAACGCCGAGCACCGGCTCCAGGGCCATGCCGACCGTCCGTTGTCCGAAGAAGGGCGCGCGAAAGTTTCGGCCTGGACGGTGCCGCCGGTTTACAAGGGGTTCGAATGGGTCGCCTCGCCGCTGAGCCGGGCGCGCCAGACGGCGGAACTGCTGGCTTTGGATGTCGCCCGGCTGGAACCTTCCCTTATCGAAATGAACTGGGGTGACTGGGAAGGCCGCACCCGCACCGAACTCGATGAAATCTATGGCGACGAGGTTTCCAAACGGGCGGCGCTTGGCCTCGACCTTCGCCCCCATAACGGGGAGAGCCCGCGCGACGTCCGCGACCGTGTTGCCGCCTGGGCGCGCGGTGTTGCCGAAACCGGCATTCCGACCGGCGCCGTATGCCACCAGGGGATTATCCGCGCGGCGCTGTCGCTCGCGACGGGGTGGAGCATGGTCGGCAAGCCGCCGGAGAAAATGGACTGGGCCAGTGTTCATATTTTTAACGCCCATGCCGATGGGACATTCGAGATCGAAGCCCTAAACATAAGCCTGTTGCCCGAAGGCGTGTCGGAATGACAACGCCGAAAATATTCTTCTGGGTCCAGCATCTGCTGGGGATCGGGCATTTGAAGCGGACCGCGACCCTGGCGCGTGCCTTTCGGCGGGCGGGGATGGACGTCACCGTGGTTTCCGGCGGACATGACGTGCCGGGTCTCGATCTCGGCGGGGCGACGCTGGTCCAGCTGCCGCCGGTCCGGGCCGCCGACAAGTATTTCAAGATCCTGATCGACGACACCGGTACGGAGATTGACGATGCCTTTCGCGAACGCCGCCGCGACCTGCTGCTCGACGCTTATGAATCGGTGTCGCCCGACGCGGTAATAACCGAACTGTTCCCGTTCGGCCGCCGTCAGTTGCGCCTCGAACTGACGGCGCTGCTCGATGCGGCGAAAGCATCCTCCCGCCCGCCGCTGATCGTGTCGTCGGTCCGCGACATCCTGGTCGAGCCGCCGAAGCCCGAACGTGTCGCCGAAATGCTGGCCCGGATCGAGACCTATTACGACCGGGTGATGATCCACGGCGATCCGACCCTGATTCCGTTCGACGAGACCTTCGCCCATGCCGACCGTATTGCCGGCCAGGTCGCCTATACGGGCTACGTGGTGGATACGCCGCAGAAGACTGCGCGCGGGGCGGGGACCGGCGAAGTGATCGTTTCCGCCGGCGGCGGTGCGGTCAGCGAAGAACTGTTCCGCGCGGCGATGGAGGCGCGGCCGCATACAAGGCTTGCGGACCGGACCTGGCGTATTCTCGCCGGTCACGGCCTGCCTGGCGACATTTTCGATGCGCTTGCCGCTGCGGCGCCGGAAGGTGTCATCGTCGAACGGGCCCGACCCGATTTCCCCACCTTGATGGCGAATTGCGAATTGTCGATCAGTCAGGGCGGTTACAACACGGTGATGGAGATGATGACGGCCGGCGCCCGCGGGGTGATCGTGCCCTATGCAGGCGGGCTGGAAACCGAACAGACCCTGCGGGCGCGTTTACTGGAAAACCGCAGCGGGATCCGAACGATTCCGGAAGCCTCGCTCGACGCCGTGGCCCTGGCGCGGGCGGTCGATGCTGCGCTGGATGCGCCGCGGCCTGATGCTTCGGGCCTCGACACCGGCGGGGCGGAGGCCAGCGCCCGACTGATAACCGGGTGGCTTGCCGCGCGGCGGGATAGCGCTGCATGACCGCGTGGGACAGGCTGTCGGCGGAACTGGATGCCTGGGCGGCGGCGGGTCTGACGGCCGAATTCTGGTGGCGCGATGACGATGCGATTGACGATACGCCGGCACTGGGCCGCCTGCTGGCGCTCCGGCGCAGTCTGAATGTACCGCTGGCGCTGGCGGTGATTCCCGCCAATGCGCGCCCCGCGCTTGCGGGCGTCCTGCGTGACGAAGACGGAATCGATATCCTTCAGCATGGTTTTGCCCATGCCAATTACCGTCCGGCAGGCGAAAAGAAGGCCGAACTCGGGGCGGACCGGGAATTATGGGATATCGCACGGGACCTTGCCGGCGGCCGCGGTCACATGATCGAGCTGTTTGGCGAAGATGGCTGGCTCGACGTCATGGTACCGCCCTGGAACCGTATCGACGCTGCCGTGGCGAACCTGTTGCCCGGGCTGGGATTTCACGGGCTGACGACATTTTTGGCCCGTGACAGCGGTGAGGCTGTCCCCGGTCTGACGGTGGTGAATACCCATATGGATGTCATCGACTGGCCCGGAACCCGCGCCTATGCGGGAGACGACGCCGTGATCGGCGCGGCGGTGGCGCATTTGTCGGCAAAACGCACGGGCGATGCCGACCTGGCGGAGCCCACGGGACTGCTGACGCATCATCTTGCCCATGACGAATCCTGCTGGGCGTTCGTCGAACGGTTCGGCCGCGAGACGGCGGCCCATGCCGCCGTAACATGGCGGGGCGCAGGCGATCTGTTCGCGAGGCCGCCGGTATGACGGTGACCGTATACCGTTACACGTTACGCATGCTCGTGACGCAGTATATTCAGGGCTTTCTTGGCGTCGTGTTGATGGCTGGTCCCCTGTTTTTTGCAACGACGACCCGGACGATGGCGGTCATATTGGGAATCGGGGCGGCCGCTTTTATCGTCTATATACTGCACACCCTGTTGCGCCACGGATGTGTCGTCGAATGCAGCGACGGGGCGATTGCGGTAAGCGGCCCGGTAACGCGGAATATCCAATGGACCGAGTTACGCGATTTGCGGCTGAAGTATTTTTCAACCCGCCGCGACGGACGAAACGGCTGGATGCAACTTGTTCTTAAGGGCCCGCATGCGACGATCCGCATCGAATCGACTCTTACGGGCTTCAGAGATATTGTGGCCGTCGCGGTAAAGGCGGCCCATCATCAGGAAATTGCTCTTTCACTATCGACCGCCGGGAACATAGAAGTTCTGGGGTTGGACAACACGAATTTCATATCGGGTAACGGGTCCCCATGCCGGATCTCCTAAACGTCAGCGACCTGAAGGTCGAATTCCACGTCACGGAAGGAATCGTCCGCGCGGTAAACGGTGTGAGCTTTCGCGTCCCGGCAGGCAAAACGGTTGCTCTTGTCGGTGAATCCGGTTCCGGCAAGTCGGTCGTCTCGCAGACCATCATGGGAATTCTGCCGAAATCCGCCAAGGTCACCGGTGGCGAGATCAACTTCCGGGACCCCCGGGACGGATCGGTGACCGACCTGCTGACCCTGGACCAGGACGGTGAAAAGATGCGGTCGATCCGGGGCGGCAGGATATCGATTATCTTTCAGGAACCGATGACGTCCCTGTCGCCGCTGCACACGGTCGGCGACCAGATATCGGAAGCGCTGTTCCTGCACCGCGAGGTGACCAAGGCCGAAGGAATGGAACTGACGGCAGATATGCTGCGTCTTGTCGGTTTTCCGGATCCGCTGCGCGCCCTGCGAACCTATCCGTTCGAGTTGTCGGGCGGGTTGCGTCAGCGCGCAATGATCGCGATGGCGCTTGTCTGCCGGCCGGCGCTGCTGGTTGCGGACGAGCCGACAACGGCCTTGGACGTCACGATCCAGGCGCAGATCCTCAAACTGATCAACGACCTGCAGTCGGAGTTGCAGATGGCGGTCCTGATGATCACCCATGATCTGGGGGTGGTTGCCAATGTCGCCGACGAAATCGTCGTGATGTATCACGGGGGCGTTCTGGAGCGCGGTTCCCTGGACGATATTTTCCGCGCGCCCGGGCATGACTACCTGCGCGCACTGCTGCGCGCCGTGCCGCGGTTCAATATGAAACCAGGCGAACGGCTGATTCCGCTTCGCGAAATCGAGCACCGCACCGGACACCTGCTGGCCGATCGCGAAGAAGCGCCGGTTGCGCTCGATGCGCCGCTGCTCGAAGTCAAAGGTTTGACCAAGACCTATGAATTGCGCAAGGGCGGCATATTCGCCGGCGGCGATACCCAGAAAGTGCTGGCGGTCGACGATGTCAGTTTTTTCGTCCGCCAGGGCGAATGTCTCGGCCTTGTCGGCGAATCCGGTTGCGGCAAAACGACGTTGTCCAAGATGATCATGCGGGCGCTGTCGCCCGATTGCGGCGAGGTCCTGTTCAACGATCGCGGAAACCGCGTCGACCTGACGACGCTGAACGAAAAAGATCTGCTACCCTATCGCCGCAAGATGCAGTTCATGTTCCAGGACCCGTTTTCGTCCCTGAACCCGCGCATGACCGTATTCGATATCATCTCGGAACCGTTGGTCATCCATAAAATCGGCGATCCCGCCTACCGTGCCGAGATGGTGCAGGAACTTATGGCGCTGGTCGGACTCGATCCGCGCTATCTGAACCGCTACCCGCACTCGTTCTCGGGCGGTCAGCGCCAGCGGATCGGGATCGCCCGCGCGCTGGCGTTGAAGCCCGAACTGCTGATCTGCGACGAACCCGTTTCGGCGCTGGACGTGTCGGTCCAGGCACAGATCCTTAACCTGATGAAGGACCTGCAAAAGGATCTGGGGCTGACCTATCTGTTTATTTCGCACAATCTCGCGGTCGTCGACTACATTGCCGACCGGATCGCCGTGATGTGCGCCGGGCGCCTGGTTGAAACCGCCCCGCGCGAAGTCCTGTTCCGCGCACCGGTGCATCCCTATACGCGTGCATTGCTGTCTGCGGTGCCGGAGCCCAATCCCGATTCGCGTCTGGACCTGTCCGCCCTGATGGAGGGCAAGGCGTCGATTCCGTCGGCATGGCCGGAACCGTTTACGATCGACGGCGACCACGATCTAAAACTGATGGATCTTGGCGACGGGCACTATGTGCGTGCCGATCCGAACGCCGACCTGCAGGACCTGGTCGCGTGAAAACGCTGATTGCCGCCATAGCAACGTTAGGGACCGTCGCAGCCGCGCTGGCGCCGGCCACCGGGCATGCGGTTGAGCCCATCGGTCCGCCGGTTCTGGCGCAACAGGTCGAAAATGGCAGTCTGCCGCCGGTTGCCCGCCGCCTGCCGTCCGATCCCCGCATCGTGAACGTCAAAACGCCCGGCCTCCACGGCGGCATCCTCCGCGTTGTGTTCGGCCGCTCCAAGGATACGCGGGTTATGGTCGTCTACGGCTATGCGCGCCTGGTGACCTATGATTCGGAATTCAACCTGCAGCCCGACATCCTGGCGCGTGTCGATGACGAACTCGGCCGCAGCTTTACCCTGCACCTGCGCAAGGGACACAGGTGGTCCGACGGCACGCCGTTTACCGCCGAGGATTTCCGCTATTGGTGGGAAGACATCGCCAACCAGCGGATGCTGTCGCCGCTCGGCCCGCCGAAGCAGATGCTCGTCGCCGGCGAGGCCGCAAAGTTCGAAGTCATCGACGACCATACGGTCCGCTATTCGTGGAGTTCGCCGAACCCGCATTTCCTGCCCGCGCTGGCATCGGCGACGCCGCTTTATATCTACCGCCCGGCGCATTACCTGAAAAAATTCCACACCAAATACGCGGCGCCCGGGAAATTGAAGGCGAAGGTCGAAAAATCCGGCCGCCGCAACTGGGCGGCGCTGCATAACCGGCGCGACAACCAGTACAAGAACGACAATCCCGACTTGCCGACGCTTCAGCCCTGGGTGCTGAAAACCAAGCCGCCGGCACAGCGCTTCCTGTTCGACCGCAATCCGTATTTTCACCGGATCGACCAGAACGGCCGTCAACTGCCGTATACCGACCGGGTTGCCATGGGCGTCGCCGCGGCCGGGGTGATCGCGTTGAAGACCGGCGCCGGAGAGGCCGACCTGCAGGCCCGCGGCATCGCATTCAACAACTACACGTTCCTGAAGGAGGCGGAAAAACGCGAGAATTTCAAGGTGCGCCTGTGGCAGACGGCCAAGGGTTCGCATCTTGCGCTGTTTCCCAATCTGAATGCCAAGGATCCGGTCTGGCGAGATCTTTTCCGGAATGTGGAATTCCGCCGCGCCCTGTCGCTGGCAATCAACCGGCACGAAATCAACCAGGTGATCTATTACGGCCTCGCAATCGAAGGTCAGAACACTGTGCTTCCTGCCAGTCCGCTGTACAAAAAAGAGTACCTTGATGCCTGGGCCCGGTTCGACCTCAAACAGGCGAACGCGAAACTCGATGCGCTTGGACTGACGAAGCGGGATTCCCGCGGGGTCCGGCTGCTGCCGAACGGCAAGCCGATGGAAATCATCGTCGAGACCGCAGGCGAGGACACCGAGCAGACAGACGTGCTGGAACTGATCCACGATTCCTGGCTCGAAGCCGGAATCAAGCTGTTTACCCGGCCGTCGCAACGCGAAGTATTCCGCAATCGGATCTTCGCGGGCGAGACACTGGTATCGATCTGGTCGGGTCATGAATTCGGCATTCCCAACGCTGATACCATTCCGGACGAATTCGCGCCGACCGATCAGTTGCAGCTCCAATGGCCGAAATGGGGACAGTATTACCAGACGCTCGGACGTGCCGGAGAAGCGCCGACAGATTCGCACGCGCTGGAACTGCTGAAGCTCAACCGGGCCTGGGCCTATGCCCTGAGCCGCGCGGAACGGCGTGCGATCTGGCGCCGGATGCTGGAAATCAACGCGGATCGCGTATATTCGATTGGCCTTATCTCGGCGGTGCCGCAGCCGGTCGTGGTCAATTCCAGTCTGCGGAACGTCCCCAAGAAGGGCGTGTTCAACTGGAATCCCGGCGCGCATTTCGGCGTCTATATGCCGGATACGTTCTGGTTCGACGATGCCCAGCGCCGTCAGGCGCGGCGATAGGCGGGAAGAACCATGCTTCGATACCTGATTCACCGCCTTTTCATCATGATCCCGACCCTGCTGGCGATCAGCCTGATCGTGTTCGTCATCATCCAGTTGCCGCCGGGCGATTACCTGACCAGCTATATCAACGAGCTGCAAAGCCAGGGCGAAGCGGTCGACGAGGCGAAAATCGCCTTCCTGCGCGAACAATACGGTCTCGACAAACCATGGTGGCAGCAATACCTGGTGTGGCTGTTCGGCATGCTGCAGGGAGATTTCGGGTTCTCTTTCGAACACAACCAGCCGGTATCGGAAGTCGTCGGCGACCGCCTGTGGCTCAGCTTCCTGGTGTCGATCACCACGATCATGTTCACCTGGGCGGTGTCGTTTCCCATCGGCGTGTACTCGGCGACGCATCAGTATTCCTGGGGGGATTACGGCCTGTCGTTTCTGGGATTCCTTGGGTTGGCAACGCCCAATTTCCTGCTCGCCCTCGTCATGCTTTATCTTGCCAACCGATGGTTCGGCACGTCGGTTGGCGGGCTGATGGACGATCATTTTATCGGCCAGCCGTGGTCATGGGGAAAGTTCGTCTCGGTGCTGGAACATCTCTGGGTGCCGGTCGTCGTAATCGGGACGTCGGGGACGGCGGGGATGATCCGGCGGCTGCGCGCGAACCTGCTGGATGAATTGCAGCGCCAATACGTCACTACCGGCCGCGCCAAGGGAATGCCGCCCCGCAGGCTTTTGATCAAATATCCGCTGCGCATGTCGCTGAATCCGTTCATTGCCGATATCGGGAACCTGTTGCCGCAGGTGATTTCGGGCTCGGTGATCGTGTCGGTCGTGCTGTCTCTGCCGACCACCGGGCCGATGCTTCTGCGGGCGCTGCAAAGCCAGGATATGTACCTTGCCGGGTCGTTCCTGATGTTCCTGTCTCTGTTGACGGTGATCGGGGTGTTCATTTCGGACATTCTTCTCGCCATGCTCGATCCGCGTATCCGGCTGGGCGGGGGGAGTACGCGATGAGTTCGCCGTCAAAAAGCGACGACACCCTCGAACACTGGGTTTCGGACGCGCCGTTCGACCCTCATGTCGCAGAAGCGCTGACACCGGAACAGGAACGGGTCTATATGGCGTCGCAATGGCGCATGATGTGGATTCGTTTCCGGCGTCACAAGCTGGCCGTCTGGTCCGGCGCGATCCTGGCAGTGATCTATTTCAGCGTGCTGATCAGCGAATTCATTGCGCCCTACAACATGCACAGCCGCCATACGGATCACATCTATGCGCCGCCGCAATCGATCAACCTGTTCCACGAAGGCAGCCTGAAGGCGCCGTTTACCTATAGCCTGAAATACACGCTGAACATGGAGAACCTGAAGCGGGAATACAGCAAAGACGAGCGCCGGGCCGACCCGATCCGCTTTTTCTGCCTCGGCGACAGCTATAATTTCTGGGGCCTGATCCCGATGCGGTTTCATCTGGTGTGTCCGCCGGAGAACGGCACGCTGTTCCTGCTCGGCACCGACCGGCTGGGGCGCGACATGTTCTCGCGCATCGTTATGGGAACCCGTATTTCGCTTACCGTCGGGCTGATCGGCATCACGATCAGCTTTGCACTGGGCATGTTTTTCGGGGGGCTGGCCGGCTATTACGGCGGCTGGATCGACAACGTGATCCAGCGCGTGATCGAGGTGATCCGCTCGTTCCCCGAACTGCCGCTGTGGATGGCGCTGTCCGCCGCCCTGCCGGTGACGTGGAGCCCCATCGTCATCTATTTCGGCATTACCATCATTCTCGGCCTGCTGGACTGGACCGGCCTTGCCCGCGCGGTGCGGTCGAAACTGCTGGCGATCCGCGAGGAAGACTTTGTGTCGGCCGCCCGGCTGATGGGCGCCAAGCCCGGGCGCATCATCTGGCGGCACATGATGCCGAGCTTCATGAGCCACCTGATTGCCTCGGCCACGTTGTCGATCCCGGCGATGATCCTGGGCGAAACCGCTCTGTCCTTCCTCGGACTCGGGCTGCGCCCGCCGATCACCAGTTGGGGCGTCCTGCTGGCGGAAGCCCAGAACATCAACGTGGTCGCGCTCTACCCTTGGCTGATGCTGCCGGTGATGCCGGTGATCATCGTTATCCTTGCCTTCAATTTCCTCGGCGACGGGCTGAGAGACGCGGCCGATCCGTATAAGTGATCCGGCGGCGTCACGCTCGGTTCGTGCCGGACCGGAATCGGGGACCGGTCTTTGGGACGTTTTCCCTTGATCTCCTATCCACTCAGCCCTATAAGCTGCGCCCCATGACACACACGATTGCCATCAAACGAATCGCTATGGTCGCGCGCCTTGCCAAAGGCGCGCGGGCAGGTGGCCGTGTGTGTTCTGAAGGGACCGGAATGATTTAGTCCGACCCTTCTTTTTCACAGGCTGATCCGCCCGCGGGACCCCGCGCGGCGGATTTTTTTATGTCTGATTTTCCGAAGCCCGAATCATTCGAAAGGAGACCACCATGGGCGCGTTGATCGAACACAGACAGGACCAGAACTTCTACCGGAATGCCTACGCCAAGGTGACGTTCACCCGCGACGGCGTCGACTGGGATGTCCTCGCCGATATTTACGCCCGCGCGCCGCTCGCCGTTCGGAATGCGGCAGAGATCAAACGCGCCTTCGCCAACAGTTACCTGTGCTGCTTCGCCTGGGTCGGCGGACAACTGGTCGGCGCCGCCCGGGCGATGTCCGACGGCGTGTATTATGCGACCGTGATGGATGTCGCGGTCGACCCCGGTTTCCAGGGTGCGGGGATCGGGCGCAAAATGATGCATGAACTGCTGCGCCGTCTTCCGGTGCAGAAGGTCTACCTGACCACGGTGCCGGGCAAGGAAGGCTTTTACGAAAAGCTCGGTTTTCTCCACCAGACCAATGCGATGGGCCTGTTCCCGATTGCCGCGCGGGACGAGGCTCTCGCGCTCGGCGTTCTGGTCGAACAGGGTGACCGGCTCTGAAGCGAGAGGCTGGCGAATAGGGGACGGCTGCGGTATGCAATCGGGAATGAAAAGGATCCCGAAATCGCTTCAGGCCGCTCTTGGCCGGATCGTCGTCGCGGAGGACGTCGTGACGGCGGCCCCCGTCGCCGGCCTCCGGGCGGCGTTCGGTCACGATGCGCCCGCCCCGCGGCCGGGCGACGATCTGCCGCCTTTGTGGCACGGCCTGTTCTGCACGGCCAAGCTGCCGCCGTCGCGGCTTGGCCCGGACGGCCTGGCAAAGGATGAAGGTCTGCTGCCGGCAGTCGCCGATTATCCGAACAAGCTGTTCGGCGGCGCGCGGTTCGAATTTCGCGCAAAGCTGCGGATTGGCGACGTTATCCGGAAGGAATCCGAGGTGATGTCGTTCGATATAAAGGACGGCAGGTCGGGTTCTTTTATCGTCGGGTTAATCGAGCACCGGGTGTCCAACGCGCAGGGGCTCGCTGTCGTCGAACAGAACGACATCATTTTCCGCCCGGTTGCCGCCGCGATACCGGAAAAAAAACCGGCTGCAATGAAGCCGGCCCCCGTGGCGCCGGAAGAGGCGTGGTCGCGGACGATTACCCCCGATCCGGTGCTCATGTTCCGCCATTCCGCCGTGACCTTTAACAGCCACCGCATCCATTACGACCGCGACTACGTTCGCGAGAAGGGCTATCCCGGGTTGCTGGTCCAGGGCACGCTCATCGCTCGGCTCATGCTGGATCTGCTGGCGGAAAATTCACCCGGTTTCGCGGTCGAAACGTTCTCGTTCCGGTCGGGGCGGCCAATTTACGACAACGGCGATTTCAGGATCGGCGCGTCGGCCGTCGTTGCAGGGGAATCCGGCCGGGACGAAGTATCTTTCCGGGCGACCGACCATGCGGGGAATACCGGCATGACGGCGCGGGCAACCGGCATGAAGGCCTAGATTCAGTTCGTTTCCGTGGTCTTTTTCGTGTGGGCTTTCTGCCATTCCATGGCCTTGCTGCGGGCTTCGCGCTGCATGTCCTTGGACAGGAAACGGCCGACTTTCGCGGTATATTCCGTTGCGCTCTTATTCCCGCCGCGGGAAGAAATAATGAACCATTTCAGGGCTTCGATCATGTCCTGCTCGATGCCCTCGCCCAACATCAGTGCGGAGCCCAGGCTCTGCTGCGCATCGGCATTTCCGAGCTCCGCCGCTTTCATGAAATACCCGGCAGCAAGTTTTTCGTCTTTTTCGATCCCGCGGCCCGACGCATACATCTGACCGAGGACGTACATCGCGGCGGCATCGCCGTCTTTGGCTGCTGGTTTCAGATATTTAAGCGCAACTTCGTATTTGCCGCGCTGAAAGGCTTCGACACCTTTCTGCGCAGACGCATAAGCAGCCTGAGACATGCAGATGACGACAACGCCCACCGTCATGCCTGAAATGATAATTTTTGCCATACCCATGGATGTGAACCTATACCGGTTTGCGGGACTCGACCAGCGACTCTCTGCCGGTCCCCTCGCCGGTCATGAATTTTCGCCGGGCTTCCACAGGATGTCGGTGGTTCCGCTGTCATTGGCGGCGCGGGCCATCACGAATAAAAGGTCCGACAACCGATTTATATATTTGAGCCCGTGCGGATTCAACGGCTCTTCGGCGGACAACGCCGACAGCATTCGTTCGGCACGACGGCACACTGTGCAGGCAAAATGCAGTGCCGCCGCCAGGTCGGTGCCGCCGCGCAGAATGAACGATTTCAGCGGTTCGAGACCTTCGTTTATCCGGTCGATTTCCTGTTCGATCCGTTCCACCTGTCCGGGCTGAATCCGCAGTGCGCCGTCGGCGGGGTCGTCGCCCGGCCGGGTAACGTCGGCGCCGAGATCGAAGAGGTCGTTCTGCACCCGGGCCAGCAGGGCGGACGTTGTTTCGTCCGTACCGGCAAAGCGCCGGGCAAGGCCGATCGCGGCATTGGTCTCATCGATATCGCCCTGGGCGTGGACGCGGGCCGAATGTTTGGGCACGCGGCTGCCGTCGCCGAGCGAGGTTTCCCCGCCGTCGCCGCCGCGTGTGTAAATTTTGTCGAGCTTGACCATGCTGTTTCGTGCTCCCGTCCGTATCTGTCTCAGGGTTTCAGTATCATCGTGTCGCCGCGAACCTCGTAACCCGACAGCCTGTTCAGGAAGGTAAGTCCCAGCAGAGATTCGGAAAGCCCCTCCCGGCTGACCGACGCACCGACATTGCGGGCGCGGATCGGTCCGACGGCAATCGTTCCCAGGGTGACGCCGGCGGCCCATGCCGTGCCGTTGGCCGTCCTGAGCCGCAGCCCGTATGTCAGCCGGGACGTATCGAAGCCGAGGGTTCGTGCGTCGCCCGGCGTCAGAGCCACAAGGCTGGCGCCCGTATCGACAAGAAACCGGACCGGCTTGCCGTCGACATTCGCCGTCAGTCTGAAATGCCCGTCGCCGCCGCGCCGGATCGTGACCTCTCCGCCGGTGGTGACGAGGCCGAGATCGGGCCGTAATTCGCCGACGATGCGGTTCTGCAGGTTTCGGAAATCCGACCGGTAGCTATAGCCGAGGATCGCGACGACGCCGATCGCAATCCATATCGCGGCATGGCGCAGTGAGGTCCCGATGGTGGTCTGGCGGCCCGCCATCAGCGCGCTGCCGAGCACCACCAGCAGGATGACATGGTGCGCCAGATAGGGTTGGGCGTCGCCGTCGGACAGGACGCCGGGGAATTGCCAGCTCAGAAAATACAGTAATCCGGCGACCGCAATCGCCGCAATCAGCATCCACAGCCAGAAGGGTCTGCGCCGCTTCGGCGGCTTGTCTCCGGGCTGGGCCCAGGGCGTATTGCGGTTCTCGTTTCCGGACATAAGGTGGATGTAGCGCGCCTGCCGGCCAAATGCGAGCAGGATGGGAAAACGATTGCCGATTCGCTGTTTTATGTGTATTTGCACTTATATGGCTGATTCGTCCTCCCGTCAGAAACCGACACAGGTGCGTGTTGCGTGGCACTGCACGTGTTTTAATGTCCGCCGCGCTTCCCGGGCGGTCACGCAGTTCTATGACGATATCATGGCGCCGAGCGGCATCAAGGCGACCCAGTTCACCATGCTGGGTGCGGTGGCCCTGATGGGGCCGGCATCGGTGACGCGCCTCGCGGCGCATCTTGCCCTCGACCGGACGACGCTGACACGCAACCTGAAGGTGCTCGCCGACCAGGGGCTGGTTTCGATTGCCGCGGGCGACGACAAACGCGAACGCGTCGTCAGCCTGACCGAACAGGGCCGCGCCGCGATAGACCGTGCAACGCCGGTATGGCACGAAGCGCAGGATGCGCTGACCGCCCGTTTCGGCGAAGACCGCTGGCGCCGGATGATCGAAGATATGAACGACCTCGGCGCACTGATCGAAGAAGACGAGTCTGCGGAGGCCGTCTGACTCCCGAATTTGTTTGCGGTGCGATATAGCCGACATTGCAGTGCGGCATAACAGGCGGTAACGTGACGCCTTACCTGTGGAGATCGAGACACATGCAATTCGGTATTTTTTCCAACGGCTTTCGCCCGCACACCACCGCAGCCCAGACCTACGAGGAAGACATCCGAGAAATCGTTCTCGCCGACAAGCTCGGTTTCCGCGATGCCTATATCAGCGAGCATCATGGAGAGCCGCCCTATATCAACCGGGTCGATACGATCCCCATGCCGGAACTGCTGATGTGCAAGGCCGCCGGGCTGACAAAGCAGATCCGAATGGGCGCGGCGATCAGACTGCTTCATATCCATCATCCGCTCGATGTCGCGATCCAGGCAGCCGTCACCGAACATCTGCTCGGCGAAGGCCGGTTCATTTTCGGGTTCGGGTCCGGTTTTCCCTCTCCCCAGTTTACCGAGGAACGCGGACTGACGTTCGAAGACCGCCACGAACGCCTGACGGAATCGCTCGACTTCATTCTCAAATGCTGGGGCAGCGACGAGATTTTCGACTGGGACGGCGCCCACTGGAAAGGCAAGGGGGTCGTGGCGCTGCCAAAGCCGCTCTCGTCTCCGCACATGCCGATGGCGACCGCCACCGATACCGATGCCATGATCAAGATCGCGGCTGAGCGGGGCTATACCCTTTTGTCGGCGTTCCTCGAAACACCGGAACGGCTCAAACCGAAGGGCGACAAGTATGAAAAATACGCCCGTGCCGCGGGTATCACCGGTGCGCGAAAAAATATCACGGCGTCCCGCATCGTCTACATCGCCGATTCCTACGAAGAAGCCCTGGAAGATCTGCGGCCCGCGGTCACCTATGAAATCAGCGTCCAGGCCGAACGCGGCTTTTTGAAAATGCTCAAGAACGTATTCAATCTGGATGTGCCGAACGACGAACGCGCGATCGAGGTGCTCGCCGAGGCGGGGCTGTACCTGCTCGGTACGCCTGACAGCGTGGCGGCGCGGATCCGCGAATTCCATGACGATTCCGGGGGGTTCGGAACGTTCCTGATCGTTACCGGCAAAGACTGGGCGACCGCCGAAAAACGCGCCCGGTCGATGACCCGTTTCATGGAAGAAGTCGCACCGCAACTGCGCGACCTCGAACCCGCAGAAGCATCCCTCGCGGCCGAATAACGGGTTCGTCGCATTTGCCGCGGCGCGTGAATGATCTAGACTGGACCGTCGCCGGTTGGCGGCAGCGTATTGCGGGCTTTTCCGCATTCCCTTTCACGGCGGCCATCCATTGTTCCTGCAAATCTTTTCGGTCATCGCGCCCGTCTTTGTCTGTGCCGGCATCGGGTTCGTCTGGGGACGGGCAGGAAGGCCGTTCGACACCCGTATGGTCGGCGCGCTCGCCCTGAACCTCGGCATGCCCTGCCTGGCGTTTTCGGCCCTGACCAAGCTGAAGGTCAGCCCCGAGGCCTTTGCGGAAATGGCCGGCGCCTATGCCCTGGTCCTCGGGTGTTTCCTGGTAGTCGGACTGATTTCTATTACGGTCATGCGGCTTCCGGCTCATACGTTCCTGCCGGTTTTTACGTCGTCCAATACCGGCAATATGGGACTGCCGCTTTGCCTGTTCGCTTTTGGCCCCGAGGGCCTGGCGCTCGGCATCTGCGTGTTCGTGTTGTCGTCGCTGTTCAGCTTCACCGTGGGGTGGAGCATCTATGCGGGCCGTGTCGCAGCGGACGTTTTTTACAACAATCCGCTGATCTACGCGGTTGCCATCGCCCTGGTCTTTATGGTCACCGACACGCCGCCACCGGTCTGGCTCGCCAATACGACGGCGTTGATGGGCGGACTCGCCATTCCCCTGATGCTGATCTCGCTCGGTGTCGCGATCTCCAAAATGCGGGCCGAGGGTGCCGGCCGTATCATCATCATCTGCACGGTCAAGCTGATCGCGGGCTTTGCAGTCGGATACGGTATTGCCACCCTGCTCGGGCTCGAAGGGGCGGCCCGGGGCGCGCTGATTATCGAATCCGCCATGCCGGTTGCGGTACATAACTATATGTTCGCCCAGAAATTCAACCGCAATACTGCTGACACCGCCAGCATGATTCTGGTTTCCACCGCCATTTCCCTGGCAAGCCTGCCATTGCTGATGCTGATCGTGCTGTAAGGCCGTGCCGGGTATGGACATCATTTCCCAGCTTGCCGGCGTGATCGTGCCGGTTTTTATCTGCGTCGGTTTCGGCGTGTTGTGGTCGAAGATCGGGACCCCGTTCGATTCAGGGCTGATTACGTCGCTGGTCTACAATGTCGGCGCGCCCTGCCTGATCCTGGCAACGTTCCAGAAGGTTGAATTATCGCCCGCTGCGATGGGTGAAATCGCCCTTGCGACGCTCGCCTGCTATGCGGCGTTTACGGTGATCGGCTTCGGGCTGCTCCGATTATTGCGTCTCGATCTGCCGTCCTACCTGCCGTCGCTGATATTTCCGCTGACCGGCAGCATGGGATTGCCGGTTTCGTATTTCGCCTTTGGCGATGAAGGCCTGGCGCTGGCCATTGTCTATTTCACCTTCGGCGCCATCGGCACGTTCACCATCGGCGCCGCGATCGCCGAAGGAAAGCTGTCCTATGCCAAGCTGGCGCGTGCGCCGGTATTGTATGCGGTCGTCATTGCCGTCACGCTGCAACTGACGGGCGGCCGTTTGCCGGAATGGATTTTCAATACGACGGACCTTTTGGGCGGCATGGTGATCCCGGCCCAGCTTGTCGCCCTCGGCGTCTCGCTCCTCGATCTTCGGACAGGCGGCGCCACGCGCAGCGCCTTTCTCGGGGCCTTCCGTCTGGCGATGGGTGTCGCCGTGGGTGTCGCCATCGCCTGGGCTTTCGGGCTTGACGGCCCGGCCCGCGCCATCGTTATCATCCAGAGCGCAATGCCGGTTGCAATTTCAAGCTATCTGTTTGCGCAGAAATTCGGCCGCAAGCCTGAAGAAGTCGCCGGTATGGTGGTCTCTTCGACGGCGCTGTCCTTTGTCACCCTGCCGTTTTTACTGTTGCTTGTACTGTAACCCCGCAACACTACATATTGGTGGCGCCATTCGACTCGCCGCCCCGCCGCTTTCATCTACAGGCTCTTCATGAATAATTCCCAGTTTTCCCTGCCGCCCGTCGCAATCAAGCTATTGGTTGCGCTTACCGGCGTTCAGGCGGTCCGGGCGATCCTGCCGCCTGAATTCGATGCCTATCTGGTCGTGTTCCTGGGATTCGATCTGTTCCGCGGCGGCGAGCTTAACCTCTTCTGGGCCTATGGCGCTGTGACATCGGTCTTCGTCCATGGCGGCTGGTTGCACCTGCTGGCGAACGCGACATGGATCGTGGTGCTGTCGCCCCAGATTTCGCCGCATCTTTCGGGCTGGCGCTTCGTGACGTTTTTCGTCGCCACCGGAACCGCGGGCGCCCTGACCCATGCGCTGATCAACTGGGGCCAAAGCCAGATCCTGGTCGGCGCGTCCGGCGCAGTCTTCGGCCTGCTGGGGGCCGGTGCCTATGTCATGATCCGCGGCCGCGACGGGTATTCGAAACCGAGTGCGAAGGACTTCGCGCAATACATTCTGGTGATGATGATCGTGAATATCGGCTATGCCGTTCTCAGCGACGGGAACGTAAGCTGGGAAGCCCATGCCGGCGGTTTCTTCGCCGGGCTCGTCCTGTTCCCCTTTATGCGCAGCCGTCCCCCGTCTCCCGGGCTGACGGTCGTCCACTAAAGCATATTCCGCTTAAGCGGAATCGCACCGGCCCGGTGCCGCCAAAACAGGAAATACTCTCAGCAACCGGACCGTATAGAAAAACGGGCGCAGAACCCGGCCTGCGCCCGTTGCTTTTCATAGGTTTTCAGCGCGTCAGTGCATTGCCGAGCCGCCATCGACGACCAGGGTCTGGCCGGTGATGAAATCCGAATCCGACGACGAGAAAAATACCAGGGCACCGATAAGGTCTTCGGGCATCTGTTCGCGTTTGATCGCGCGCGACGCGGTATTGCCGTCCTTGACCGCCGTCCATTGTGGGTCGTCGACGACCTTTTCGCTCATCGTCAGGCCGGGGGCGATGCAGTTGACCGTAATGCCGTCGTCGCCGACTTCGCGGGCGAGCGCTCGGGTGAAGGCGATCTGCGCGCCCTTGGAACTGACGTAGTGAAGCAGCATCGGCGTTCCCTTGAACACGGTGCCGGACGCGATGTTTACGATCTTGCCGTAACCGTTCCTTTTCATTTCCGGCACGGCGGCCTTGACGCAACTGAACACACCGCGGGTGTTGATCTGCATCACCCGGTCCCATTCGGCTTCGTCGATGTCCAGGAACGATCCCTGTTTCAGGTCGGCGAACAGGGCCGCGTTATTCACCAGGATATCGAGTTTGCCGAAGGTTGAAACGGTCTCTGCGACCATGGCTTTGATATTATCGGGATCGGTAACGTCGCAATGAACGCCGATGGCCTCGCCGCCGGCCTGCTTGATGATGTTGACCGTGGTTTCCGTATCCACAATGTCGGTGACCGCGACTTTCGCGCCTTCCGCAGCCAGCACCTTGGCGTATTCCACGCCAATGCCGCGTCCCGCGCCGGTGACAACGGCCACCTGTCCGTCCAGTCTTCCCATTATCTTCTCCCTTGATAGGCTGTTGGCATTATTCCAGTCCGAGGAACTTGTTCGAAAATCCGGGATCATTCAAGAGCGCGTCTTTTGCACCGTCCAGCACGGTCCGCCCGTTTTCGATGACATAGGCGTGTTCGACGAAATCAAGGGCGCGGTGAATGTTCTGTTCGACCAGAAGCATGGTCATGCCGTTGTCTGAAATCCCGCGCAGCGCCTCCATCACTTCGTCGACTAGGATCGGCGCGACCCCGAGGAATGGCTCGTCCAGCAGCAGCAGATCGGGAGACGACATCAGGGCGCGGCAGATCGCGAGCATCTGTTGCTGGCCACCCGACAGCGTGCCGGCCATGTCGCCGCTTTTCTGACTGAGAATCGGGAACAGCGAGAAGGCGCGGTCGATGCCGTCGTTCACCCCGGCGCGCGCCGATCTGGTATAGGCGCCCATTTCCAGGTTTTCGCGCACGGTCATTTCACCGAACAGCCGCCGTCCTTCCGGCACCAGCGCGATGCCGGCTTCGACGTTCTGCGGCGGGGCGACGCCCGCTATCGACTTTCCCTTGAAACCGATATCGCCCTCTGCCGGCGGATACAGGCCGAGAATTGCGCCGAGCGTGGTCGACTTGCCGGCACCGTTTGCGCCAAGCAGCCCGACCCGGCTGCCCTTTTCGACCTGCAGCGACAGATCCCAGATTGCACGCAGTTTGCCGTGATCGACGGCAAGGTTCTCGATCGTCAGCATCCCGCATCTCCCGGCGCCGCAGACCCGAGAGGCGCCGCAGACCCGAGATAGGTGCTGAGCACGCGTTCGTCGCGCACGACCGTGTCGAGCGGGCCGTCGGCGATGATCGATCCCTGTTCGAGCACGATCACGCGATCGACCACCTGGGCAAGCGCCGAAAAGATATGTTCGACCCAGATGATGGTGATGCCGTAATCGTCGCGCAGTTCGCGGATGTGGTTGACGAAAGTGCGGACCTCGACCGGGGTCAGGCCCGATGCGACCTCGTCCACCAGCAGCAACCTGGGCCGGCATGCCAGCGCCCGCGCCAGTTCCAGCGCTTTCTTCTGTTGCAGGTTCAGTGAATCCGCGCGGTCCGTCAGGCGGTCCGTCAGGCCCACATAGGCGGCGAACTGTGTCGCCAGACCCAGCGAATCCGCCAGCGTCGCCGATGCGTCGCCGCGGTTCATCAGCGGCATCGCGATATTTTCGGCGACCGTCAGGTCCGAGAACGGCCGGGGAATCTGATAGGTCCGCCCGATCCCCAGCTTCGACGCCTCGTCGCGGCGGGCGCCCGCAAGGTCGTGGCCGAGAAAGACGATTTCGCCGGACTTCTGTTCGAACACCTTCGAAATGCAGTTGAACAAAGTCGTCTTGCCCGACCCGTTGGTGCCGACAAGCCCCACGATTTCGCCCGCATTGATCGTCAGACTGACATTGTCGACCGCGACATTGCCGCCGAACGCCATGGTGAGGTTACGGCATTCGAGCACCGGCGTGCCCGGCGCGACGGCGATTTTCGGCAGCGGCAGGTCGCCGGTATCCGGCGCGCCCGCAGTCGCCGTCACGAAGCGGTCGTGTTCCCGCCCGAGGAAGCCCGTCCATCGGTTGCCGCGTACGACGGCGCTGCGCAACAGGCCGCCAGGCATGTAGCGTCCGATCAGCAGCAGCAGCAGGCCGAAGATAGCGGTCTGCAGGATCGGCAGGCTGACGATCAGCAACTGGTTGAACAGCGACAGAATGATCACGCCGACTACCGCTCCCCAGAGCAGGCCCGATCCGCCGAGCAGCGCCATCGCGATCGGCACCAGGGCGACGTCGAGGCCGAACACGGTCGTCGGATCGATATAGGAAAGCTGCCAGCCCTGCAGCGCACCGGCAACGGACGCAAACCCCGCCGAAAGAATCAGCACTTTGGACTTGGCCGGGAATATACGGATTCCACTGATTTCAGCCGCTTCCTCGTCATTGCGAATCGCCTTGAGCGCATATCCGAACCGGGTGCGGATCAGCCACACCGTGGCGATCGCGGTCAGCCCCACCAGGCCTATGGCAATATAATAGGCCTCGAACAGCACATAGTTCGGCGGCAGCACGACACCGTCCGCCCCCCCGGTGAAATCGAAATTGAAGGCGAGCAATTCCGTCAGCGGCAGGATCGCGAGCGTCGCGAAGGCGAAGTAATCACCGCTCAGGCGAAACAGCGGGAAGCTGACCACGAAGGCGACCGTTGACGTTACCGCGACGGCGATCGCGAAGCAGAGCGGGATCGGTACGTTGTTCAGCAGCGACAGGCAGAACGCGTAGGCGCCAATACCGTAAAATGCGAAATGGGCGAGGTTGATATAACCCGCTTCGCCGCCCACCCAGTCCCAGCTCTGCGCGAGGGCATAGGAGATCAGCATGGTGAAAAGCAGGGTCGTCGTATAGGCGCTGCCTGACGTCGGCACCAGGGCAAGAGCGGCGAGGACCATCCCGCCGCCGAGCCAGTAGCGGTAGTTGCTCATGTCGTTTTCCGCCGCCCGAAGCCCTGCGGGAAGATCACCAGGATCACCAGCAACAGCACGATGGAAATGGCCGGCGCCCACTGGGTTGCCCAGAAGAACGACGTGAATCCTTCGGCGAGGCCGAGAAAGATTCCGGCCATCAGCGCGCCGATCAGGTTGCCGATCCCACCGAGAATAATGATCGTGAACGCCTTTACCGTCAGCGAGAACCCGATATAGGGATCGACCGGGAACAGCATGGCGTAGAGTACGGCGGCGATCCCGACGATGCCGGATCCGAAAGCGAAGGTCAGCGCATGCACCCGGTCCGCTTTTACGCCGCAGATCGTGGCGCCCGCATGGTCCTGGGTCACCGCCCGCATGGCGCGCCCGAACCAGCTTTTCCGGATGTAAAAGTGCAACGCGATGGTGAAGACGACGATGCCCCCCAGTATCCATGCCTGGGTGGTCGACAGGATCACGTTGCCGATTTCGATGGCGTCGAAGCGCAGCGGAATATTGCGCGGCGCCGGCCCGGCGATCCAGGCGGCTACATCGGACAGGATCAGCAGCGCGCCGACCGTGACCAGCACCGATCCCACCGTGTATTCGAAGTGGTTTCGTTTCGTCAGCGGCTGCAGCAGCTTGTCGTAGAAGACGTAGCCGAACACCGCGAGGACCGGCACCAGCAGGAGCATGATGAGAAGCGGATTCCATGCCGTCGCCGCGAAAATACCGCTTGCCGCAACGCCGCCCACGGCAAGTAGCGTGCCATGGGAGAAGTTGAGTATTCGCGCGACGCCGTAGATCAGCGACAGGCCGAACGCGACCAGCGCATAGAGCCCGCCGATGAGGATACCGCCCAGCGCGATCTGGATGATGATGGAGGCGTCCATGGCGGTCAGGCCAGGGACGCCGAACGACAATATCCGTTCATATCGGCACTACTGCCAGCTGGGGGACGGGTACTGATACTTGCCGGTTGCGATTTCCGGCGGCCACACGATCACCGGCTTGCCATTCTGTATCTGAAGGGTGAACGCGCCGTTCTTGTGTGCATAGCCGGCCTCGTTGAACGAAATCTGGCCGATCGGTGCGTCGAACACGCCTTTGAACAGGGCTTTCCGGACGGCTTCGCGGTCGACCTTTCCGGCGCGTTCGATCGCCTGCACCATGATCAGGTAGGCCGAAATCCGCGACATCGTCCACGGGTAATCGAACATGTCGACATTCGCCCGGCCGACCAGCTCTTCGGCGAAATCGCTATAGGGCCCTTTCACGCCGGGATACCAGGGAATTTCACCCGTCACGCCGTCCAGATCGTCGCGGACCTGCTTGTACAGCGACCCCGACAGGATCGCATGATGGACGTCCTTCGCCCTGATCTTGAGGCGGCGCATCTGCTGGATCAGCGGTACGGACGGGCTGTCATAGGCTGAAATGTATACAATATCGGGACGTCGGATGCGCAGTTTGAGGACCAACGACGTGAAATCCTTCAGTTCTGCCGAAAACAGCTCGTTACCGAGAACGTTAAAGCCGAGCTCTTTTGCCTTCTTGCTCCAGAACCCGGTGATCGCCTTGGTGACCGGGTTGTCCTGGGTGACGAAATAGATCGTCTTCGGCTGGGGCGTCTGCTTCGACAACATGTCGAAATATCGGGTCGACCAGTTGGGCACGGTCGGCATCGGCGTGCCCCACATGTATTTCAGGCCACGCTTGAAAATCGGCGGCGCGGCGACATTGGCCATCACCATCGGAATTTTATGCCGCTCGGCGACCGGCGGTACCGGGAAGCCCATGGCCGACCAGTCCGGCCCGACGAAGAAATCGACCTTGTCGACCGTCGCCATGCGCTCATACAGGCTGACCGCGGTCGCCGGCACGCTCTGGTCGTCATAAATAACGATCTTCAGGGGAACCTTATTGCCGCAGTCTTTAAGGTTTATCCCGCCCTTTTCATTGATCATCTTGGCGAATTCGATGGTCATGTCGCGCCATTTGTCGGCCAGGGTCGAATACCTCCCGGTCGACGATATTGTTGTGCCGAACGTCACGGGGTCGGTACAGCTGCCGACCGTCGCCTGTGCCGGCGATGTTGCCGAAATCGCGGCGAGTGCCGCGGCCCCGAGTGCGAATGCACCAATCGTATATTTCATTTTTGTTTCCTCCAGGGCTGCGCGCTTGCGGTTTTTTGCTTTCCGGCGCAGCGTTGAACACACAGAATAGGGCGCTCCGACCGGAGACCCCGTCGAAGACAACTTACTCAGAAGCGTTTTTTTGAAATTCGAATTCGGTTGCGTCGTCAATTTCATCGTCCCTTCGCCGGCATTATCCGGTGCAGGTTCCAGGAGTCGTTCGCTTGCCGAACCTCTCAGCCGCATATGGCGGCTCCCCCCGATGGAAGACCGGATTATGCGCGGGCGGAT
The DNA here is from genome assembly GCA_963974055.1 of uncultured Rhodospirillaceae bacterium. Lineage (GTDB taxonomy): Bacteria > Pseudomonadota > Alphaproteobacteria > MPNO01 > UBA830 > CAXBCP01. The sequence continues at coordinate 200,003 of CAXBCP010000001.1, forward strand.
TTGAGATGACAAGTCAGGAATAAAATTTTCGATGAACGATACGGTTTACGACTACGTCATTGTCGGCGGCGGCTCCGCCGGGTGCGTGCTGGCCGGACGGTTGAGCGCGCGGTCGTCCAACCGTGTTCTGCTGGTCGAGGCCGGCACCGACTACGCACCCGACAATCTGCCGGACCAGTTGCAGGACGGCTTTGCCGGTGTTGCCTATAACGACCTGCGGTTCATCTGGGACAAGCTGCGCGTCACGGTTCCGCCGCGCCCGGGCAATGCGCCGGATGCCCGCCCTGACAAGCTTTACCAGCAGGGCCGGGTCATGGGCGGCGGCTCGTCGATCAACGGCATGATGGCCAATAGGGGCAGCCCGCAGGATTACGACGAATGGGTGGAGCGCGGGGCCGCTGGCTGGTCGTGGGAGGACGTTCTGCCGTTTTTCCTGAAACTGGAATCCGACCGCGATTTCAGCGGCCCGTATCACGGCATGGACGGCCCCATCGGGATCCGACGCCTCTTTCCCGATGTCTGGCCCGGCTATACGAAGGCCATCATGACGGCAGCGGACGATGCCGGTTTCGCTTATCTCGAAGACATGAATGCGGATTTCGCCGACGGCTATTTTCCCATTTCCATCTCCAATATCGACGACAAGCGGGTATCGGCGAACGTCGCCTACCTGACGATGGACGTCCGCGCCCGGCCCAATTTCGAAATCCTCGACCGGGCGGAGGTACAGCAGCTCGTCTTCGACGGCAGGAAGATTGCAGGCCTTCGCGTGAAACGGCCCGACGGTATTCGCACGATCCGCGCGAAAGAAGTCATCGTGTCGGGCGGTGCGACCCATTCGCCGGCGATCCTGATGCGGTCCGGCATCGGGCCGGCTGCGCAACTGTCCCATCTCGGTATCGATATCGTCGCCGATCGGCCCGGGGTCGGCCAGAACCTGATGGAACATCCGGGTGTTTCGATGGCGTCCTATATGAAACCCGCCGCCCGCCTGCCGCCGGGAATGCGCCGCCAGATGATCGCGGCGATGCGGTTTTCGTCCGGCGTCGAAGGTTGCGGCGACAATGATATGTTTATCGTGCCGACGAACAAATCCGTCTGGCACGCGCTCGGCGACCGCATCGGCGCAGTAATGGTGTGGATCAACAAGTCCTATTCGACCGGCGAAGTGACTCTGAATTCGGCGGACCCGGGGGTTGAACCCCGTGTCGATTTCAACATGTGCTCGGACGAGCGCGACCTGGTGCGCCTGGTCAGGGCGACACGTCTGCTCGCAAAGCTGCATGAAAACCCCGCCGTGACCGCCGCCGTGCACGATGTCTTTCCCGCCGCCTATTCCGAGCGGGTGCGCAAGGTCGGGGAATTCAACAATTCGAACCGGATCAAGACCTGGATTGCGGCGCAATTGATGGATCTCAGCGGGCCGGTGCGGCGCGGTTTCATCAACAACGTGATTCTCGAAGGGCCGACACTTGCCGAACTATTGCAGGACGACGACACCATCGCCGACTGGATCCGGAAAACCGTCACCGGCCACTGGCATGCATCCTGCACCTGCCGCATGGGGGCGGCGGACGACCCGGGCGCGGTGACCGATCCTTCGGCGCAAGTTTACGGGGTCGACGGCCTGCGGGTCTGCGACACCTCGATTATGCCCTGCGTGCCGCGCGCCAATACCAATATCCCGACCATCATGATGGCGGAGAAGGTAGCGGACACGATCCTGGCGGGGAATTAACCGCGCCGCGTCGACGCCGCAATCATTTCCACTTCGACCAGCAGGTTGGGGGCGGCGAGTCCGGCGACCACCAGCAGGGTGGATGCCGGGCGGTTCTCGCCGAGAAATTCCTCGCGGATCGCGTTATAGGCGGGAATATTGGCCGGATCGGTGATGAAATGGTTGATCTTCACCACGTCGCTGATCCGCAGCCGGTTATGTTCCAGGATTGCGATGCAGTTGTTCCACGCGTTTCGCGCCTGGGTTTCGAAATCGTCGGGGATATTGCCGTCGAAATCCATGCCGATCTGGCCCGCGGTAAAGGTGATCTTGGCGTCCTCGGGAATTTCCACGCCATGGGCGTAGGGGCCGCCCGGCAGGGGCATCTTTTCGGGGTAAAAGGCGCGGTTTTCCATGAAAGCATCCTTCGTGTTTCGACCGGAATTCGGTCCCTCTTCTATAGAAAGCCAGGGCCGCCGCGGCAAGGGGTGTGTAAAGCGGGGTTTGCAATAGAGAGCGGAAAGACCCTAAAATGCGCGTTCTGAACGGATTTCAGGCGTCCGGAGCGGACGCCTACATATGGGAGAAACTGGATGTTTCTGAAAAATACATGGTACGTCTGTGCCCAGCCGGAGGAAGTCACCCGGACGCCGATGGCGCGTACGATCTGCAATGAAAACCTGGTTTTCTGGCGCAAGGAAGACGGCACGCCGATCGTGTTCGAAGACCGCTGCTGTCACCGCCGGATGCCGCTGTCGAAGGCCAATCTCGTCGGCGACCAGATGGAATGCTATTATCACGGCCTGCGCTTCGACGAGGACGGCAAATGCGTTCACGTGCCCGGTCAGACCACGATTCCGCCGGGGGCTCAGGTCCAGAAATATCCGATCGTCGAAAAATACAACTGGATGTGGATCTGGATGGGCGATCCGGCCCTCGCAGACGAAGACCTGATCGTCCCGTTCCCGTGGAAAACCGCGGATGACTGGGGCGACAAGGGCACCTATTTCTATGTCAAAGCCGACTACAGGCTGGTTATCGACAACCTGCTCGACCTGTCGCATCTCGGTTTCGTGCACCGGTCCACCATCGGCAATGCCGCGGTCGCTGAAGCGGCCCGTATCCGGACGCTGAAGGACGACGATTCCGTCACCGTGGCGCGCTGGACCGTGGGGCAGCCCCCCGCGCCGACCTATCAGAAAATGGGCGGCTGGACCGAGGACGATATCGTTGATCGCTGGCAGATCATCGAATTCCAGATGCCGGGTGCGGTGCGCCTGTTCACCGGGGCGGCACCCGGGGCGGCAGAAGGCAAGGAATTCGGCTTCACCCAGATCGACCGGGAGGTGCCGAAGGGCGGATTCGGGTTCCACAATCTCAACTTCGTGACTCCGGAAACCGAGAACACGACTCATTATTTCTGGTCCAATGCCTATAACATTCCCGGCAAGCCGGTCACCCCGGAAATGACGGAATTGCAGTACAAGCAGATTTTCACGGCGTTCCACCAGGACTGGGAAGTCTTCAACAAGCAGCAGGAAAACTGGGACGACAAGCCGACCATCGATACCATCCAGGACGCCGGCGCCATCGCCGCGCGCGCCATGATCGACCGCAAGATCGCGGAAGAACAGGGCCAGATGGCGGTCGCTGCCGAATAATTTCGATTTCGGCGAAATGACAACGGCGGGCCTGTTCGGGTCCGCCGTTTTTCTATTTCGCGTTCAAGATCCGCCGGTAGACCGGCACGGCCACCAGCGGCAGCAGGTAGATCGGGAACTGGCCGACCACGAAATAGACCAGCAGATCATAGGGCGCGCTTTCGCTCAGCGCTGCCATGACGAGCGCCGTATTGGTATTGCCGGTAATCAGGCCGACCGTCACCGCGGCACGGCGGCCGATCCGCCAGAACAGCGCGGCGGCGCATATCTGCAAAGCGATGTTGGTGGCGAAGGTCGTCGCCGTTACCAGGACCGTATAGGCCGGCTTGGACGCTGCGAAGTCCGGCAGGCCCGACATCAGCGACACCGCCACGCCCACCATGCCGAACACCATGATACCGTCCATGCGCGGGGCCTGGGTTTTCAGGAATTCCGCGCTCAGAAAACGCCGCGCGACGAAGGCGATCAGAAAACTGGCCCCGACGATCCGCCCGAGCCGCCACATCAGTTCGAAAACGGTAACGTCAAGCTCGATGCCCAGCAGCCACAGGGCGAGCGGCGGCAGTGTGAACGGCACCAGCGCATAGGATGCGACCGTAACGATCAGCGCCAGTGCCGCATCAAGCCCGAACAATATGCACAACGAAGCGCCCGACATGATCGGTGTCGCCAGGGCGTGAAATACGATCCCGGCCCCGATCGGCCCGTCGATTCCCGCCGCCCTTGTAAAACCCCACAGAATCAGCGGTGCCACGCCCATCGAAAAGACGAATATCGCGGCGAGCAATGCCGGGCGGCGGAGATAGTGGCGGAGCGCCGCAGGCTCGATCCGCATCATGGATAGTGACAGGTTCATCACGATCAGGACTTCGAGCCACGGCGCGAAAAAATCCGCCAGCGGCTGCCAGGCTATCCCGGCAAAGACACCGCCCGCCAGCACCCAGGTCGTGCGCCGGGCGACGAGTTCGAGGCCCCGGGAAATCATCATGTCCGCATCAGCCGGCGATAGACCGGCAGGGCGACCACCGGCAGGAAATACATCGGGACCTGCCCAAGAACGAAACAGAGCAGCAATTCCGGGGGTGCGGTATCGGCAAGCGTCACCAGGACCAGGCCGAGATTGGTATTGCCGGTGATCAGGCCCACCGTCAGCGCTTCGCGGCGGCCCATCCGAAGGAACAGCAGCGCGCCGAATATCTGAAGGCCGATATTCAGGGCGAACGTGGCGGCCAGCGTCAGCAGCACGTAGTGTGGCCGCTCGATCGCGAAGGCCTGCAATCCGTCGACGATACCAAGACAAAAAACCACCACGAACAGGACGCCGAGTCCGTCGATCGCGCGGCCGTTGCGGACCAGTGTGGCGCGGGGGACCAGCCATATCCGGATTGCGACGGCAAGTCCTGCGGCGATCGCGATGGTCGAAAACAGGCGGATAAACAGATCGAAAAACCCGACATTGAGGTCGAGGCCGAGCAGCCAGAGCGCCAGCGCCGGCAGGGTCAGCGGCACGAGGGCATAGCTGACCACCAGCACGGCGACGCCCAGTGCCGCATCAAGCCCCAGGATCGCCGCAATGGCGATGGCCGAACTGACCATGGGAGCGGCCGCAATCAGAATAAGCCCCTGTTCGAGGCCCGGGGGCAGGCCCAATGGGGTGACGACCAGCCAGGCGAATACCGGTGCGGCGACGATATTGACGACGGTGATGGCGGCGATGAGCACGGGGCGCCGGGCGTAGCGGCGCAGGCGTTCGGTATCGAGCTGCACCATCGCAACCGCCAGGATGACCACGATCGCATAGAGTATCCACGGCCGGAAGAATGCGGCGACCGGCTGGAAGATCACGCCGGCGACAAGCGCGCCTGCCATCAGCCAGGTGGCGCGGGTCGCAACGCCTTCGAGCGCGGTTCGGATCAATATTGCGTGCCGTCCATACGCCGGAACGACCGTGCGCCGTCCGGTTTTTTTTCCAGCACCATGTCGTTGTCAGGGTAATGAACCTCTTCAGCTGGCGACCGGGTGCCGACCTCGATAAACCGGACAACGGTGTCAGACCTGTTTTCCAGAACGTGTGCATTTTCCGCTCCGGCGGGAAAACAGGCGCACATGCCGGGCGCCAGCACCTGTTCGCCCGTCTCGGTCACCAGCGTTGGCGTGCCGTCGGTGATGTAGATGAATTCGTCTTCCGCACTATGCCAGTGGCGCAGCGCCGAAACCGCGCCCGGGGCCAGTTCCGTCAGGTTTACCCCGAACTGGGTCAGGCCGTTCGCATCGCCCAGCGCCCGGCGCGATTTCCCGTTTAGCGCCGTGTCGTAAGGCGCGGGATATGGATTGCGGACTTCTGCGGGCAGGGTCAGGGGGTCGAATGCTGCGGTAACTTTTGCAGTGGGCATGGCAGGTTCCTCTGATCAGATCGCAATTCGTCCGAACCGGTCGGACCGTTTTCTTCGCTTCTTTTCGGCGCCTCTCTTGGCGCATATTCGGCAAATCATGTCATAATCACGCTGACGGCGCTATTGAACGGGGAGAGATATGTCCGGTACTTCGATCAGAAAAATTGTCACCATCGTTCAGGAAACCCGAACCGAGATCGGGCAGAAGGTCGATCCGCCGACACGGCAATGCGCCGCGGTCGCCGTCATCAGGAATCCCTATGCCGGGCGCTATTCCGAGAAACTGCCCGAACTTGAAGCCGCCGGCGCCGAACTGGGCGACGAACTGGGGCGCCGTGCGATGGCGGCCCTCGGCATCGGTGCCGAGCAGGTTCAGAGTTTCGGCAAGGCGGCGATCGTCGGCGAAGACGGCGAAAAGGAACACGCCGCCGCCTGCATGCATCCGACCATGGGCAAGCCGCTGCGCGCTGCGGTGGGACCGGCACCATCGATCATCCCGTCCGCGAAGAAGGTCGGCGGCCCGGGAACTACCATCGATTGTCCGCTTCATCACAAGGAAGACGTCTGGACGTTTTCCCATTTCGACGCGATGGAAGTGTCGCTGGCGGATGCGCCCCGTGCCGATGAAATCGTGGTGATTGTCGCGATCACCGATTCCGGCCGACCGCTTCACCGCGTCGGCGAAGATAAGAGTTCTGCGGACGTGATGTCGGACTAGCCCTTTATTTCGACGATCCGCTCGGGCGACGAATGTACGCCATAGGTGACCAGCGGGGCGTCGCCGGTGACGCGAAACCCGTGGGCGGTATTCGGCGGAAACACCATCGTCATGCCGGGGCCGATTTCGATATCGTCGGCTTCGCCGTCGATCCAGGCTTTGCCCGTGCCTTCGAGAACGGTGACGATTTCGACATAGGGATGGGCATGGTTCGGCGTGGCGTAACCGGGTGGCGAGGTCTGAATGCCGCAGCGCACCGGCGTCGATCCGGCATCGTCGCCGACCAGTGTCTGGTAGGTTGCGCCGCCGGGAAATTCCTCCCTGTCGATCGCATCGTGACGGATAACGCTATTCACACCGGTACCTCAATGCCGCCAGAACGGACATACAGGATAGCACCTTTTTCGGATGTGATCTTGTGGGACGATCCCGGCGGGGAACGGACCCAGGTGCCGGCTGGGTACGTGCCGCACGTGTCCGAGAATTCCCCGTCGATGACGAAGACCTCTTCGCCGCCGGGATGACTGTGGTGGGGGCTTTCCGCCCCTGGGGCGAGCTTCAGCAGCACGGTCCATTCGCGGTAGCCGCCCTGCCGGTAAAGCGGTTTGTGCCAGACGCCGTTGTCATTGCGCGCCTGCCAGTCAAGAACACCGGTGTTCATTTCTACCTGTGTGCGCCCTTCACCCTTGTACTGGCGCAGTTTGACGAACAACGTGCAGCCGTCTTTTGAAAAAGGGGCATGGGACGTGCCGTCCGGGTTCAGCAGATACGTTCCCGCCGGATAGTCGCCGTGCTCGTCCGAAAACACGCCGTCGAGAACGAATATTTCCTCGCCGTCCGGATGTTGATGGGTCGGAAATGCACTGCCCGCATCGTAGCGTACGAGCGATGTGACAACCCCCGCTTCCGCCGGGCCGTCGCGGTAGAACCGCTTGCGCCATACCGTCGGGGACGGACTTGGCTGCCAGTCCATGTCGGCGGCCCGCATAACGACGCGGGTCGACATATCGGCATTCAGGTTTTGGTCGCCGCTCATCCGTGACCGTTCATCCGGGGGAAATGGTTTTCCGGTGCGGATGCGTCACTCCCGGTCCCTATTCCGCGGGTGCGACGTCGATCTGTTTGACGCTCCGGGTCACAAGATAGACGATTACCAGGCCTGCCGCTGCAACCACAAGCGTCAGCGGCGATTCATGGCCGAGCCAGATTGTCGACGACCCGACCGTGAGACAGGCGGCGTACATGCCGATCGACGACAGCCAGCCGGCGAAATTGCCCGACCCGAGCACTGTCACCGTATGGGCGAGCAGCATGCCCGCCGACATGCAGGTCGCGATAACGTAGACGATGGCGACTGTCGTTCCTTCCAGCAGCAGGGCGGGGTTAAAGGCCCACAGATAGGGCAGCAGATACGCGGTTGCGGCAAGCTGAACGCCGACGAAGCCGGTTTTCCACATATCGGCGCCGGCCATCTCGGCGGCGACCATCGACGCGATGGCGACGGGCGGCGTGAGCATGCTTATCAGGCCGAAGTAGAACAGGAAGAGATGCGCGCCGATGGGCACCAGCCCCATTTTGATCAGCGCGGGTCCGATCACCGACACGAGCACGATGTATACCGTCGCCGTCGGCATGCCCATGCCGAGAACGATGCAGATGAGCGACGTCATCAGCAGCATCACCATGATGCCGTATTCCTCGCCGAGATGCGCCAGGATCAGGCTGAGCTGGAACGCGAGACCGGTGGAATTCATCACGCCGAGAATGATCCCGGCGGCGCCGCCGATCAGGATTAGCGGAATGAGAATTTCGCCGCTGCCGAGGAAGAAATTTCTCCAGTGTTCCATCGTGGGCAGACGCCGGTCGCGCACCGTCATCAGCACGACCATGCTGGCGGCGGAATACAATGCCGCAACGCCCGGCGGATAGCCGAGCCAGAACAGGAAATACATCAGGATGATGATCGGGATAATGAATATCCAGCCGACCTTGAGCACGTCGATTATGATCGGCAACTCGGCCTTGGGCAGTCCGCGCAGCCGGAACCGGCGGGCGACCGCATCGACCTGCATGAAAAGGACGAGGAAATAGAGGGCCGCCGGCACGGCCGCCGCGATAACGACATCCTGATAGGGAATTTCAAGGAACTCGGCGATGATGAATGCCGTCGCCCCCATTACCGGCGGCGCAATCTGGCCGCCATTGGACGCGACCGCTTCGATCGCCCCGGCATATTCCGGTTTGAACCCGGTTTTTTTCATAAGCGGGATCGTCACAATACCGGTCGACATGATGTTGCCGACTGTCGAGCCCGAGATCGTGCCGAACGCGCTGGATGCGATGACCGCAACCTTGGCCGGTCCGCCGCGGCGATGGCCCATCCAGCCCATGGCAAGATCGGTGAGGAAGGCGGTACCGCCGCTGACTTCCATCAGCTTGCCGAACAGGATGAAAGCGAGAACCAGGTTGACGATGACCTGCAGGACGAGGCCGGGAACGCCGTTATTATCCTGGTAGAAATAGGTGATTGTCTTGGTCGGCGGGAAAATCGACGCCTCAAGGGCGCCGGGGAGAATATCGCCGAAAAACGCATAGAGGATCAGAACCCAGACAAGGCTGGAGATAATTCGTCCGGCCGACTTGCGCAGGCCCTCCATCATTAACACCAGCGCGATAACACCGGGTACCCATTTGTCGGGGGTGCGCAAATGCGCGGTGACGATCCAGTCCTCGAAATTGTAGGCCATCCAGAACCAGGACAGGAATGCGGCGAGGGCCAGAAGACATTCCAGCAATCCCGGTTTTTCGAAATAGGGGTAACGGAGAAGCGCGCCCGCACACGCGATTCCGAGAATAACGCCGACGACCTGCTGGAAGGTCAGGGCGATGCCAAAATAGTCGGTGAGTGCCAGAATCCAGGCAATCCCGAGTATCGGCATTGAGGCGAGGCAGACACGCAGGAGTATCCCGCTAAATCTTTCCATCGGTTCTACTCCTGCGTGTCAATCGTAATGCTGCGACCTTGCCTATTTCGTCAGCACCATGTCGTTCTTCATGTGGGCGTCGGTATAGATGCCGACTTCCTTGTAGTATTTCGCCGCACCCGGATGGTAGGGGATCGGGTTGTTGGACGGCGCAATTGCGGATTTTTGCTGGCCGCGGAGCGGGGGATAATCCTTCTGCATCGCTCCCCAGTTCTCGTAAACCGCCTTGGCCATGGCGTAAGCATCCTCGTCGGATACCTGTGTGCCGGCATTCAGGTAGGAATCGAACGCGGGGACCCTGATGTCGCTTTTGACGAAGGGTTTGCGCTTGCTGTTCTTTTCCGCGACCGTATAGAGGCCGGCCATTCCCTTACCCATAAACTCGTCGGTACCCATGGGGCCGACCGGGATGATGCGCAGACCGCCGGGGACGGTCGCGTGCGCTTTGCGGAGTTGCGGCATGCCTGTGGCGATGGGCGCTGCGTCCACCCGGTCCTGAACGACCATGCCGATACTGGCGACGACGCCGCCGGATTCGACCGGGGTGACGTCGTTTTCGGTCAGTCCTGCGGATGCGAGAATGGTCCGGTTGGCCTGGGCCAGCGAGACGTTGGTCTTGAATTTGACGACGACGCGTTTGCCCTTCAGGTCCGCGAGCGTTTTTATGCCCGAGCTTTCCTTGACCATGTAGGCATAGGGCAGAACCCAGATGCGCGCAATCGAGCGGACTTTCTTGGTCGCTGCCTTGTAGGGCGGCGTCGCGCTCCATGCCATACCGGAATCGAGCGACGAATTGATGCCGAGCGTGATCTCGCCGGCATCCATCAGCGGCAGGTAGACCGACGAGCCGGCATGCGGCTGTGCATTGGACCGCACGCCCAGTTTTTCCTGGAACAGTTTGGCGAAACCGCTGCCCAGCAGAAAGTATGTCGAACCCTGCGGGTTGGTGCCGATCGTGATGCGTTTCAGTTTGGCGTCGGCGGTTCCGGCAGTCACCGAGAATGCACCAACCGCTGCTGCAAACACAGCGGCTTTCACTACGTGATTTGTCATGATTTGCTCCCTAAGCAATATCGTTGTTACAAGCGCATTTTTTTTTAATACGCGCCTGAATGAACCCTATCAGACGATTTGGTCGCCGTTAAGCGGCAAAATTTCGAATCAACGACGGGTGGGAGCGGCGTGTGCCGCGCCGAACGGGTTCGGTGGAAGCGCTACGGAACGGCCGTGATGCAGGGCTGTTTATCGTCGAGGAGAAACGGCCCTACCTGTGCGTGTTCGGTGGCGTAGTCGCGACCGCAGAAGTCTCGTGCTGCATTGGAGATCGGGGTGCCGGAAGACCGGAGCGCCTTTTCATCCGTAACGGCGAGGTTCCCTTCGACGGGTTCGGCGAAAACATCGGATGAAACTTTACGGTTCAGCGCGGCGTCAATATTCGAAACGATGTTGCCGCGTTCCGTATAGTTTCCATCGGTGCGCGCGAGGATGCGCCCGTCGATCACATTGTTCAGGATCGTGGCCGTGGTTTCGGGATACCGGACATCGATGCCGCGCGTGCCCGTCAGGAGATTGTTGTGGATCAGGGTGTCGGCACTTTTGTTGAGATATACGCCGACATCGTTCGGGCAATTCATCACGATATTGTTCCGCATAATGCCCCGGATGTGCTCGTCCCGGCATTTTCCGTCGCGGCAGGACCCTCGATCGGTGCCGCCGCCGCCGAATGAGAATCCGATCCGCGTTCCGCCGCGCTGGCGCCATTCGCAGCGCACCAGGTTGCGTTCGAATATATTATCCTCGCCGGCGCCCTTGAAAAATGCGCCGTAGCTGATGCGGTCGCCCTGCGCCTTGGCGAAATCGGCAATGAAATTAGCCTCCACGACCCAGTTGCTGGCGGCGACGATGTCCAGCATTGTGACCGGGTTCGATGTTTGGCGGGGCCGATCGTTGATAAAAACGTTGTGCGCCACGGTGCCGCCGTCGGGAAACCGGCCGCTGGCGCCATTTACCTTCAACGACGCGTTGAAATTGGAAATCCAGTTGTTTCGAATGACTGTCGAGTGGGCGTTTCCGACGACATGAAAGGCGTGTTCACACCAGGAATCGCTGGAACATACCCCGTCTATAATCAGGTTCTCGAATATCCAGTTCGCGCCCCGAACGTGAAAGCCTTCCTGCAGATCGAATCGCAGCGTAACTGTCCCGAAAGCCTTCGCGCGGACGCTGATTGGCGCAGTATCTGTGCCGTTTGCAGCGACATCGATGGATTTTCCCGAAAATGTATACGTGCCCGGGGCGATGGTGATAACGTCTCCGGGTTCGGCGTTTCCGATTGCCGTAACAACGTCCGTCGCCGAGTTTACGACCGTGCGATTGTGCATGGGACTGTCGTTGGCGGGATTGGGCCCGGTTTGCGGTCCGATCGCGAAAACCGGCCAGTCCGCCGGACGTGCAGCGGCGGCCCTGCCGGAGACGGGTGCAAAAACATTCCGCGGATCCGTTCTCCAGAACAGGTATTCGGCAATATCGAAACCGGGCTTCAGCGATGGATATTTGTTCTTTTGCCAAATGAATTCGGGGTGAAGCAACCGGGCCCATGAAACATGGAATGCTTCCTGAAATATGTACTGCGTGTAAAGCGCCCCTCCTGAAATTCCCAAAACGAATATCAGGAATACCACCCCTGCCAACCGACCAATTTTTCGCCGCATCTTTTCCTTACGCACTCTTTCTGTCGACGGGATCAAAGAGCCTTTCTTTTAAAAAAACGCAGTCCACGCCGACGCTACCATTTAACCACCGGAAGGTTCTTCAGAAACCGGATTGTGCATGACCCCTTTGCTATCGTCACAGTTGATACCATACCCGGCCAGCGCCGACAGAATATTAATTGCCAGCGCCTGATCCGCTTCGGTTATCGGGGATTAATTCCGTGATATTGCATGATCGCCATGAGCCGAGACTCTTGGAGTGACTACCGAACTCCTCTTGGCTACGCTCAATCATGTCGAGGGGACCCAGTATGGTGTGATTTGTATGGGATTATTTTCGCGAGACACTGTAATAATGCACAATAAACTGTCTAATGATTGATTGTGAATCGTCCTATCTGGACGACAGGGGCAGGGTCTTCGCAGGCTTGGTATCGCCCGCATGTGGACGTCATTTGTACCTCAGACGGATTGCCGCACTATTGTAAGTCACCATCGGAAGGCGGCTTCTGCAGGACAAAGAAAATTATGAAAATTGATTACAACCTGAACGGCGAGGGTGCAAAATCCGTATTTTTTGTAATTTGTGCTTTGGTCTTTTTCGCGTTCTTTGAGTTCTACTACAAAATTAATGCGGCTTACCCGTCGGCTCTTCCCCTCGGTTATATCTTGACGGTATTTGCAGGCATTGTTTTCTCGCGAGTGAAGTATGAAGATTTTTCACCTGCGTTTAAAATCTGCTTCCGGGGGCTTGCTGTCCTTATCGGGCTGTATGCCGCGTTCGTGTTTCCCGATTATCCGATCGTTGTTGATAAATATGGCGGTACCGAAGGCGCCATCGTGCTTGGCGGCTGGTTTTTGGGCGTCTTATGTTCCCTGCTAACGCTATGGCGCCCTTCCTTTCTTCTCGCGAGCGGGTTCTATCTCTGGTGGAGCAAACAGATCGCTGGAACTGTTACCGGATTCCCGTATCACACCCTGCTCGACATTTTACCTGCAATTGAAATCTCCGCCTTTATGTCGACAGCCTTGTTTTTGCTCGTGCTGATGGGACAGCCTTGGGTTCTCTTGGGCAACAACCGGTTCGTTTCAGATATTCGCTCGTTCTTTACACAGCGCCGGCGGTATCTCGGCGACTTGATAGTATTCGTGGCAATTTCCATGCAGCTGGCTAATTATTTTACGTCGGGCTTAGGTAAAGCCAGCTTGAATGGCGGCGTATTGTCGTGGTCGCTTGAAAATAACCTGGCCGATATTTTCGACGTAGCTGTCATAAACGGACAACTTTTCTGGCAGGATTATCCATTCGCCGTTTCGACGTTTTCCGCGATCTTCGACTATCTGAAACACCCGATGTCGATTGGAGTGCTTGTATTTCAGCTTTTTGCAATCATCGCATTCCGCTCCAGAAATCTTCTGGTGTTTCTATTTCTCGTATTCGATCTGATGCATTTCGGCATTTTTGTTTCGGTCGGTGCGAATTTCGGACCCTGGTTCATCCTCAACCTGGTAATCTTGGCTGCCGCTGCGAGGCTTGACGATCGTTTCTTTTCGGTAACGGCGGCGAGCGCATCGGCTGCGTTGGTCATTATATTCGCCTTTGCGTCGCCGCCATTTTGGTCGGCTTGGTTGCGCTGGTACGATACGCCAGCCATCAACACCACGTATTTTGTTGCCGAAGACGTAACCGGAACGCAAACACGTGTTCCGGTCACCTATTTCGGATTTTACTCCTATCCGATTGCACATATGAGCTTCGGACTTCCGCCTGGGCAGTATCTGCCGGTGGGAACGAATGGCGGGGTGCTTGACTACAAAATCATGGTCAAGGCGCGGACTTGCGCCTTCACGGACGCCGATATGGTTTCTTCGCAGCACGCCGAGCGATGGTCGAACAGCGATATTCCCGAATTCATCAGGCATTATCACCGCCAGATGGTAACAAAGTACGGTCCGGGGCAGTCCCGTAATTTCAATATATACCCCCATCATTTCTGGACGCGTCCCAAGATTTCTAACGCTTTTCGCAGACTTGATAAGCGCAAGATCGTCGCCTATGTAATGAAAACAGATTCCCTCTGCCTGCGACGTAGTCCTACTGGCGTTGAATCCCGCCTCGTAGCCCACAATGAGATTCGTATAGATGTACGATGACGATCAGACCCCGCATAAAGGTATTTTCGTCGTTTACGATGGTGAATGTCCATTCTGCTCGCGATACGTTGCGATGCTCCGGCTCCGTGAAGCGGCTGGGTATGTTGAACTCATCGATGCTCGGTCGTCTCACCCGATGGTCGATGAAGTAGTGAGCTACGGCTTCGACCTCGACGATGGCATGGTTGCGAAAATTGGAGACGCCTATTACGCGGGTGCGGATTGCGTCAACGTTCTAAGTCTTCTGAGCACCCGAACGAACGGGTTCAATCGCCTGAACTACTGGATGTTCCGGTCCCGGGCATTTTCGCGATTGCTTTACCCTGTTCTGCGTTTCGGCCGGAACCTCGTTCTGCGTTTGCTCGGCAGATCAAAGATTGGGAAGACATCTAAACCTAATAAGGCCGCCTGATCGGCGCGTATGCCCTCACGGTCGGGGGAACTCGTTCGCATGAATTAATCATATATTTTGCGTCACAATTATCCGCCATCCGTTAAGAAGACTGCTATGAAAAAATTCCTGGTACCGGGGTATAATGGATACCGTCCTGACGTAGATGGTCTCCGGGCCGTGGCGGTCCTCTCTGTAATTCTTTTTCATATCGACGAAACTCTCGTTCCAGGCGGATTTGTGGGAGTAGACATTTTTTTTGTCATCTCCGGATTCCTGATTTCGCGCAACATCATACAAGATATTCAGCAAGACCGGTTCACAATCCTGGACTTTTACCGGCGGCGGATTAAGCGCATCGTGCCGCCGATGCTGCTTGTGGTCGCTGCGACCGTTGTCATTGCCCAGATTATTTTGTTGCCGTTGGATGCCGAATGGGTCGCGGATTCCGCCTTATGGTCACTCGCGTCACTGGCAAACGTCTATTTCTGGCAATTTCAGGATCTCAGTTACTTCGCGGCCGACAGTAAGGAACTTCCACTTCTTCATTTGTGGTCGCTTGGTGTCGAAGAACAGTTTTATTTCATATGGCCGCTTCTGTTGCTCATGATCGGTGCGCTCCGTCGTCCGCGGCTTCTGATCGTATGCATCGCCGCCATTATAGTTGGTTCGTTTGTCCTGGGTGAATTGATCTTCGAGCGATCTCCCATGTTTGCCTATTACATGCTGCCGTCGCGGGCCGGAGAATTGCTGTTTGGCGCTCTGGTGGCAGTTGCGATAATCAAGAATGTCGACCGATATATTTCAAAAATTGCTGCGTTCACGATAGCCTGGTCCGGTGTGGCACTTCTGATATGGAGTTTGTTCGCGCTATCGGAAATGGACCGGTTTCCTGGGTTTAATGCGATTCCGCCCACTCTTGGGACCGCCCTTATTATTTTTGCCGGGCATTGCCAGCGCGGCATTCTTTTCCAAGCCTTGTCGGTGCGGCCTGTAGTCTGGGTTGGGCTAGTGTCCTACTCGGCGTACCTTTGGCATTGGCCGCTTCTCGCTTTCGTTAGATATGGATTTGGCGAAGTCACGCCAATTTTTGGCTTGCTTGCCTTTCTTGCGACTTTTTTGCTCGCATGGATCACCTATCGATATGTTGAACAGCCTGCGCGGCGCATAAACGCGGCGTTTGGACGGGTTCTTACTACTCAATATTTGATACCCGCCGGCGCTCTCGGCATGGTGTGTATGATGGCAATGTACATTGACGGATACGGCTTCCGCAATCTGATCGGGGACTACAGGCAACGACTTGAAGACAGCAAGCGACTGACGCCTTCCACGTTTACGTTCGATTTCGTCTGCCAAAAACAACGGATTGGCGCAAAAGATCTTCTGAACGGTAGTTGCGTCGTTGGGGCGCCATCGTCCGACCCGGCAAAGTTTATAATGTGGGGCGATTCTAATTCCAGTCATTATGTCGGCATGGTGCGCCAGTTCGCCGAGCGGGGTGGGTTTAAAGTCAGGAACGTTGCTGTCGGCGCCTGTCCGCCGATCGATGACGACCCGGAACCATTCGTAAAGTCTAAACGCCTTGCGGACTGCAGGACGTCGCTTCGCGTTATTCGGTCGGTGATCGACAAATATCCGGCGGTCATAATGGCCGCGTCCTATCCGAGTTATCGCAGTAACCCGGAGTTTCTTGAATCGTTTATGAAAACTGCGGCTCGTCTGGCACGATCGGGTAAACCAGTGATTGTTCTCGGAAAGGTTCCGTTACTTCACCGCTTCGATCATCTGTGCCAGCAAAAATCTATCAGTTTTCCGATGCTTGTTTGTGCAAACACCAGCAATGCAATCGATCCCGACGTCGCAAGGATTAATTCCAAGCTTAAGGAATTTGCCGGCCGAACGGACGTTGTCGAGTATTTCGATGCAAATGATTTGATTTGTCCCCGCGGTATATGTTCTGCATACGCTTCAGACGGTAAACAAATTTATCACGACGGTGACCATATCACGATGAGCGCTTCTCAGGACGTCGGGCGCAAAGTGTTTGAAACCCAAGGTCTTCCAGCTCCGTTTGGCCAAGCACTGGATTATCTGTCACGTGCGACACGCCCCGCCGTCGAGGGGGGCTGAGCGGTAACTCCTCGGACTGGCGTTACCAATTAATCGCGGGAAATTTCTTCAGAAGCCGGATTGCACGAGACACTTTTGTTATCGTGAGGGTTGATTTCATATCCGGCCAGTGCCGACAGAATATTAATTGCTGTGGCGCGGTCCGCTTCCGGTACCGGGGCCAGTATCCGGCGTTGGGCCCGATCGGCGGCCTCGAACGCTGATTCGAGTGCCAGGCGTCCCTCCTCGGTCAGGAACAGGGCGTTGGCGCGCTGGTCCGCCGGGGTTCGCGACCTGGATATCATCCCCCGGTCGACCATGCGGCGAAGAACTTCAGTCAGAGTGCTGCGGTCTATCCCGCTTGCTTCCACCAGGGCGGTCTGGCTCAGTCCCGGATTCTGAAAGACGCTGATCAGGACCGCAAATTGTCGTGGGTTCGGACCGTTTTCACCGACTTCTTCACAGAACAGATCGACCGCCCGCTGCTGGCACCGTCGTATCAAGTGGCCGGCGACCGAATCGAGCTCAAAGTTCTTCATGGATTGTTCGAGCGTATCGGCCAAGGCGGGACCACCTGATTTCTGACGGCTGCAAATTCTGTTTCGAGAGTCTATGGGAATGCATTTCATCTGTACACGGATTAGTCGTCGGTGTAGGGTCGCGCCCCTCTGGAACAACGATTCCGGGCGGACGTTTTCGAGCGTGGGACATAACCTGGAGCCCGCCGGCATAGCCCGAAAGCTGCGCACATACGGGCAATAATTACGGGGAGAGCGACATGGAATTCGGACTGCAATACTTTCCCTGTGTCGGTCCCGACCAGAAATCGGGTCAGCAATATTTTGATGAGTGTCTGCGGCTGACCGAATACGCCGATACATACGGTTATTCGCATGTCCGCACGGTCGAACACTATTTTCACCCTTATGGCGGATACAGCCCGAACCCCATTGTCTTCCTGTCGGCGTTGTCCCAGCGCACGCAGAAGGCCCGGATCGTGACAGGCGCGATTCTGCCGGTCTTTAACAATCCGCTGAAACTTGCCGGTGAGATCGGCATGCTCGACGCGATCTGCGGCGGCCGTGCCGAGATCGGTTTCGCCCGCGCGTTCCTGCCCCATGAATACGAGCGCTTCAATATAGACCTCGATGAGAGCGTTGCGCGTTTCGATGAAGGCATGGAGCAGATCGACCTGCTTCTGACCGGCGAAAATGTCTCTCACGACGGAGAATTTCACAGCTTCAGGAACGTGACGTCACTGCCCCGGCCGACCCAGCAGCCGCGTCCGAAGTTCTGGACCGCCGCATTCACCACCCCGGAATCGTTTGAAAAGGCGGGCCGGGTCGGCAACTACATTATGGCGATTCCCATTGGCGGCTCGCAGATGGCAGAACTGATCGGCATATACCGCGAAGCATGGAAATCGGCAGGTCATGGAGGCGAGGGGCGAATTATGCTCGCTTTTCAGATGTATTGTCACGAGGACGGCGCCGAGGCTGCGCGGATCGCCCGCGGGCCGGTCAATCGCTATCTCAAGTCCCTTGTAGATGCGGCGAAGGACTGGGTCGACGGCGCCACGTCCGACAACTACAAAGGCTATGGCAAGATGATCGAGGCGCTCGATCGCGAGACGTTCGAAAGCCAGGTAGAAAAAGGTGCCGCCTGGGTCGGAACGCCCGAGGAACTGGTCGAACGGATTCGGACTTACGATCAGGAAATCGGCGGCTTTGACGATGCCTCCCTGCAGGTCAATTTTAATGATCTGTCCTATGATGAGGCCGAACGTTCCGTGAAGCTGTTCGGTGAAAAGGTAATGCCGTCCTTTGCGGACTGACCCGGCGGCACATCGTGGGTAGACAAACGGACGGTCTGACGCGACAACACCCTGAGATGGGACATGCTTAATAGGGAAGTGTCGTGAAGGTAACGTTTGTCGGACACGCTTCGATCCTTGTAGAAGCTGGCGGTCTGAACATTTTGTCGGATCCTTGGTGGGCCGGTTCCTGCTTCGGTACTCAATGGTGGCCTTACCCCAAACCCGCTGTAGATGCCGTCGATCCGGAGCGGCTCGACTATATTTATATTTCGCACGGACATGCCGATCATTTGCATAACGGGACGCTCAGCCGGTTGCCGAAGACGGCGGTCTGCCTTGTCGCGCAGGAACTGAACCTGTCTGAACCGCTAAAGGGGCTCGGTTTCGAGGTAATCGAGGTCGCACCGAAAACCGACTATGCGCTGAACGAAAAGGTGACGATTGAAATTACGCCGACGGTAAGCGGGGACAGCTTTTCGGTTATCCGTGATGATCGGCAGATATGCATGAACATGAACGACGCGCTTCATGCGGCGCCGCGGGATATACAGACGCAAATGATCGGTTACCTGAACGCCAAGTACGGGCAGGCGGATTATATGTTCTGCGGCTTCGGCATCGCTTCGCATTTTCCGATATGTATTGAGGTCCCCGGGCGCGATCGCGATCGCACGGCGGCGGAGCGCCAGAAACATTTTAACCGGGAATGGGCGTACATCGTTCACGGGCTTGGCCCCAAATACGCCTTTCCGTTTGCTGCAGATGTCATCTTTCTCGATGAAAATATTCGCTGGGCGAATTCCGCAGTTCATAACGGCGAACGCCCCGTCGACGTGCTGACCGGCCCGTTTGCGACGCCGCAAACCAAAGCAATCGACATATATCCGGGCTTTTCGATAGACGGGGACAATATAGTTGTCGACGCTCGTCATCGGCCGGTCGTCGCGGCGGAGATCGACGCCGCATTCGAGTCCGAAACCAGGATGGCCAACCGGTCGACCGCCGTTAGCGCAGACGGGGTCGAAGATCTGGTTGTCCGTCTCCGTGAGAACCTTGAGACGTGCCGGCAGTATCTGTGCGAGATTGACAACAACTACCGGTTTCTCATCGAGTTCATCGGCAATGATGCCGGCATTGAAATTTGTAAAACAGGCAACCGGCTCGATGCTTTCAGTATCAAAATTTCGGATATCGACAAGACTGACTATGCCGTCGTATTTCTGACGAAATATTCATATCTGCGGCGGTCGTTGTCCGATGAGTTCGGTCACGAAGTTCTTTCGGTGGGCTCGGGAGGTGTATTCAGATACCGCAGCCGCGCCGAAGCGGATGCCAACCTTCATGGCGAATTAATGCTTGTTCTGCGGACCCATACCGCAGCGCCGCCCAGTCGTTTTGGGGATCAGTCAAAACTTAGGTATCAGATGAAAACCCTGGTCAAGAAGGCGCTGCGGGTTGCACTTCGCCGCCCGGCAGCGGTCGATCTATACGATAACCGGCACTGGATCAGATATGAAGATCATAATGGCTAAACCGGTCGTGCCTATTTACTCCCCGCCGGTTTGATATTCGACCAGATAACTGGCGTAATACTTTTGAGGGCCGGGAGCCTGCCATCTGAAGCCCTTTGCTGTCGGTAGGTAATAAACCGGCATCCATTTGAAGTTATTGGTCGAGCATTTATATTTCGTGCGGTACCATTTCTTGGCCCAGACTTTAAACGCATTTCTTGGGTGCACTTCACCGTTCACCCATACGAGTTTACGAACACTGCAAAAGAATCGAAGGCCAATCCACACTTCTTCCTTGGCCTCGAAATTTGCTTTCAGAAAACTGTGGGTTTCAATGTCCTTGACTACTGCCAGGCGCCCCCGGACCCCCTTAAATATTCGCGTGCGCGCATATTTATTAGCTGTTGACCAATTCGGCGGCATTGGCAGATCGACCCGCAGTTCAAAGTAGCTCTTGGTGTGGGGATTATAAATCGGCTTAACTGGAACGGCCGAAGAACCGGTCCTGTGATACGCCTCGCCGGTTTCGGCGGCGAGGGCCATCCTAGCTGTCGATGAGAGAAGCAAATATGCGACTGCTACGATGACGATCTTGAGTAGGGGCGCTCGAATAGGACTGAACATCAGTTCTTCTGCGGTTAGCACGATGTCTCTAAGACAGAGTATATAACGCCACCCGAAATATGTTAAGAACGGAGTAGGAGTGTATATTGCAGTTTGATTTTGTCGGGACGCCCAATTTATGAAAACGCTTGTCACCGGAGCCGCGGGATTTATCGGTTACCATACCGCAACCCGTTTGCTCGACCGGGGCGACGAGGTCGTTGGTATCGATATTGTGAACGACTATTACAGCGTGGCGCTTAAAAACGCCCGGCTGGAACGGCTGAAACAGAGAGACGGGTTTACGTTCCACAAGCTCGATCTTTCCGACCGGCAGGCCTTCGACGAAACTCGTTCGGCGATCCGTGGCGTCACCCGTGCTGTGCATCTCGCGGCGCAGGCGGGCGTCCGGCATTCGATCGAGCGGCCGTTCGACTATGTCGATGCGAACCTGGTCGCCCATATGACCGTTCTGGAATTATGCCGTCATCAGCCGGATTTCGAACATCTGGTTTATGCCAGTTCAAGTTCGGTCTATGGCGGGAACACCAAGCTTCCATTTGCCGTCGAAGACCGCGTCGATGCGCCGGTATCGCTCTATGCGGCGACCAAGCTGGCCAATGAACATATGAGTTACAGTTATAGCCACCTTTACGGTCTTGCGCAGACGGGCCTGCGGTTTTTCACCGTCTACGGACCTTGGGGGCGGCCGGATATGGCGCTGTATATATTCGCGGATGCCATCCTCAAAGGGCGGCCTATCGAGGTTTTCAATCATGGCGACATGAAGCGCGATTTTACCTATGTCGACGATATTGTGACGGGGGTCGTGGCGGCGCACGACAATCCGCCCTCCGCCGACCCGGGGCCGCCCCACAGGGTCTACAATATCGGAAACAACCAATCGGAACCGTTGCTCCGCCTCATCAGCGTGCTCGAAGAGTGCCTCGGGAAAAAAGCGGAAACGATCATGAAGCCGATGCAACTGGGCGATGTGAAAGAGAGCTTCGCAGATATCGAAGCGATCCGGCGCGATCTCGGATTCGAGCCGACAACCCCGATCGATGTCGGCGTGCCGAAATTCGTCGAATGGCTCAGATCCTATAACGGGAATTACTGAAGACCACCGAAGTCTGTGCCGGCCGACACTCCGCCCTGTGCGTCAGCCCCGCTTGATCAGATACCCGGACGAACCCCCAAGGGCGGGATGTTGCCGATCCGTATTTTTTGCAGGGTTCCCGGGAGCCGCGGGGTCGGGATTCGCAACGTCTGAATCTGCAGCGTCCGGCATCGTCGTACGCTCTTTCGCAAGCTCCTGGCCTACCATCCATCGCGTAACCACGATAATCGCCAGCACGTGGTAATACAGGTCAAAGGTGGCGACATTCAGAAACACGCCGGCGGTGGCATACCCGACAAGGCTGACCTGCGTCATCTTCGACAGGTCGCGGGCCCATTTCAAATTCGGGCTGCCGCGCGCGAGATGGTTCGTTCGCGAACACGTGAAGAAAGCGACCGTTCCCAGCATTAGAAACAGGGTAAGACCGGGATAACCGTGTTCGCCCAGGACTTCGAAATAGATGCTGTGCGGCGCCCTGACAACCGGGGATTCCGGGTTGTAGATCGGCCACAAACGTTCCTGCGTATTGACCTTGAAACCGCCTCCCAGAAGGCGGTCGTTAGCTAGATTGATCGCGAAAAGCCATGCATCGAAACGGCCGGAGGCGGATTCGTCTTCTTCGTAGGAATCGATCGTATCCATCCTGTCGAACCACTTTTGCGGCATGAACGACAATACGCCGACAATACAGACCGCAGCGGCAAAGGCCACCGGCAGTTTTTTGCTCGATCTGAGCCACAGGAAAAAGCCCATGGTTGAAAGCGCAAGCAGCGCCCCGCGGGAATATGTCCCGATAATGGCGGCCAGCGTCAGAAGAATCATGACGCTCAACATGTGTCGCACCCACTTGTTGGTGGCCACCAGTTGCAGATAATGCATCAGCGGCATCGTCATGATCAGCGTCAGCGCAAGCTGGTTGTTGTCCTCGAAAAAGCTGCCGGGAGGTCCCCAGACCCGGTAGTTGCCGCCCGTCATTATCGAAAACAGACCGCCCCGGACACCGTAAAAACCGATCGAAAACACAATCATAGCGATTAGCCAATTCAGGCGGACCTTGGTTTTGATCATTGCCAGCGTCAGAATCGTCATGATCTGGATTTTGCCGAATTCAATAAAACGCGTTTCGGCACGATCCGGCGCGAGTGCGGTAATTGTTGTTATCGCGGTCCAGGTAACAAAGAGAAACAGTACCACCGATACGGGTGATATCGGTATTCTCTTGTTCTCCCGGCTGATGGTGAACGCGATAATGGTGACAACGGCCGCAATCAGCGCGAACTGGAAACTATAGGCGAACCCATAAGTCAGCCGATGCGGGTTCATATAGGATATCCACGAGAACAGCAGAATCCCGGTCCACGGCTGCTTGAATATCAGAGGGATCGAGCCGAAAACGATAAGCGTAATCAGGATATCGCGCATCGGTCAGTCGGTCTTTCCTGCAGGTTGACATGCGGAAAAAAGCCGTCGCGTTTCCGCTTTCATCCAAACGTCAGTTCCACTAAAGATAACGGGTTCCGCCAAAAATGTGTAATCGTTCGGAATTATATCGCTGATCCAGCTGTATATTATCACCAGTACGTATTGAATATGAATATCCTCGCATGAAGATATTATTAGTCTCCTGGTATTTCCCTCCCTGCAGTACCATGGGTGCTCTTCGTGTCGGGAAATTCGCGAAATACCTCGTCGGCGAAGGACACGACGTCCGCATCGTCTGCGCCAAAGACCAGCCTTACGCGATGGATCATCCCGTCGAGGTTCCGGAAGATTTCATTTACCGGACGATCTGGCGCGATATCAACTGGTTGCCCGCCAGCATCCAGCGGGTACGCGCAGGCATCAAGTCTTTACTTTCCGGGAAAACCCGCGCGCCTGGCGTCGGGGCGCAGGATGCACCGCCGGCTGCGGCAAACACGCCGCACCAACCGAATGGCATTCTCCGCCTGATTCTGAATTTCTATCAGAACCTGACGAACATTCCCGACGGTATGATTGGCTGGCTGTTACCAGCCTTGCGGGCGGGGCGCAAGGCGACGAAGGGCTGGAAGCCGGATGTCGTTTTTGCCAGCGCGCCGCCATTCACGACCCTGATCGCAGGGCGTATTATTGCCAAACGCGCAAAGGCGCCGCTTGTGATCGAATATCGCGACCGGTGGATCGAAGATCCCTACGGTCTCGAAGACCCGAAATTCCGCCAGTGGCTCGATCGCAGAATCGAAGAATGGTGCGCCCGTCCGGCCGTCGGCGTGGTGACGGTCTCCGATCCCTGGGCGGAGGATTACCGCCAGCGGTGGGGAAAGCCCGTTGCGGTTGCGTATAACGGCTTCGATCCGGACGATGTTGCCAAACTCGACGACGTGCCGCCTTCAGGATCCGACAAACTGAAAATTCTGTATACGGGTATCATATACCCCGAGCGCCGTGACCCGACCCCTTTATTCGAGGCACTGTCCAGACTGGGCGCCCGGCGTGACGAGATTTCCGTAGATTTTTACGGGGCAAATGTCGGCCGGCTCGAGGGGGCGGTTGCCGGACATGCGCAGCAGGACATCGTGTCGCTGCGGCCCGGCATACCGTTTGCGGAGGCCCTGAAACTGCAGCGTCAGGCCGACGTTCTTCTGCTGTTGCAATGGAACGACCCGCTCGAAGCAGGGAATGTGCCGGGGAAACTGTTCGAATACCTGGCCGCCCGGCGTCCCGTGCTGGGTATTGGTTTCGAGCAGGGCGTACCGGCGCGTATTCTTAGGGAACGCAATGCCGGGCGTGTTCTAAACGATCCCGATCAGATTGCCGCTTACCTTACCGAGCTTCTCGACCAGAAAAAACGGAATGGCAGCATAGACCTGCTGCCGGCCGATGTATCCGCCGGTCTTTCCCGGCCGGAGCAATACAGGCATATCGAACGCATGCTTGGAGACGCCGGCCAGTTACGCGCCGACGCGCGCTGATGTTGCGTATTTCCGCCGAATTGGGGGCGAACGTGACAGTTCCGGCGCAATAAAATGAGTGTCCGGAAATCGCTGCTGATATCGTTCGGTGAAAAATACACCGTCCTTCTGATCTCGATCGCCTCGACGATGATTCTGGCGCGCCTTTTGTCGCCGGCTGAAATCGGGATTTTTTCGGTCAGCGTGGCGGTTGTAGGCATAGCCCAGATGGTCCGCGACTTCGGCGTCACCCAGTATCTGATTGTCGAACGGGATTTGACGCGGGACCGAATCCGCGCGGCGTTCGGCATTACCATCGTTATTTCATGGTCGCTGGCGGCGGTGCTTTACTTTGGTCGCGACACCCTTGCTGATTTCTATTCGGAACCGAAGCTTCATACTGCGCTGTCCGTGCTGTGTTTCAATTTCATCCTGATTCCGTTCGGCAATCCCGTCCTTTCGCTGTTGCGCCGGGACATGGCGTTTGGAACGCTCTTCCGGATCAACACCCTGACGGCGATTATCCGGGAATCCACGGCGGTGGGTCTGGCATTTGGCGGTTTCGGGTTTATGAGTCTCGTTTGGGGTTCGTTTGCCGGGGTCGCCGCGACCGCCGCACTGGCGACACTCGCCCGGCCTTCCCAGGCCTGGGTGATGCCGGGGTTCCGGGAGTGGCGCCGGGTACTGAAATTCGGGCTCCCGGCCAGCGCCACCGCCTTCGTTTCGGAAATCGGCGCGAGCACGGCGGACCTGGCGCTTGGACGTATTCAGGGTTTCGCCGAAGTGGGCCTGTACAGCCGGGCCATGGGGCTGGTGAACCTGTTTCACCAGAACATCATGAGTGCGGTCAGGTGGGTATCTCTGCCGGCGTTTGCCGCCGACGAGCGCGACGGCAAGGCGCTTGAGGAAAATTATCTGAAGTCGGTCGGTTATGTTACCGCCGTGGCCTGGCCGTTCTACGGATTCCTCTGTCTGATGGCGTTTCCGATCATCCGGATTTTGTTCGGCGATCAATGGGATGAAAGTGTGCCGCTCGTCAGAATTCTGGCAATCGCCGGTATGATCGGCGCGACATGGAATCTCGCCGGGCAGGTGTTACTCGTGATCGGACTGGTCCGGAAAGTGTTCTGGGCGGAAGTGATTATCCAGAGCGCCCGCGTCCTGTTAATTATCGCGGCGGCGTTTCACAGTCTGGAACTCGTGGCGTGGGCGCAGGTCGTTACGTATTCAGTCGGTTTTTCCATCTACCAGTTTTATCTGGGCCGCAATTTCAATATTACGCTGGTCGATGTGTTTCGAGCGGTCTGGAAGAGCCTGCTGGCGGCGATCTTCTCCGTGGTCGGCCCGGCGCTTGTCGTCCTGGCCTGGGGATTGACGCCGGACAATCTTTTTCTGTCGCTATTCGCCGCGTCCCTCGCCGCTGCGGTTGGCTGGCTGGCCGGGCTCTTCATCGTCAATCATCCGATGCGTATTGAAATACAATCGCTTATCATGCGGAAAACCAAATCCAGCCAAGGGGTCGATTAACAGTGTTACCGCCAGTATTGGGATATGTCATCGGCTTTGCTCTGTTGGCCGTTCTTGTGTTGCTTTTATATGTGCTCTGGAAAGTCAGAGCAGTGCATTTAAAAGTCTATGACGTCATGGATGCCGTTCGGCAAACTCAGGACAGAGACCTGGTAAATCATTTTCAGCAGTCCCAGCTGGTGCGTATTCTGGAGCATGAACTGGATCTGGACAGACCGCTGCCCGCATTGCGCGGGTGGGCGGCCTCTCCGGACTTTCTACTTGTCATAACACGGCATGCACGCGACCGGCGCCCGAAGATTGTCGTCGAATGCAGCTCAGGGGTTTCGACAATCGTTCTTGCGCGTGTCGCGCAACTCAACGGCCAAGGGCACGTTTATAGCCTGGAACACGATCCCGTTTTCGGTGCGCAGACCCGGCAGGAACTGCATGCCCGGGGCTTGGCGGAATGGGCGACGGTGATCGACGCTCCCCTTACGGAACATCGTATCGATGGCGATGCATGGCCGTGGTACAGCCTCGAAAATCTTCCCGTCGACGAAATCGATCAGATCGTCATTGACGGCCCACCCTACTCGGTAGGACCGCTCGCGCGCTATCCGGCCGGGCCGCTATTGTTCGGTAAGGTGCGAGAGGATGGCGCGGCGTTTCTGGATGATGCCGACCGGGTCGAGGAAACCGAAATTTCCGAACGCTGGGTGCGGGAATTGTCCGGGTGGAAAATGAACACGGAGTATTGCGAGAAAGGGTGCAGGCGGTTTACCCGGAGAGGCGATTAATGCCAGCAAGCTCTCCAGCAAAGGTTTCCGTCGTTATCCCGTGTTTCAATGACGGTGCCTATCTGGCGGAATCTGTCGGGTCCGTCCTGGCGCAACAGGGCGGTTTCGAACTGTGCGAGGTGCTTGTCGTCGACGACGGCAGCGACGATCCGCAGACGCTGGAGGCTCTTACCGAAATCGCAAAGCATCCAAAGGTAATAACAGCACCCAACGAAGAGCAGAAAGGCCCTGGAGGCGCCCGCAATACCGGAGTCAGACGCGCGACCGGCGACTGGATCGTATTTCTGGATTCCGACGACATCCTGTGCGACGGCAGTATCGATGCGCGACTGCGCGCCGCCGCCGGTTTTCCGGGGAGCCGTTGGGTGGGCGGGGATTTCATCATCCTGAACGAAGATGGCATCCTTGAATCGGAAACGTTTTTCAGAAGCCGCCCACAGCCGCGCAGGGTGGTGAACGCTGCATTCGAAACCGGCGCCCCGATACTGCTGTCTCGACCTGTGCGGGAATTCATTGAGAACCCGCCTACGAACATGTGTTGTACGATGGCGAAAAAAGACCTGATCGAGGCTGTTGGCGGGTTCGACCCGACGCAGCGCTTGCAGCAGGATTTTCATCTGTTTATTCGAATGGCGTATTACGCTGATTTTGTCTTCGTCCCGCAGTCGGTGATGCATTACCGGCTGCACTCCGGAAATTCGACCCGGTCGTCACTGAATACGCTGCGCTGGCGGGAAACAGCCTGCCGGAAATTGCTGGCGGATGCGACGTTCGCGACATATGCGGCCGCGCTTAAACGAAAAATTTCGGAGGTTAACCGCGAGATCTCGGTTGAGCTTGCTGTCAGCGGATCGCAATGGTCGTCAATGCAGGCGGCCCTGCGGTCCCTTGTGGCCTGCCCGGAAAATATGGCGGGCTGGAAAAGGCTGGCAGCCAGCCTGATTTTCAGATGATTGCCGGTTTTACGGCGGGGAATCTGCCTTTGTTAATGTTCTCGGGGTTTAGCCAATGCGTGTAGCTTTCATTTCCTATCCAATGCTGCTCCAGCGTTATGGCGGGTTGCAGGTCCAGATGATCGAGAGCATGAACGCGCTCAACGGGATGGGGTTCGATGTATCGCTGTTCGACTGGCGGACCGAAAAGATAGAGGATTACGATCTTCTCCATATCTTTTCCGCGCTCAACAGCAATCACCGGATGGTCGAAGCCGCCAAGGCGGTTGGCGTGCCGGTGGTGATGTCGACTGTTGTGCATCCCCCGTTTCCGGCGCGTTACCGGCTGGCGTCGGAGATGCTCGGCAAAATCCTCGGTAAATTGACCAACTATTCGGTGACGACGACCTATCACCAGATCCGTGCCGGCGTCAGCACGTCAGACCAGATCATCGTCAACGGCGATATGGAGCTCGACATGATGGTCGGGCAGTTCGGCGCCTCCGCCGACCGGGTATCGATTATTCCGAATGCCGTGGGGCAGCGTTTCTTCGATGCGACACCCGACCTGTTCGACACCCGGTTCGGCATTCCCCATCCGTTCGTCGTCTGCTCCGCCTCTGTGTCGCCGCACAAGAATCAGCTCGCGATCGCCAAGGCCCTGAAGGGAACCGACATCGGCATCGTCCTCGTCGGTAACTGCCACAAGCAGTATGAATCCTATCTTGAAGAGTGCAGATCCGTCGCCGGGGAAAACCTCCACTATCTTGGCGGCTTCGCGTTCGACGACCCTGTGCTGCCGTCGCTGTATGCGGCCGCGGACGCGCTGGTTCTGCCCAGCCTGTCCGAAGTGATGCCGTTTGCCATGCTCGAATGTCTTGCGTCGGGTACGCCGGCGATCATTACCCGTCATCAAAGCGTCGATCTTGCCCAGACGCCCAATCTTTTCGAGGAAATCGATCCGCATGATTTTACCGGCCTGCGGGACATGACCGAGCGTTTCGTTGCGAACCCCGCCACCGTCCAGGCGTGCCGCGATTTCGTTGCGAGCTATACGTGGGAAAACGTCGCGCTGCAGATTCGCGAGGTCTACCGGCGGATCAATCCGGACATCTGACCGGTTGCCCGATACGCCGGATATACGTTGCGGGCGCCCGGCGTTTCAGCCGAGCCGACGTTTCAGGTCGGCGACGATGCGGCCGGCGGTCTGGCCGTCCCAGAGATCCGGGCGCACGCCGCTCGGCCATTTGCCGTCGAGAATCTCCCCGACGAATCCGGGCAGGTCTGGAATTTTCGCGAGCCGGTTCGTGCCCTCGGTAACGGTGATGGGCCGTTCGGTGTTGTCGCGCAGGGTGATGCACGGAATATCGAGATAGGTGGTTTCTTCCTGGATGCCGCCTGAATCGGTGATCACCAGGGCGGCTTCCCGCACCAGCCCCATGAACCGGATGTAATTGATCGGCTCGGCGACATGCACCCCGGGCGAGGTCAGGAAATCGTCCAGCAATCCGTGGGTTTCCAGGTTCTTGCGGGTGCGCGGGTGCAGCGGAAACAACAGCGGAATCCGCGAGGCTGCGGTTTTCAGCGCCTCGACCAGGGGGGCGAGCGTTTCTTTGCGGTCCACGTTGCTCGGCCGGTGCAGCGTGACGATCCCGTATCCGTTTCGGTCGAGCCCGAATGCCTCGCGCGGGCTGTCTGCCTCGATCCGCGGGCGCATCAATTCGTATGAATCCATCATCACGTTGCCGACGCGCGTAATGCGTTCCTTGGCGACGCCTTCGTTCAGAAGGTTTTCGTCGCCGTCGGGCGACGGCGTCCACAGGATGTCCGAGATGGAATCGGTCACCAGCCGGTTGATTTCTTCAGGCATTTCCCAGTCGCGGCTGCGCAGGCCGGCTTCGAGATGGGCGACCGTCAGGCACAGTTTTTTGGCCGCCAGCGTGCAGGCGATCGTGGAATTGACATCGCCGACCACGATCGTCGCATCGGGCGGCGTGTCCATCAGGATTTTTTCATAGGCGATCATGACGGCGCCGGTTTGCTGCGCATGGGTGCCGCTGCCGACTTCGAGATTGTAATCCGGCTTCGGCAGGCGCAGGTCCTCGAAAAAACTGTCCGACATGTTTGCGTCGTAATGCTGGCCGGTATGGATGATAACCGGTTCGCACCAATCTGCGGCCTTCATGGCATGGTAGACCGGCGCGATCTTCATGAAATTGGGGCGCGCGGCGGCGATAAGATGGAATGTTCGGGTCATACTGTATTCCGGCTGGGATCGGATGAGTGTTGGAATAGGTCAGAAAACCTCGTGACGCAACGTCCGACGTCCTGATAACTGGTCGGGCCGTATATAGTTGGACTTGCATCCAGTGAACTTGGGTAGGAGAAAAGGCCATGAAAACTTTGCCTGATCTGTGGCGTACCGTAATGCCGTTCGCGGCAATGCTGTTTGCCGTCCTTGCCGTCATTTTTTTCGGATCAGGTACCTCGGCCGATATGAGGGTGAAGCTCAAGGATGGGCGCGTCCTGAATTTGCCGGTCACGCCCGACCAGATCGATTCCGTGACCTTCGGTTCCGGTCCAGCCGGGCCGGTCCCGGCAGAATCGGGCGCAATGCGCCGGAAACAGCCGGTCGGCCGGGCGGCGGCTCAGATCAAGGCAGACGAAAAAAGTATCCGGACATCGCGGGATGCCGAAAAGCGGGCACTGGACGCGGCGAAGGCAGCCGGCGCGGCAGCCGATACCGCCCGCGCCGCCGCCGCCCTGGCGGAACGGGAAGCGGCGGCCGCCACAGCGGCGCGGAAATCGGCGGAAGAGGCAGCGCGCGCCGGCCCCGCTGCAACCCCCGGCCCGGCATCGGCCTTGAATTCGTCGCCGCCGGTTCGCCGCAGTACCGGTAAGCCGGTCAGGGCGGCGGGGCGTGTCCTGAATATCGGCCCCGGAAAAAAGTACAAACGCCCCAGCGACGCGGCCGGCGCGGCGCAGGACGGAGACACGGTTGAAATCGCCGCCGGCACCTATAAGGGAGATGTCGCGCAATGGACCGCCAGCAACCTGACGATCCGCGGCGTCGGCGGCCGCGTGCACCTGGATGCGGATGGCCGGTGTCAGGCGGGCAAGGCAATATGGGTTATCAGCGGCAATGACACCGCAGTCGACAATATCGAGTTTTCGAATTGCCGTGTTCCCGACCGGACCGGTGCCGGCCTTCTCTTTGAAGGCCGCAATCTGGCGGTGCGCAACAGTTTCTTTCACGACAACGATATGGGGCTTGTGACCGGCAACCGGCAGAAAGGCGACGTGCTGGTCGAAGGGTCCGAATTCGCCCGCAACATGGCGCCGGATAAAAATGGGCTCGGCCACAATATCTATATCGGCCGCGAGCGCAGCTTTATCCTGCGCAACAGCTATGTACACGGAGCGGTCCGGGGCCATGACATCAAATCGCGCGCCCGCGAAAACCGGATATTGTATAACCGCATCGTCGATGGGCCGGCCGGCGCGGCGGGTTACCTGGTCGATATTGCCGAAGGCGGCCGCGCCTGGCTGGTGGGTAATGTGTTTCACAAGAGCGCCCGGGCGGGCAACCGTCCCGTGGTCAGCTTCGCCGCGGAGCGGCGGGCCGCCGCCGACCGGATCGCGCTGATCAACAATACGCTCGCCAACGAATTCGACGGCGGCGTCTTTATACAGAACAGGGGTGGCGCGGCGGCCATACTGATCAACAATATTCTGGCCGGTCCCGTCGATCCCGCAACGGGCCCGGCCGAACTCCGTAACAATCTGATCGTCCGCAACAATCCGATGATCCGTCCGCCAACGGCATCGGGCGGCCAGCCGGTAAAGGCATCGGCCGGGAAAGGCCCGCTGTCGGGGAATTTCATCGCGCCCGAGGCGGGTTTCACGAACCCCGGTCAAATGGACTTTTCTCTGTCCCGCCGCTCGCCGGCGCGCAATACCGGTGCGGAACCGGGGCTGGTAAATCGGTGGCCGGCGCGCCCGTCCGCGCACTATCTTCATCCGCGCCGCCAGGCGCCGCGGCCGAATGACGGCAGGATCGATATCGGCGCCTATGAATATTCGGCCCCGTAGAACCTAACTGCCGAGAGTGTCGACCCAGTCGATCGTCAGCGTCGCAACCTCGTCGCGCCAGGCGCGGCGGGAAAACGTGTGGTCGGCGGCAGGCATGTCGCGCCGGGTCAGCCGGTGGGCGGCGACGAGCCTGCGCCACCGCGGCGAGGCCTTTACGGCGTCGTCGAATTCCCGCGCCGTCAGATCGTTTCCGCTCATGATCAGCAGGACCGGCTGCGCGAATTTTTCGAGCCCGTCCGCCATCCGGTCCGCCAGGGGGTTTCTGGCGGCGGTATCGGCGCCGCTTTCCGCATGTGCGGCTTTCACTGTGCCCATCAACGAACCCGCCGAGCCCGTCAGGTCGAACCGTCCGCGAAGAATCTTGCCCCATAGCGCCCGGCTGAAAATCCGGCTGAGGTAATAGTGGCGAAGCTGGGTTTTGGCATACCCGCTTTCGCTGCGGACCCAGGGATTCAGCAGCACCGATCCTGCGATGCGACGATCGGCATGGGCGTAGAACAGGATCGCGGACGCGGCATCGCACAGCCCCCACAATACGATTTCCTGTATCTCCGGGAGCGCGGCGGTAAAAGCATCCGCCGCGGCGCGAATGTCGTCGTCGATGTTTTCGAATCCGGCGAACGTGCCGCCGCTGTCGCCGAGCCCGCGATAGTCAAACCGCATTGCCGCAATGCCGTTCTCCGCCAGGGCGCGTGCGAGCAGCAGGAACTGGCGATGGCTGCCGGTTCGGTATTGCGGGCCGCCGACGACGATCAGCACACCGCGTTTGGCGGGCCGGCCGGGCCGGTGCACGATACCGACAAGGTCGGCATCGCGGCATTTGAAGGAAACCGGTATTTCTTCGGTCATAGCTGCTGCAACGCCTGAAGCGTCCGGTCGATCATCTCCGGCGCCGTGGTGGTTTCCTGAATCGTCCAGAACGGTTCGCCGGGGCACAGCCGGATATCGATACGGATACCGCTTTCGGTCCAGGCGTCGATGATACGCTGGCTTGCCGGCATGGGCCCGCGTTCCGCGTCGCCGGTCTCTATCCAGATGACGGTGCTGCCCGGCCGGGGCGTCATATCCGCCAGCCGCAACACATCCAGATCCGCTGCCAGATCGGGATGAATTTCATACCCGGCGACCTCGACGCTTTCGCCTGCCTGCCACATTGCGCGCAGGTCCCTGGTGGTTTCTTTCGCACCGCTGCCCGCCGGACCGCCCGTCAGGCCGGCGGCCATACGGATGCGCAGGAACTGGTTCAGCATTGTTTCGCCATTGCCCACCGGCTGCCACAGGATCAGCGGTTGGGCCCGGTTGAGGCTCGCGGCGAGTAGCGCGCCTGCCCGCAGCCCGAAGGAAACCGGCATCTGTCCGGTTTTCTCGGCCAGCCAGAGACCCGCTGAACGGGCGTCTTCCTGCCAGGTTTGCCAGCGGGCGTCGTAGAAATCGCCGCTGCTGTCGCCGGTGCCCGTCAGGTCGAGCGCCAGGACGCCGTAGCCTGCACCCGCCAGAGCACGCCCGGTCAGATAGGTCATCCGCCGCGACATGTTCATTTCTTCGGCAAAGGGCGGCAGCAACAGGACGCTGCCCCGGGCCTCATTCTGAGCGGGGTGGTACAGCGCGAACAGCCGTCGGTCGCCGATCTCGATAAACAGGGGTTGGGGCGCTGCGGTCATGGTGCAACCGGTATTACCGTTTGCCGCGCAGATGTCACGCGGCCAGCTTCTGGTCCACGAATTCGGTCAGGCTGCCGACGGATTCAAATGATTCGGCCGAAATTTCGTCGTCTTCGACGAATATATCGAATTGTTCTTCCAGCGCCGTGATCACCGTGACGACGGCCATCGAGTCGAGTTCGGCTATACTGCCGAGCAGCGGCGTGGATGCCGTGAAATTGTCGACCCTGTCTCCGAGTTGAAGGGTTTCCCCCAACACCTGCTTCACGACGTCGATAGTTGCCATTACATTTGCCCCGTACGCATAAATTCATCATTTCAATCAGGTCTTTATATTCCACGCGCGGCGTCTGGACAAAGACCAATCGTGGTATCCTTACCGTTATCGGAGCGATCATCGGGAACTTTCATGCGCGTCATTCGTAAATTCAGGGGGTTGGCCGCCGAGTTCGGCTTTGGCAATGCAGTGCTCTACGTCTTCGGGCTGGCGCTGCGGGGGATATGCCCCGGTGCATCCGTTTATCGCTATTACATCGTTGCGCAGCCGGTGCCGGACAAAAACCTGCTGCCGGCCCGGCGCGGCAAGGCGATTGCGGTCCGCGAGCTGAAACCCGGCGATCCGGCGTTTTCGGCCCTGCCGCTCGATCAGGACGTTCTGGCCTACCGCTTTGCCCAGAACGTGGTCTGTCTCGGCGCGTTCCAGAACGAAAAGCCGATCGGCTGTCTGTGGATGTGTTTCGATTCCTATGACGAAGACGAAATCAGGTGCACTTTCCGCCTCGCTCCCGTCGGGCGTGTCTCCTGGGATTTCGACGTTTATCTGCACCCCGACGCGCGGCTCGGTTTTGCCTTTCTGCGGCTATGGGACGAAGCGAACGCGATTTTGCGCGACCGGGGTATCGCCTGGTCGCTCAGCCGTATTTCCGGCTTCAACCCGGGGTCGATGGCGTCCCATGCCCGCATGGGGGCGGTTCGCGTGGGAAGTCTGATTGCGCTGAAAGGCCCGAAAAGGCAGCTCGTCTGGAGCACTTATTCGCCCGTTTTCAGCTTCCGGCGGCTCGACGGAAACCTGCCTTCCTATACCGTTTCTCCGCCCGGGCATGCGGAGACGCGTTGATCCTGCCGCCATTTCTGCTATTCCCTACGCTGAGTCCACTGCGTAAACGGCGCTGCCGATGCTGCT
This sequence comes from uncultured Rhodospirillaceae bacterium, assembly GCA_963974055.1. Lineage (GTDB taxonomy): Bacteria > Pseudomonadota > Alphaproteobacteria > MPNO01 > UBA830 > CAXBCP01. The sequence goes on from CAXBCP010000001.1 coordinate 234,998, forward strand.
ACATGAACTAATCCGAGATTCCGCCCGGCGGACGCCGTCGGCCGACGCGTTGCAGTTCCGCGACGACGTGTGGAGTTATGGCCGCCTGCACGACGAAGTTCAGCGCTTCGCCGGGTGTCTGGCGGGCCTGGGCGTCGCGCGGTCCGACCGGGTGGCGGTGTTTCTCGACAAACGTTTCGAGACGGTCGTCGGCACGTTCGGTGCGGCGGCGGCAGGCGCCGTGTTCGTGCCGGTCAATCCGATCCTCAAGCCGGCCCAGGTCGGCCATATCCTGACCGACTGCAATGTCCGGGTACTGGTGACCTCTGCGGCGCGCCTGACCGCGCTGGTGGAAACGCTCGGCGACTGCCCCGATCTCCGACACGTTATTCTGACCGACGGCACGCCGGCCGATCACAGGGTCGCAGGCGTGGCAATTCACGGCTGGGACGATCTGAATCCCGGCGGCGTGCCCCATGCGGTGATCGACGACGATATGGTGTCGATCCTGTATACGTCCGGCAGCACCGGGCGGCCCAAGGGCGTGGTGCTGTCGCACCGGAACATGGTGGCCGGCGCGGTCAGCGTCAGCACCTATCTGGAGAACGTACCCGAAGACCGGATTCTCTGTGTCCTGCCGTTCAGTTTCGACGCCGGCTACAGCCAGCTGACGACCGCGTTCCGCGTGGGTGCCTGCGCCGTGCTGATGAACTACCTGTTGCCCAACGACGTGGTAAAAACCGCGGCGGCGCAGCGCATAACCGGGATCGGCGGCGTGCCGCCGCTCTGGAACCAGCTCGCCGGGCTGACCTGGCCCGAAGACGCGGTTGCGACCATGCGCTATTTCACCAATACCGGCGGCCACATGCCGCGCGCGACCCTTGACCGTCTGCGCGGGTCCCTCGTCAACGCGAAACCCTATCTGATGTACGGGCTGACCGAAGCGTTCCGGTCGACCTATCTGCCCCCGGAAGAGGTCGACAACCGGCCGGATTCCATGGGCAAGGCGATCCCCAATGCCGAAATCCAGGTCGTCAACGAAAAGGGCGAAATCTGCGGCGCCGACGAGCCCGGCGAACTGGTGCATCGCGGCGCGCTTGTCTCGCTCGGCTACTGGAACGACCCGGAGCGCACCGCCGAACGGTTCAAGCCCGCACCGGGCCAGTTATCGGGTCTGCCGATGACCGAGTTCGCGGTCTGGTCCGGCGATACCGTCCGCAAGGATGCCGACGGCTTCCTCTATTTCGTCGGCCGCCGCGACGAGATGATCAAAAGTTCCGGTTACCGGATCAGTCCGACCGAGCTCGAAGAGGTGGTTTATTCCTCCGGTGCGGTCAGCGAAGCGGTGGCGCTGGGGCTGCCGCATCCGATGATCGGCCAGGGCATCGTGATTGTGGCGACCCCGCCGCCGGACGGTGCGCTGGATGCCGAGGCCGTCCTGAAAGCCTGCCGCGCGGACCTGCCGCAATTCATGGTGCCGCATGCGGTTGTCGAACGGGCCTCGCTCGACAGGAACCCCAACGGTAAGATTGACCGCAAGAAGCTGTCCGAAGAACTGGCCGGCTTTTTCGAGGAGGAAGTGTGAGCGACGCTCCCGAAGCCAGGAAACGCGAAAAACCGAAACCGGTCACGGCGCCGATAGAACAGTTCCCGGTCGAGAACGGGGACCTTGTCATCGGCGGCGTGCCGTTATCCCGTCTGGCCCGTCAGATCGGGGCGACGCCGTTTTTCGCCTATGACCGCGATCTGATCTCGCAACGGATCGCCCATCTGCGCGAAATCCTGCCCGATGGCGTGAACCTGAATTTCGCGATGAAGGCGAACCCCATGCCGGCCGTCGTGCAGCATGCCGCGGGACTGGTCGACGGAATTGACGTCGCCTCCGCCCTCGAAATGAACGTGGCGCTCGACACCACCATGCCGCGCCATCGCATCAGTTTCGCCGGGCCCGGCAAGACCGAGGCGGAGATCGCGCGCGCCGTAGCGGCGGGGATCGTGCTCAATCTTGAATCCGCGAACGAAATGGAAATCGTTGCCCGCCACGCCGCGGAACAGGGTGTCGTGGCGCCGGTCGCCGTTCGGGTGAATCCGGATTTCGAACTCAAGACGTCCGGCATGAGGATGAGCGGCGGGCCGAAGCAGTTCGGTGTCGATGCCGAATGCGTGCCCGACATGCTCCGGCGCATGGGCGAACTGCCGACCCTGGAATTTCATGGCTTTCATATATTCAGCGGTTCGCAGAATCTGCGGGCGGAAGCGCTGATCGAAGCCCAGACGAACACGGTCGATCTTGCAATCGCGCTGGCGGCCGTTGCGCCCGGACCCGTAAGACACCTCAATATCGGCGGCGGGTTCGGCATCCCGTATTTCCCCGGCGACACGCCGCTCGACCTCACGCCGGTTGCCGAGAATCTCGACGGATTGATGGCGCGGATCAAAACCGAGCTGGGCGATGTCCGCGTCGTTATCGAACTCGGACGCTATATCGTCGGCGAGGCCGGCATCTATGTCAGCCGGATCGTCGACCGCAAGGAATCGCGCGGAAAGGTATTCCTGATCACCGATGGCGGGCTGCATCATCAGCTCGCTGCATCGGGCAATTTCGGGCAGGTGATCCGGAAGAACTATCCCGTCGCGATCGGCAATCGCATGGACGAGCCGGCGACCGAAACCGCGGACATCGTCGGCTGTTTGTGCACGCCGCTCGATCTTCTCGGCGACAAGGTGGACATACCGGCGGCCGCGGTCGGCGACCTTGTGGTGCTGTTTCAGTCGGGCGCCTATGGGCTGACGGCCAGTCCCACGGCTTTTCTCAGCCATCCGGTGCCGCTCGAGGTGCTGGTTTGACGGGACTCGTCGGATGGGCCGGCGCGGGTCGGTCGGGCGACCACGTTTACGAGCTTTCTTCCCCCGATATCGTCGCCCGGATGCTCGATGCCGGACATGCGCATGAAGGATCGGCACGGCAGTCGGAAGCGGTTGCCGCTGCCGGTATCGGCGCGCAGGGCTGGTCGTCCGACGTTTCCGTGCACAGCGCCGGGGATATCCTTGCCGTCGTTTACGGCCGGGCGCGGTGGCGCGGCGAAAAATACAGGCAGCGTGCGGTCGCGCAGGGCGGCGCAGCGGCCCTTATCGAAGCCTGGCGCGACAAGGGAATATCGCTGTTCGATATTGTCGGCGGTCCGGCGTCTTTTGCGATCGTCGATTCCGCCCGGCATGAAGCGCTGGTCGCTATCGATCGTATCGGTGTCCAGCAGATGTCGTTTGCAACAACCCCTGCCGGGGCATTTGTCTTTGCATCCGATGCGCGGGCTGTCTGCAGTCATCCGGCGCTCAACCCGGATATTTCCCGTCAGGCATTGTTCAATTATCTCTATTTTTATATCAGCCCGGGACCGGCAACGGTTTTCGAGGATATCGAAAAGCTCCAGCCCGGACAGTATGCCCATTTCCGCAACGGCGCGGTGTCGCGGTCGTTCTATTGGCAGCCCGCATATACCGAATTCTCCGACCGCGATGACGGGGCCTGTGCCGAGCAGGTGCGCGACAGCCTGAGGGACGGTGTCGGGGCGGCGGTGGCCGCGGTTCCCGGTGCAGAGCCGGGCGCCTTTCTGAGCGGCGGGCTCGACAGCACGTCGGTTGCGGGTTATCTGGCCGGCCACCGGCCCGGGGCGAAGGGTTTCACGATCGCCTTCCCGGAAGAAAAATACAACGAACTGCCCTGGGCGGAGGCGGGTGCCCGGCGGTTCGGCATTGATCATGTCACACATGTGCTGACGCCGGCGGAAACGGTGGACGCGATTCCGGGAATCGTCGAGGCGCATGACGAACCCTATGGCAACTCGTCGTCCGTGCCGGCTTATATCTGTGCGCGGGTGGCGCGGGATAACGGGGTCGGGCTTCTGCTTGCCGGCGACGGCGGCGACGAAATATTCGCCGGAAACGAGCGCTACGTCGAGCAGCGCCGCTACGATGCATGGCGCCGTATCCCGTCACCGTTCCGCAGGTTACTGCACGGACTGCTGCTCAACGGGGCCGGCCGCAATACGGGCGACGGCGTGCTGGCGCGGGCCACCGCCTATGCAAACCGGGCGGAGACACCGCTGCCCGACAGGCTGCAGGCTTACAACATCATCGCGACATCTGGATTGTCGCGTCTGTTCCATCCCGATTTCCTGGCGGCGATCGACCCCGGAGAGCCGCTGCGGATCGCGCGCGAGATCTATCACCGGCCCGACGGCGCTACGGAGCTGAAACGTATGCAGTTTCTCGATCTCCACATAACGCTTGCGGATAACGATCTGAGGAAGGTCAACAGGGCGTGCGAGCTCGCCGGCGTCCGCGTCGCCTATCCGATGCTTGACGAAGACCTCGTTTCGTTTGCGGCGGCGATCCCGTCGGCAACGTTGTTGCCCCAGCGCCGGCTGCGCGGCTTCTACAAGGACACGATGGCAGGGTTTTTGCCGCCGGAAATTCTGAGCAAACAAAAGCACGGCTTCGGCATGCCGTTTTCCGAATGGACCCGCGCGCCGGGCGATCTTCGCGATATGGCCGAAGAGGGGCTTCGGGCTTTTGCGACCCGCGATATTCTTGCGGACGGGATTATCGACGAGATCCGGTCCGATCTGACCGGCGTCCGAGAAAGCCGGTTCGGCGGGCTGATCTGGGACGTCATGATGCTGGAATTGTGGCTGTCGCGTCATTCAGATATTGCGACACTACATTGATCGTTTGCTTTTTGGGGCTATTATGCAGCCCGACATTTGGTGAGTTACGTTTGGTCGCGACAAAAAATGGTGGGCGAAATGTTGTGGAATAGGTTTGGCGGAGCGCTGATGGTGCTGTGCGTGGCGGCTCTGGCAGGCTGTTCCTCGCTTGAGGAACTTCCGACGGCAAAGCCCGTTTCCGAGACGGAAGAGCTCGAGACCGAATACCGGATCGGCTCCGACGATTCGCTTCAGATATTCGTCTGGCGGAACCCGGAACTGTCGAACAGCGTTGCGGTGCGTCCCGACGGCAAGATAACTATTCCGTTGATCGAGGACCTGCCTGCGACCGGCAAGACGCCGACCGAGCTGGCCCGCGATATCGAGAAACAGCTCAGCGTTTATATTCAGGACCCCATCGTCACCGTCATTATGCGGGGATTTGTCGGTCTGCCGAAGGACAGGGTCCGGGTCGTCGGCGAAGCGGCGCAGCCCCAGGCGCTGCCATACCGGTCGACGATGACGTTGCTCGATATCATGATCTCCGTCGGCGGGCTTACCGATTTTGCCGATGGCAACCGCGCCACCATATCGCGGCTGGTCGACGAGGACTTGAAGCAGTTCCGGGTGCGGATCGACGACCTGCTTCGCGCCGGCGACATGTCGGCGAATGTCCGGATCATGCCGGGCGACGTTATCGTTATCCCCGAAGCGTGGTTCTGATCCGACAGGACGGTGCCGTTGGCTGCAAAAATGTTGCAGTTTGTTGCAGCGATATCCATCTCCCATTCTGCGCGGCTTTCCGTTTGCATATATATTACATGATTGGAAATTGTGTCCTGACGGTGAAAGTTGCATAAGCTGTTGATAAACAACAATATTCTGGGGCTGTTGGCTACCGCCCCGGCGCGGCGTTCCGGCCGGCCGCGGGGGCGACCGTCTCTCTTCATGGTTAACGGCGGCCCGATCATGTTATTGAATTTGTAGAGAATTGTTGCTAGTTTACGAATTGTAGGGTGATAGTGGGTTAGATGTGGACAGCTATCTATCTAGGTGAACTGGGCGCTGGCTGAATATCGGCGGCGCTCGCGTATTTGAGTAGGCAATGTGGTGTGTAGAGTGTCTGGGATCCGCGTATTGCGAATGAATGGGCCACGGAAGCAAGGCGTCCGTCGGTCGGCAGTTGTCTTAAGCCGTAAGTGGGGGGGGCACGTAGATGAGTGAATTATACGTACAAATCCTCGCTTATCTTACGTCTATCTGGCGCAGGCGGTGGTATGCGCTCGCAATTTCTTGGCTGGTCTGCGGTGCCGGCTGGACAATGGTTGCCGGCCTTCCCGACAAGTATGAATCCCAGGCCCGTGTTTATGTCGACATGGATACGATGCTTGGCCCGCTGATGAAGGGCATCGCGGTCCAGGTCAACATGTTCCAGCAGATCGACATCATGCAGCGTACGCTGCTGAGCCGCCCCAATCTTGAAAAGGTCATTCTGATGACCGACCTCGACCTCAAGATAAAATCGGAAGGCGAGAAAGAAGCGCTGATCGAGAAACTCGCGAATTCGATTTCGATTCGCCAGCAGGGTCGCAACCTGTTCCGGGTCGCCTATGACGACCGTGAGCCCGCGATCACAAAGCGCGTCGTTCAGGCGGTGTTGCAGATTTTCGTCGAGAGTAATCTGGGGTCCAGCCGAAAGGATATGGATTCCACGCGGCGTTTCCTGTCCGACCAGATCAAGGATTACGAACGCCAGCTCGAACTTGCGGAAAACAAACTCGCGACCTTCAAACGCAAAAATCTCGGCATGCTCCCCGGCGAGGGAAACTATTATTCGCACATGCAGGCCATGCGGGCGCAGCACAAGCGTACCGAAGCCCAGATTGCGGAGGCATCGACCGTTCGCGACGAACTGAAGCAGCAACTGACTTCTGTGCCGCAGTTTCTCGAACTCGCGGGCGGCATGCCCGATATCGCGCTTGCGTCCTCTGCGGGGGAAGGTCCCGAATCGGATACCCAGATCAGGATCTTCGAGTTGCAGAAGGTCGTCGACAATCTGTTGACGCGCTACACCGACAAACATCCCGATGTGGCAACCACGATCAAGCGGCTTGAGGTTCTCAAGAAAGAGCTTGCCGACGAACGCAAGGCCGAATTCGGCCCGACCGATCAGGCGCCCGTCGAACAGGCGGCTGAAGCCGGCAAGAACGTGGTGCCCAATCCGGTCTACGAACAGGTCAAGATACAGCTCGTCCAGCAGGAGGCGGCGATTGCCGCGTTCAAGCGGCGCGCCGAAAAGGAAGGCGTCGACGTTAAAAAGTGGGAACAGCTGGCCGGCCGCGTGCCGCAGGTCGAGGCCGAGCTTTCCCGGCTCTCGCGCGATTACGAAATCGTCAAGAGAGGTTACGAGGAATTGCGCCAGCGGCAGGAATCTGCCCGGCTTGCTTCGGACATGGAAACAAAGGCGCAAAAGGTCCAGTTCCGCATTGTCGATCCGCCCAAGCTTCCGCTTAAGCCCAGCGGTCCCAACCGGCCTCTTTTCATGGCCGTGGTCCTTGTTGCCGGACTCGGCGCCGGACTGGCATTTGCCTTCCTGCTGGGACAGGTCAATTCGACCTTCCAGACGGTGCAGCGCCTGCGCCTGACCTTCGCTCTGCCGGTGCTGGGTTGTGTGACCGCAATTACGTCGGTCGGCGAACGCCGCCGCCGGCGTCGCGAGTTGCTCGGTTTCGGGCTGGTTGCGGCAAGCTTGATCGTTGCTTTCGGTGGGCTCCTCATGGTTGAAGTTATGGGGGCAAATGGCTTGCTAGCGACCGTCAAGGGGCTTAGCATCGTCTAACTTCGGGGTAGGCGATTGACCGATAATGATTCACCGCGTCGCGGGGCGACCGAGGGCGGAAATTCTTCTTCGCCCCCATCTTCGTCTGTTGAAAAAGCGGCCGAACGGATGACCCGTGATCCCGGGGCAGACCGGAAAACAGGCGTTGGGAACGACTCTCCTCCGCAACGGCAGAACCCGGCGAGCAGCATAGAGCGTTTTCTGGATACGGCTGACGGCGGCGTCGCCGACGAGGGGCCCTCCGGCCCGGCCCGGTTCCAGGATCCCGGCGCCGACTCGGATGTGCCCGCCCGGAACACCCACATTCCGCAGGACGAGCCCGGACCCGGTTTGGATGCCGATTCAGCATGGCGTGGTCCTGCCGCCGCCCCGCCTCCGCCACAGGGGCTTCCGGAGCATGGACAGCCGCCGCAATATGCGCCGCCGCCCGGGGCGGGAGATTCGTCTTATCCGCAACCCAATCCGGAATCGGTGGAGGGGCCGCCTCCCGGTGCCCGGCCTGACGAGACGCCGCCTGCCGCTCCCGATTACCCCGAACATGCTCCGGCGCAGTCACCGGTAACGGATCCCGCGGCCGCTGCCGCGGCAGCGATGACCCCCGCCGTAAAACGGAAAGGACTGCTCAGGCGTCGGAGGAAAGCGACGAAGCCCTGGCATCGCGATCATGCCGCCGACGCGGCTTCAGCGGATGAGGCCGTCGGCAGCGTCCCGCCCGGCGATCCGCGCGATGTGGCACGTTCCGGCAACCCTGCCGCTGCTGCCGCTCCGCGCCGTCGTGGGATATTCGGTCTGTTCTGGGCCATGATCCGTTTTCTTCTGATCGGTAAAAAGCGCTTAAATGCGCCCAGGCCGGCCACACCCCGCGGCACGCCGCGTCTTCCGAAATTGGGGCGGCTCCCGGGGTTGTCGCGGCTCAGGGGCATGGGTATTCCCGTTTTGGCTCTTGCGGGGCGGGTGCCCGGATTCGGAAAGTTAAGACGATCCGCGGCTTCCGCTGTTTCCGCGGTATCAGACAGCGCGTCCGGAAACCCGCGTCCCGCGCCCGTCGAAACGGCAATGCAGATCCGGCGAAACGCGGCCGGGTCGCATATTCATCGGCCGCTCGATATGAGCCGGCGCGTTGGCCGGTCGGTCGAAATCGACCTCGAAAAGATCCAGGCGGCCGGCATGGTCACGCCGTTCGGCGAACGCACGCATATCGCGGAGGAATTCCGCCTTATCAAGCGCCCGCTCCTGCTGAACGCCTTCGAAAAAGGACCCAACGCCATCCGCAACGGGAATGTCATCATGGTCGCGAGTTCGCGTTCCGGTGAAGGCAAGACGTTCATGGCGGTGAACCTCGCCATGAGCATTGCTTCTGAACGCGATCTGACGGTTCTGTTGATCGACGCCGACGTTGCGAAACCCGATATTCCGAACGTTCTCGGGTTCGAAGCCGATCTCGGCCTAGTCGATCTGATTGCCGATGACCGCATCGATATGTCCGATGTGATCATGCGAACCAATATCGAGAATCTCAGCGTGATGCCGGCCGGCCGGCCACATCACCTCGCGACGGAACTGCTGGCCAGCGAACGGATGGGCAATCTGGTATCGGAGCTTTCCCTCCGGTATCCCGAGCGTGTCGTCATTATGGATTCCCCGCCCGCATTGCTCAGCAGCGTGGCGGGAGTTTTGGCGCTCAATGTCGGCCAGACGTTGTTCGTCGTCGAGGCCGAGCGGACCTCCCAAACGGCGGTCGATAGTGCGATAGGTCTTGTTAGTGCTTGCAAAAACATCAACCTCTTGCTCAATAAGAGTCGCCCGCTTGGGGGCGGCGAACGTTTTGGGTCCTATCAGAACAGCTACTATTGACCCGTAGCGGTTCGGGCGGAGGGTCGGTTGGGCGACGACGGCAAGGGATATAACAGAATCGGCACGGTCGCCTGCAGCGCCGTTGCAGTCCCTGTGCTGTTCGCAGTTTCGCTGTTGCCGACGATTTTTGCGGCGGCGCCGGCCCATGCAGGCGATTGGTCCATATCCCCTGCAATCGGCACAACGGGCACCTTTTCCGATAACGCAAATGGCGCGACGGACAGGGAAGACCGGAATTCGGATCAGCTATTTACCGTTTCGCCGGCAATCAATGTCCGGGGCAGCGGCGGGCGGGTATCGCTGAACCTCGCCTATAGCCATAACCGCTTTTATTCCCGCCAGGATACGGCGCAGGGCTCGTCGACAAACAACCTCAGTGCAAACGGCCAGGCGGAAATTTGGGAGCGCTCTGCATTCGTGAACGTGACGTCGTCGATCACCCGCCAGGTTGTCGATCCGGCAGAGTCGGTGTCGACAACGGATACCGGGTCCGACGCGAACAGGACGACGGTCCGGACGGTGTCGATCCAGCCGTTTTTCCTGCATCATTTCGGCAACTGGCTGGAGACGGAATCGCGGACGTCGTTCAATTTCACGCAGAGCGAATCCGATGAGATCACGAATACCGAGTCTCTCGGCGAAACATTTACCGTCAATAGCGGAAACCGGTTCACGCTGTTCACGTTCGGCGGTTCGCTGAACCGCCAGAAAGAAATACGTGCAAACGGCGAACCGCGGTCGATTTCGACCACGCTGAATACGAATTACCGGTACCAGGTCAGCCGCAAGCTGTCGTTGATCAGTTCGGTCGGCTGGGAAACCATCGACGATCCCGCGCTCAGCGAGGAGCCCAACGGCATTATCTGGGAAGTCGGGTTCTCCGCGCAGCCCAGTTCGCGGTCGTCGCTGGAATTCACGGTCGGCGACCGATTCGAAACCACGACCTACGGGTTGAGCGCAAGCTATCGCCTTTCGGTCCGTTCCAACGTTTCCGCGTCCTATAACGAATCGATCACGACGTCCCAGGAACAACTGAACGAAGACCTCAGTTTTATCGGTACCGATGCCAATGGGCAGCAGATCGACCTGCGGACATTGCAGCCATTCGACGCGTCGGCCAGCGAACTCGGTTTCCAGACGTCCCTTTTCCGCCAGAAGGTTCTGTCGGTCGATTTCAACACAACCCGGCGCCGCGGCAGCTATTCGGCGGGATTTAACTGGGAAAGGCGGACGACCGATTCCACGGGTGTCCTCGAAAGGGTGCTGGGGATGAACCTGTCGGCATCCCGGACGCTGTCTTCACGCCTGTCGACATCGGTTTCGACCGCGCTCCGTTTTATCGACCGCGGCACCCCGGACCAGCGTGAGGATATCACCCACAGTTTAACTGGTTCCTTGACTTACCGGTTGATGGAAAATACCAATGCTGCGTTAAGTTACGCACGCAGCCAGACAAGATCGACCGAAGGCAGCAATAACTTTCGGGACAATACGGTTACAATAAACCTTACCCGCAATTTTTGAGCGCCAGTACATGTACGCATCGCATTACAACCTTCGAGGACGGCCGTTTCAGCTAAGCCCTGATCACCGGTTCTATTATCCGAGCCGGGGCCACAAAAAAGCGATGGCCTATCTGACCTATGGCATGAACGAGCGCGACGGTTTTATCGTTATCACGGGCCATGTCGGCGCCGGCAAGACGACGATCGTCGGCCAGCTTCTGAGCCAGATCGACCAGAGCAAATTCGTGTCCGCGAATATTGTCACCACCCAGTTGGGATCCGACGATACATTGCGCATGGTCGCGCGGGCATTCGGCCTGCCTGCCGAAAGCCGAGACAAGGCGTCGATCCTGAAAGACATTGAGGGGTTTCTTGCCGCCCGGCGCGGAGAGGGCAAGCACGTCGTGCTGGTTATCGACGAAGTCCAGAACATGCCGCTCGAGGCGATCGAAGAATTGCGGATGCTGTCGAATTTCCAGATGGACAACCGGCCGCTGGTGCAATGTTTCCTGCTCGGACAACCCGAATTCCGGGAAAAACTGGCCCGCCCCGAGATGGAGCAGATTCGACAGCGCGTTATTGCGACCTGCCATCTCGAACCCCTCGCCGCCGATGAGACAAAGGGCTATATCGAACATCGCCTGAAGCTGGTCGGCTGGGAAGGCGATCCGGAATTCACCGACGAGGCGTTCGATCGTATTCACCGGGTGACCAATGGCGTGCCGCGCCGGATCAACTCGCTCTGCGGCCGCCTGCTTTTGTATGGTTCCCTCGAAAATACGCATGTGATCGACGATGCCGTCGTCCAGGACGTCGCGCGCGAAATCTCTGAAGAAGCCGGAACCGGTTCCGGTTATCGCCCCGCCCCTGCGCCCGGCGCATTGATAGAGGATTTCGATCCCGATGGCGGAGAATCTCTTGCCGATCTCGACCGCAGGGTTGCCGTTCTTCGCGGCGCCGGTTGAGCCGGGCAGGGAACCGGCAGATAACCTTGGCAGATCGTTCGAACGCCATGACGGTCGACGTGGAAGATTATTTCCAGGTCAGCGCCTTTTCAGCCCGCATTTCGCGTGACGACTGGGGAAACCTGCCCTGTCGTGTCGAACAGAACACCAACCGGGTTCTCGACATCTTCGCCGAAGGCGGCGCCAAGGCGACTTTTTTTACACTCGGCTGGGTGGCGGAGCGCTATCCGCAGTTGATCCGCCGTATCGCGGACGAAGGTCATGAAGTGGCAAGCCATGGAATGGCGCATTTCCGGGTTGGAGACCAGACGCCTGACCAGTTCCTTGAGGATATCTCCAAAACCCGCAAAATCCTGCAGGATGTAAGTGGCCAGCCCGTCATCGGATACCGGGCGGCCAGTTTCTCGATCGGTGTGGACACCCTGTGGGCGCATGACGTCCTGGCGGAAGCGGGGTACTCCTACAGCTCCAGCGTTTATCCGGTACGCCACGATCATTACGGGATTCCGGATGCGCCGCGGTTTCGGTATGTCCCGAATGCCGGCACGGCGCTCACCGAACTGCCGATGACTACGGTCAAGCTGTTCAACCGGAACCTGCCCTGCTCGGGCGGCGGTTTTTTCCGGCTGCTGCCCTATGGGTATTTCCGCTGGGCAATCGGCAAGGTGAACCGCGAAGAACAGCAATCGACAATATTTTATTTTCACCCCTGGGAAATCGATACCGACCAGCCGCGCCAGGACGGCCTCAGCGCGAAAACCCGTTTCCGGCATTATGTGAATATCAGCCGGATGGCACCGCGGCTGCGCAGGATGCTGAAGGATTTTTCCTGGGACCGTATGGACAGGGTCTTTGACGTCGCCTGAAATGCATGAGTGATTCGCTGACCGTCAAGGAACTCGACCCCGCCGGAATCGCGGCCTGGGATGCGTTCGTCGAGTCCTGTCCCGATGCGACTTTCTATCATCGCGCCGGCTGGAAAGAGGTCATCGAGAAGACGTTCGGCCACCGGTGCTATTTCCTCCAGGCGGAACGGGACGGAGAGATCAGGGGCGTGCTGCCGCTGGTGCTGGCGAAAAGCCTAATTTTCGGGAAAAGCCTTGTCTCGACCGGGTTTACCGTCGGCGGCGGTCCCGCGGTGCTCGACCGCGAGGCGCTGGCGGCGCTCGATGACAGGGCGATAGAGATTGCCGAGACCCATAATATCGATGCCATCGAATATCGCGGGAAGACGCCGCTGCACGACGACTGGGCACACAAGACCGGCCTGTATGCCGGGTTCCGGCGCGAGATCGAAAGCGACGCCGAGAAGAACATGCTCGCGATCCCGCGCAAGCAGCGGGCGATGGTGCGCAAGGGCATAAAGACCGGGCTGGAAAGCGAAATCGAGACCGATCCCGCCCGGCTCTACCATATCTACGCGGTTAGCGTGCGGAACCTCGGCACGCCGGTATACCCGCGTCGCTATTTCGACCATTTGATGCGGGTCTTTGGCGACGTGCTCGACATCGTGACCATCACCAAGGACGGGCGTGCCGTCGCGAGTGTCCTGAATTTTTACTTCCGCGACGAAGTGCTGCCCTATTACGGCGGCGGGCTGACCGAAGCGCGTGCCCTGGCGGCGAACGATTTCATGTACTGGGAGGTGATGCGCCGGGCCGGCGAACGCGGGTATCGCTGGTTCGATTTCGGCCGCAGCAAGGAAGGCACCGGCGCCTATTCCTTCAAGAAAAACTGGGGATTCGAGCCGGAACCGTGGACGTACGAATATTATCTCCGCACCGGCGGGGAAATTCCCGAAATCAATCCGCTGAATCCCAAATACCGGTATTTCATTGCGGCGTGGAAGAAAATGCCTGTCGGGCTGGCCAAGCGGCTGGGACCGCTGATCGTTCGCGGAATCAGCTGACCGCATGCAGGATCTTCTCTTCCTTGTGCACCGGATTCCCTTTCCGCCCAATAAAGGCGACAAGATACGGTCGTGGAATATTCTCGAATATCTGGCCGGTCGGTATCGCGTTCATGTCGGCTGTTTCGTGGACGATCCGCATGACTGGCAGTTTACCGGCCGTATCGAGGATATCGCGGCGTCGACATTCTTCAGAAAACTGGACCGCCGGCGCGGGCTGGTCCGGTCTTTCGCAAACCTGCTGACCGGCGATCCACTGACCTGCGGGTATTATCGCGATCGCGCGATGGCATGCTGGGTCGATGAGACGGTGAAGCAGAACAGGATTTCACGCGTCTTCGTGTATTCGTCGTCCATGGCGCAGTATATTCCCGACAACCCGGCTGCGGACGCGCGCGTTGTCGTCGATTTCGTCGATATCGATTCCGACAAGTGGCGGCAATATGCCGAACGGAAACCGTGGCCGATGAAACAGGTCTATGCGCGTGAAGCACGGACCCTGTTCACGGTCGAAAAACGGGTTGCTGCCGCTGCGGATGCGGCTGTGTTCGTGTCGGAAGACGAAGCGGCTCTTTTCAGGACCATGTCGCCTGATACCGCGGCAAACGTTCATGGAATCGCCAACGGTGTCGATTGTGTGTTTTTCGATCCCGCTTGCGGTTCCGGGTCACCCTATGATCCGGGCCAGACGACCCTCGTCTTTACAGGGGCGATGGATTACTGGGCGAATGTCGATGCGGTCTGCTGGTTTGCAGATGATGTCTTTCCACGAATCCGCGCTGCCCTTCCGGCGTGTGAATTCGTAATTGTCGGTGCCAATCCCACGCCCGATGTCGTGAAATTGGGTACCCGGGCCGGGATTACAGTCACCGGGCGCGTCGCCGATGTCCGTCCCTATATCGTCCATGCGACAATATCGGTCGCCCCGCTTCGGGTGGCGCGTGGTATACAGAACAAAGTACTGGAGGCGATGGCCCTTGAAAAGGCCGTCGTCGCAACGCTCCAGGCCATGGAAGGCATCGATGCGACGGATGGCGAAGAAGTCTTCGTCGCCGAAGATGCAGCCGAATTTGCTGACACCGTGCTGTCGCTGGCGGCGGCGTCAGATCGACATATTGCCGGTGGTCGCGCGCGGCGGCGTGTGCTCGAATCCTATGGCTGGTTAACCAGTCTTCAGAAATTCGAGAGTATTTTGGAGGGTAACGCGTCGGGTGATAAGCTCTCCGGCGTTTCAGGGAATTAGTAGAGTGAGTCAAATGCAGTCCGGCACCGATGGCGAAGACGTCGAAGCGACCGCTTCGGCAACGGCGTCGCCTGTCAGCGATATGGCCGTTTCGGAACGATGGCGCTTGGCATTGATCGCCGTGTCGGTCGCGATCGTCGGATTGTGCGCCGTCTTCTGGGGCACCGCCAGCCAGATGGTCGAAACGTGGTACGAATCCGCGACGTTCAACCATGGCTTCATGATCGTTCCGATATGCGGCTGGCTTATCTGGGAGCGCCGGGAGGCGATCGTGAAATATGTCCCGAAACCCGATTTCCGGGGTCTTGGGATTATTGCGGTCTGCATGGTCATATGGACCGTCGCGGATGCGGCAAGCGTTCAGTCCATCATGCAGTTCGCGCTGGTCGGAATGATCCAGGGGGCCGTACTGACCGTGCTCGGCTGGCGCCTGGTCCGGGCGATGCTGTTTCCGCTCGTGTTCCTGTTTTTTGCCGTTCCGTTCGGCGACTTTCTGATTCCGACATTGCAGGACGTGACCGCGGCGATGGTCGTCGAGGGTCTGCGGATAATCGACATCCCGGTCTTTATCGACGGCGTTTTTCTGTCGATTCCAAGCGGCAACTTCGAAGTCGCCGAGGCCTGTTCCGGGGTGCGTTTCCTTATCGCGACGATCGCGCTGGGCTGTCTGTTTGCCAATCTCAGCTTCCGCACCCCGCTGCGCAGGTCGATCATCCTGTTTCTCGCCGTCCTTGTGCCGATTGTCGCCAACGGGATTCGCGCCTTCGGCATCGTTTATATCGCACACATCACCGATCATACGGTTGCCGTCGGGGTCGATCACCTGGTGTACGGGTGGATATTCTTCGCGTTCGTCACGATCGTATTGCTGGCGATCGGGATGACGTTTCGCGAAACCGATGGCGACAATGAAATTTACATGCCGACCGACGATGACCGCGTTGCCGGCCGGTTCAGCAATCCGAAAGGGCTGATCGCCGGTGCGGTAGCGTCTCTGGCAATTGCGGTGGTCGGTCCGGCCTATGCCGGTGTGATGCTTGAACGCGGCGTGGTAAGGGTTATTGCGCCGCTGGCGGCGCCCGCCGTCGGGAACGGCTGGGAGCCGGTCGGCAAGGCGGAGACTGCGTGGCGGCCGAAATTTATCGGCGCAGATGCCGAACTGATGACGTCGTACCGGAAGTCGGGCGCGCGGGTGCATCTGTATATGGCCTATTACACCCATCAACGGCAGGGCGCGGAGCTCGTCAATTTCGCCAATACATCCGTCGATCGGAACTGGCAGCGGTCGGGAAGCGGATTCACCCCGGTCCAGATCGGCAGTACCGACCAGGTGGTGAAATCGACCCGGTTGCTGGGGCGCAACAGTCGTCGTCTGGTCTGGGAATGGTACTGGATCGGCGGGAATTTCACCTCGGACCGGTATTTTGCGAAGGTTTACGAAGCGATTGCCAAACTTTTCGGTCGGCACAAGGAAGCCGCGGCCATCGTCGTGGCTGCCGATTTCGACGAAAGCGTCGCCGACGCCGACCGAACCCTGCGGGACTTTCTCGCCAATCTCGGCAGCATCGAAGAGACGCTGCATAAATCAACGCGATGATGACCGCCGGGCCGGATAGCCGCCTATCCCGCGGCAATGGAGACAAATTGTAAATGTGCGGAATTACAGGCCTGTTCGACACCGTCGGTCGCAGCGAGATCGATCGCGGTTTGTTGACGCGCATGAATGACAGCCATCGTCACAGGGGCCCGGACGGAGACGGTGTGTTCCTGGACGACGGTATCGGCCTGGGACACCGCCGGCTTTCGATTATCGACCTTTCGGGCGGCGCGCAGCCGTTGTTCAACGAAGACGAATCCGTCGTCGTCGTCTTTAACGGCGAGATCTATAATTTTCAGGAGCTTTCCAAGGAGCTGATCGAAGCCGGTCACCGGTTCCGGACCCACAGCGACACCGAAGTCATCGTGCATGCCTGGGAAGAATGGGGACAGGCCTGCGTCGACCGTTTCCGCGGCATGTTCGCCTTTGCGCTTTGGGACCGGAAGAAAGAAACGCTGTTCCTGGTGCGCGACCGTCTCGGGATCAAGCCCCTGTATTATGCGGTCCTCCCCAACGGGACCCTTATTTTCGGTTCCGAGCTGAAATCGCTGCTGCTGCATCCGGCCTTCGAGCGGAAACTGGACCCGACCGCGGTCGAGGAGTATTTCGCCTATGGATACGTTCCCGACCCGAAAACCATCTATGCCGGCGCGCACAAGCTTGCTCCCGGCCATCTGATCAAGTGGCGCCGGGGCGACAGCCGCCCGCGGCCGCAAAAGTACTGGGATATCAGCTTCGATCCGTCGGACCACCGGGACGAAGGCGAAATCTGCGAAGACCTGATCGAACAGATGCGCGAAGCGGTAAAACTGCGGATGATCGCCGATGTGCCGCTCGGCGCGTTCCTGTCCGGCGGGGTGGATTCCAGCGCCGTTGTCGCGATGATGGCGGGCGAGGACAGCGATCCGGTGAATTCCTGCTCGATATCCTTCGCAGACCCGAAGTTCGACGAATCCCGATATGCCCAGACGGTGGCCGACCGGTACGGAACGGATCATTTCGTCGACCAGGTCGATCCCGACGCCTTCGATCTCGTAGACCGTCTGGCGAATATGTATGACGAACCGTTCGCGGATTCATCCGCGATGCCGACTTACCGGGTATGCGAACTGGCCCGCAAACGGGTTACCGTCGCCCTTTCCGGCGATGGCGGCGACGAAATCTTCGCCGGTTACCGCCGCTACCGATGGCATGATTATGAGGAACGGGTCAGAGGGATTTTACCCGATGCGATCCGCAAGCCGCTCTTCGGGTTTCTCGGCGCCGCCTATCCGAAAATGGATTGGGCGCCGAAACCGCTGCGGGCGAAATCGACCCTTCAGGCGATCGGGCGCGATACGGTAGGCGGTTTTTTCCACAGCGTGTCCGTGTTGTACGACGGCGTCCGGCAGCCCATCTACAGCGATGCGTTTCGCAACGATCTCCAAGGGTACCACGCGCGGGAGGTGCTCGATAACGTCATGGCAGATGCGCCGGCCGACGACCATACGTCCCGCGTGCAATACGCCGATCTCAAGACCTATTTGCCGGGCGATATTCTGACCAAGGTCGACCGGGCGAGCATGGCACATTCGCTGGAAGTGCGTGTGCCGTTGCTCGATCACAAATTCGTCGAATGGTCGGCGCGGCTTCCGTCCGCGCTCAAGCTGCGTGGCCGCGAAGGGAAGTATATTTTCAAGAAAGCGCTGGAACCGCATCTCGGCAATGACATCCTCTACCGTTCCAAGATGGGATTTTCCGTACCGCTGGGCACCTGGTTCAGGGGACCGCTCAGGGAACGGGTCGAGACGGCGCTGTGCGGAGAGACACTGGCGGATACGGGCATGTTCGACGTAAACCAGTTGAAGACAATCGTTTCCGAGCACCAGTCGGGCGTGCGCGAACATTCTGCGGTCATGTGGGCGCTGCTGATGTTTGAGAGTTTTCTCCGGCAGGTGCACAATGAGGCTGGAATACCGGAAAATGTTTCGAACCCGGCGGATGCCTGAATGACCCAAGAACTTTTCGCCACTGTTTACCGCATGTATGCGCCGTCGGCATGTCGCGCGGCGAAACTTCTTCGCCAGGTGTTGGCGGGAGCGGCGACCTGTTTGTGCATTTTGGTCGCTTCGGGGGCGCCGGTTGCCGCTGACGACGCGCTGGTGGATACGATCGTGCAGATCAAACCGAGCATTGTGGGTGTCGGCACTTTCCAGGAAATCCGCCGTCCGCCGTCCAATCTGCTTGGCACCGGTTTCAACGTGATCGACGACCGGCACATCCTGACGAATTCCCATGTTCTGCCCAAATCGATTAAAAATTCCCGGCGCGAATATTACTGCATTTTCGTTGGCACTGGCCGAAGCGCGAAAATCGTGCGGGTCAGCGTTGTCATGCGCGACGAGGCGCATGACCTTGCGCTGCTGCGGGCGGACCGGCCCCTTACGTCCAAACCGCTCCGGTTGCGGTCGGCGGTCAACGCCAGGGAAGGGATGTCCGTGGCGTTTACCGGCTTTCCGATCGGGGCGGTGCTCGGTCTTTATCCGGTAACCCACCGCGGCATGATTTCGGCGAAAACCCCCATTGCGATTCCGCAGGCATCGCCAAAGCGGCTCGATCCCAAAATGATAAAGCGGCTGCGGGGCAGTTTCGAGGTCTTTCAACTCGACGCGACCGCCTATCCCGGCAATAGCGGCAGCCCGTTATACGACCCGAACAATGGCGACGTCGTGGGCATCGTCAGCAGCGTTTTTGTAAAGTCTTCCAAGGAAAAGGCGCTGTCCGATCCCAGCGGCATAACCTATGCCATCCCGTCGGACGTCGCTATTCAGCTCCTGCAAAGAGCAGGTTTGCTCAAACCCTGAAGCATTGCGGGGCTGCCGGCCAATCGTCCAGTTCGAACCGGTATCAGGCCTGTGCACTCAGCCGCCAGATAATCCAGATGATCGAAAACAGACCGAGCGCTGCCAGTGTAATCGGCGACTGGATGAACGGCAGTATGTTGTCTTCCAGAAAGGCGATGACGCGTTGCAGCGCGTTCGATTTTCCGCCGAGCTGTTTCGGCGGTTCTTTACCGCCGGCGCCGCCGGTTGTCCGCTGGACTGTGCCGGAGGGCCTCAGGGGCTGATCGCCCTGGGCGAATTTGATCGCAGTGCCCCCGTTCAGGTCTACGACGAAGAAGCTGTTATTTTCCTGCAGGTGCAACAGCGCGAAATCGCCGAATCCGGCGATCGAAAAGGTCACCATGCCGTCAGTCGTCTGTTCAGGGTTGAGAAGCGTGACGACCAGGTCGGTCACCGTCGCATCGATCACCGAAGCGATCAGCCCGCCGCTGGCGCTTTGCCCGCCCCCGCTTTCGCCGCCCGGTGCGGCTTCGCCGGGCACGGAATTTACAAGTGCGCGCACGATATCTGCCGTCGAGCCGGTCGATTCCCCGGCCGTTGCACCGGTATTTTCCCGGGGGTCGGAAAGCGCCTGGTTTTCCGCGCCGCCGGTCAGTTCGTCACGGACCGTCCGCGTCAGGTCATTGTCCTCGGCCCCCTGCAGTCCGCTCGTGCCCTGATCGCCGATAATCGTGAAGCCGGAACCGGCCGCCCCGCCGATTTCCGTATTATTCGAGATTTCGGGCGGTGTGGCGCCCAGGCTTCCGGCGGGCGGCACCCGTGGGGCCGTCAGCGGGGCCTGAAGACCCGGTTGCGCCGATTGCAGGATTGTGGGTCCGGACAGGACGGTATTCTGAACTGCCGTAAGCATCATCGATACTGCGATCGCCTGCAGCGGGAGGATCAAACCCCGCACCTTTAGTTTCAGCTCATTGAAAATGGCTGTAGCTGTTATTTTCGACTGGTTGTCTTGGCGCATTTTGATAGGAATTCGTGATCCTGTAATTTTTACAGCACACCGGGAAGATAGAATTTACGGGCACGCGTTGCTATTAAAAGTTCGCAATCCGGCTGTTTCGGAATATTGACGTTGGTTAAAACACGTTTAATTGCCGTTAACCAAACCGTGGAACAGTAGTATTTCGGGCGAGGTGCATTATGAAAGCCATCCTATTGCGCGTTTGTTTACAAATTTGCGCCTGAATGATAATCGTTTGCAACAGGCGTATAGCTCAGTGGTAGAGCGCTGCCATTACATGGCGGATGTCGGGGGTTCAATTCCTTCTGCGCCTACCACTTCGAGAATATCATTCCATCGGCCTCCGGATAAGCAATTGCAATCATTGGAGAAACCGGCATTATCCTGATGTTCGACCGGATGGGTTAGCTTTTGGATTCCCGCTGCGCCCGCTTGTATAATGGCCGGGTGCCGTTCCGGTGCAAATTTTCCGTGACCGCCGCCTTGGCGGCGTCCAATAGTCCGCCCGTCGTGCGGGAGAATGAGTAGATGGTCCGCCTTTTCCGTCATTATGTCCCGGGTTCGTTGCTTCTGATTGGAATGATCGAGCATCTGTTCCTGATTTTTGCGATCTACATCGCCCTGTTCCTGCGATGGGCCGATGCGGAAAATATCTCGGTGACGTTAAAGGTCCACCTGCCTGAAGCAATTACGTTTGCGACGATTTTCACGTTCACCATGTTTGCGCTCGGGCTTTACAACAAGGACCATGCAGGTGCGCTGGGAACCGTCTTCACGCGGCTCCTGTTCAGTTTTCTTATGGGATTTATCGCCCTTGCGCTGATTTTCTACGTTTATCCGGATCTCGTGATCTGGCGTAGCTCGTTCGCAATCGCTTTCGTGATCGGTATCGCGGGGATCATGCTCATCAGATGGACCTTTCTCCGTGTTGCAGATATCGAGACGTTCAAGCGCCGGGTGCTTGTTCTCGGGGTCGGTGAAAAAGCGGCTCGGATCGAAAAACTGGAAGAGGGCGGTGGCTCGCACGGCTTCAAGGTCGTTGGTTTCGTGCCGATCAGCGATCGCGAGATCAAAATCGCCGAAGCACGGAATTTGTGGGGGAACATGTCGCTGGTGAACCTTTGCGCCGAAAAGGGCGTCGAGGAAATTGTCGTGGCGGTCGATGAACGCCGCGGCGGCATGCCGACCGGAGCATTGCTCGACTGCAAGCTGGAAGGCGTCACCGTCACCGATTATTCAACCTTCTGGGAGCGGGAAACCGGCAAGGTCGACCTCGATGCGCTTCATCCGAGCTGGCTGATCTTTTCCGACGGATTCGTTGGCGGTTGGCTGCAGGCCATGCTGAAACGGATATTCGATGTCGTTGCAAGCCTTACCCTGCTTGTTGCAGCGCTTCCGGTTCTGGTGATAACGGGTATTCTCGTCCGGTTCGAAAGCCCGGGTCCTGTCTTCTATCGTCAGGAACGCGTCGGACTGAACGGCAAGACCTTCATGCTGCTCAAATTCCGCAGCATGCGCAGCGACGCCGAAGCGGACGGCGTCCCGCGCTGGGCGGCGGTGAACGATAGCAGAATTACCCGCCTGGGCAGCTTTATCCGCAAGACACGAATTGATGAAATCCCGCAGATTTTTAACGTCCTCAAAGGCGAGATGAGTTTTATCGGCCCGCGCCCTGAACGGCCGTTCTTCGTCGATCAGCTCCACGAGGCAATCCCGTACTATCTTGAACGTCATCGTGTGAAGCCGGGCATCAGCGGCTGGGCCCAGCTCAATTATCCGTACGGCGCGTCGATCGAGGATTCGAAGGAAAAATTCCAGTTCGACCTCTATTACATCAAGAATTACAGCCTGTTTCTCGATCTGATTGTGCTGATCCAGACCTTCCGTATCGTCCTCTGGCCAAACGGTGTCCGCTGACGTGGTTGATTCTCTCCTGGAATCGCTCTCCGGAAATATCGGAACCGTCAGTTATGCGATCTCCGCACTGACTTTTGTTCTGCTCACGGTCCTGTTGATTGCAAGCTGGAAGCGCGGCTGGGTGGGGGCCTGGCTGATTGCCGCTTCCGTCCTGACCGCGGCATGGAGCGTATCGACGGCATTTGGCTATGTGATGGAAGGCAATAACCGGCTGGCGACGAGCATTCTGGAAGTGCTGCGGGGTGCGGGGTGGCTGTTGTTTCTTGCCGGCGTGCTCTCCAAGACCTGGGATACCGGCGAGAACCGCAAGGTCGGACGCTTCGTTTTTCCGGCAATAGTCCTCCTGTGTGTCTTCAATCTTGTCATCGCCGGTGTGCACGATTCGACCGACTTCGATCTCACGGCGAATGTCGGGCTGGATCTGGCGATCTTCGGCAGGCTGATCGTTGCCGTCGTGGGTATTCTGCTTATCGAAAATCTCTACCGCAACACCAAGCGCGAGCACCGCTGGGGGATCAAGTATATCTGCCTCGGCATCGGCGGCATGTTTGCCTACGAGTTTTTCATGTATTCCGACGGGCTTCTGTTCCAGTCGGTCAATCCGGAGCTTGTCGATGCGCGCGGGATCGTGAATGCGGTCATAGCTCCGCTGATCGCGGTTTCGGCGGCACGCAATCCCGACTGGTCGCTCGATGTCGCGGTTTCCCGACGCGTCATTTTTCATTCCGCCACCCTGATCGGGGCCGGGATTTACCTGCTGCTGATGGCGGCCGCAGGTTTCTATCTGCGAGAATTCGGTGGCGAGTGGGGGCCTGCGGTCCAGGTCGTGTTCCTTTTCGCCGCGGTTATCCTGCTTGTTCTCACCCTGTTTTCCGGCAGTTTCCGGGCGTGGGTGAAGGTCAATATCAACAAGTATTTTTTTACCTACCGTTACGACTATCGCGAGGAATGGCTTCGCCTGATCAGGACGATTTCCTCCGTCGGCTCCGGCCGCGATCTGACCGAGCGGGTGGTCAAGGGGCTGGCGGATATCGTCGAAAGCCCCGAAGGCGCGTTATGGATGTACCGCGAGCCCGATCAGTTCGAGCTTCTTACATCGTGGAACAGCCGCGTCGAGGAAGGCACACAAACAGCCGATCCGCAGTTTTCCGCGCTGCTTGAAGAACAGCAATGGGTCGTGAATCTGGATGAATTCCGGGAAAACCCCGACACCTACGAAGGTTTGGCGCCGCCCGAGTGGCTGAAGGATACGCGCGACGATTTCCGGGCATGGCTGGTCGTGCCGCTATTGCACCACGACAGGCTGCTGGGCGTGCTCATGCTCGGGCGACCGCGCGTGCTGCGGAAGCTGAACTGGGAAGACTACGATCTGCTGAAAACCGTCGGACGGCAGTCCGCCAGTTACCTTGCCGAACAGGAATCGGCCCGCGCCCTTGCCGATGCGAAACAGTTCGATGAGTTCAACAAGCGGTTTGCGTTCGTCCTGCATGATATCAAGAATCTGGTCAGCCAGCTTTCGCTGATGGTGAAGAATGCGGAAAAACACAAGAACAACCCTGCTTTCCAGGAAGACATGCTGCAGACGGTGAGTGAATCTGTAGAGAAAATGAACAATCTTCTGGTACGATTGCACGAAGGCGGAAGACAGGCGGCCGCTTCGGCCGCTCTCGACCTGTCCAGCTTTCTTGGACGTATCGTTGAAAACAATACAAGAGCGGGTGGACGGCTCAAATTCGATCGCGACGTGAAAGGCATCGTGGTCGTCACCGACGAAGAACGGCTTGGCTCGGTTATGGCGCATGTTATAGATAATGCACTCGATTCCATTCCCGATAACGGCACAGTCGAGATTCGTCTTGGGACAAGCGGTCGGGAAGCGGTTATCGAGATAGAAGACAACGGGTGCGGGATGTCGCCCGAATTTGTCCGGGACGAGTTGTTCAAACCCTTCCGGACATCGAAGGGCGGCGGGTACGGCATCGGCGCATTTGAAAGTCGCGAATACGTTCGGGAAAACGGCGGTCGGATGGATGTTCAAAGCAAACTAGGAGCGGGGACCATCGTCACGATAAGATTACCGGCTGTCGGACTGACCGGCGGCCTGGCAACGGACGGTGCAAAGGCATGACGGACAAGAAACGAAAACTTCTGATCGTCGACGACGACACGGGAATCCAGCGTCAACTGCGGTGGAGCTTCGACGATTACGACGTGTCGGTTGCCGGCAACCGCGAGGAAGCGGTCGCGCAGTTCCGCTCGGAGGCGCCGTCGGTCGTGACCGTCGATCTCGGCCTTCCGCCCGATCCTGACGGCGCGTCGGAGGGGTTTGCGACCGTCGAGGCGATACTCAAGCTCTCGCCGGAAGCGAAGCTGATCGTCGTTACCGGAAACGAGGACCATGAAAACGCGCTGAAAGCGGTCGCCCTCGGCGCCTATGATTTCTATCGCAAGCCGATCGATTCCGATGAACTTGGCCACATTATCCAGCGCGCCTATCAGCTTTACGACCTCGAACAGGAAAACCGCCGACTGGCGGAACGTGGCAGCGGCGCCGCCCTGACCGGTGTGATCTGCGCCGATCCCGAAATGCTCAAGGTGTGCCGGCTGGTCGAAAAAGTGGCGCCGACGAACGTTACCGCGATGCTGCTTGGCGAAAGCGGGACCGGCAAGGAGGTGTTCGCCCGGGCGGTGCATGAACTCAGCCCGCGCAACGACAAGCCCTTTGCCGCCATCAACTGCGCCGCCATCCCGGAGAACCTTCTCGAGAGCGAGCTTTTCGGCCATGAAAAAGGGTCTTTCACCGGCGCGGTGCGCCAGCAGAAGGGCAAGGTCGAACTCGCGGATTCGGGAACGCTTTTCCTCGACGAGGTCGGCGACATGCCGTCTGCAATCCAGGCGAAACTTCTGCGATTCCTGCAGGAACGGACCTTCGAACGCATTGGCGGCCGTCAGTCGATTGCCGTGGATGTGCGGGTTATCTGCGCGACCAACCAGAAGCTCGAGGAAATGATTGCGACGGGTACGTTCCGTGAAGACCTGTATTACCGGCTGAGCGAGATGGTCATCAACATTCCGCCGCTGCGGGACCGCATTGGCGATGCGGAAATGCTGGCGCAGGCCTTTCTTCAGAAATTTTCCGAGGAACAGGGAAAATCCGTGCGCGGCTATACCCCTGAGGCGCTTGCCGCCATATCTGTATACGAGTGGCCCGGAAATGTTCGGGAACTTGAAAACCGGGTAAAACGTGCCCTTATTATGGCGGAAGGCAACCGGATATCGCCCGAGGATCTCGATCTGCAGGATGTGGATGGCGGCGCGGAAATACTGAATCTTGCAAAAGCCCGCGAAGACGCGGAAAAAAGAGAGATACCCCGAGCGTTGTCCCGCGCCGACGGAAACATTACCCAGGCTGCCAAATTATTGGGTATAAGCCGTCCGACATTGTACGATCTGATGCGTCAGCACGGGTTTAAGGTAGATTAACCCGTCTCGTTTAACGAGAGTGTCCGGCGCATCAAATTTTGTAGTTTAAGATCTCACATCGCCCCCATGGGAGAAGTACGAATGAACAGGAACCCGACGAATACGATCTTTAAAGCGATAGCTTTTGGCGTTTGCCTCGTCTGGTTGGGGATGGCGGTGCCCGGTGCCGGGTATGCCGCCACGGCCGATGAAGAAAAGTCCGAGAAATTCCTGCGCGAAGCCCGTGAGTTTATCAAGAAGGGCGACGGCAATGCCGCCGTGATTCAGCTCAAGAACGCGCTTCAGTCCAATCCGGGCAATGTTGCCGCGCGACAGTTGCTGGGCGAAATTTATCTGCGGGTCGGCAATGGCCCGTCCGCCGAAAAGGAATTCCGGGCCGCCATGCGGCGCGGCGCGAAAGACACCAGGGTCAAGATTCTGCTGGCACGCGCCTTTCTGCTTCAGGGCAAGAACAAGGAAGCCCTTGAAGAAGTATCGGTCGATGTGACCGACGAAGAAGTGCGCCCTGACGCGCTGATCGTCCGGGGCCAGGCGCTGCTCGGTCTGCGTCAGTTCGAAAAGGCGCGCGAGGCGCTTGCGGATGCCGACAAGCTCAAACCGGAAGACGTGCGGGCCAAGATCGGGCTCGCACAGAGCTTTGTCAGCGAGGGGAAAATCAAGGAAGGCGAAGCGGAAATCGACGAAGCGCTCAGCCGCAAGCCGAATTCAGTCGAAGCGCTTGTCCTGAAAGGTGAGCTGAGACGGTTGAACAAGGACCTCGACGGGGCCGTTCAGCAGTTCGACAAGGCCGTAAAGGTCAATGACAAGAATCTGCTCGCCCGCCTCGGACGGGCGGCATCCCTTATCGATCTCGGCAAGGACCAGGACGCGCAGGCGGACCTGGATACCGTTTTCCGTCGCGTACCGAAGCATCCGCTGGCGAGCTACCTGCAGGCGCTCATCCTCGCCAAGAAGAAAGACTATGCCGCCGCGCAGGAAACGCTGCAGCAGGCCGGCCGGTTTCTCGACAACCACATGCCCAGCATCTTTTTGCGCGGGGCCATCAGCTATGCGCTGAATCAGTACGAGCAGGCGGTATCGAACCTGGAACGCTACACACAGGCGGTACCTAACAATATCCGGGCGCGGAAGCTGCTCGGCGCGACCCTTGTCCGCAAGCGCGAAGCGGCGCGGGCGATCACGGTGCTCGAGCCACTGGTCACCGAGGAAACAAAGGATGCGCAGCTCCTTACCCTTCTCGGCAGCGCCTATATGCAGGTCGGCAAGTTCAACGAAGGCACGAAGTATTTCAGCCGCGCATCCGAGGCCGCGCCCGACGTCGCGTCGATCCGCATGCAGCAGGCGCTTGGAAGCCTGGCACAGGGCGAGTCCGATGCGGCCGTCGGCCAGCTCGAAAACGCCATCAATCTCGACCCGGAAGCGCGTCAGGCCACGGTATTGCTGGCCCTCGTGAAACTGCGCAAGCGCGACTTCGACGGCGCCCTGATTGCCGCCCGGAATCTTCAAAAGCAGATGAAGGACAACCCGCTGGCCGACAATTTGATCGGCGCAGCGTATCTCGGCAAAGGCGACAGGAAAGCCGCGCGCGAAACCTTCGAAGCGGCCCTCCAGAAAAAGGCCGATTTTCATCCCGCCCGCATGAATCTGGCGCAGCTTGACCTTCAGGACAAGAAAGTCGACGAGGCCAAGAAACAGTATGAGACGATCATCGAGCAGGATCCCAAACACATGGGCGCCATGCTCGCGATGGCCAACATCGCCGCGCAGGAGAACGACCAGAACGCGGTCGTTTCCTGGTTGAAACGCGCCGGCGAGGCGAACCCGACATCGCTGACGCCGAACCTGCGCCTGATCCAGTATTACGGCCGCAACCGCGAATTTCAGAAGGCGGTTTCCGTCGCACGCGGGCTGTCGAACAGCCA
Organism: uncultured Rhodospirillaceae bacterium; assembly: GCA_963974055.1. Classification (GTDB taxonomy): domain Bacteria; phylum Pseudomonadota; class Alphaproteobacteria; order MPNO01; family UBA830; genus CAXBCP01. Next base: position 262,757 of record CAXBCP010000001.1, read on the forward strand.
GCCGGACAACCCGCGCGTTCTCGAAGCGCTCGGCCGCGCGCAAACTGCCGCCGGCGAAGCGATCGCCGCCGTGCAGACCTATGAGCGTCTGTCGTCGCTGAACCCGAATTCGGCGCCGATTCTCGGTCTTGTGGCCGGTGCGCAGATTTCGGCAAAGGATCCCGAATCCGCCCGGCGCACGCTGAAGGATGCGATCTCCCTCGACGAAAAATACATGCCTGCCAGGATTGCCCTGGTCGAGCTCGAGGCTTCCGAAAACAATTTCGACCTGGCCCTTCAACTCGCCGGCGAACTCAAGACCGAGCAGCCGGATTCGCATTTCGGAGATCTTCTGACCGGCGACGTACTGATGCGCCAGAAAAAGTTCAAGGAAGCCGCCGCCGCCTACGATGAGGCGATCAAGAAGTCCGATATAGCCACACTCGCCATCCGGCGGTTCAATGCCAACCGGCAGGCAGGCAGCCCCGACGATGCGCTCAAACAGCTTCAGGGCTGGGTCGACGAGAAAGACGATCGCGGCGCCCGGCATGTTCTGGCGAGCGCCTATCTATCCACGCAGAGAAACGACGATGCGATCCGCGAATCGGAAAAACTGCTGGCGAAGGAGCAGGAGAACCCGGTTCTGCTGAACAACCTCGCCTGGCTGTACCAGGAAAAGAACGACAAGCGGGCGCTGGAATACGGCGAGCGGGCCTACAAGGCCGCGCCTAACTCGGCGGCTGTTATCGATACTTTGGCCTGGATTCTCGTCGAGCAGGATCACGACCCCAAACGCGGTGTCGAACTGCTGAAGAAGGCGCATGAAATCTCGCCGAAACAGGGTGATATTCATTATCATCTGGCGGTCGGTCTGGAAAAGATCGGTGAGACGGCGGAAGCAAAGCGGAGTCTGGAGCGGCTTATCGCGTCGGGCGTCAAGTTCCAGGCGCAGGACGAAGCGAAGGCGCTCCTGAAGAAGCTCGGCGGATAGGAGCGGCCGGGTCGCCGCCGCTCAACTGAGAAGAGACAGCACTTCGTGGGGTGTCGTAGGCCGGCCGCCGATCTCGTTCATGAAAAAATCGAAAAACCGGTCGAACCGCTCCAGAAACCCGGCAAGGTCGTCGTCATTGCGCACATACGGGGTGAAGCCGGGTTCGAGCGACGGGCTGTGATAGGTAAAGCTGAACACCCGGTGGCCCGAGGCCAGCATTGTCCGCGTCAGCCGTTTGTGTTCGCCATGGGTGATCCCCTCCGGCGTCAGGACGAGCCGGTCCAGCAGCCGCAGCCGCGAACTTATTCCCGTCAGTTTGAGCGTGCGGCCGACCGGTGTGTCGAGCGCCCCCCAACCGGTCCGGCCGAGCCCGGCGAAAACGCCCGAAAACCCCACCGACAACGGTATTTCCAACAGCCCGGCGTCGCCGAACCAGTACGGCCGGGCGCCGCAGGGCCTGAAATCGGGACCTTCTTCGGCCCTGAGATCGGTTTGCGGCACCACGCTGACGTCGATCTCGTAGCCCAGTTCCGCCAGAATTTCCGCCGTGTTGGGGCCGACGCCGTAGCGCCCGGCCTTGTAGACCGTCGGCCGGTCGCCGAACCGTTTTTCGATCTCGTCGGTCAGACGTTGAAGCTTTTCCTTTTCCAGTGCGCGCGGCAGGTTTCCCGGGTAGGAATTCAGGTTGCAGACCTCTTCGTCAAACGGCGGGTTGACCCAGGGGTGCAGGTGGGCGCCGATCTGGCACAGGCCGGAATCGTAAAGTTCCTTCAGCGGCGCATATCCGGTTTCCTGGCTCGCCACCGGATAGTCGATCACATAGGTCGGCCTGATGCCGTACTTTTCGAAAATCCTGTGGGCGCGGACCTGTGACGCCATCGCCGATGTCGCCGTTTCGCTGCGCGAATGGGGTTTGTCCCAGTCGAATTCCTCTTCGGTATCGACGACGACCAGCAATAGCGGGCGATCGATGGACCCCTGTGCGGGCCGCCAGTCGGATGGGTCAAGCATGTGAAGTCAGGCAGTGTTTTGTGAGCGGATCGTTGCCACGGAGTATACGGCATTCGGTGGCGTTTGTGCGGCTTTGCTTTCGCGGGCGCGTCTGATGGCGGGCCAGAGGCACCTGATGCACGTTTTCCCCGGTTTCGATGTCGGCGGGGTCCAGTTGCGGATCACGTCGATCATGAACCGGTTTCCCGACCGCTACCGTCATTCGATCGTCGCGACGAATGGGTGTTTCGACTGTCTGCCGCGTATTAATGGCGATGTCGAGGTCGCGACGGTGCCGCTGGCCCCCGCAAAGGGCGGCATCGTTGCCCGGTTGCGGGACATGAACAGGCGTATCGCCGCCGCGTCGCCGGACCTGCTGGTGACCTATAACTGGGGCGCGATCGAATGGGCGCTGGCAAACCGTGTTTTCGGCCGGGTACCGCATCTCCACATGGAAAGTGGGTTCGGCCCCGACGAGGCGGCCCGCCAGATCCGGCGCCGGGTGCTGACGCGGCGTTTTGCACTGATGCGGACGCGGAACGTGATCGTCCCGTCTCTCAATCTCGAACGGATCGCCCGCGATATCTGGAAGTTGCCGGCCGACAGGGTTCTGTACGTGCCCAACGGCGTCGACCTCGCCCGGTTTTCCGCGCCGCCGGATATGTCGGTTTTGCCGGACGGATGGGCGAAACCCGGCGCGGTCGTCGTCGGCACCGTCGCGCCGATGCGCCCCGAAAAAAACCTGTTCCGTATGCTGACCGCCTTTGCCCGGGTCGCCGAAGCCTGCCCCGCCCGCCTGTTGCTGGTCGGTGACGGCCCCGACCGCGACGCGCTGGAACGGCTCGTCCGCGATCTCGGTATAGCCGGGCGCGTACATTTTACCGGGTATCTCGACCGCCCCGAAACCGCGTTCGGGCTGATGGACGTCTATGCCATGTCGTCCGATACCGAGCAGATGCCGAATGCGCTCGTCCAGGCAATGGCCGCCGCCCGGCCGGTAGTCGCGACCGCGGTCGGCGATATCGCCCATATCGTTGCGGAACAGAACAGCCCGTATATCGTGCCGGTCGGCGACGAGGCTGCCTTCGCCGGCGCCATGGAACGGTTATGCGGGGATGCCGCCGCGCGCGCCGCCGTGGGTTCTGCTAATCTCGCGCGGGTGCGGCAAAATTTTGATCAGGACAAGATGTTTGAAACCTATTGCAGGCTGTTCGACGGCGGGAAATTGCCGTGACCGACGATCGTAAACTTCGCCTGCTGACCTTTTCGACCCTGTTTCCGAACGCGGCGGCGCCGTCCCACGGCATCTTCGTCGAAAACCGGCTGCGTCACCTGCTCGCCAGCGGCGAAGCCGAAACCCGGGTCATCGCACCGGTGCCGTGGTTTCCGTCCCGCAATCCGCGGTTCGGTGCGTATTCGGCCTATGCCGCGGCGCCGCGCCGGGAACACCGCCACGGGATCGACATCGACCATCCGCGCTATCCGCTGATCCCCAAGATCGGTATGACAATTACGCCTGCGCTGCTTTATCTCTGGGCGCTGCCCGCCGTCCGCCGCCTGCTGGCATCGGGATACGACTTCGATCTTATCGACGCCCATTACTTTTATCCCGACGGCGTCGCCGCGGCGGTTATCGCCCGGCGGCTCGGCAAGCCCGTCACCATTACAGCCCGCGGCACGGATATAAACCTTATCCCGGCATACAGCCTGCCGCGCCGGCAAATCCTATGGGCCGCCGCCCGCGCGCAGGGGATGATCACCGTCTGCCAGGCCCTGAAGGACGAAATGGCGACCCTCGGGATCGACAGCGACCGGATCACGGTGTTGCGCAACGGGGTCGACCTCGACCTGTTCCGTCCCGCCGACCGCGACAGTCTGCGAAGCCGCTACGGGCTGACCCGGCCGACGCTGATTTCGGTCGGTCACCTGATCGAACGCAAGGCGCACGACCTGGTGATCGAAGCGCTGCCGCATCTGCCGGAATTCGAATTGCTGATCGTCGGCGACGGACCCGAGGATGCGAAGCTGCGGGCGCTGGCCGCGCGGCTGAATGTTGCCGACCGGGTGCAGTTCATGGGCCGGCGGCCGCATGACGAACTGCCGGGGCTGTGCGCCGCCGCCGATGCCCTGGTACTGGCATCCAGCCGCGAGGGCTGGGCCAATGTCCTGCTCGAAGCCATGGCCTGCGGCACGCCCGTGGTCGCGTCCAATGTCTGGGGCACGCCGGAGGTCGTCGCCGTGCCCGAGGCCGGCCGTCTGATGGCGGAAAGAACCGGTAAATCGATCGCCGAAGCGACCGCCGACCTGTTCGCGAACCTGCCCGACAGGGCGGCGACCCGCCGCTACGCCGAAGGGTTCAGCTGGGATGCGACGACCCGCGGCCAGCTCGACCTGTTCCGGGGCATCCTCGGCCGCTGACAAGCCGTCAGGCGATTTCCCGCCCGAGCGCGGTGCCGTAGGCGCGGCGGTAATTGGCGGCCGAATTGGCCCAGGTCCGCTCGGTCTCCACGAAATTGCGCCCGGCGCGTCGCTGCGCGTCCCAGGTGTCCGGCGCTCCCAGCACCCGCAGGATGGTCGCCGTCAGGTCGTCCACGTCATCGGCGCGGAACAGGTTGCCGGTTTCCCCGTCGCGGATCAGCTCCCGGTGGCCGCCGACATCCGACGCCACCATGATCATGTTCTGGGCCATGGCTTCGAGCGGTTTGAGCGGCGTGACGATATCGGTCAGCCGCATCGACACCCGCGGATAGACCAGCAGGTCGACCAGGCTGTAATAGCGCTGCACCTCGGAATGGTGAACCCGGCCGGTGAAGACGACCGTTGCGGGATCGGGCAGGGCGGCGGCCTGGGCGCGTAAGGCGGCGTCTTCCGGCCCGCCGCCGACCAGCAGCAGGCGGATCTCGGGATCCTTCGCCAGCAGGGCGGGCATCGCCGATATCAGCAGGTGCAGGCCTTCATACCCGTAGAACGAGCCCAGGAAGCCGAGCACCTTTTTGCCGTTCAGCCCCAGTTCCGCGCCCAGCGCGTCGTCGCGCGGCGTATCGGCTGTGAATTCCGCCGGGTCGACCGCGTTGGCGATGACGGTGATACGGTCCTGGCCCACGCCGCGCGCGGCGATGTCGGCGCGCAGCCCTTCGCAGATCGTGGTCACCGAATCCGCACGTTTGAGGGCGCGGGTTTCCAGCGCCCGGGTCAGGCGGTAGCGCAGGCTGCCTTCGCTTGTGGACCCGTGGCTCGCCGCCGCGTCCTCCCAGAATGCGCGGACCTCGTAATTCACCGGAATGCCGTGGCGTCTGCCGGCCCGGATTGCCGGAATCGCGTTCAGCACCGGCGAATGGGCGTGCAGGATATCCGGCCGGATAACCGGGATGACTTCGTCCAGGCGGGTCTCGGTCGCCGCCATCTCGGCGCGCTCGCGCAGCACCGGCAGGTTCGGGCCGCCAGGTGGGGGCGTGCGGTGGAATTCCCAGCCGTCGACCGTTTCCACCGGCTGATAGGGTTGCGCATGCCGCGGCGTGGTCAGGTGATGGGTTTCCCATCCCAGACGGCGCTGTTCGGTCAGCAGCGACAGGGTGCGGAACGTATAGCCGCTTTGCAGCGGGATCGAATGGTCGAGAACGTGAAGAATGCGCATGGCGCGGACTTTATATCATTTCGGAATCCGCATCACCCGCCCTGCCGCGGCGCGGGCACATAATTTTCCTTGATTAATCCGTACACGGACGATTATATTTATCTGGAAGAACGGAGCGGCGATGATGTTAGTATCGCGCCAAAGCTTGGATCAGCCTGCGCCGGGATCAGCCGCCGCAGCATAGGAGGACGAAACATGAGCAGGGCCCTGCAACATAAGCCGGAAATGACCAACAGCCGCGCCGATTTCTACGGGCGCATGGCGGCCGAAAACATGACCCCGCTGTGGGAAGTGCTTCACACCCTGCTCGCGGAAGAACCCGTGACGGACGCCATCCCCCATAAATGGGATTACGATTCCTGCCGGCCCTATATCATGGAATCGGCGGGCGTCATCTCGGCGGAAGAAGCCGAGCGCCGCGTGATGGTGCTGGAAAACCCGGGTCTCAAGGACCGGTCCTGCATCTCGGAAGCGCTTTATGCCGGCTTGCAGCTCATCATGCCGGGCGAGGTCGCTCCGGCGCACCGTCATTCGCCCTGCGCGCTGCGCTTCATCGTCGAAGGGACCGGCGCCTATACCGCCCTCAACGGCGAAAAGGCCTATATGGAACCCGGCGACCTGATCCTCACCCCGTCCTGGGTGTGGCACGATCACGGCCATGACGGCGACGTGCCGGTTGTCTGGCTCGACGGGCTCGACCTGCCGCTGGTACGCGGTCTCGGCCCGGTCTTCGCCGAACCCTACCCGGAAACCGAATTCCCGCAGGGCCGCCCGACCGGCGACAACATGGCCCGCTACGGCGGCAACATGCGGCCGTTCGGCGAGAAAATCGCCTCGGCGAATTCCCCGGTATTCCATTTCCCCTACGCCGAAATCCGCGAAACCGTGGACACTGTCTCCCGGGCGCAGGACATCGATGCCCGCCACGGCTTCAAGCTCGAATACATCAACCCGACCACCGGCGGCCCGGTCATGCCGACAATCGGCACCTACATGCAGAAACTGCCCAAGGGCTTCGCCGGCGACGACTACCAGACCACCGCCGCCTGGGTCTATCACTGCGTCGAAGGCAGCGGCCGCACCCATATCGGCGACGAGACCATCGAATGGAAGGCGCGCGACACCTTCATCGCTCCCGCCTGGTACAAGCATCGCCACGAAGCCGACGGGGATTCGTTCCTGTTCAGCTTCACCGACCAGCCCGTGCACGAAAAGCTCGGCCTGTTCCGCGACAATATGTAGGACAGACAGTCCGCCGCCCGCGGGTGGATGTCAGGTTACCGAAAACGCCGGTGTGAAATTTGCACCGGCGTTTTTGTGAGGAAATTTGGTGATTCGGGTTGATAGTTGACGAAGAGGCAATGCCAGTTGCAACCTGTAATAGTATAAATTTCTGCTAGAGGTTTTTATGGCATCACATCCCTACATTTCCGGTCCCGGCAATATTACTCAGATGATTGGTTTTCTTAAGAAGAATTTTCCATCGACGGTTACATCCGAGACAGTGAAGAAGCTTCAAATAGCATCTAACAATGAGAGCTACGTTATCAATGCGCTCCATTTCATCGGTCTAATCGATGAGGAGGGAAAGCGCACAGACAAAGGACATGAGGTCCTGACAATTCATGATGACGAGGGCTTCAAATCTGCATTTTCTGATTTAGTTCGTACAGCATATGTTGATTTATTCGAACTTCGCGGTGACGACGCTTGGACTATGTCTCGTGACGAGTTGATCGGCTATTTCCGAACCGCCGATAAAACAAGCGAAACAATAGGCACGCGACAGGCGGGGGTTTTTCAAGCTTTGCGTGGTCTCGCTGGTCATGAACAGGTAGAAACTGCGCCTGCTAAAACCAAAACAAAACCTACAAAATCGAAGGCGGCAAAATCAAAGCCTGCGACTGCAAAAGCAAAAACGCCGGTTACCTCAACTCCTGAACAACATCAGACGAAGCCGGAGATGGCTCTCACCGTTCGAATAGAGATCAACTTGCCCGCTGAAGGGAGCAAAGAGACCTATGACAACATTTTTAAGAGCATCAAGGCCAACCTTTTGCCATGAGCGACCTCCGAGATTTTGAACGAATTGCTCGGAAGGTGCAGAATGTCGGGAAGTTGGATGTTGTTGAAACATCTGGAGTCCATCCTTTTGACGAAAGAAACATCCACCCGAAAATTGGGGTGGTGTCGCAAAAGTTGTTCGATAACGGGCATTATTCACAATCAACATTCGAAGCGTTTAAGCTGCTTGATAACACTGTCAAGAATGTCGCCCGTAATAAAAAGGAGAGCGGCTTTAAATTGATGATGGATGCATTCAATGGAACCAATCCTAAAATCAAGCTTACTCAACTCGTGACCCAAAGCGAGATCGACGAACAAAACGGATATCGCTTTATATTTGCCGGTTCGATGTCAGCGATACGCAACCCCCGGGGACATGACATCCTCATTGATCCTATTGATCGATGTCTTGATCATCTCTCGTTCGCTTCGGTACTTCTTCGTACTTTAGAAAATCGAATAGCTCCGACCCCGTAGCGCTTTGACCGGTTGGTGACTAAGCAAGCGCCGGTGTTTTCCCTACTCCCCGCTATGCACCTTCGCCAGCAGGGCAATCAATTGCGCCCGTTCGTCGTCGTCCAGTGTCGCCGCGACGTCGGCTTCGTGCGTGTGGGCGCGGTCTTTCAGTGCGTTCAGTTCTTTGGCGCCCTGCGGCGTCAGGCGCAGGGCGTGGGACCGGCGGTCGGTGGCGGATACGTTGCGCGTCACCAGGCCGCGGCTTTCCAGCCGGTCGATGATCTGCACCAGGGTGGACCGGTCGAAGCGCAGGGCCTCGGCGACGGCGCTCTGGCTGATATCCGGGTTGGCCTCGATCAGCAGCAGGGTGCCGAACTGGGGCGGCGAAATGCCGTCCCGCCCGACGGTGGCGCCGAAATGCTGGAACACGGCAAGCTGGGCGCAACGCAGGTTGAAGCCGACCAGGCCGGGCAGCAGGCCCATGTCGATCCCGGTGCGGCCGCCGGGGGCTGTCGCCGAATCTGCGCTTTTATCCGCCGCTGCCGGTTTGCGTGCCGCCATGCCGTTTTTCCTACCCGTTTCTTTCTGGCCCGATTCTTCCGGCCCGTCTTTCCGCCCGTAATTCCTACCCGAACGCCTTTTTGAAATCTTCCGGAATTTCGCCGGCCTTCAGCTTGGTGTCGTCCTCCGGGTCGAACAGGCCCCAGATGCGGATCTCCGTACCTTCGACCGCGACCGCGCCGCCGTTCCAGACATTGTGTGTCACCGTAAAGCTTTTGCCGCCGAAGCGGGAGATGAAGCTTTCGACCTCGACCTCGTCGGTCCACCGGCAGCGGCCTTTGAACGACGCCTGGGCGTCGACCAGCGGCAGTCCCGCGATATTGCGGGACTTCACCAGCACGTCATAGGGCTCTCCCCCGGCGGCGAGCAGCTTGTGGGTGCCGATATCGAACCAGCGGAAATAGTTCGGATAGAACATCTGGCCCAGGGGGTCGCAATCCGCCCATTCCGCCGTGGTGCAGTATCTGTTGGTAAACGCCAAGGCACTGTTCTCCGTCGGTCAGTCTTCGAAATCGTGCCGGTTCAGGATCGCGATCAGGCGGATTCCCATTTTGGCGAAGTTCTCTTCCGCGCCTTCCAGTCGGTCGACAACGGTCACCACCACCGGGACATGACCGTTGCCTTCGCGTTTGACGGCTTCGACCGCCTGCATGGCGGAGCCGCCGGTCGTGGTCACGTCCTCGACGATCAGCACTGTGCCGCCCTCGACCATGTTGCCTTCGACCTGCTTTTCGGTGCCGCGTTCCTTGATTTCCTTGCGGACCATGAAACCGGGCAGCGGGCGTTTGCTGCCGGCGGAAGCCTGGGCGACCGCCGCGACGATCGGCACCGCGCCGAGCGCCATGCCGCCGACGCAGTCCAGCTCGATATCGGCGACCGCTTCAAGGATCAGTTCGGCCGTCAGTTGCGCGCCGTCGGGATCCATCACGCTCGGCTTCATGTTGAAGTAATAGGGGCTGGTCGTGCCCGACGCGAGCTTGAAGTCGCCGCCGCGCGACAGCGACTTGGCGGCGATGATATCGCGCAGCCGTTTCTTCCGGTCGTCCATTCAGTCGGTCTTCCTCTTTGTTTCCTGATATCAGGCGGCTGTGCCGCAGGGTATTCGGTCAGGCGGCTTTGCCGCCCTGCATCGCCTGCCACACCTTCAACGGGGTTGCCGGCATGTCGATATCCTTCACGCCGTATTCGCCGAGTGCGTCGACAATGGCGTTGACCACCGCGGCGGTCGAACCGACCGTGCCGGATTCGCCGCCGCCCTTCACCCCCAGCGGGTTGGTCTGGCAGGCTTCGACGAAATCGGCGGTTTCGATCATCGGCAGATCGTCGGCGCGCGGCATGCAGTAATCCATGAACGAGCCGGACAGAATCTGTCCGTCCGTATCGTAGGCGATGTCTTCCATCAGCGCTTGGCCGACGCCCTGGGCGACGCCGCCATGGACCTGGCCGCCGAGCAGAAGCGGGTTGATGACCTCGCCGGAATCGTTGACCGCGATATGGCGGACCAGCTCGACAAAACCGGTATCGGGGTCGATCTCGACCTCGGAGAAATGCGTGCCGTTGGGCCAGTTGGGGCCGGTCTCCGGCGTCCACGTGGCCTCCGCTTCCAGCCCCATGCCGAGATGGCCGGGCCATCCCATCGGCATGTAGGACATCGGCACCATGTCGCAGATATGCATGGACTTGTCGGTGCCGGCGACGGTCAGCATGCCGTCCTCGAACTCGATATCCTCGGCCGCCGCTTCGAGCACGTGGGCGGCGATCTGTTTTGCCTTTTCGATGATCTTGTCGGCGGCGAGCCGCAGCGCCGAGCCGCCGATGGTCATCGACCGCGACCCGTAGGTGCCGCGCCCGTATGTCACCGCGTCGGTGTCGCCCTGCACCAGGCGTATCTTTTCGAACGGCACGCCGAGCCAGGAATGGATCATCTGCGCGAACGCCGTCTGGTGGCCCTGTCCGTGGCTGTGAACGCCGGACACGATGGTGACCGCGCCGGTTTCGTCGAAGCGGATTTCCATCCGGTCGTTGAACGGCGAGGCGAAATCGATGAACGAGCACACGCCGAGCCCGCGCAGCTTGCCGCGCGCCGCCGATTCCGCCTTGCGGGCGGCAAAGCCCGGAATATCGGCAACTTCGGCCGCATGTTCGGTGATGCCCGCGAAATCGCCGGAATCGTAGACCGTCGGCACCAGCGTGGTGAACGGCATTTTGTCCTTGGCGATGTAGTTGCGTCTGCGGATTTCGACCGGGTCGATCTTCATTTCGTCGGCTGCGATATCGAGCAGGCGCTCGACCACGTAGACCGCTTCCGGCCGGCCGGCGCCGCGATAGGGGCCGGTCCAGGTGGTGTGGCTGAACACGACGCGGATATGGATATGCATCGCTTCGTATTCATAGACGTTGGGATACACCATCGAGCCGATACAGGCCGGCACCGGCGCCGAGGCCGACAGATAGGCGCCGAGGCCGTAATCCGCCATCACGCGGATCGCGAGGATCTTGCCGTTTTCGTCCAGCGCCATTTCGCTCAGGCATTCCGCGTCGCGGCCATGGGTGTCGCTGACCAGCGATTCCGACCGCGTGGCCGTCCATTTCACCGGCTTGTGCAGCTTCATCGATGCCCAGGCGCACATGGCGTCCTCGGGGAACACGCCGCCCTTCATGCCGAACCCGCCGCCGACATCGGGGGCGATCACGCGGAACGCGGTCGCCGGGTGGTGAAAAATCTCGGCATAGGTCGACCGGTGCATATGGGTGCCCTGGCTCGACATGTAGATCGTCCAGTTCTTTTTCGACGGGCTGTAATCGGACAGTGCCGCGCGCGGTTCCATCGCATTGGCGGAAATCCGGTTGTTGTGCAGGTCGGCCTTGACCACGTGGGCCGCCTTCGCGAAGGCGGCATCGGTCGCCGCCGCATCGCCGCGGTCCATCTCGAACCACAGATTGCCCTTGTTTTCCTCCCAGACCTGCGGCGCGCCGTCCCTGACGGCGTCGCGCGTCGACCCGGTCGCGGGCAGCGATTCGTAATCGACCACGATCATCTCGGCGGCGTCCTGCGCCTGGTTCGGCGTGCGCGCCACCACGAAGGCGACGCAATCGCCGACGCAGCGTACCCGGTCGGCCGCCAGGATGGGGTGCGCCGGGGTCGGCGAGGGCGGGCCCCCGAACGCCATCGGCGGGATATGGCAGTGAATCGTGCCCAGCCCGTCGGCGGCGACGTCCTTGCCCGTCAGCACCAGTTCCACGCCGGGCGCGGCTTCGGCGGCGGCGGTGTCGATGCTCTTGATCAGCGCGTGGGCATGGGGCGACCGCAGCACATAGCCGTAAACCTGGCCGTGCAGGTTGATGTCGTCGACATACCGGCCTTCGCCCATCAGAAATTTCGGGTCTTCCGTGCGCGGCACGGGCTGTCCTACACCGAATTGCATGATTTTATCCCTGTATTTTGTGTCCGTCCCCAATTGCCCGGATATTCCCGTAAATGGAAGGGCGAGTCGAGGGGGTGCAGGGCTAAAACAGTGGACTTCGCCCCCCTTCTGGCCATATTACCGGCGCTATGACCGAATTGGCTTTTACAAAGATGCACGGGCTCGGCAACGACTTCGTGGTGATCGACGCGCGCGCCGGGAAACCGGCGGCGGGCGTGGCGATTTCGGCCGCCCAGGCGGCGGCGATCGCCGACCGGCGCACCGGCGTCGGCTGCGACCAGTTCATCGTCATCGAGGACGCCCCCGCTGAAGACGGCGGGGAAACCGACGCCTTCATGCGTATCCGCAACGCCGATGGCGGCGAGGTCGATGCCTGCGGCAACGCCACGCGCTGTATCGGCGCGGTCCTGCTGGCGGAAACCGGCAAGGATACCGTGCTCATCCGCACAGCCGCCGACCTGCTGACGGTCACCGGGGCCGGATACGGCCTGGTGACGGTCGATATGGGGGTGCCGCGCATTGGCTGGCAGGATATTCCCCTCAATGCGGAGGCCGATACCCTGCATCTTGCCCTGGAAAGCGGGCCGCTCAGCGATCCGGCGGCGGCGAGCATGGGCAATCCGCATGCGACGTTCTTCGTCGACGATGCCGAGGGCACGCCGATTTCGGTGCTGGGGCCGGCCCTGGAAAACGATCCGATGTTTCCCGAACGCGCCAATATCGGGATCGCCCAGATCCTCGCGCCCGACCGCATGCGCCTGCGGGTATGGGAACGCGGCGCCGGGCTGACATCGGCCTGCGGCACCGGCGCCTGCGCCGCGGTCGTCAATGCGCACCGGCGCGGGCTCGGCAACCGCCGCATGGTCGTGGTCGTCGATGGCGGCGAATTGCTGATCGACTGGCGCGAAGACCGCCCGGCCGGGGCGGGGCGCGTCTTCATGACCGGCCCGGCGGAAACCAGTTTCCACGGCACCGTCGCGCTGGGGCCGCTATCGTGAAGGATTTCCGCGCATGACCGCGCCGCAGATTCTGACCTTCGGCTGCCGCCTGAACGCGTTCGAATCCGAGGTCATGCGCGGCCATGCCGAATCGGCGGGCCTGAACGACGCGATCATCGTCAATTCCTGCGCCGTAACGGCGGAGGCCGAGCGCCAGGTGCGCCAGTCGATCCGTCGCGCCCGGCGCGAAAACCCGGATGCGCAGATCATCGTCACCGGCTGCGCCGCCCAGATCGATCCCGAAAAATATGCCGCCATGGCGGAGGTCGACCGAGTCATCGGCAACGAGGAAAAACTGGCCGCCGATACCTGGTTGACCGGGGCGCCCGGCGCGGACACGCCGCGGATATCGGTCAACGACATCATGACCGTGTCCGAGACCGCGCCGCATTTGATCGCCGGGTTCGAAGGCCGGGCGCGCGCTTTCGTCGAAATCCAGCAGGGCTGCGATCATCGCTGCACGTTCTGCATCATCCCCTTCGGGCGCGGCAATAACCGGTCGGTGCCGATCGGCGTGATCGTCGACCAGGTCCGCCTGCTAGTGGCGGAAGGCTATCGTGAGATCGTGCTGACCGGGGTCGATATCACCGATTACGGCAAGGATTTGCCCGGCACGCCGCGCCTGGGCGAGATGATAAAACGCCTGCTTGCGCTGGTGCCCGAACTGCCGCGCCTGCGCCTCAGCTCGGTCGATCCGGCGGAAATCGACGATGCCCTGTTCGCCCTGATCGCCGACGAGCCGCGGCTGATGCCGCATTTCCATATCAGCGTGCAGTCGGGCGACGACCTGATCCTGAAGCGCATGAAACGCCGCCATAGCCGCGCCGATATCATCGGCTTTGTCGACAAGGTGCGCGACCTGCGGCCCGACGCCGCCTTCGGCGCCGATATCATTGCCGGGTTCCCGACCGAAACCGCCGACGCCTTCGCCAATTCGGTGTCGCTGGTCGAGACCTGCGGGCTGACCTGGCTGCACGTGTTTCCCTATTCCGAGCGCCCCGGCACGCCGGCGGCGAAGATGCCGCAGCTGCCGGGCGATGTGCGCAAGGCGCGTGCGGCCGAATTGCGGGCGGCGGGGGCGGCCCAGGTCCGCCGGTTCCTCGACGCCCGGATCGGCGAAACCGTGGACGTGCTGGTCGAAAAGGAATCCGAGGGCCGCTCGCCGCATTTCGCCAATGTCCGCATCGACGGCGCGGTGCCCGACGGCGAAATCGTGCCGGCCCGCATTATCGCCCGTGACAACGACACGCTGATCGCGCACAAAGCCGCATGACCGAAGAAAAGAAAGGCTGGCTGTCGCGCCTCCGCGCCGGGCTCCGCCGTACCTCGTCCCGCCTGTCCGATGGGATCGGCAGCATTTTTTCCGGCCGCAAGCTGGACGATGCGGCCCTCGAAGACCTTGAAGACCTGCTGATTACCTCCGACCTCGGGGTCGGGACGGCGGCAAAGCTGTCGGCGGAACTGGCGCGCACCCGCTTCGACAAGGAAGTCTCGGCCGACGAGATCCGCTCGGCGCTTGCTGCCGAGGTCGCGAAAATCCTGGACCCCGTGGCAAAGCCGTTGACCGTCGATCCGGCGCACCGGCCGCATATCATCCTGGTCACCGGGGTGAACGGGTCGGGCAAGACCACGACCATCGGCAAGCTTGCCAGGCGTCTGAAGGAAGACGGCAAATCGGTGATGCTGGCGGCGGGCGACACGTTCCGCGCGGCGGCGATCGAACAGTTAAAAATCTGGGGCGAACGCACGGGCTGCCCCGTCGTGTCGAGCGCCCAGGGCGCGGATGCCGCCAGCCTCGCGTTTGAGGCCATCGACCGCGCCCGCGCCGAGAACATGGACGTCCTGATTATCGATACCGCCGGCCGGCTGCAGAACCGCGACGACCTGATGCAGCAATTGCAGAAGGTCGTCCGCGTGATTGCCAAGCAGGACGCGGCCGCGCCGCACGATACGCTGCTGGTGCTCGATGCGACCACCGGCCAGAATGCCCATTCCCAGGTCGAAACCTTCCAGAGCATGTGCAGCGTCACCGGGCTGATCGTCACCAAGCTCGACGGCTCGGCGCGCGGCGGCGTGCTGGTCGCGCTGGCCGAAAAGTTCGGGCTGCCGGTCCACGCCATCGGCGTCGGCGAAGGCGAAGACGACCTCCGCCCGTTCGAGGCGGAGGCCTTTGCGCGGTCGCTGGTCGGGATCGACTAG
>CAXBCP010000002.1:0-267209 GCA_963974055.1 uncultured Rhodospirillaceae bacterium
GCGGGCTACCGCCGGAGCGTTATCCACTGGCGGGAATCGTTGCGGCGGCACTGGAACTGTATCATTGCGCCATTATCTTGCCGGGTCATGCACAGATTGCTTTTGCGGTTCCTGATCTGAATTTTATCGCCGTTTCGACCGGCCTCGATCCATTGCTGGTTCGCCTGCCGGTGACAGGGCCATTGCACGATCCGCGCACCGTTCGCCGTACTGCCGTTCAGGACATCGAAACACTGCCGCCCGAATTCAAGCCGCGGCCGGATGACGAAATAGCCGGTTTCATCCAGATATTCGATCGAATGGCGCATACCCGCATGAGCCATCTGTTGCCGAAGTTTCGCCACCTGGTGTCGCGGCGATTTACCGGTGATACGCTGAATGTTGCAGCTGTAGGAGCCAACCCCGGCGCCGTTTTTCTTGTTGTTGGCGACCGTCAGACATTGGCCACCGATTGCCAGTTTGGTGCCGACAAGGCGATGCCCCCAGGTTCCGCGATTGGGAGTCCCGACACCGCGCAGCTTTACCCGCTGGCTCGGATACCGGCGGACATCGCAGCGCTTGAGGCTCCACTTCGCGCCATTGTCCAGATTACCGAGCTTGCTGGTCAGGCACAAACCGTTATGGACGTTCCGGAATACGAACACGCCGTTCAGCATATGCCTCGGATTGCGGTTGCCGCTGGCGATATTGCCGTTGGCCGCCACCGGCTGCGCCGTCCACAGGTTCCACGGTTTGTAGTCGCATACGCCGCCGCTGACATTGCGGCCGCCGCGACCGGCATCGGAATTGATACAGGATTTCCGGCCCCGATTGACAAGAGAGAACTGGTAGGCGTTGGCAAATCCGAGCGTGTAGACCAGATTCGCATTCCGGTAGGCCGGGTTCGTATTGCACGCCCAGATGTGATTCTCCGCGTGGCACGCCCATTCGCCGTACATATGGACGGGGAGCAGGTATTCCTTCTGCAGGCCGTATTTGCGGTGATAGTCCTCGAACAGGGTAACGCCGGTCCAGTCGCGCTTTTTGCCCGAAACCGCACCGCACCGGGTCAGGGTGATCCAGCCGACGCGGCCCGGCTTGTTGGCGGGAACGGCGCAGAGCCCGTTCGCTGTCCGCATGCGGCCGAATTTGTCGAGAGTCCATTTCTGGTTCTGACCGTTATGGCACGTCCAGGTCGTGACGTTCTCGCCCAGCTTCATTTTCTTGGCGTCGAGACACCTGCCGTTCGGGGTACGGATTTCGCCATTGGGCATATGCCGCCACTGCTGCCACCAGCCGCCGCCGCAGGGATAGGTCCAGACATGCTGGCCGTTATGAACGACGGCGTTGATGACATCGAGACAGCGGGGATTGCCGCTGCCATTGCGGGTGTAGACCAGAAGCTGGTATCCGCGCGCCATGCAGCGCTTGATCGTGTGATTCCAGAATTCGGTCGCGCTGCAGTCATTCGCATTGGCCGGACGCGGCGGCGCGCTGCTCTTCTTCTTTTTGAATAATCCCTTGACGGCGCTGCCGACGCCGCTCAACGCGTTGCTGAAGGTCTTCCCGACCGAGCTTGCAACATTGGACGCAATCTGCGTGCTGAGCTGCGCGGCGAGTTTCGCTGCCTGTGCGGCGTGCTTCGCCTGCTCGGCCGCTTCCTTCGCCGCGGCCGCGGCCGCCTTCTTGGCCGCTTCGGCCGCTTTCTTCGCGCCTGCTACCGCCTTGTCGGCCCCGATCAGCTTCGCGCCTTCGGCGGCGGCCTTCACGGTCTTGCCGCCGGCGAACTTCACCGCGCCCGAGGCGAGCTTCGTCGCCTCGTTTTTCTGCATCAGATTGTCGGCGAATTCGGCGACCTTCTTGCCGCCCTTGAAGGCATAGACCACGCCGTCTTTCATCGCATAGAGCAGCCCGGCGCCGCATTTCAGCATTTTTCCGGCATCCGGTACCGCATTCAGCGGCTTGAAGGGTAGGTTTTTCAACGTAATCTTCCGCGGATCGGTGATTTTCACGCTGCCCGAGACATCGAACGGCGCCGAACAGGTCGCCGGGCTGGAAAACCGCGCCTGGGTCGGCCTGAGATCGAGGAGAAAATCGCGACCGCCGAGCTTTCCGGCCTTGATCTTGCCGGTGATCCCGAAGAACTGCCGTTTCGCATCCAACTGCGTGTCCAGCGTCCCGGCCATCCCGGCGCGGCCGAAAACGCCGAGAGACAGCGTGTCGCCGACGGCCCCCTTCGCCAGCAGTCCGGACTTGCTGAGCCTGCCCGTGAAGCTCGCCACATGCATGCCGAGCGCCCGCGCCGTGCCGCTGAGGCGCACCAGCGGACCTTCCTCGTCGCCGAGCTTGCCCTTCGGGCCGACACCCTGAACCACGTAGTATTGAGGCGGCGGAAATTCGCCCCGCTTGAACTTGTAGCTTTTCAGTTTCGGCTGGATGATTTTCACGGCGTCGAGCGGCAGGACGTCCGCACCTTTTTTCACGCCATTGATGACCGCGTTAGCGAACCCTGCAACGCCGTCGACAAAGGCCAGTTTTTTCGACCCCGTCATCGGAACCTGAAACGACAGCATCAGCTTCACGTATTGCTGATAGGAAAGCTCGTGCGCGCCGAAAGCGAACGCCGCCTTCTTCAGGTCGTCGGGCGGGATGTTGGTCCGCGGCACCGGGCCATCGTAATAGAGCACGAAATTGTTGCCCTTGTTCACATACCCGAAGCCCGACACCTTCATGATCAGATCGGTATTGATCCCGATCGTGGTGTCCCAGATCGTGGTCCCGGCCAGGTTGAACGGCTTTTTCCAGGCGCCGTGCCGGATCAGTTCCGCATAGAATGTATTGTCGCTGGCGGGCGGCGGCGCGCCGCTGATGCTGTATTCGGGCTGATCCATCCCAAGACGGAGCGTCAGGTTATTGTTGGGCAGGCCGATCGCCTTGACCGCCCCGGCAAGCACGCCTTTGAGCGTAATGGCGGCCGCCGCCTGGAAACCGGCGGGAAAGCTGATGTTGTCCTTGTATTGCTTCTTCACAACCGCCTTCAGCGCCGGCGGCAGGTCTTTCAGCGAAATCTCCTCGCGCTTGCGCTTGCCGCGGTTCAGTTCCTTGGCGTGGGTCTTCACCGCCGACAGGATCAGGTCGGACAGGTCGGAACCCTTGAAATTGTTCAGAAACCTGTTGGGCAGGTTCGGCGTGATCCGGCCCTTGATCAGCAGGAACGCGCTGGTGCCGCCGCCCGAATTCGCGGTCGCGCCGGGCCGTTCGACAAACACATGCACGTTGCCCTTGTTGGCGCTGTAATAATTCGTGCCGCGGATCAGCTTGACCCCGCCGACCAGCGATTTGGCCGTGGAGACGATAGCCGCCGGCGCCAGGGGCATCTGCTTCAGCAGCGCGTCTATCAGTTCGTTGGCCTGCCTGGTCTGGGCCGCGGTCAACACGGTCCCGTCAGGCTCGCTGGACGGTTTTTTCGCCTGTTTCGGCGGCGGCTTGACCGAAACGCTGCCGGACGCCGACGCATCGCGCCAGATCTGCTGCTTGACGTTTGCCCCGTAGGGCTTCCCGGCGGGATCGACGCTGATCCGCTGCAACCGCCCGTTTCCGTTTTCCCAGCTGCCTTTGACCTTGGGGTTGTACTTCCACACCGAACCGCCGCCGGCGCCGGCATTGTAATCGCGCGAGGCAACACCCCAGACGGTGCCATCGCCACCGATACCGAGATCGAGCGACTTGCCCTCGACCTTGATCCATTTGCGCCCGTCATGGCGATAGATGTCGTTCTTGTCGTTCACGCCCCAGGCATGCCCCTTCGGATCGACATCGATCCGCATCAGGTTCCCGGCAACCCGCTGCCATTTCCATTTGCCGGGCGTATAGGGCGACCGCCATATCTGTCCGCCGCCGGATGCGCGCTGGGTATTTGTCAGCCATACCCAGCCGCCGCCGATACCGACATCCATGGTGCGTACACCGGCCTGCTGCCAGCGCGCGCCGGGCTTGCCGCTGTTGTAATGAAGGGTGCCGTCCTTGCGCACGACCATGGCGGAACCGTCAGGGGCCGCGTCGATGTTGATGAGGTCGCGGAGTC
This sequence comes from uncultured Rhodospirillaceae bacterium, assembly GCA_963974055.1. Lineage (GTDB taxonomy): Bacteria > Pseudomonadota > Alphaproteobacteria > MPNO01 > UBA830 > CAXBCP01. The sequence goes on from CAXBCP010000002.1 coordinate 4,064, forward strand.
CGGGATAGCGGATCCATTTTTTCCCGTTCAGCCGCCATGCCTGGCGGCTCGGTCCGATGCTCCAGACATGGCCGGTATGGCCGACGCCGATATCCAGAGACTTGCCGGGAAGCGACTGCCATTTGGGCGCTTTGGCCCAGGCAGAAGAAAGCAAATTATTCCCGGTGAAAGAGAGCGCTGCTCCAAGAACGCAAACACAAAGCCGACTACCAAAACGCATGTAACTAAACCCTTCGAATCTTCGTCCCCGCGGTCCGCTCTGCAACGCGCCGGGGTCTCCTTGACGTCATCCTGGCGGTACCATACGGCGCCGGATGTGAACCCAAACTGAATGTGAGCCGGGTGCATAACATAATATGCAGACTCAAATCGAGGGCCCGCCCTTCCAGTCCCGCATCCGGATACCGTATAGTGTCCAAAAACAGACAATGGAGGGGCGTTTCATGACCAGACCGTGCCCGGGACCCGTTCCCGCATCGCCACCGAAGCTTAAAGCGCCCGCAGGCGCCTGCGATACACACATCCATATTGTCGGACCGTTCGACAAATATCCGCTCGCCGAGGAACGCGGCTATACGCCGCCGGTATCCGCGCTCGCGGATTTCGAACTTTTCCAGAGCACCCTCGGAATCGACCGGGCGGTGATCGTCCACCCCAGCTGCTACGGTACGGCGCTGGATATCACCATAGACGCGCTGACCCATCTGGGAGACCGCGCCCGCGGGATCGCCGTTGTCGATCCGTCGATTACGGATGCGGATCTGGACCGGCTGGACGAAATCGGCTTTCGCGGCCTGCGCTTCACGACGCTGCTGAAAGGCGGTGCCGATGTCGGCGGCATTGCCGCGATGGCGAAGCGGATCGCGCGGCTGGGCTGGCACATCCAGATGTTTATCGATGCGCAGAACCAGCTCGACGACCTGCTGCCCGCACTCCGGGAACTGCCCGTCGACCTGGTGATCGACCATATGGGGCATTTCCAGCCCGATGCCGGTATCGATCACCCGTCGTTCCGGAAGATGCTCGGCCTCATCGAAGACGGGCGCTGCTGGGTCAAGCTGTCCGGCGCCTATCGCGCGTCCAACGATGCCCCGGCCTGGTCGGACATGACCGCTTACGCGAAAGCCCTGATCGCGACCCGCCCGGACCGCATGGTGTGGGCGACCGACTGGCCGCACGTGATGCTGTGGGACAAGCCCGTCCCCGAAGGGGCGGACCTGCTGGACTGGGCGTTGTCCTGGGATGTCGACGACGCGACGATGAAACAGATCCTGGTCGACAATCCCGCCGCCCTGTACGGCTTCGACTAGGACGCCTGTTTCAGCGGGACGATGCACTCGGCATCGTCATTGCGCACGTTGTTGACCCGCGTCGATACCCGGTAAAAAGCCATATCGTCCGGCGGAAAAGCCCGTATGACGTTTGCCGCATCGGCCGCATCGCCGGTCAGCCAGCGGTCGAAATCCGCCGGGTCGACGATGACCGGCATACGGTGGTGAATTGGCGCGATCTTCATATTCGCGTCCGTGGTGACGATCGTATAGGTCTCGACCGTCTCGCCGGCATTTTCCGCGTCGTCCGGCGCAGTCCAGGTTTCCCACAACCCGGCGAACACGAACGGCCGGCCGCCGCGAAACCCGATCCGGTAAGGCTGCTTTATGTCGCCTTCCCGGCGCCATTCGTAAAACCCGTCCGCCGGGATCAGGCAGCGGCGCCCGCGATAGGCGTCCCGGAAGGACGGCTTTTCGCCGACTGTCTCCCCGCGGGCATTGATCAGCTTCGATGCGCCGCTCATATCCTTCGACCAGGACGGGACAAGCCCCCAGCGCAGCATATCGATCCGTGGCGCGCCGCCGTCCGCCGCCGGGCGCACGACCGGGGCCATCTGGGTCGGCGCGATGTTGTAGCGCGGCTGCAGGTTGGGCGTTGTCTCGAAATTGACCAGGGTCCGCAACATTTCCGGCGTAATGGTCAGGGTGTATCGTCCGCACATGGGCGCATTTTAGCGTATCCTCCGCGGCTTCGCCCGTATTGTCCGCATGCCGGGCGCTAACTATGATGCGCCGCCGACAGATGGGAGATTCCTTGACCTTTTCCGATACCGAGCGCCGCGCGCTGATGGAAGCCGCTACCGACATCGCCGACCGTGCGGGAGAAGTGATTCTCGAAGTCTACAACACGGATTTCGATGTTCGCCGCAAAGACGACGATTCCCCCGTCACCGAAGCGGACGAGCGCGCCGAAGCGCTGATCCTGCCCGCTCTCCGCGACCTGCTGCCGGGGGTACCCGCCATCGGCGAGGAAGCGGTGTCCCAGGGGACGTCGGAACGGATGACCGGCGATGTTTTCTGGCTGGTCGACCCGGTCGACGGCACCAAGGAATTTCTCCGCCGCAGCGGCGAATTCACCGTGAATATCGCATTGGTCGAAAACAAAGTCCCGACCATGGGCGTCGTGACCGCCCCCGCGCTTAAACGGGGATTCCGCGCCTGCGGCCCGGGCACCGCCGAACGGCGCGGCGAAGACGGCGTCTGGCATCCGATATCGGTTCGCGCCATCCCGCCGGAAGGCGCGGTCGTCGTTTCCAGCCGGTCGCACGGCAACCGCGACGAACTCGAAGCGCTCCTCGACGGCATGAGAATCCAGGGACACAAAACCGCCGGCAGCTCGCTGAAATTCTGCCTGGTGGCAGAAGGAGAGGCCGATTTCTACCCCCGCTACGGCCCTACTTCGGAATGGGATACGGCGGCGGGACATGCCGTCCTGACCGGCGCCGGCGGCAGCATCCGCCTCATAGACGGCCCAGACCTGCCCTACGCAAAACCCGGATGGCGAAACCCCGAATTTCTGGCGCGCGGTCTGGAATGATCAAAGCTGCGTCCCCGGATACGATTGCAGAAGCGGCGAAACTCCTGCGCGACGGCCGGCTCGTCGCCTTCCCGACCGAGACCGTTTACGGCCTCGGCGCCGACGCCACTTCCGACGAAGCCGTCGCCCGGATATTCGAAGCCAAGAAACGGCCGACGTTCAACCCGCTGATCGTCCATGTCCCGGACGCGGCAGCCGCCGCCGACCTGGTCGACATCACCGGAACCGCGTCCTTGCTGGCGGATGCGTTCTGGCCGGGACCGCTGTCGCTTGTCCTGCCGCGGAAGGACGGATCGCCCGTGTCGCTGCTGGCCAGTGCCGGGCTCGATACGATCGCAATCCGGGTACCGTCGCAGCAAACCGCGCAGGCGATCCTCGTCCAGGCAGGTGTCCCGGTCGCGGCGCCCAGCGCGAATGCATCCGGCCGGATCAGCCCGACCTCTGCCGAACATGTCGCGGAATCACTGGGCGGAGACGTCTCGCTGATCGTCGATGACGGCCCCTGCCCCGTCGGCGTCGAATCGACCGTGGTCGATTGCAGCGGCGGCACACCCACGATTCTGCGTCCCGGCGGTATTACCGTCGAGCAGATCGAAGCCGTTATCGGCCCCGTCTCCGTGTCCGCCGATACCGTCACGGGCGCGGCGGATGCACCGGCATCCCCGGGAATGCTTGAAAGTCATTATGCGCCCGCCGCCCGGATGCGCCTCAATGCGGTCTCCGTCGCGGCGGACGAGGCCCTGCTGTCCTTCGGGCCGCACGGGCTTTCCGGTTCCCGGGAAGAACGAAACCTCAGCCCGTCGGGCGATCTGCGCGAAGCGGCGGCGAACCTGTTTGCGATGATGCGGTCGCTCGACCGCGAGAACGGCGTCATTGCGGTCATGCCGGTCCCCGATCGCGGGCTCGGCCGTGCGATCAACGACCGCCTGCAGCGGGCCGCGGCCCCCCGGCCCGGGCATTGACACCATTGCCCGGCAACGACACATGATTTAATCGTGACCGTAATCAGCAGCGATATTCAGCAGGGATCGCGAAAGGCAGGATGATCAGCCGATGAACGCCACCGCCCTCCGACAGATAGATCAAAGCGTCCTCGACCGCATTCACGCGGCAGTCGGCGATGCCGGCATCATCACCGACGAAAACGACAAATCGCCGTATCTTCATGACGAGCGCGGCTACTATACCGGCACCTCCCCGATGGTCGTGCGCCCGTCTTCGACCGAAGAAGTCGCCGCCATCGTCGCGATCTGCAACGAAACCGGAACCCCCATCGTGCCCCAGGGCGGCAATACCGGCCTGTGCGGCGGCGCGACACCCTACGAACATGGCGGCGAGATACTGATGTCGCTGACGCGGATGAACAGGGTCCGGGAAATCGATGTGCTGAACTATGCCATTACCGTCGAAGCCGGGGTCATCCTCGCCGACGTCCAGAAAGCGGCGGAAGAATCCGACCGCTATTTCCCGCTCAGCCTCGGCGGCGAAGGAACCGCGCGCATCGGCGGCAACCTGTCGACCAACGCCGGCGGCACAGGCGTGTTGCGCTACGGCCCGGCGCGCGACCTGTGTCTCGGGATCGAAGCGGTCCTCCCGGACGGGCGTATCTGGAACGGGCTGACCGGCCTGCGCAAGGACAACACGGGCTACGATCTGAAGCATCTGTTCATCGGCGCGGAAGGCACACTCGGGATCATCACCGCGGCCTGCCTGAAGCTGTTCCCGAAACCCGCCGACATCCAGACGTCGTTCGTCGCCGTCCGCGACCAGCATGCCGCCGTCGAACTGTTGTCGCGCGCCCGGCGCGTTACCGACGACCGGGTGGTTACGTTCGAATACATGCAGCGGGAATCCATCGCATTCGCGCTGCGGCATATCGCGGATACCCGCGACCCGATGCCGACGCCGTACCAGCACTATGTCATGATGGAACTCGCCGCCGGCGAAGGCTCGGCGGCCGGTTTGCGCGACATGGCGGAAGCGGTGCTCGGCGAGGGCATGGAAGAAGGAATCGTACTCGACGCGGTCTTCGCGGAAAGCGGCCAGCAGGCCGCCGATTTCTGGCGTATCCGCGAATCCATCCCGGAGGCCCAGAAGTTCGAAGGCGCCAGTTCGAAGCACGATATTTCCGTGCCGGTGTCCGGTGTCGCCGACTTTCTGATCGAGGCGACCGCCGACGTTGCCCGGCTCGTTCCGGGGATCCGCCCCTGCACGTTCGGACATGTCGGCGACGGCAATATTCATTTCAATCTCAGCCGCCCCGACGACATGTCGGACGAAGATTTCCGCGCGCTGGAACCGCAGATTCACAAGACCGTATACGATCGCACCGTGGCCATGGGCGGGTCGATCAGCGCCGAACACGGTATCGGGCGGCTGCGGCGCGGCGAGCTGGAAACCTATAAATCGCCCGTTGCCCTGGATGTCATGCGCGCCATAAAGGCGACACTCGATCCGAACGGCATCATGAACCCCGGCAAAGTTCTTTAGGAGTCACAAATGGCCGAATACACCGCTCCGCTGCGCGACATGCAATTCGTCATCGAAGAACTGATCGGGCTCGAAGACGTCGCCGCCCTGCCCGGGTTCGAGGAAGCCACGTCCGATACGGTCCAGGCGATCCTGGAAGAGGCCAATAAAATGGCGCGCGACGTCCTGTCGCCGATCAACCGCAGCGGCGATATCGAAGGGTCCCGCCTTGAAAACGGTGTCGTTGTAACGCCTGCCGGTTTCCGGGAAGCCTATACGGCCTATGTCGAGGGTGGCTGGAACGCGCTTCAGTTCGACCCCGAAATCGGCGGCCAGGGTCTGCCGATGCTGGTCGCGACCCCGGTCTTCGAGATGTGGGACGCCGCCAATCTCGCCTTCATGCTCTGCCCGGTGCTCACGATCGCCGGCGTCGAATGTCTCGAAAAATTCGGCAGCGCCGAGCAGAAGGAAAAATGGATGCCGAAGCTCGTCACCGGCGAATGGACCGGTACCATGGTCCTGACCGAGCCGAATGCGGGATCGGATGTCGGCGCGCTCCGCACCAAAGCTGTACCTGACGGCAATCAATACCGGATCACCGGCCAGAAGATTTTCACGACCTGGGGCGAACACGACTGCGCCGAAAATATCGTGCACATGGTGCTGGCGCGCACCCCCGACGCACCGCCCGGCACACGCGGCATTTCGCTTTTCATCGTGCCCAAGTTCCTCGTCGACGACGACGGCACGATCGGCCAGCGCAACGACCTGCGGGCGGTGTCGCTGGAACACAAGCTGGGTATCCACGGCAGTCCCACCTGTGTAATGCAGTTCGGCGAAAACGACGGCGCCATCGGATACCTGGTCGGCCACGAAGGCCGCGGGATGGAGTACATGTTCGCGATGATGAACAGTGCCCGGCTCGCCGTCGGTCGCGAAGGGGTCGGCATCAGCGAACGGGCGTATCAGCAGGCCGCCGATTACGCGCGCGAACGGGTGCAGGGAAAGGACATGTCCAACCCGGCACTCAGCGAGGTACCGATCATCCGCCATCCCGACGTCCGCCGGAATCTGATGACCATGCGCGCCCTGACCGAAGCGACACGGGCGCTCGGCTATTACGTCGCCGCCAAGCAGGATTTCGCACGCAAGCACCCCGACCGCGATGTCCGCGCCGAGGCGCAGGGCCGAATCGATCTCCTTGTTCCGGTCGTCAAGGCATGGTCGACCGATTGCGGCGTCGAAATAGCGTCCCTCGGCGTCCAGATCCATGGCGGCGCCGGCTTCATCGAGGAAACCGGCGCAGCGCAGTATTACCGCGACTGCCGTATCACGCCGATCTACGAAGGCACGAACGGCATCCAGGCGCTCGACCTTGTGAGCCGGAAAATCCTGCGCGACCGGGGGGAAGAACTGAACAAGTTCATTGCCGAGATTCGCGACACTGAAATTCAGGATGCGAAGATCGCAAATTCGATGTGGTCGGCGCTGGACGCCCTGGCCGCCGCCACGGAGTGGATACTGGAAGATTCGGGCGAGGACCCCCGGATCGTTCTCGCGGGTGCGACACCCTTTCTCCGGGCGCTCGGCCTCGTTACCGGCGGCTGGCTGATGGCCAAGGCGGCCAATCTCGCGGCACAGGGCGCCGAAGACGACGATTTTTACAAGGCGAAACTCGCGACTGCCCGCTTCTACGCCGCGAATCTGCTGCCCCAGGCAGCTGGATATGCGCAGGCGGCAACCGCCGGTGCAGAGGATATTATGGCCCTTCCGGCGGACGCATTTTGAACCTGCGGAATCCGCTTGCCACCGACGCCTAAAAACGCGATAAGGCGCGGCTTTTATGAAACCCCAATGGGTGCTGGTGCACCTGCGAGGAGGCCCTATGGATGGAAAAATCCGCATTGTTGACTGAGACGGTTGTAGCGGCAGGTGCCGTTGGCGATTCCCTGACCATGGGAGCCGCAAGCGCCCACGCGCACATGCATCCGCAACCCGCTAACGATGTGCGGGATTTTCTAATTCATAAAGACGGCCAGACCTACGCCGGCGCCCATATGCTTGTCGATTTCTGGGGCGGATCGCGACTGAACGACGCCGCCCTGATGGCCGACGCCCTGCGCGAGGCCGCTGAAGCATCCGACGCGACCGTGCTCCATGTCCATGTCCACGAATTCGGCGGTGGCGGCGGTGTCTCCGGCGTCGCCGTGCTCGCGGAAAGCCATATCAGCGTCCATACGTGGCCCGAGCTCGACTATGCCGCGTTCGACGTCTTCATGTGCGGCAATTGCCTGCCGCAAAAGGCGGTCGCCGTGCTGGAACGCTATTTCGCCCCGACACGCGCCGATATCAGCGAACAAAAACGCGGCATCGTGGAATGACGGGCGAAGAGGAGACCTGGTTCTCCGAAACGCTTCACCCCGGCTTTCAGCAACGTTTCGAGATTTCCAGGATACTGTTCCGGTCCCAGACGGACCTTCAGGACCTGGTGATCTTCGAAAACCAGCATTTCGGGCGCATTCTGGCGCTCGACGGCGTGATCCAGACGACCGAGCGCGACGAGCCGTGTTATCATGAGATGCTCGCCCATGTCCCGGTCCTGGCGCATGGCGCGGCGAAGGAAGTCCTGATTATCGGCGGCGGCGACGGCGGGGCGCTGCGCGACGTGCTGAAACACCGGGACGTGAACCGGGCCACGATGGTCGAGATCGATCGCAGCGTCGTCGATATGTGCGCCGAATACATGCCGAGCCTGAGCGATGGCGCCTTCGACGACCCGCGCGCCGATATCGTGATTGCCGACGGCGTGAAATACGTGAAGGAAACCGACCGGCGCTTCGACGTCGTCATCATCGATTCCACAGATCCGATCGGCCCTGCGATCCCCCTGTTCTCGGACGACTTCTATGCCGATTGCCGCAACATCCTGACCGAGGACGGAATCGTCGTATGCCAGTCCGGCGTCGGCTTCGTGCAGCCCGACGAGGCCCGCGAGACCTATCGCCGCCTCGACCGCCTGTTCGACGATGCAGCCCTCTACCTGACGCAGGTGCCGACCTATGCGTTCGGCTACATGACGCTCGGCTGGGGCGCCAACAGCGCCCGCGCCCGCGCCACGGATGCAGCGACGATCGCAGAACGGTTCGCAGCGGCAAATATCGAAACGCGGTACTACACGCCCGGCATACACGCCGGATGCTTCAACCTGCCGGCATATATGGAACTTTAGGAAGCTGTTCCATCCGGAACAGCGCCCGACAAACGAAGACCGTCCATCCGAAGCTCGAAGTCCCCGGGGTTTTTGAAAGGCAAAATGCGGCGTCGCCGCTCGAGCGAGAACTGCGGGTCTATTCTAAGCGCCTCGGCCCACGCGGCCCGACTTTCGTCATGTCGTCCCAAATGTCCGTAACACGAAGCGAGAAGCGTGAGAGATGTCGGCGAATCCGATCGGCGTTCCAGCCTTTCCATAAGGATCGCGACCGCTTCTTCAAATTTCCCCAACGAGATATGTGCTTCTGCGAGGAAATGAAGCACGATATCGGGATACAGGGGATCCAGCTTCATATAAGCGCTTATTGCGTCGATGGCCGCCTCCGGCTGTCCGGCGAATATCAGCGTATGCGCCTGTACAAGATGCCCTTCAGCCGAATTGGGTTCGAGTTCGATACACCGTGCGGCCTCGTCGGCCGCTTGCTCGAGTTCGCCACTCCACAGCAAAACTGCCGATAACGCGAAATGGGTCTGGGGATCTTCGCTATCCATTTCGACAGCCCTCTGCGCGAGATCCCGTCCTTGCCGTAACGTTGCTTCCGGATCGACCGTCCAGCCATTTACGTAGTCAATCACGTGTGTGAAGGCGATCCGCGCATGTGCGGCCGCGAATTCAGGCGTTATCTCTGTCGCCCGCGCCAGTAGCCTGCGCCCCTCGATATTTCCGGTACGAGAATGCTGCCATGTCTGCTCCCGACCGCGCATGAACAGATTATAGGCTTCGGCATTGACCGCCGCCCTGCGGGCAAGACGGTCTTCGTCGTCACGGGACAACCGAACCTTGAGCGCGGAAACGATATGGCGCGTAACTTCGTCCTGGACCTCGAAAATATCGGTCATGTCGCGATCCAGCCGATCCGCCCATACATGGCCGCCGTGATCGGAATCGATCAACTGCGCGGTCACCCTCACCCGGTTGCCGGCCTTGCGCACGCTGCCTTCCAGGACGTAGCGAACGCCCAGTTCCTGCGCCACGGAAGGAATGGAAACGGCACCGCCCTTATAGACGAAAGAGGAATTCCGCGCGATCACATGAAGTTGCGCCAGCTTCGACAGGTCCGTAATGATGTCTTCGCTGATTCCATCCGAAAAATATTCCTGTTCAGGATCGCCGCTCATATTGTTGAAGGCGAGCACGGCAATAGATGGCTTGTCCCGATGCGTCGGTGTCGCCGGAGCCCGGTCCACGTCGCGACCTTCGGGCTCCGCCACCCCGGCAACGTCCGCACAAACGCAATAGACCTCGATTGGCCGGGAAATATTTTTCACTGAATGGACGCCCCTGCTTTCCAATCGGTTTGCGATTTTTTCGCGCACCTGGTCCGCCACCGACCGGGAAATAAAAACCGTTCCGGGATCTGCCATCGCTTCGATACGCGCAGCAACATTGACGCCGTCGCCGTAAATATCATTGTCGTCGACAATGATGTCTCCGACATTGATCCCGATACGGAACCTTATACGGTCCGCCCGCCCTCTATCGGGATTAACTTCTTCGACACGGCGTTGTATCTCAATCGCGCAGGTTACGGCATCGACGGCACTCGCAAATTCGACAAGCGCGCCGTCACCCATCAATTTCACCATACGACCGGAATATTCCGCTATGGCCGGGTCGATCACTTCCCGGCGCAGGCTCTGCAATTGCGTCAGCGTACCCCGCTCGTCGAGTTCCATCAGCCGGGAATAACCGACAACATCTGCCGCCATTATCGCCGCCAACCTTCGCTCAACGCGCTCCACTGCCATCATTGATCATCCCGACAGGCTCATAAGTGCGATAGTATATCGTGACCGCCGAGAAGGGGAACGGCCCTGAAACCTTCCGAACCCATCGGCTTCCAGGCTCAACGCCACCGTAAAACCAGCCTGGATAATCAATCAGGCCGATGAAACACGGTCACCGAGACCGGGCGCCGAACACGACCACCCAGTAATGGGAATATCGCGGCTTTTTACCGTCGGCGGGCGGCGTCGCATAACCGACCCCTGCCTCCATGTATTCCCGGTTCAGCATGTTGTCGCGGTGACCGGGGCTGGTCATCCACGATTCAACCGTGGTTTCGGGCGATGCAAAGCCCGCCGCCAGGTTTTCGGCGATCACCCGCCACGGATACCCGGAACTGGCGAGGCGGTCCTGCAACCCGCGGCCGTCGGGCGAGCGGTGCTCGACGAAATCGTTGCGCGCCATGTCTTCGGCATGTTTCTGGGCCGCCTCCGAAAGACGCGCATTCAGCGTCAGCGGACGCTCCCCGTTCATCGCGCGCTGCAGGTTCACGTGTTTGAGGACGCGCTCGATCGTCCGGTTGAACGAATCGTCGGCGCGGACAGGTGTTAATATCGTGCAGGCAAGCACGACGGCCACGGAGAAAATGAAGCGGTCAGCCCGCACTCTCGTCCTGTCGGGCAATTTCGACGGCCTGCGCCTCCAGCGCCCGGCGATCGATCTTGTTGGTCCCGCTCAGCGGTAACGCATCGACAAAAAAGATACGGCGCGGATGGGCATAGACCGGCCCGTTCTTGAGCGCGTATTGCTTTACCGCCTCTTCGTCCACCTCGGCGCCCTCGCGCTTCACCACCCAGGCGAAAGGAACATGGGCCTTCAGCGTGTTGGGCGCAGGGACGACGACGGCCTGCATGATATCTTCATGGCGTTCCAGCATGGATTCGACGTCGCCCGGATAGATATTCTCGCCGGCGCAGACGAACATGTCGTCCGACCGGTCAACAAAGAAATACCAGCCGATATCGTCACGCCGCAGGATATCTCCGGTATCCATCCAGCCATCGTCCGCAAGCACCTTCTTCGTGGCGTCAGGCAGGTTGTGATAGCCTTTCATGACACCGGGACTTTTGACATGGAGGATGCCCTGGTTTTCGTCCGGGCCGTCGACCAGCTTTATTTCCACCCCGTCGATCGGAAAACCGACCGAAGTACGGGGACGTTCCAGCCCGTCCGGGTGGCTCCAGGCGAACAGGATCGGGCCGCCCTCGGTGATGCCGTAATTAAGGTTCAGCCGCGCATGCGGGAACCGGGCAGCCAGGGTGTCGAGCAGGTTGTCGGATGCGGGCGCAGAGCCCATCGAACAGTTGCGCACCGACGACAGGTCGGTCTCGTCCAGCAGCTTTTCTTCCTGCAGGATCAACGCATACATCGTCGGCACGCCCGTCAGCATGGTCAGTTTGTAGCGTTCGATCGCCTTGATGTATTCGCGGGCGTCGAAACGCGAGAATATGACGATCCGCCCGCCTGCCGACAGCGCGGACTTCACCGCGAGCAAGGCGTTCTTGTGGTATAGCGGCGCGGAAATAACCGAACAGTCGTCCTGGCGGATATCGCGGCTCTCGACGATCTTGCCGATCATCCAGACCTGGCCGTGATGGTCGAGCAGAACGCCCTTCGGCGTGCCGGTCGACCCGGACGTATAGGGCTGTTCCGCAATATCGTCGCCGCCGGCGAAAAACGACGGGAACGGATCGTCGGTGAAAATCTTGAAGTCCTGATAGGCGTCGCTACTGCCGTGACCGGCCCCGCCGCCGGCCAGATCGGCGGCGCTGGGGAAGGTCAGGGTCCGCACGCCGTCCGGCACGCGGTCGGCCTGATTCGGATCGGCGAAGACAGCTTTCATGCCCGCGTCCCGGACAATGTATTCCACCGTCTCATCGGGCAGCTTGACGTTGATCATCACCGGCACGCATCCGGCACGCATCGCACCGAACAGGACTTCGAGAAACTCGACCCGGTTCAGCGCCAGAATGCCGATGCGGTCGCCCGGCTCCATACCGGCGACAAGCAGTCCGTTTGCAACCGCATCGCAGGCGGCGTTGAAGTCCCGGTAGGAAAATTCGCGTGGATTTTCCGTATCGTACAGATCGACGACCGCGATGCGGTCGGACCCGGCATGCGCCAGGAAGACGTCGCCGAGGTTCCCTGATTCCGAGGGGTTCATCCCGTATTCCCCCGCCCCGCTATGGGGTAATGACGATCTTGCCGATGACCTCGCGGTCGCGAAGCTGCCGAACGCCTTCGGCGGTCTGTTCCAGCGGCAGGACCGTATCGATCACGGGCTTCAGCTTTCCTTCCGCGATCAGCTTCATCAGCGTCTCGAGATCTTCGATCGCCCAGGAGTTGGAACCCAGAATTTTGAGCTCGAACGTCCACACGTAACGCAGGTCTTCGGTCGGGTCGAACCCGGCGGTTGCGCCGCAGGTCAGGATCTTGCCCCCGCGCTGGGTCGCCTTGAGCGACGGCACCCAGGTATCGCCGCCGGTGAAATTGATGACGACATTCACGCCGCCTTCGTATTTCCGGCGATGCGGTTTGCCGAACAGGCCGTAAATCTGCTTCTCGAAATCCGTGTAATCGATCACGTGATCCGCGCCCCAAGCCTTGAGCGCTTCGAGCTTGTCGGGGCTAGAGCCGGCGGCGACGACTTCACAGCCCATCATCTTCGCCAGCAACACGCAGCAGGACCCAACACCGCCGGAGGCGCCGAGGATCAGGACTTTTTCGCCGCCTTTCATGCCGCCATTGGTGATCATCATGCGATGCGCCGTGCCATACGCTACGGGCAGCGCCGCCGCCTGTTCATACGAGCAGCCGTCGGGGATCGGGATCAGGCGGGTCGCTTCGACCGCGCACAGCTCCGCCGTGCCGCCGTCGAGCATCTCGCCCATCAGGCCTTTTTCCGGGGTCACCGGGTCCAGCGGATTGACCAGAACCCGGTCGCCGACGGACCAGCCGTCGACGCCCTTGCCGATTTCGGCAATTTCGCCCGAGATATCGAGGCCGATCACGATCGGCAGCGGCACCTTGATGCCGGGCATGCCTTTGGTCGTGAAAACATCGTGGTAATTCAGCGACGTCGCCCTTACCCGGATGACAACCTGACCTTCACCGCATTGCGGATCGGCGTAATCTTCGTGATATGTGAGATTTTCAATATCACCGTGTTCGTGCAGAACAACTGCGCGCACTTTCGTTCTCCCTTTGACGCAATGCATTACCCCGCCAGAAACGGGGGAATCCCGTTAAGGCGGATTAACGCGTTTGACAGGCTGCCGTCAAGCTATGGCGGCAGCGGTTTCCTGATAGACCTTGACCACATTGGGTCCGAGTTTGACCGAATTTCCGCCGTAGACATGGACGGAGACCGCCGGGCGGTCGGTCGGATTATGCATACTGTGAATATCGCCGCCGCCGACCGGCAGATGGGCGACACCGCCCGGCAGATGTTCAATCGTCGTTACCGGAACGGCATCCCGGCACGAAGGATCGTCCGATGCGGCGCAATACCGGGTTTCCTGGATCACCCCTTCGAAAACGCCGAAGGTGCACCAGGTCTTGTGATCGTGAATGGGGGAAACGATCCCCGCGGGCCAAACGGCGGCAATGATGGAAAAGTCGTCGTTGGGGCACAGAAAAACGTCATGGCGACCGTATCCTTCCGGCGGCAATGTTTTATGCGCTGCCGTAAGCAGGTCGCGATTGCCGAGAATTTCCGGAAGGTATTCCGCAATAAGGGCAGGCACGTCCTCTACAGGGTTGTCCGCGACGAGGCGTCCCACTTGTTTGCAAAACTGGTTCAGTTCCATTGTTCCGCGTAACCTTTCCGCTCTTCATTACAGAGCAAAACTTCTGATAAACAGTTTACGGATCGCGGACGATATGTGTTTTCAAATTTTCCAAGTGATTCGGCTTATTGAGAATGGTATTCTCAAAATCAGCAAAACAACGAGATATTTTAACCATGGATGATATCGACAAGAAAATACTGGATATCCTGCAGACCGATACGACGCTGGCGGTCGCGGAAATCGCGCAGAAAGTCGGGCTTTCGACAACGCCCTGCTGGCGCCGCATCCAGAAGCTGGAATCCGCGAAAGTTATCCGATCCCGGGTCGCCCTGCTCGATGCCGAAAAACTGAATGCCGGCGTCACGGTATTCGTTTCGATAAAGACCGACAAGCACGATGCGGCGTGGTACCAGGCTTTTTCCGCCGCCGTGAACGCTTTCCCCGAAGTGGTGGAATTCTACCGCATGTCGGGCGATATCGACTATCTGCTGCGCGTCGTTGTTCCCGATATCGGCGCCTATGACCGGTTCTACCAGCGCCTGATCGCAAAGGTCGAACTTTATGACGTCAGCTCGTCATTCTCGATGGAACAGATCAAGTATACGACGGCGTTGCCGCTGGATTATGCCTGATCCTGACGATCGGGCCCCGCCACGTGCCGGGCAAGGTCGAAAACGTGGCTGTCTTCCGCTTCGATGTCCCTGAGCGCTTTCGCCAGTTCCGCAACATATTCGACGTTGTGTCCCGACGGCCCCGCGCTACCGCGCACCTGCGCGGCGATTTCCACCATCGGTGCATCTCCCAGCCAGTTCGGGTTGCCCGGATTAGCGATGTAAATCAGCCCGTTCGCGGTACGTCCACCGGGCGGACCGGGAAAATCCATTACCACCTCGTGCATCGAATAGCCGCCCTTTTCGCGGTAATCCAGATGACTGAGGACCGCCTGCCGGTCCTCAGCGCCGATGAGATAGGCCCGCCCCCAGCAAACAGCCGCCGGCGCCTCGATCAGGGTCACCACACGGCCCGGCGCACCGGGAACTCCGCGATGGTCGGTAGATCCCTGCCAGAACCGGCGGGTCCAGCCGGAAATCGTTGCCACCCGGGACTCTCGGAAAGGAAAATCCGGCCGCCAGACCAGCGAGCCATATCCGAACACCCAGACATCGGACATCTCAGCGCTCACGTCGCGGGAAAAGGCTCGGCGCCGGCCGCGTGAAAAACGAAGGCGGCGCCCATTCCTGCATCCGGGTGGACCGCGATGCGATCGCCCTCATCCGCAAGCAACGGCACGCCCCGGGCAGCCAGAAACGCTCGGGTCGCAGTCATGTCGGCACTGCGGATCGAAACCGCCACGATATACGGCAGGCCCGGTACGGTGATCCCCGGCAGCATCCCGGTGCAGCCCGCCGGCGGGCAAATGGAAATCCGCCCCCGGTCGAGATCGATCCGATACCCGTTTCCGGCCGGCTCCGCCGTCCGCCCGGTAAACCGCTCATACCGGATTGCCGCTTCTTCCGGGTCTTCGGCGCAGATCAGCAGGCCCGACAACATATCGATGGCGTTCTCGTCGGCCGTCACCGACGGCTGCCATACCGTTTCCGGGGTGTCCTGACTGAGCACCTGAACGCGCCCCTCGGCCATCGCGTCCGACGGCAGGCGAATAACGGAAAACGCGGCCGTCCCCTCACCGCCGGCATCCAGCGGCATCGGACGGCGAAGCGCGATCGGCGCCTCCGGGGCGAATCCGGCCTCGCGCAGACGCGCCGTCGCGGCTTCGGTATCCGCGACCGTGAAGGCGATCAGGTGAAGGCCGGTATACCGGGCGAGGCCGTCGTCGAGCTGTTTTGTGATGGCCGACTGGACATCCGGCACACGGGTCAGAATTTCGAGATAGCCGCGCCGGATCATGGCGCAGCGGTTCGCGGTTCCCGACGGCACCCGGCTGCCATCCGGTTGCTCGTTCATATGCACGGTATACGGAGTAAGCGGAAATCCGAGCCGGCCGAAGGCGTCGGACGCCGCGTCCATGTCGGGGACAAACCAGCCGACATGATCGAGAAAAATCTGACCGCCGCGGGGCGTCTGGTCCGGAAGATCGGCGGCGGGGCGACGATGGCCCGGCCCCGGACTTTCGTTGGAATGTTCTGTCATATCGTTGCGTAGAATAACGTCGGGACAACCGCCTGTCGCTGCTGCCGCCAAAATTTTCGCGAATCACCGCATCATATACGCCGTAGACACGATTCAGGGGCGTGGATAGACTTTTTTGCACAAAAAATCGGCAACCAAGCCGTACCTCTCGACGCCGGGTTATGGGGGCGCCACTCGGGCCGCAACAATCGGCCGACAGGCGATAACCGGCGGCAGTTAGTCCCGGGACAACCAAAAAGAAAAATCCGACATGCCGGGCAAGCCTATCCGGCGCAACCATAGGGAAGAAACGGGGTACAAAATGGCAGATGCAAATCAACTAAGAGATCCGGACTACAAGCCGCCATTGGGCGAAGCAATTCCGCTCGGGATACAACATGTCCTGGCGATGTTCGCCGGCAATATCACGGTACCGCTTATCGTGGCACTGGCTGCGGGGCCGCAATACATTACGGTACTGGTACAGATATCGCTTCTCGCCGCAGGCGTTGCGACCCTGATCCAGACGATCGGGATTGGCCCGGTCGGCGCCAGGCTGCCGATCGTGCAGGGCACCAGCTTCGCCTATATCGGCATCCTGACCGGCGCCCTGAAAGGCGGCGCCACCCTAGCTGCGGTGTTCGGTGCGTCGCTTGTCGGCGGACTGTTCCAGATCGTTCTCGGATATTTTATCCCGCAGATACGCAAATGGATTCCGGCGCTGGTTTCAGGCGTCGTAGTGATGACCATCGGCTTTACGCTGCTGCCGGTGGGCATCAAATACTCGGCCGGGTGCGGCGCCTATCCGGCTCCGTTCTGCAAGGCGGGCGGGTTCGGCGATATGTCGCACTGGCTGCTGGCCCTGTTCGTGATCCTGACAATCCTGTTTATCAGGCGCTACGGCAAAGGCATCTGGTCGACCGCATCGATCTTTCTCGGCCTGGCGATCGGTTATATCGTCGCCATTCCCTTCGGCATGATAAATGCCAAGAAGATCGACGCGATCAACAGTGCAAGCTGGTTCGGCCTGCCCGAAATGCATTTCGGGCTCGAGTTCAGTACGCCGGCGGCGATCGGCCTCATCGGGCTGATGTGCATCATGGCGTTCATCACCACGATCGAGACGGTCGGCGACATTTCCGGCATCACGATGGGCGGCGCCGACCGCGAGCCGACGGACAAGGAACTGAAGGGCGGTATAATGGCCGACGGCCTGGGTTCGGCCGTGGTGGCCCTGTTCGGCGGCCTGCCGAATACATCCTACAGCCAGAATGTCGGCCTTGTGTCCTTCACCAAGATGATGAGCCGCCATGTCGTTACGATCGGGGCATTCTTCCTGATCCTCTGCGGTCTGGTGCCGAAACTGGCCGCGGTGATTGCCGCGATGCCGGAAGCGGTTCTCGGCGGCGCCGCGATCGTCATGTTCGGCATGATCGTTGCCGCCGGCATGAAACTGGTCGGGCAGTCAGGATACACGACCCGGAACATGCTGATCGTCGCGATCTCGCTCGGGCTTGGACTTGGCTTGTGGCAGGTCAACCAGCTTGCCGGTCTCGCACAGTTCGGCCCGTTGCCGGCCGATATCCTGCCGGCATGGTCGGTACCGCTCTTCGTGTCGGGGATCGTCGTATCGGGTCTCTGCGCCGCGATCATGAACGCACTGATGCCGGAAGAGGAAATGACCTGAACGCGCACAACACCGACCGTTGAGCAGTCGTTTCGAAGCCCCCCGGGCCGCAATCGGCGGCCCGGGGTTTTCTGTGCCTACACGCCTGCCCCGATTCTCCGTTCCCGAAATCAGTCCCCGGATGTCTGAGGGCCTTCGCCCCGGTCAGACGATCCAGATACCGGTATCGACATCCGCGGCATTGACGTTCTGCAGGGTCACCAGGGTCTGCGGCGAGTCGCCACCGCCGTTGCTGTCAACCTGAACCAGCG
The DNA here is from genome assembly GCA_963974055.1 of uncultured Rhodospirillaceae bacterium. Classification (GTDB taxonomy): domain Bacteria; phylum Pseudomonadota; class Alphaproteobacteria; order MPNO01; family UBA830; genus CAXBCP01. The sequence continues at coordinate 22,316 of CAXBCP010000002.1, forward strand.
TATCCGCGCCGGACTGGGTAAGCTGCACATAGCCGTCGGCAAAGGCATCGGTGCCCCCGTAGCCGAGGTTCGCGAGCATCTGGCTGATATCGAGCGTATCGACGTCGCCGCTGGTCGAAAAATCGGTGATGGTATCGCCACGTTCGCTGACATCCTCGTAAACGAACGTATCCGAGCCGGCACCGCCTTCCATCCGGTCTTCCGCCGCGCCCCCGAACAGGGTATCCGCGCCATCATTGCCGAACATGCGGTCGCGGCCGGCGCCGCCATTGATGTTGTCCGCGCCGTCGCCGCCGAGCATCCAGTCGTTACCGCCCTGCCCGTTCAGCGTGTCGTCGCCGCCGTCGCCCTGAACATGATCGCCGCCGTCGCCTGCATTGATCACGTCGGCATCCGCGCCGCCGTACAGGGCATCGAACTGATCTCCGCCAATCAGCGTGTCGTTACCGTCGCCGCCCCGCAGCGTATCGAGGCCGCCATTGCCGGACAGCACGTTGTCGCCCGCATTGCCGATGATCGTTTCGCCCAGCGCGGTGCCTGTCCCGTCGATATGGTCCGCCCCCGTCAGGGTGAGGTTTTCGAAGTTCTCCGTCAGGGTCCACGACACCGATGATTCGACGGTATCGTTCCCTTCGCCCGCCAATTCAGTGAGTGTATCCAGAACGCCGTCGACAACGTAGGTGTCGTCGCCGAGGCCGCCGATCAGCATGTCGAGCCCAGCGCCGCCATCCAGCCGGTCGTCGCCGTCACCGCCATAGAGAACATCCCCGTCGAGGCCGCCTTCGAGCGTATCGTTGCCGGCACCACCGTGGAGGATGTCCGCGCCTGCAAGGCCGGACAGGTGGTTGGCGCCGTCATTGCCGTTGATGACATTCGCGGCATCGTTGCCGGCGCCGTCGATATCGTCGCTGCCGGTCAGTTCCAGGTTTTCGACATTGTCGCCCAACGTCCAGTCGATCGACGACCGAATCGTATCGGTGCCTTCGCCGAGGTTTTCGACCACTGTGTCGGCGTGATGATCCACCACATAGGTATCGTCGCCGATACCGCCGGTCAGCGTGTCGCGGCCCACGCCGCCGTCAAGGATATCGTTGCCGGCATGTCCGAACATCCGGTCGACACCGTCGCCGCCGTCCAGGACGTCATCGCCGTCGCCTGCGACCATCCAGTCATTGCCGGTGCCGCCGTAAAGCGTGTCGTCGCCGGCATCGCCCTGCACGTGATCGCTGCCGTCTCCCCCGGCGACAATATCGTTGCCGTCGCCGCCATACAGCGAGTCGTTCCCGGCGCCGCCGTCGACCGTGTCATTGCCGCCGCCGCCGTGCAGCATATCGTCTCCGTCGAGCCCTTCGATGAATTCGCCGACGATCGTCCCTTCGAGAACGTCGTTGCCACCGCTGGCCGCTTGCGAAATGCCGATAAAGTCGTCTTCTCCGAGTGCGCTTTTCGCGATGCCGGTCAGGGTAATCGTGCCGCCGCTGAGCGAAATGACGCTGCGGTCGCCATAATCCGTCGTTGCCGCCATCAGTTCGGCAAACGTGCCGCCCCAGGTACCGGACAGATCTATAACGTCGGTTCCCGGCGCAAAATCGGCAATTGTATCGTCGCCGAAGTTCAGATTGAACGCGAACGTATCCCCGGCTTCGCCGCCGGTCAGCACATCGTCGCCTTCGCCGCCGTCAATCGTGTTTGCGCCTGCGTTTCCCGAAATCGCATTTGCGGCGGCGTTGCCGGTCGCATCGAGATCGGCGTCTCCGGTCAGTTCAAGGTTTTCGATATTGTCGCCCAGGCTCCAGTCGACCGATGCGCGGACCGTATCGCTCCCCTCACCCAGCGCTTCGGCCACGACATCATGCGCGTCGTCGACGACATAGGTGTCGTTTCCGGCGCCGCCGGTCATTTTGTCCTGGCCGACCCCGCCGTCGAGCACGTCGTCGCCTGCATTACCGAACAATGCGTCCTTGCCCGCGCCGCCGTCGATCGTGTCGTTGCCGTCGCCACCGAGCATCCAGTCGTTGCCGCCGTCGCCGTTCAGAATATCGTCGCCCGCATCGCCCTGGATGTGGTCGCCGCCGTCGCCGCCGTCGATAACGTCGTCGCCCGCCCCGGCATACAGTTTGTCGAACTGCGCGCCCCCGACAAGGGTGTCGTTTCCGGCCCCGCCGTGAAGGGTATTCTGGCCGCCAAGCCCCGTCAGGACGTTGGCGCCTTCATTGCCAACAAGCGTGTTGCCCGCGGAATTTCCCGTGCCGTCGATATCTGCAGCACCGGTAAGCGTAAGGTTTTCGACATTGTCGCCCAGCGCCCAACTTACCGAAGATTCGACAGTATCGGTGCCCTCGCCCGCGAGTTCGGTAACGGTATCGCCCGCCTCATCGATGATATAGGTGTCGTCGCCGGCGGCGCCGATCAGCGTGTCGTCGCCCGCACCGCCCTGCAGTACATCGTCGCCATCCGTGCCGTTGACGGTGGTTCCGGCGATGACGCCGACGAAATGATCCTCGCTAAGCGCCGATTTCGAAACGCCGAGAAGCGTAATCGTGCCACCGTCGAGACTGATGACCGACCGGTCGCCCATATCGGTCGTCGCCGCCATGAGGCTCGAAAAATTGCCTTCCCATACCTGGGAGAGGTCGATCCGGTCCGAGCCGGGCGTAAAGTCGGCGATGACGTCTTCGCCGAAATCGCCACTGAACACGAACATGTCGCCGCCGCGGCCGCCCGTCAGGACGTTGTCGCCTTCGTTTCCGGCAAGAACGTTATCGCCGGAATTGCCGGTCGCATCGATATCCGCCGCACCGGTCAGTGTCAGGTTTTCGAAATTATTCTTGAGCGTCCAGTCCACGGACGATTCAACCGTGTCGGTGCCCTGTCCGCTTCTCTCGGAGACGCGGTCGCGGACGTTATCGACGACATAGGTATCATCGCCCCTGCCGCCGTTCATCGTGTCCCGCCCGGTACCGCCGTCAAGCCGGTCATTGCCGTCGCCACCCGACAGACGGTCGTCTCCGCTGCCGCCTGCAAGGGAATCGTCGCCCGTACCGCCGTCCAGCGTGTCTTTACCGTCACCGCCTGACAGCGCATCGTTGCCGGTGCCGCCATACAGTCGGTCATTGCCCGCGCCGCCGGAAAGGTTGTCTTCGCCGTCGTCGCCATGGAGCTTGTCATTACCGGCGCCACCGGAGAGCACGTCATTGCCGATACCGCCGCTCAGGTCATCGTTCCCCGCGCCGCCGTCCAGGCGATCGTTTCCGGCTTCACCGAACAGCTTGTCATTGCCGCTGCCGCCATCGAGCGTGTCATCGCCATCGCGGCCATACAGTTTGTCGTTGCCGCTGCCGCCCGAAATTTCGTCATCGCCAGCCGTGCCGGAAATCCGGTCGTTGCCCTTTCCGCCCGACAGCTGATCGTCGTCACGATCATCAGGATCATCACGGTCTTTCCGACCGTTGCGATCGTCGCGATCGTCGCGGCTTTTGGAATTTCGGTCGTCGTTGCCGCTGCTGCGAGAATCCGAACCGGGAGACTTGTCCTCGACCGGCTGTACGTTCCGGCCCGACCAGGCATCGAAACGGAGCGAAAGCACGTCACCGATACCACGTATGAAACTGCTGAGGATGCTGCTGAGACTACCGAACATTGCTACCTGCCTTGCTTACGATTGCAATCCAAACACGGCCGACTACCTGCGGCCCTTGAAATATGCCTTTTCAGTATGACAAAAATAGCGATTCCCATACCAATGTCAAGTAATATTACAATAATCAGACAATTTTCGTATTGTATATTTCAATATTTCGCGTCAATTTTTAGAAATATCAATAATAATAAAAAATATATAAATTTTTATACTTTATAAACACGTTGTTAACCATGCGTGCCATCTGGAGGACACCAGGAAAGACAACAGAAGCCCCCCAAAGAGACCTTTCCTCCCCGGGCAATCGGTACCGCACATGCGGTACACGCCACAAATAAACCTAAATATTTAGACAAACGTGAACGCAGGGAACAATTCGGCAACCCCGAATACTGCCGAACAGGCGGTTAGCGCCGCTTCACCGCATTGCGAAACACGCCACGACGCCGACATCACAGTCGGCACGGGCCGGCGCCGGGCGCCGGCCCGTTTTACGATCAGAGAACGGTCAGGGCAGGTCCAGGCGCACGATAATCGCCGCGGTCGCTATCACCGCTTTGTCGTCGCCGTCATCCGTCGGCACATCGAGGCCGCCGGTCACCGCCGTCACGCTGATCTGGCCATATGGCAGAGCCTTCGCGACGACGTCGGTATCCACCGCATCCGGGTTCTGCACGCCGATCTTTACCTCGACCTGCATATCGTCAGGCGAAATATTCAGCGACCGGATCATCGTCAGCGAACTGTGATGGATCGCGTCGTCGACGGCGCGGACGGCCGCCTTCGTATAATCGCCGCCATGCAGATCGTTGCCCATGCCGATTTCAAGCACCATGCGTTTCAACGCCATTTCAGATATTCCTTTGCTGTTGGAGCCGCACCCTGCCCGTATCCGCGCAAAAGCGCAAAACCCGGTTGTCGCCGGCGATTTCCGCACTAAACTCGCCCTACACTTCGAAAGGTGCCGGCATGACCGATTATTGGCTCAGCAAACTCTTCTTCGACATTCAGTCGCCGGATAATCTGGCCAGATGGAAGGCCGACCGCGATTCCGTTCTCGAGGACTATCCGTTGAGCCCCGAAATGCGGCAGGCGGTGATCGACAACGACCTCGAAGCGATTGCGCCGCATGTAAATGCCTATCTGCTGCGCTTTTATTTCAGCATCTGCGGCATGAAAGACGACGAATTGCTGGCCAGGCTGCACGCAATGAAACCAAAGATGAGACCGGCGACCGGTGTCGGGCAATCCGCGCAGGGAGAAACACAACATGGCTGAACTGGTCGGCGCCTTCGCCGCATCGCACGGGCCGCTCATCGCCCGCGAATGGGACAATCTGCCCGACGGGCCGAAAGAAAAGCTACAGGCCGCCTTCGACGAGACGGGACGGCGCCTGAAAGCGCTCGAGCCGGATGTGCTTGTGATGCTGTCGCCGGATCACTGGGTTAATTTTTTCATCAACAACCTGCCAAGCTTCTGCATCGGCATCGGTGCGGAACACGACGGACCGCCGGAACCGTTCATGAAAGCCGTTTACCCGCACGACACCCTGCCCGGTCATCCCGGATTCGGCCGCCACCTGCTGGACACCGCGCTTCAGAACGACTTCGATCCGGCAATTTCCCACCGGCTGCGTCTCGATCACGGGTTCTGCGTGCCCTTGTGGCGCATGGGGATCGATCCCGCCCTGCCGATCGTCCCGGTAACGGTCAACCAGCTGGAAGAGCCGCTGCCGACGCTGCGCCGCTGCATTGCCTGGGGCAAGATGCTCCGCCGGGCCATCGACAGCTATCCGGCGGACCTGCGCATCGCTATTCTCGGCACCGGGGGATTGAGCCATTCTATCGGCGAACCCACCATGGGCGAGATCGACGAGCCGTTCGACCGCATATGCATAGACCTGTTCACCAATGCCGATGACGACGCGCTGGCCGACGGGCTTGAACGCGAACTCGCGACCACCGGCAACGGCGCCGAGGAGGTCCGAGACTGGGTCATCGCCCACGCCGCCGCCGGCAGCCAGGGCTTCGATCTGATCGATTACACGCCGGTCGCCGAAGTCTATATCGGCTGCGGCGTCGCCCAATGGCACCCGGCGGCCTGACCGGGACGGCAGGATGGGACAGTTCATCCCGCTAACATCGCCGGACGGGCACGGCTTCACCGGCTATCTCGCAACGCCGTCGGGCAACCCGAAGGGCAATATCGTCGTCGGGATGGAAATGTACGGCGTCAACCGCTACCTGCAGGGCGTCTGCGACGAATTCGCCGCCGCCGGCTATACTGCACTGGCACCGGCCCTGTTCGACCGGTTCGAACCGGGACTGACTTTCCCCTACGACGACACCGGCAGCTTGCGCGGCAAGGACCTGTCGGCACGCAAAGACCATGACCAGACCATGATGGACGCGGAGACGGCTGCAGCGCATCTGCGCGGCCTGACCCCCGGCATAGCAACCGCGATAATGGGGTACTGCTTCGGCGGCACCGTTTCATGGCTTGCCGCCTGCCGCGGATCGTTCGACGGCGCCGTCGTCTATTACGGATCCGACATGTGCGATTATCCGGACGAAGTGCCGAAATGCCCCGTCATCTGTCACGTCGGCGATCTGGATACTGCCGTGCCGCCATCGGATGTCGCAGCGTTCCGCAAGAAACGCGCCGAACCTCAATGGTATATCTATGAGGGCGCCCAACACGGATTCGACAACGCCACCCGGCCGGCGCGTTATCACGCCGACGCAGCGGCGATGGCGCGGGCCCGAACCCTGGCATTGCTAGGAGAACTGGACGGCGATTAGCCCCAGATCAAAAAAACCCGGCGCCAGAAGCGCCGGGTTTTCACCTGTGGGACTAGCACAGGAGTCAGGCGCTACGCCCAAATATCTTCCCAGGACCCCTGGGTTGCGGCCTTGGAATATTCCGTCGACCTGTTCTCGAAGAAGTTGGTGTGTTCCATGCCGTTGAGCATTTCGTCCATCCACGGCAGCGGATTCTTTTCCAGCCGGTAGATAGGCTGCAGACCGAGCTGCGTCAACCGGCGGTCGGCGATATACCTGATATACTGTTTTACTTCCGCCCCGTTGAGCCCCTCGACGCCGCCAAGCTCGAACGCGAGGTCGATAAACGCGTCTTCGTGCTCGACCATTTCCGAGCATGTCACATAGAGCGACCGCTGGAATTCCTCGGTCCAGATCTCGGGGTTTTCCGAAATAAAGGTGCGGAACAGCTTGATAATCGATTCGGTGTGCAGGCTTTCGTCACGCACCGACCAGGAAATGATCTGCCCCATGCCCTTCATCTTGTTGAAGCGCGGGAAATTCATCAGGATCGCGAAACTGGCAAACAGCTGCAGTCCCTCGGTAAAGGCGCCGAAGACCGCGAGCGTGCGGGCCGTATTCTCTTTGGTCGATACGTCGAACTTATGCAGATAATCGACCTTGTCCTTCATTTCCTTGTAGTGAAGGAAGGCCTGGTATTCGGTCTGAGGCATGCCGATCGTATCGAGCAGATGCGAATAAGCGGCAATATGGACGGTTTCCATGTTCGAAAACGCGGCCAGCATCATCTGGACTTCCGTCGGCTCGAATACCCGCGAATACTGTTTCATGTAACAGTTGTTCACTTCGATGTCGGACTGGGTAAAGAACCGGAAAATCTGGGTCAGCAGATTGCGTTCTTCCGCCGTCATCTTGTTGTGCCAGTCCTTCACGTCGTCGGCGAGCGGCACTTCTTCCGGCAGCCAGTGCACCCGTTGCTGCATCAACCACGCATCGTAGGCCCAAGGATAGCGGAACGGCTTGTATACTGAATTAGGCTCAAGTAACGACATACTTCTCTTCACTCCATCTGCCCTCGCCCCGGACGGGAGAGGGGAATTCCCTCTACCCTACTGGCAGCTCAGGCATTCTTCGTAATCGTTGTCGTTTTCGCTGGATGCGGCCATGGGCAGCGGCGGAACGCTACTGTCGATCGGCAACCCGAGACCGCCCGTGGTCGGCGCCGCAGTGGCCCCGGTGACCGACAGGCTGGCATGGCTTTCGGCACGGGCCACAGACCGCGACCGGCAGTAATAGAGCGATTTCACGCCCTTCTGCCAGGCCCGCCAGTGAACGTCGTGCAGGGTTTTCTTTTCCACGTCCGCCGGCAGGAAGACATTCAGCGACTGCGACTGGCAGATATATTCCGCCCGGTCGCCCGCATGGTCGATAAGCCAGCGCTGATCGATCTCGAACGCGGTCTTGAAGGTATCTTTTTCGTCGTCTGACAGGAAGTCCAGATGCTGGACGGATCCTTCACGGACCGTGATCGACGACCAGGTATCGTCATCGTCCATGCCTTTTTCGGCCAGCAGCGCTTTCAGGAACTTGTTGCGCACGCTGAACGAGCCGGACAGGGTTTTATGGGTATAGGCATTGGCCGCGTTCGGCTCGATTCCCGGCGAAGAGCCGCCGCAGATAATCGAAATCGACGCCGTCGGCGCGATCGCCATCTTATTGGAAAAACGTTCCATGATGCCGTATTCGGCGGCATCCGGGCACGGTCCCCGTTCTTCGGCCAGCACGGCGGATGCGGCGTCGGCGCCTTCCTTTATCTGCTTGAAGATGCGCTTGTTCCACACCTTGGCCATCACCGATTCCATCGGAATGTTCTGGCTCTGCAGGAAGGAATGATAGCCCATCACGCCAAGACCGACGGAACGTTCCCGCATCGCGGAATACTTCGCGCGTTCCATGGAATCAGGCGCGCGTTCGATGAAGTCCTGGATGACGTTGTCGAGGAACCGCATGATGTCCTCGATGATGGTCGGATGATCCTTCCATTCCATGTATGTCTCGAGGTTCAGCGACGACAGGCAGCAGACGGCAGTCCGCTGTTCGCCGTCCTTGTCTATGCCCGTCGGCAACGTAATTTCGCTGCACAGGTTGGACATCTTGACTTCCAGCCCGGCGAGCTTGTGATGCTCCGGAATCGCCTTGTTGACGTGATCGATATAGAGGAAATAGGGCTCCCCGGTTTCGATCCGCGTCGACAGCATGCGAATCCACAGGCTCCGGGCCGACACTTTGCGGATAACCGCCTGGTCTTTCGGGCTTTTGAGCCCCCATTCCTCGTCGTTTTCGACGGCGCGCATGAACTCGTCGGGAATGATGATCCCGTGATGCAGGTTCAGCGCCTTGCGGTTCGGATCGCCGCCGCTCGGGCGGCGCAGCTCGATGAATTCCTCGATTTCCGGATGGTCGACCCGGATATAGATGGCGGCTGAACCGCGGCGCAGAGAGCCCTGCGAAATCGCGAGCGTCAGCGAGTCCATCACGCGGATGAACGGGATAATGCCGGAGGTCTTGCCGTTGGCGCCGACCTTTTCGCCGATCGAGCGCAGGTTGCCCCAATAGGAGCCGATGCCGCCGCCGAGGGAAGCGAGCCAGACGTTTTCGTTCCACAGGTTGACGATGCCATCAAGGCTGTCGGTCGCTTCGTTCAGAAAGCAGGAAATCGGCAGGCCGCGCTCCGTGCCGCCATTGGACAGCACCGGCGTGGAGGGCATGAACCAAAGATTCGACATATAGTCGTAAATCCGCTGGGCATGCGCGGAATCGTCTGCGAAATAGCAAGAAACACGTGCAAACAGGTCCTGATACTCTTCACCGGGCATCAAATACCGGTCGGTCAGCACCGCTTTGCCGAAATCGGTCAGATTCGCATCGCGACTGCGATCGATCTTTACCGAAATACCCCGTTTTGACTGGAAAAGATCATGTTCCGTCTGCACCAGATCTAGCATGCCAACCTCCTTCTAAATACGACTCGTCAGGGGGCAGTTCGCTCATCCCGCGCGATGTCACCCCCTAGGTTCCTCGCGCTGGTTCGGCAGGTCATGGCTGCTGTTTGATAACGGCGAAAAATGGCCGTTTTCCGCTGCGTGCGCCCCGCCCCGCGACCCGAACGCCTATCCACATGCGACTGTGGATAACTTCCCCGATGGCCGCGACGTAGGAGTGTGCATCAACATCTAGGGTACCGTCAATTAAAAACGACTAAATGATGATCTATCCACAAGATGTTGTGGATATCCTGTGAGAACGGCAGAAATTGGCAGGTTCTAAAAACGGGAATAGCGGGAACGGTTTTCCACAGCCTGAATCACGACGCCGAACACCTCCGAAAATACGGATATTTGATTCGTTAGCCTAATGACGGATTCGTTCAACGCGACTTCAGATAGCGTTCGAAAGCGGCAAGGGTTTCTTCCGACACATGATGTTCCAGTCCCTCGGCGTCGGCCCGGGCAATTTCCTCGCTCACACCGATCGCCGTCAGAAATTCCACAACGATCTGGTGCCGCCGCCGCGATGCCTCGGCAACCCGCCGTCCGTCTTCGGTCAGAAATATCGCCCTGTAGGGCCGGGCTTCGATCCAGCCCGTTTCCCTGAGCCTGCCGATCATCCGCGCCACGGTCGGCGTCGTCACGCCAAGACGCTTGGCGATATCGACCGAACGCGCCTCCCCCGTGGAATCGATAAGATCGGCAATCAGTTCGACATAGTCCTCCATCACCTCGGACTGGCGCGCCGCACGCACCTGGCGGTGATGATCCGCCTGCTTGTGCGGATCCGGCAAAACCGGCGCAACCGGGGGCCGTTTATCGGACGGATCGACTTTGAGCTTTCCAGACATGAGCCCACTATGCCGTAACCGGACGCGACTGCCAACGGACCGGCAAAAGACAAAATTGTCTCTAACTGCACATGCCGGGTTGATCAACCGACCGGTCAAGCCCTAATTTCATCAGGTCCGGGGAAATAAAGCGTCATGACAAAACAACCGTCAGTGTATCCACCCAGAATCGGCCGCCGCGCATTCGTCGCTGCGGCGTCGGGGACGATGCTGGCGACGATGCTGACGCCTGCTATCCCCCCGGTCCGGGCGGCCGGCGGCGTGCCGATCCTGCGCACGATCCCGAAATCCAGACGCCAGGTTCCGGTAATCGGCATGGGGTCCTGGATCACGTTCAACGTCGGCGGCAGCACGCGGCTGCGGGACGCCCGCACGCGCGTCCTGAAAGCCTTTTTCGATGCCGGCGGCACCGTAATCGATTCATCGCCTATGTACGGATCCTCCGAGGAGGTGATCGGATACGCCCTCGACAGGCTGGCCCGGCACGACTGGATGTTCAGCGCCACCAAGGTGTGGACGCCGCTGGCGGATACCGGCGTCACCCAGATGGTCGAATCGCGGAAATTATGGGGCGTGCAGAAATTCGACCTGATGCAGGTTCACAACCTGGTAAACTGGGAAAGTCACCTCGACACGCTTGCCGTCGAAAAAGCGGCGGGCCGGGTCCGCCATATCGGCATTACGACCTCCCATGGCAGCCGTCACGGCGAAATGCTGCGTCTTATGGCGGATCAACGCGTGGATGCCGTACAGTTTACATACAACATCCTCGACCGCGAAGCGGAGCGCCGCCTTTTGCCGATGGCGGCGGAGCGTGGCCTTGCGGTAATCGTCAACCGGCCGTTCCGGCGGGGAGATCTCTTCCGCCGGTTTGCTGACCGGAAACTGCCCGACTGGGCGGCAGAATTCGACTGCACAAACTGGGCGCAGTTTTTTCTCAAATTCGCGGTGTCCCACCCGGCGGTGACCTGTGCGATTCCGGCGACGTCGCGTGTCGATCATATGCGCGAGAACATGGGGGCGCTCTACGGCAGGTTGCCCGATGCTGCTTTGCGGGCGCGGATGACACGCTACATCGAAAGCCTCTGACCGGATGCTTCCCTATACGGCAGAAACCCTCTTCGCCCTGTTCGACGAATACAACCGCGCCATCAGGCCCCTGCCGGGACTTGCGATTTTCCTGACCGCGGGCGTATTGATGCTGGTGATCCGGTCCCGCCAGGACAGAAGCCGGGTCGTGCTCGGGATACTGGCTGCCGGCTGGTTATGGACCGGTATTGCCTTCCAGTTTTTCTTTCACGCAGACATCAACTTCGCGGCGCCCGCCTATGGCGCGGTTTTTATTCTTCAGGGGCTTCTTCTGGCGTGGACCGGCGTATTCCGCCGGCGGACGGTTCTCCACTTCGACCGCAGCTTCATCGGCTGGGCGGGAATCCGGATCGCAATCATTTCCGCGATTATCCTGCCTCTCATAGACTGGCAAAGCGGCGTCGGCTGGACCGATGTAAGGCTTGCTCTTATCGCCCCCGGCACGACAGCCGGGTTCACTCTCGGAATCCTGATGATGTCCAAGGGCCCAATTCCACTTCACATTGCGATTATTCCGATACTCTGGGCCTTCGTCGCCGGCGCCCATGCCTGGGCCCTCGGAATCCCGCAGGATTACCTTTTGCCGGTCGTCGGGATCATTGCCCTCGGCGCGACAATCAGGTCCAGAAGCCGGCCCCGTACGTAAAGAAACAGGGACCCCCGGCAGGTTCCGCCCGCCACAACCTGGAAAAATTACATGCCTGCATTCAACCTGTTACAGATTCTTGCGCTATACGCCGCACTGCTCGGTTTGTTCTATATCGCGCTCAGCATTCCGATTATCCGGATACGACGCGGAAAACGGATATCCCTCGGCGCCGGAGACGACGAAAACCTGCGCCGGCGCATCCGGGCGCACGCCAACTTCGCGGAATACGTGCCGCTCGCGCTTATCCTGATCGCCTGCGCCGTAATTACCGGCGCTAACGCCTGGTTCGTCCACGCCTGCGGAATCGTTCTGATCGTCGGCCGCCTGTGTCACGCACGGGCGATCTATAGCGACACAGTGCCGCTCCGGGTATGCGGAATGATCGCGACGTTCGGCGTAATCGTCGCCGCCAGTCTTTTCACGCTGGTTGGTTTTTTCGCCTAGTTGTAGCGGCCTTCGAATTCGACGATGTCGTTGAAGCCCATCAGATCGTTGTATTCGTCGAACGAATACAGATCGACGCCGCCCGCTGTGGCATCGCCCTGCTCCTTGAGCGCGCCGTAAGCTGCATCGAGGGCATGACACGTGGCGAGGAAGCCCGCGGCCGGGAATATCGCGATGCGGTATCCCAGTTCAGCCAGTTCTTCCGGCTTCAGCAACGGCGTGAGGCCGCCATTGACCATGTTGGACAGCAACGACACATCGCCGCCAAACCGCTGCCCGACTTCGCGCATTTCCTCGACGTCTGCCGGCGCTTCGTAAAACAGGATATCCGCCCCGGCTTCGACATACATCTCGGCGCGGCGCATGGCTTCGTCTCTGCCGATCGCCTGACGCGCATCGGTGCGGGCGATAATAAGCGTATCGTCCGAAAACCGGCTGTCGAGCGCGACCTTGATCTTGGTCACCATTTCTTCTGCCGGGATCAGCTTGTGTCCCGACAGGTGCCCGCACTTCTTCGGAAAATCCTGGTCCTCGATCTGGATCGCCGATACGCCGGCAATCTCGTATCCACGCACGGTTTCGCGTACATTGACCGGACCGCCATATCCCGTATCCGCATCGGCGATCAACGGGGTGACGGTTCCGCCCGCAACCCGGCCGGCGCGCGCCACCATGTCTGTATAGGTCGCGATCCCCGCGTCGGGCAGCCCCAGATGCGACGCCACTGTGCCGGAACCGGTCATATAAAGGGCATGAAATCCCATACGGTCAGCCATTTTGGCCGAGATCATGTCATAAACGCCGGGCGCGACGATAAAGTCGCTTCCTGCCCGCAGTTTTTCCGCAAGGGTCGCTGATTTCGATTTCATTGGGCGGGCTCCTGTTTGTTGCAGCGCAATATAGTCCGTACCGTCAAACTGGCAAGCCGTGCCGGACCTATCGCGCGCGATAAGGCGGAATTCCCTGGTCCGGCAACCAGACGTCTTCCGGCGGCGGCCCGGATTGCCAGAATACGTCGATCGGGATACCACCTCGGGGGAACCAGTATCCGCCAATGCGAATCCAGCGCGGCACGACCAGATCTGCGATCCGCCGCGCGATCATTACGGTGCAGTCCTCGTGAAACGCACCGTGGTTCCGGAACGACGCCAGGAACAGCTTCAACGACTTGGATTCAAGAAGCCAGTCGCCCGGCACGTAATCGATCACCAGGTGGCCGAAATCCGGCTGGCCCGTCACCGGACAGATCGACGTAAATTCCGGGCACGAGAACCGGGCGACGAAATTCGTGTCGCTCTGGCCGTTGGGCACGCGCTCCAGCACGGCCTCGTCCGGCGATGCGGGAATACCCGCGGCGCTGCCGAGCTGGCTCAGGCTTTCATAACTATCGTTCATAGCGCTGCATCATCCAAAACGCGGTGTATAGCTGCAGCATGGCCGATCAGGCCAGCATCGCCCCCTGCACGCGCCGCGAGCTGCACGCCGACGGGCATGCCGTTCGGCCCGCGTGCAACGGGCAGGGTCACGGTCGGGCCGTGCATCAGGGTCCACAGCCGGTTGAAGGACGACATTGTCACGTTGACCAGGTCGGCCGGCGCTTCGCCGGCAGTCGAGGGCGTGAGCAGCACGGGATAATCGTCATAAACAGCGCCAAGCGCCGCCCGGGCAGCGACCGCGGCGGCAATTGCCGCGGTATAGTCCGCTTCGCTCCAGTTCGACTCGCCGGTTTCGCGCATCCACGGGTTCATCCTGTCCATGTGGTCGCGAAATTCGTCGGCGAGGGCGTTCTTGCCCTCAAAATTTGAAATCACGCGGAACGGCTGTTCAATGGTATCGAATTCCGGCGGCAGGTCGATATCGGTAACGTCGTACCCGGCAGCGGACAGCGCGGATGCCGCGTTTTCGATGACCGCCTGCACGCATTCCTCTGCCTCCGCCCACATCGGCGTCCGGCAGACCCCTATTTTGGGACGCCCTGCATCGGCGGAAACCGGGGTGCCCGTCAGAGCGCTATAGGCAAGGGCGATATCGTCCACCGACCGGGCGAAATAGCCGAGCGTATCGAGGCTTTTCTTCAGCCCCTGAATACCGGTCCGGTCGAGCCCGTCGAGGCTCGCCTTGTAGCCGACGACGCCGCAAAAGGCTGCCGGCAGGATAACGGAGCCGCCCGTCTGCGTGCCGTTTGCCAGCGGCACCATGAAATCGGCGACCGCCGCCGCGGACCCGCTGGACGAAACCCCCGGTGTCCGGTCGGTATCGTGCGGATTGCGCACGCCAACCGGCAGCGGGCTTGCAAACTGGGTGGTTGTGGTCTTGCCGAGCAGCACCGCTCCCGCCGCGCGCAGAGCTGCGACGCAGGCGGAATCCGCCGTCGGACGATGGCCGGCATAGATATCCGAGCCGTATTCCGTCGGCATGTCCCGCGTATCGAGCACATCCTTCACACCGACCGGCACACCGTGCAGCGGCCCCGCCGGGGAAACGGCGGCGTCGCAGGCCCGCGCCTGCGCCAGGACCAGATCGGTATCTATGAACGTCCAGGCTTTCAGAACCGGGTCATGCGCCTCGATACGCGCCAGGCAGTCCGTTACCAGCGCCTCCGACGTGATCTCGCCGGCGCGGATTTTAGCCGCCGCCTCGGTTGCGGTGAGGCCTGCAAGGCCGGTCGGACGGTCGCTGGCGAAATCGGTCATTGCAGATCGGTCCCGGGGCCTGCGCCCCCTTGATGAACGGGAATAGCCGGCGGTCCTAGGACGCGGCCGCGGTGTCGCCGGCCTCCTGGCGGTAGGTCGGGTCGACATAGCGCCGGCCCGCCTCCCGGACATGGGCAAGAACCCGTTCGTCCCGGTCTTCCGTCGGAACCGGATCGAGATCCCAGTTATTGTTTACATCGACCCCGCGCACCAGGTCGGCCGGACGGCGGCCGATCGTCGATTTAACATGTGCCGGAAAATAGAACAGGCCGATGCCGATCCGCATCGCATCGGTATCGTTCGCTGCCGAACCGTGAACGATACGCTCATGATGGCAGGAGAACTGGCCGGCGCGGAGCACAAGGTCGGCGGCATCGGATTCATCGATTTCCTCGATCGACTGTCCGCGCGCCAGCAGGTTCTTCTCGTCGAACGTCTCGACGTGGGAATAGGCCTTTCCGAGATGCGACCCCGGTATAACCCTGACGCAGCCGTTCTCGGGCGTGCTGTCGGTGAGCGCCAGCCACACGGTGACAAGCTCGTGGGGATCGAGGCCGAAATAGGCGGAATCCTGATGCCAGGATACGAAAGAGCCGTCCTGCCCCGGCTTCATCCAGAAGCGCGACGACAGCGTCATGATATTCGGGCCGATCAGATCTTCGACGACGTCCAGGATCGCGGGATGGCGCGAAAATTCGAAGGACCGCCGGAAACACAGATGTCCCTTCACGACGATTTCCGACGCCCGCATGCCCTCGTCCCGTTCGAACGCCTCGAGATCGCCGCACATGGCCGCGGCGTCCGCCGGATCGACGCCGTCGAACGGCGCGAGGTAACCGTTTTCACGATAAAACGAGATTTGTTCCTCGGTAAGGACCTTGGGCATGCGCTTATACACTCCGGTTGTTTGGCAATCGGAGTTTACGCTGCCACCGGCCGCTTGAAACCCAATAAATTCAGGGCCGCCTTTGACGCGCCCGTGACAACGCTTCGGCGATGCGTGGATTTGCGGCCTGAAGCCAGTCTAATCCGGCAATAATCCACCCCTGCCCGGCAAACCCTGCCGGTCATCGGGGCCGCGATCCGAAACGTCACCGGAACGGGACGCTGCTTCGCCAATGGATATCGCCGCCAGTATACCGGGATCGCCCGTCAGTTTATGGTGTAAAACCAGCTCGGCGCCGGTGGCATTCCGATCGGCCATTGCCGCGCCCGTCGAATTCCCGTCGTCCAGCCCGCCATTCAGGGCGGCTTCGGCCGCAAGGCGTTTCTGTATTTCCTCGGCGATGGCTTTTTCGATCAGCCCCCGCTGCTGAGGCGACATTTCCGCAAGAGCTTCCTCGGTGAGGCCCATGCTCTGGAGGATTTCCGCCCGAAGTTCTTCCAGCTTTCTTTTATGGTTCTCCGCGATATACGCGAGGATGCCGTTTTCCTTGATATAGGCGACCTCCTTCTTCGCGGCAGCCGATTGAGCGCTTTCGGACACGGCGGTATTTGCCGTCCGGGCAGCCCCGGAGACGCGCTCGCCGTCCAGCATCGACGCGAAGGCCACACCGGTCGGTTGTTGCTGTCCGGCTGAACCGAATAGTGCCGGTGTCGGACCGGCCTGACGGTCGCTGATCTGCATGTCTGTCTCCCGTCGCAAATTCCGGAAGCAACAGCCGATGCAAGAAATATGCCAAATCCATGACGAACGTGGTTAACGAATCCTTACGCGCCCGACCGCAGCCTGAACCGCTGAATTTTTCCCGTCGCAGTTTTCGGCAGATCCTCGACGAAATGGAACCAGCGCGGGTATTTATATCGGGCGAGACCGTCCCTGCAGTGTTCCAGCAGTTCGGCGGCGAGGTCGTCACCTGCATCGCCGTGGTCCTTGAGGATGATATGCGCCTCCGGCTTCACCAGCCCGTCGCCGTCCTCGCGCCCGACAACGCCGGCTTCCAATACCTTTGAGTGTTCGAGCAAGCGGGATTCGATTTCGATCGGCGAACACCAGATACCGCCGACCTTGATCATGTCGTCCGAGCGGCCGTTATAGACGTAGTAGCCGTCCTCATCCTGGGTATAGGTATCGCCGGTATCCAGCCAGTCGTCGCCCAGCATGGTCTGCTCCGTCCGTTCCGGCTGATGCCAGTAATAGGCGGCCATGGATTTGCCCTGAACCCACAGGCGACCGACCTCGCCCGGGGTTACGTCCTGGCCGTCGTCATCGACGATACGGGCCCTGTAGCCCGGCACCACCCTGCCGCTGGTGCCGGCTTTCGCGTCTTCGAGACGGTTGGAGATAAAGATGTGTATCGCCTCGGTGGAACCGATGCCGTCCAGCGGCGGATGGCCCACCATTTCCGTCCACCGGTTGAAGATCGGCGCCGGAAGAGATTCCCCGGCCGACACGGAGAGCCTCAGGCTCGACAGGTCCGGCTTTTCAGTCTCCATCGCCCGGCACTGTGCGGCATACAGCGTCGGGACGCCGAAATAGATGGTCGGGCGGTATTTTTCGATGATGCGGAACGTCATTTCCGGCGTCGGTCGTTCGTCGGACAGGACCGCGCAGGCGCCGCAGGCCAGCGGAAAGTTCATTGCGTTGCCAAGACCGTAGGCGAAGAACAGCTTGGCCGCCGAGAACATGAGATCGTCCCCGGTGATCCCGAGCACCGGTTCGGCATAGAGAACGACATTTACCAGAATATCGCGCTGGCGATGGACGGTACCTTTCGGCCGCCCGGTCGATCCCGACGAATACAGCCAGAAACAATCCGCCATCGCATCCGAAGGGTGCGGAGCCAATGTATCCGACGCGGCATCGAGACGTTCCCGGAGCCCGCCCGCGCCGTCAGTAGTCGTCACACACGCCGGCCTGTGCGATGAGGCCGCAAGCGCAAGCGCCGCTTCGGCTTCGAATTCCGGCGAATAGACCAGGGCGGCGCATTCGGAATCCTCGATCATGTACTGGTAATCGACCGCGCGAAGCAGCGTGTTGATCGGCACCGGAACGATGCCCGCCTTGACCGCGCCGTAAAACAGATAGACGAATTCCGGGCAGTCCTTGACGATCATCAGCATGCGCTCGCCCGGCCGGACGCCCGCGTCCAGCAGCGCATTGCCGCAGCGGTTCACGCGCTCCGCAAGCTCGGCATAGGTGACCGTTTCATGGTCCGTGACAAAGGCCGGCCTGTCGCCGCGACCTTCGCCGATATGCCGGTCGATCATATAAACCGCGGTATTGAACGAGTCCGCAAACGTTACGACAGGCGCATCCCCTGACCGGTCGATCTGAACCGTATTGGGTTCCATTCTTTCCTCCGTTGTCGTCCGGCTATCCGCCGGTTTTTTCGTCTTTTGCAATCATTCTTACCGCCGCCGCAATAACATGCAAAGAAAAGCGCGGTCATGGAGCGCATCCGGGCCGTAGGGGCAGAACCGACTGGGTAAATATGCATATCCCCATTCGCACAGCCCCATTTACGCGCCGGATGTAGCGGGTATCTTGTGGGCCGACCGCAACGGCCTTACGGAAACACGATTGCGGGAGTGCAGCATAGGGATACCGATCCAAGTGACGATTACCCACACGAACCACCCGCCCGCGGGAACGGAACCAATGCCATTTTATTCCGATGACTGGCGGGGCTGGACCGATCCCGGCATCCCCGAAATGTTCAATCCGACGGAATGCCTCCTCGACAAGCACCGCGGCACCCCGACGGAAACCCGCACGGCGCTGATCGTCGATGAAGCTGAATACAGCTACGCGGACCTTCTGGACCGCGCCGGACGGGCGGCAAACGCCCTGACCGGTATCGGGCTGGACGCGGAAACGCGGCTTCTTATGTTCGGCACCGACAGCGCCGACTATATCGCGATGTGGCTCGGCGCGGTGCGGGCGGGAATTGTTCCCGCCGTCGTGTCCGATCTCTACAAGGCGGAGAACCTGCTCTATTTCATCCGCGATACCGCCGCGAAGGCGCTGTATATCGACGGCGCACAGATCGACAAGCTTATCGCGATCAAGGATGAACTGCCCTCGTCCCTGAAATGCATCATCGTTCACGGCGGACCGGCAACCGTTTCCGGCATGCCGGAAACCGTCGGACAATTCGGCAGCACGTCGATCATCGACAGCGCGTCTCCCGACTTTATCCCCGTCCCCCGTCACCGGAACGACGTCTGTTACATGTTCTATTCCGGCGGCACGACCGGGACCGCCAAGGGCATCACCCACCTCGCCCACGACTTCGTTCTGGTGCCGGAACGCCAGGGCGCGTTCTGGGAATACGGCCCCGACGACATCGTTCACGCGACGTCGAAAAAATACTTCACCCACGGATTGTGGCCGGGCGTCCTGATCCCGCTGTACTGGGGAGCAACCAGCGCCGTCAGCGCGTTGCCGCCGAGCCCGGAAAACGTGCTCGGGTTTCTGTCCCGCCACCGGATAACCAAGCTCGTCACCGTGCCGACAATCGTCAAGAACGTGATGCTGCATATCGACCAGACGGGAGAAAAACCGGACACCCCGGCCCTGTCCCTGGCGATCACGGCGTCGGAAAAAATGGCGCCGGAAATCTTCGAAAAATTCCACGACCTGTTCGGCATCGAGCTGATGGATTCCATCGGCTCGTCCGAAATCACCTATGAATGGATCGCCAACCGGCAAAAGGAATTCAGACGGGGCAGTCTGGGCAAACCCGTCTTCGGCTACGAGGTCCGACTGGTGGACGCCGACGGTAACGACGTGACCACGCCCCATACCGACGGCGAAGCCTGGATCAACAGCGCCACGGGCTGCTTTTTCTACTGGCGGAAATTCGAAAAATCGCGCGAAACGTTTATCGGTCCCTGGGTGCGCACCGGAGACACTCTCCATTTCGACGAAGACGGTTTCTTCTGGTTCTCCGGCCGGTCGGACGACGTGTTCAAGGTAAGGGGGCTCTGGGTCTCGCCGATCGAAGTCGAAGCGGCGATTACCGGGCACGATTCCGTGCTGGAAGCCGCCGTGATTTCCTACGAAGACCGGGACGGCCTGACGAAGCCGAAGGCGTTCGTCGTGGTCAAACCGGGCGTCGATACATCGGATGCGCTTGCCGACGAAATCCGCAACAACGTCCGCGCCATCGGCGGGTACAAGGTGCCCGAGGAAATCGAATTCGTGGACACGGTACCGCGCACGACGCTGATGAAAATCGATCGCCGCACGCTTCGGATGGAAGAGGCGGCAAACCGAAGCTAAAAGGGCGCGGTACAACGACCGGCCGAAAACAACGCGTTGAAAAAGGCGGACGCCACCGGGCGCCTGTCTTTTTTCATCGGAACGTTGCAACGCGCCGTCTCAGTTGAATTTCACGTATTCGAAATCGAACGGATGGCCGTGAATGCCGCGGGTCGGCGGCGCGATCCAGCTGGCGATCTTGCCGTGCTCGTAGCAGGGTTTCATCAGCGAGGTGACGAATTCCCGGTCCGCCGCGGTCGGCAGCCAGCTATCGACGTGCTGGGTCCAGTCGCCCTCCCCGATCACCCGGCCGTCGGGCGACACCTTGACCTCGGCGAAATTCCCGATGGCGCGATGGAAACCGCGATGCGGCAGCGCGAACCGGAAATCGTGGCCGTGCTTCTCAATCACCTTGTTCCAGCGGTTCAGGCCGCGCTGGCAGTCATCGATATAATCCTGGCGCAGTTTTTCGTTGATCGACGTCAGCGCCGGCTGATCCCGCGCAACGATTTTCTCGCCTTCCAGCATGAGGACCGAATACTGGTCGTTTACCAGAAGATGATCGTCGTCGATCTTCGCTTCGTGAAAACGCCCCTTCAGCCCCTGCGTGTAGTAATTCGCGGCATTGGTGGACAATTCCTGGCCGAACAGATCGACCGACACGGAATAGTGGAAATTGATCCACCGCTGCAGGGTTTCCAGGTCGATCGCGCCAGCCTGACGGACCCGTTCGGGGTCGTCGGTGCCGATTTCGTCCATGACC
Organism: uncultured Rhodospirillaceae bacterium; assembly: GCA_963974055.1. GTDB lineage: Bacteria > Pseudomonadota > Alphaproteobacteria > MPNO01 > UBA830 > CAXBCP01. The sequence continues at coordinate 43,478 of CAXBCP010000002.1, forward strand.
TCGCAGGTACGTTTGACGATCCGCATCACACCGGATTCGCCGACAAACATATGATGGGCTTCTTCGGTCAGCATGAACTGACAGGTGCGTGCCAGCGGGTCGAACGCGCTTTCCGCCAGCGATGCGAGCTGGAACTTGCCGTCCCGGTCGGTAAAGAACGCGAACATGAACATGGACAGCCATTCGGGCGTCGGCTCGTTGAACGCGCCCAGAATGCGCGGCTTATCCGCATCGCCGGAATGCCGCTCCAGCATCATTTCGGCTTCTTCGCGGCCGTCGCGGCCGAAATGGGCATGCAGCAGGTAGACCATCGCCCACAGGTGACGGCCTTCCTCGACATTTATCTGAAACAGGTTACGCAGATCGTAGAGCGACGGCGCCGTCTGGCCGAGCAGGCGCTGCTGTTCGACCGATGCGGGCTCTGTGTCGCCCTGGGTAACGATCAGCCGGCGCAGGGTGGAGCGGTATTCGCCCGGCACCTCCTGCCAGACGTCTTCGCCCTTGTGATCGCCAAAGCCGATCTTGCGGTCCGGCACCGGCTCGTTAAGGAAAATCCCCCAGCGGTATTCCGGCATTTTCACATAATCGAAATGCGCCCAGCCGTCGGCGCTGACATCCACCGCCGTCCGCAGCAATACGTCGTAGCCCTGGGTTCCCTCCGGGCCGAGTTCGTCCCACCAGCTGAGATAGTTCGGCAGCCACGATTCCAGCGCCCGTTGAAGGCGGCGGTTTTCGCTGAGATCCACGTTGTTGGGGATACGTTCGTTGTAATTGATGGACGACATGTCTCGGTCCTCTGACTATCTGATCGTTAATGCAATGCGGCGCGTATCCGGACGGTTCAGACCCGTTGTTTGTTGTAGGCCGCCTTCTGGCCGGAACCGTATACCTGCAGCGCACCATCCTCGCCGACGGCGTTGGGGCGCTGGAATATCCAGTTCTGCCACGCGGACAAACGCCCGAATATCTTGGTTTCCAGGGTTTCCGGCCCGGCGAAGCGAAGGCTGGCTTCCATCCCGGTCAGCGCGTCGGGCGAAAAACTGGCCCGCTCCTCTATGGCGATACGGACTTCGTCTTCCCAGTCGATATCGTCGGGAATGAAGGTCACGAGGCCGAGTTCATCCGCGTCGGCAGCCTCAAGCGGCTCGCCGATTTTTGCCTTCGCGTTCTCGACCATCGACGGGTCGTTCAGAAAACGGTGTTCGAGCCGTGTCAGACCGTTCGGCATTGTCAACGGCCCGAAATTCATCCCGGTCAGTACGACCGACGCATCGGGCTCGTTCGATCCTTCGAACCCGCCATCCAGCATGAACGAGCGGTCGGCGGCGACCACCAGTTCAAGCAGCGTACCGGTGAAACAACTGCCGGGCTCGACCAGCGCGATCAGCGACCGCGACGACACATCGATGCGCTTGAACGTCCGCTTCAGGAACAGCGTGATTTCGCGGACAAGCCAGTGATCGGCATTATCGAGCAGCGCCTTGTCTGCGGCTTCGACATTCGCCGAATCCCCTTCGGTCCGGAAAACCCAGGTGCCGATTTCCTTTTCATTGACACGCAGCTCCATGATCGCGTCTTCGAGGTCGCGCGCCAGCGCGAACGGCCAGAACGCAACCCCCTGGGCCTCGATGCCAGCAATATCGGACGGCGGCGGTTCCGCCGGGGCCCTGATGGTGATGGTCGCCATGGCGAGCGCGCGATCGAGCTCGACCGTGATGTTGTCGTAAACGATGCGCGTGTCTTCGATCGTCCGGTTCAGCGGCGTCAGCGTCACGCCCTTTCCGTCGGCCGGCCGGTCGGTCGCCGACGCGAATTCGGCGGCGCGGGCGGCGACATCGTCATCGAATTTCGACCGCGGAACGATTTCGTCAACCAGATCCCAGTCGGTCGCGCGCTTGCCGCGGATGCCCTCGGACGTGGTGCAGAAATAGTCGGCGCGATCGTGGCGCACCTTGCGCTTGTCGACCAGGCGGGTGAGCCCGCCGGTTCCCGGCAGCACGGCCAGCAGCGGCAGTTCAGGCAGCGACACGGTCGACGTGCCGTCATCGATCAGCATGATATGATCGCAGGCCAGCGCCAGTTCGTACCCGCCCCCGGCGCAGGCGCCGTTCACGGCCGCGATGAACCGGATACCGGAATGATCGGTCGCGTCTTCGATGCCGTTGCGGGTCTCGTTCGTGAATTTGCAGAAATTGACCTTATGGGCGTGGGTCGATTGCGACAGCATACGGATGTTCGCACCTGCGCAGAACACCCGCGGCTTGTCCGACGTCATGACGACGGCACCCACTTCCGGGTGTTCGAACCGGATCCGCTGAAGCGCGTCGTAAAGTTCGATATCGACGCCAAGGTCATAGGAATTGAGCTTCAACTCATATCCCGGAAACAGGCCGGCATTTTCATCGACGTCCAGCGCCAGACGGGCCACACGCCCATCAACGGTAAGATTCCAGTGACGGTACCTGTCGGGGCTCGTCCGGAAATCGATCCGCGGCTCTCCGGCGGCGGTGGTTGCTGCAGAATCGGTCGACATGTGGCCTCCAGTTGGATCCCGTTTCCTGAATAAAAGCGCCAAATTCCGGGAATATTTATGGTTTTGACGCCGCCCAAATAATACTGACTATTTGGATAGTATGTTAAAAGCCGCGAAAATTCAAGTGCAAAATGAATCTTTTTCGCCCCACATCCGCACCGGCCTCGCGCGCAGAATCGTAACCCCGGCGCCTCCGGGTTAGCCGGAACGGAAACTCAATATCGCTATGTGTCCACGATGCCAGGGCCGTCGGTAGCCGGACTTGCAGGGGCCAAACCGCCCTAACGAACCGTAAGTACGGAAATCGAATTCAGCCCAAGGCGTTCGTGCAGGGTGGAAACCGCAGCGCCATCCGACAGGCCGGTCACCACCAGCGTGGGCGTGGCGGACAGAACCCGGTCCAGAACCGCGTCGAAGTTTTCATGCCCCCCTGCCCCGACCTCTATCCGGTCCACCTGGGCCGCGCCGGCAGGACTGCCACGCCGTGCAATTCGGCGGGCTATGCCGGCCGCGCGCTCTCCCAGCGGACCGGCATCGGCGACAACGAGAATATGCCGGGTCTCCACCGGCAATTGCGATACCAGGAGCACCGAGCCGCGTACCCCGGCAGCCGCCTGAACGGCGTCCCGGTCGACCGATCGCGCGCCGCCGAATTTTGCGTGAAAGCCCGCAATAACGAAGAGCTCGGCATTGCTTTTCAGCGTCGCGTCGATCAGCCCGATCCCGGGCAGTTCCCGAACCGAACAGAATACCCGGCGGCGTTCCGCCGTTCGCCGCATTGTCGCCCGGGCCAGAGCCAGCGGCCCTGCCCGCCGGGTCTGAACAGCCCGTTTGTCGAATATCGCGGCCTTTCCGGTGTGCAGGTCGAATATCCTGCCGAAGGGCAATTGTGACATCCGCGCAATATCCGGGTCGTCGACCAGAAGCGCCTCGAGGTCGGCGCCAAGCGAAATCGCGAGGTCCATAGCCGCTTCGAGCAGGGCCGGTGCGGCGCACCCCGGGTCGAAAGCGACCGCGATCTTGCGGATTCCGGACCGGTTATCGGCGGTCATTTCATGGCGTCCTTCACAGAACCCTGCACGGCCGCCTGAACCTGAAGGCGCGCCACAGCTGCGAACCGGTCGAGACGGAGCGAAATAAGCTTGTAGATCGAACCGGAAGGGTAGCTGCCGTCGGCGGCGGCGCGTCCCGCCGGGGATCCCATCAGCAGTTCGACGCCCTCCTCGATGCGCTCGATCGGATAGATGCGGAAACTGCCCCTGCGGATTGCCGCGACGACATCCTCGCGCAGCATAAGATGCTGCACGTTGGCCTTTGGAATAATCACCCCCGGCCTGCCGCGCAGCCCGCGCTTCCTGCAAATTTCGAAATACCCTTCGATCTTCTCGTTCACCCCGCCGATGGCCTGTATCTGGCCTTTCTGATTGACCGAGCCGGTTATCGCCAGTCCCTGTTTGATCGGGTGCCCGGACAGAGCCGACAGCAACGCCAGAAGTTCGGCAGCCGAGGCACTGTCGCCGTCGACACCGCCATAGGACTGTTCGAAGACAAGGCTGGCTGACAGGGCGAGCGGCCGGTTCTGACCGAATTTCTCGCCGAGAAACGCCGTCAGGATCATAATCCCCTTGGAATGCAGCGGTCCGCCGAGTTCGACCTGGCGTTCGATATCGATCACCTCGCCGCGACCGAGCCGCACGTTCGCGGTGATCCGGCTCGGCTTTCCGAACGATAGCTCGCCGATTGAGATCACGGACAGGCCGTTGACCTGCCCGACGACCTTCCCCTTCGTTTCGATAAGGGAAATATCGCGCATCACGCTCTCGATGCTGCGCTGATGGATGCGGTCCACGCGACGGCGGCGGGCGTCGATCGCGCCTGCAACATCTTTTCGCGAAATTATCCTGCGGCGCGCCTCCGAGGCGAAGTGATCGGCTTCGACGATCAGGTCCCTTATCAGCCCGATATGCAGCGACAGTCGTGCGGAGTCCCCGATAACGCGGGAAGCATGTTCGATCAGGCACGCCACGCCCGCCGCATCCATCGGCCGGACGTCATGTTCTGCGATCAGCCCGGCGATGAAACGGGCAAACAGGGACTCGGTTTCAGCCGTCCGCTCGAACGATTCGTCGAAGTCCACGGCGACCTTGAAGAGCCGGGCGATGTCCGGATCGAGCGAGGACATCATGTAATACAGCATCCGGTCGCCGATGAGGACGACCTTCACATCCAGCGGAATCGTCTCCGGTTCCAGCGTCGTCAGGCCGGAATATCCCATGGCCTCGCCGATACTCTCGATTTCGAGCCGCCGTGTCTTGAGCACGCGTTTAAGCTTTTCCCACGCCATGGGCTGCATCAGCAGATCGCGCACATCGACCATCAGAAACCCGCCATTCGCTTCGTGAAGGGCGCCGCCCCGGATCATCCGGTAATCCGTCACCAGGTTTCCGAACCGCGCCTGATGTTCGATTCGGCCGAACAGTTTCGAAAACGTCGGATGGCTTGCCGTCACCACGGGCGCATGGGTTCCGCCCTGATTGTCGACGATCACGTTGACGCGATAACGTTCATAGGGGGATTCAACGAACTCCATCGGTATCTGTGCGGCCTCGGGTTCGGACACGGCGCGCCAGAACATCTCGGCATTATCGACAATGTCCGATCGGACACGTTCAAGCCATTCGACGATCTCGGGCAGTAATTTGTATTGCTGCTTCAGCGTCTCGATCAGATGCGTCGCGGCAAACGCCGTTACCTCCCGGTTCAGGTCGTGAACTTTCTCGGCGAGTTCCTTTCGCCACCCGGGAATCCGCCGGACGATGTCTTCCAGTTTTTTCTCAAGGTCCGCAACGGTCTTGCGGATTTTCTCCTGCTGGTCTTCCGGAAGCGCCTGGAATACGGCGGGTTCGACCACCTTGCCATTCGCCACGGGCGCGATCGCGAACCCCATGGGCGTGCGGACGAGTGCCGCGCCCGCTTTCGATGCCTGCTCGTGAAGGGTCTGAAACTCGGTCTCCTGGCGCTCGTTCGTCTCTGCCTCGATCGCGTGCCGCCGTTCACGATAATCTTCGCTTTCGAACGCCGCCGGGACAGCAAGACGCAGATCTTCGACGAAGCATTCCATGTCTGACGAAAAGGTGCGGGCAGCGCCGGGGGGCAGGCTAATCGCCTCAGGCTTCTGACTGTCCGCGAAGTTATTCACGTAACACCAGTCCGCCGGCGCCGGAAGCTTTAACGCCTGTTCGGTCAGATAGGCGGTTAGAAGCGTGTGCCGGCCGACACCCGGGTCGCCGAAGGCGAAAAGATTATAACCGTCATGGGCGATGCCGGTGCCGAAAGCGATCGCTTCGATCGCCCGTCCCTGCCCCATCCCGTCGGTCAAAGGCTCCGCCGCCGCGGTCGTATCGAACCCGAGCGCGGTCGTATCGACCGCCCTGTAAGCGGCATCCGCCTTTAACGGTTCCGGTCCCCTGCCCATCCGACATCCCCGATGCTGTGATCGATACGCCAACGCGCAGCGCGTCGACGACAGGGGATTCTAAGGGTTGTCCCGGCCGACAAATTGATCTCGAACAATGTCGGCCGCCGACGCAAAGGCGCGCGGCAGCTACATTCCGGCGCCGATGAACGCGGTCGCCTCGACCTCGACCAGGGCTCCCGGTTGCGCAAGTGCCGTGATCGCCACCAGCGTCGAACACGGCATGCGGCCGGAGAAGTATTCTCCCCGCGCTTTGCCGAAAGCGGGGCGGTTGTCCATGTCGGTCAGGTATATATTCAGCTTTACGACGTCTTCGATCCGGCCGCCGGCCGCTTCGACCAGTTCCTTGATCTTTTCCAGGCAGTCCACCGACTGCGTATAGGCGTCGCCGCTGGTATCGCTTGCGATCATGCCCGACAGGATGAGATGGTTCCCGACCTTCAGGCAATTGCTGTAAATATTGCCCGCGGGCTCCGGGACCGTTGTAACCGAAACTTTCGTGATCTTGTCCAAAGTCGTTTTCCCTTGTTCTATTCCGCCGCCATGGCGTGTTTTTTCAGTGCCTGGGCCTGACGCTCCGCCTCGTCCGCCATCAGTTTGCGGACACGGACGACCCCGACATCGTGACCATACAGATATTCGTGCCGGTCGGCATCCGCTGCCATTCGTTCGGCGACAAGGCGGTCCTGTTCGAGAACATGCCAGTGACGCCCTTCAAGACGGTTCTTGTACAGAAAGCGCCATGCATCGCGCTGCCACCCCGATACCTTGCGGTGACGCCAGAAAAAACATGCCGACGACGTTTCGTCGATCGGCGTGATGTGAAACACGATCCCGAAGCTCCCGCCGGGGCCGCCCGTCGCGGGATAGGGAATTTCCAGGCAGACAGCCTGAAAGTCAACGTCGTACCACTCTGACCAGTCGAAATTGACATTCTTCTGGCCTTTTTTTTCGAATACGAACCCGGCATCCGTCGTCCGGCTGGTGAATTCCGCCTCGCTCGCACCTTCGGCCATGGAATGCGAAACACGATGCAGAAACGCGCCGTGCATCGGGTCCATATTGTTATCGATCATATAACGATAGGGCGTACGCCATTCGGCATAGGCGAGAAACGCATCGTAATCTCCGCTGGTCAGCCGATCAGGCAACACCAACGGCCTTGCCGGCGTACCGAGGTCGTCGCCGAGCCACGCATAGACGACATCCCGGTGTTCCTGAACCGGGTAGGTCTTTACCGCACACTGCCCCACCAGATCGCAGCCGGGCTCTCCTGGAAGGGCGGCGACCGTACCGTCGCCGAGTATTTCCGCGCCATGATACACACAGGTCAGGCGGTCGCCGTCATGGCGCGCAATCGACAGCGGCGCGCCGCGATGCGGGCAGCGGTCGTCCTGTAAATGCACACCTCCGTCGCGATCGCGCCACAGAACGAGGTCGCGGCTCCAGCGCCGGATCGCCACCGGATTATTGCTGACCCGTGCCGACGGACAGATGCCATACCATTTGTTGCGCAGTCCGGTATCGAGAATGTTCCGGGCCTCCGCGCCGATCCGGTATCTTGGCGGTTGCTGTGCCATCGTTCCCCAGTTCCTTACACCAACGAAATCAGCGTCCGAGTCGCTCCATCATCGCCGGGAAATTCTCCTCCGTCCAGACATCGCCTTCGGGGGTCATGATGCCCTTGTCGTTCAACGCGGAGACAATTTCGGCGAGATCGTGATGACCCTTCCCGAATATCTCTTCGAGAGCGTCCCCGAGCGCCGTTTCATAGGGGTCCGACGTCCCGCTGCCGGCCTGCCACTGTTCCATATACAGGCCGTTATGCGGCAACCTGGGGTGGTTTCCACCACCCGCCCCGCTGTTTTCGCGCATTGCATCGGTCGCACCCGGCTGCATGACGCCGGCATTCCGCCTGGCTTTCGATTCCCGGGCAAGACGTTCGCGCACCGCCCTGAAATCGTATGTCGGAAAGGCCTCGGTCCGAAAAACGCCCCATGCATATTTTTCGAGCGCAACATTGACGGCCTGGAGCTTCGACGGCGGCATTTTCAGCGTCGCGATCTGCCCGATCCCCATCACGACGTGCCAGGACACGATTTCGACCCCGTCCGGCGGAAAATTTTCCCACCATCCGCGATCGTCCAGCTTGGTCTGAAATTCGTCGAGTGCCTGAGACTGATCGTGCTTCAGGAACACGGTGAGCATGATGTCGTCGCCCTTGATATCGTCCATCCGGTGGTCCTGATCCTCATGATTCCGGCCTGCCAACTTCGCAAGACTAATACGTCGGGCGGCATACAGGCAATCGGATGACGGGAACATCTGACCAGATGCGCATGTTGCGGTGTAAACCCTCATGCTATTTTTAGTTGATTTCCGGCGAACCCGATACGATCTGACGTGTTGGCGTCTTACAAACGAACACTTGAATAACCTGCAGCCGTAACAATTGTGCAGACGCCAAGCGTATTCGTTGGCCGGGGTAGGAATTTCAATATGCGAATTTTGATCGTCGAAGACTCGGAAGCCGAAGCGTTTCTGATCAAATCTCTGTTCCGAAACACGGATATCTTCGCCGACGCACTGGTCCATGTCGCAGATATCGATGTCGCACGGAGGCATCTGCAGAACGGCGATTTCGACATCGCCCTCATCGATCATTTTCTGGGTGCGGAAACCGGCACATCCCTGATCAGGGATGCCGGCGGCCGCAAATGCACGACTCCGATGATTCTGATGTCGGGCCACGGAACCCAGGATGTCGAATCCGAGGCGCTAAATGCCGGCGCGATGAACTATATCGACAAGAGAACGCTGTCGTCCGAGATTTTGAACCGAACCGTTCGGTTCACGCTCAAGAATCACGAACAGGTGCTGCAGGCGAAGGCCAACGAACTGTATCACAGGGAGATCGCCTTGCAGGTGCGCATGTCCAATGAAATCGCCTTACAGGCGCGTATGTCCAGCGAAGACAAGGCGCATTTTGTGGCAACTCTCAGCCACGAAATTCGCACCCCGCTAAATGCGATCATCGGGTTCAGTGAAGCCATCCAGGAGCGGATTTTCGGTGAAATACAGGGCCCCGGCGTCGATCGGTATAACGGCTATATCGACGATATCCACCGGAGCAGCCAGCACCTGTTGAAACTGATCAACGATCTGCTCGACCTGTCGCTTCTAGAAGCCGGCCGCTTCGAAATCGAGCTCGAAGATATTTCTCTTCATGACGTGATCGACGATGTCCTGCTGATGACACTGATGCAGGCTTCTGAGAAAAATATTGCCGTCGAGTTCGATATTCCCGCAAGTCTGCCGGAATTCTGTGCGGATTCCCGCCTGCTCGCACAGGTGCTCATTAATTTGTTGGCCAACGGCATAAAATTCACGCCGGTTGGCGGGCAAATAATCCTGTCTGCACGGCTCGACGCGCGACGCCTCTCGATCACGGTCGAAGATAACGGCCCGGGAATCCCGGAATGCAGGATTTCGCGGCTCACGTCTCCCTGTTTTCAGACACCGAAGATCGTCGATAAACCGGACCGCGGCGCCGGTCTGGGACTCAGCGTCAGCAAATCGATCATGGAAACGCATCTCGGCGGGCTGACCATCGAAAGCGGCGCCGAGGGCGGCACTAAAGCGACCGTCTGGCTGCCGATAAATCTCGATACGCTGAACAATCGTCCGAACTGATCGGCGCAGCGCCAGCGTTCACGGTTTTTATTTCCAGCACCCGACCCGCGCAACAAACGCAAAGGCAAGACCGGACAACACGTCGTCGTCGAGCGGCGGGCGCCGGTCGCCGCCGGTATAGGCAACACTGAAACGGTCGAGAAAGCGCAGTACCCGGTCCTGACGAATGATAACGCCTATATCGCGAAGTACTTCGCCGGTCCGCCGGAACATTGCCGGTGTGTTCACCTTTGCCGAGACCACGCCGACGACATAACCCCGGTCGTCAATCACCGGCCCACCCGAATTGCCGCGGCGGATATCGGCATCGACTGCAAACCGCCCCCAGCGCTGCATCTCGTCTTCCCTGTACGGGCTCACCTTGCCGGTTACGAAGATCGGCTTGATCGCGACCAGGCCGTGCAGCGGGTGCCCGATGACGGCGATTTTGTCGCCGACGCGAAGGTCCAGCGGCTTGCGGAATTTCGCCACGGCGCCGGTCTGGCCGGAATACCGGAGCACGGCGAGGTCGTCCGGTCCATCCGACCCGATCACCGATGCCGGCAGATGCGCGCGGGCATTAGTCGGCTTCACGGAGACCCGCTGGCAGCCCTTGATGACGTGGTCGTTCGTCAGCAAATGACCGTCCCGAGACACAAAAAAGCCCGAGCCGCTGCTACGCATCTTCAGACCGGGGTACAAAGCCGCACCGGGCTGCAGTTTCCCCCGCGCACGCCGGATACGGCTGGCCTTTATTTCGGCCGCCCGCGCGTCCGATACGATGTCGCCCTTGCACTTCCACAGGGCGGTGCGGCGGACAATATTCCGACCCACGTCATGACAATTGATGATCTTCAGCCGGTCCGATTTATCCTGCGCGCCGGCGGGATTCGCCAGGACCGCAAGCGCCCCGACCAATACCCCCAAATATCCCGGATGAATGCTCAACCTGCAGATACCGCGCTTTGTTCGGCAGCGATCCTGTCCGCAAGTATCCTGCGGAACTGCAGCGGCGCATTGTCGATATTGATATCGACAACCGGCCGCGTGCCCATCCGGTCCAGCGCTTCCTGCTGGCGTTCGAGTACGACCACATCTTCCATGAAGGTCTGCACCCCGCCTTTGGCGAGAACGTCGGAGACCCCGTCATCGTCGAGCTTGTAATTGCGGGCAAAGGCCCAGTGGTAATGGGTGGTGGTTTCGGTTTCCGGCGTGATGATGTGGTTCGACCACATGGTGATTCCCCGGGAACGATCGCCGTCGGGCGCGCCGGTATCCGCGTCGGCGCAACCGATATCCAGGGTCACCGTCGCCGGCGCCTGCCACTTTATCAGCTGCCAGCGGTCGACCTTGCCATCGAACTTGCGCGCCTGATCGTACATCGGCGGCGCCGTGAAGCCGAGCATCCAGCGTTCGACGCGGATCGCGTCGCCGTCGCGGACGGTCTTGACCGGCACCAGCGCTTCCTTCGGGTCGCCGGCAATCGTGTTTCTGTGGATGTAGCTGACATGGGTGAGATCCAGCAGGTTGTCGACCAGCAACCGGTAGTCGGCCTTCATATGGATAAGCCCGCCGGTATGCACCCAGTCGGGATGATCGAGCCAGGGCAGTTCCGGAATCGCGTTTTCATCGGCACGGGCGGGATCGCCGGGCCAGATCCAGATCATGCTGTATTTTTCGCGGACCGGAAAAGACCGGACGCCGGCCCCGGGCGGTACCCTGCTCTGTCCCGGCACCGCGACGCAGGCGCCTGTCGCATCGAATTCGAGACCGTGATAGCCGCACTGTACGGTATCGCCGGTGACCTCGCCGAGCGACAATGGCAGATGACGGTGACAACAGCGGTCTTCCAGCGCAACGGGGGCGCCCGTACCGTCCCGCCACAACACCACGGGATCGCACAGGATCGTCTTGGCCAATGGCGCGCCGGGCGCAAGGTCGTCTGCCCAGCACGCGGCATACCAGGCGTTTCGCAGGAATGTCATTCGCCGGTCCTCCGTCTTTCCCGTTAATGCATTATCATGCCGCCATCGACAACGATGGCCTGGCCTGTGACAAAATCGGATTCCGGCGACGCCAGAAAGATCAGCGCGCCAAGCAGGTCGTCCGGCACCTGTTCGCGTTTCACGGCGCGGCTGTTCAGGCTCAGATTCACATAAAATTCCAGCTTGTCGCGCTGGGCTTCGATCTGGTCGCTCATCGTAAAGCCGGGCGCGATGGTGTTTACCGTGATCCCGTCGCCGCCGAGTTCCCGGGCCAGCGCCTTGGTCATGGCATCCACTGCGCCCTTCGATGCCACATAGTGAAGCATCAGCGGCACGCCGGAATAAATCGTGCTCGATGAAATATTGACGATCTTGCCATATCCCTTTTTCTTCATCTCCGGTGCCACGGCCTTTATGCAGTTGAACACGCCGCGCGTATTTATGGCCATAACCCTGTCCCATTCATCGCCGTCGATTTCAAGGAAGCTCCGGCGCTGAAGCGCGGCAAACAGCGCGGCGTTGGTAACCATGATATCGGCGGACCCGAAAGCGGAAACGGTCCGGGCGACCATCTCTGTGCAGGCATCCATGTCGGTGACGTCGGTTTCCATACCGATCGCCTCGCCGCCGGCTTTTCCGATTTCTTCGACCGCCGCACCGGTATCGAGAATGTCCGACAGACAGACCTTCGCGCCCTCGTCCGCCAATGCTTTGGCATAAACCGCGCCGATTCCCTGTGCCGCGCCGGTCACGATCGCGGTTTTACCTTCCAGTCTCGCCATATGTCCGTCCTTCGTCTGAAATACCGGCCTGAATATATACCAGCGGATTTCCCGGCGCGACCGGCGGTCGCAGTTGGAATTCCTCGAATTGGGTGACACTATACGATCGGCTGATTGCCCTGGTGTGACGTGACAGATAATCGGATATGCGCGTGAAGGAAATTCGGGAAGATGCCTGGTATGCCATTGGCGGGTCGGCCCTGCTCGGTCCCGGCGACGTGCAGCCGGTACACCTGTTCGACGTCGAACGCGTCGCCTGGCGGGGCACCGACGGCAAAAGCCACGTATGGCACAATCGCTGCATTCACCGCGGCATGCGTCTGCAATACGGTTTCGTAGACGGCGACCGGCTGGCCTGCCGTTATCATGGATGGCGGTTCGGCGGCGACGGCAAATGCGCCTATATCCCGGCCCACCCCGACATGACTCCGCCGGACGATTTCTGCGTACCCGCCGCCCCGTCCGCCGAAGCCGACGGCCTGATCTGGACATCCATCGGTACGCCCGACGGTCCGCCGCCGGACCTGTCCGAATTCGACAAGCTGACATTCTGCCGGTCAGTCGCCGTCAACTGCGCCGCGGCGACGATCGAAGCCGCAGCGGCAAAAACGTCGTTCACGCCGTTCTCGGCAGCGCCGCCATCCGGCGTTTTCCTGTCCCGGCATCCGGCGCCGGGTATTATCGTCATCGAAACGGCACCCGATATCGGAGAATCCCTGGTTCTCGCGCTCCAGCCGGCGGGCGAGACCAAAACCCATCTGCATGTCCTGTCGACGGCGGCGGTCGCCGATGACGACATCCCGGCCCTTCGCCGGCATTTTTCGGCATGGGCGCGCCGGTTTCGCGGGCATGCCGAAACCGTGGCGGCATAGGAGTTCGGACAAATGGCAATCACGACGGACACGGTGGCGCTGAACGACTGGGAGGCAATCGGCAATATCGACGAGATCGCGTCCGGCAAACGGCGCAATACCCGCCTGCTCGGCCAGGACATCATCGCCGAGATGGACGGCGACCGCCCGCGCGTGTTCGAAGCCAATGCCAATGGCGGCATGGGCAGGGAGCATCCTGCGCAGGTCCTGTACGGCCATGTCTGGACGACCCTGGGAACGCCGGTCAAGCCGCCCCTCGACATGCCGGAATTCCTGGAAGACGGACGGCGACTGATTTCCTGCGGCGCGGTAACCGTGCGGGCATCCCCCCTGCGCATCGTCGAAAACTTCCTGGACATGTCGCACTTTCCCTACGTGCATACCGGCATTCTGGGGGAAGAGCCCATCACAGAGGTTTCCGACTACAAATTCGAAATCCGCCAGCCCGACGACGAACTGTGGGCGACGGAATGCAGTTTTTTCCAGCCCCAGGCCGCGGCATCGGCGGATGACGGCCAGGTCAGCGAATACATGTACCGTGTCAGCTCCCCCTTCGTGACGGTGCTCTACAAGACCTGCCCGGTGGTCGAAGGCGCCTGGGATCTCGTCGGTATATTCGTGCAGCCACGCGACGAGGGGGTATGCGACGTCCACACGTTCATGCTCGTCTTCGACGATACGTCCACCTATACCGACCTGGTCCATTTCCAGCACGAAATCTTCCTGCAGGATCGCAGCATTCTCGAAAACCAGTTGCCGGTCGGACTACCGTTGTCGCCGAAATTCGAAACCGCGATCCGGGCCGACGGCTCGTCGATGCTCTATCGCCGCTGGCTGCGTCAGAAGGGACTGACCTTCGGCACGTATCGGGACAACGAGGACAACCGCGCCGCATGATCGAGCTCTATGATTATGTCCTGTCCGGCAGCTGCTACAAGGTGCGACTGTTCCTGTCGATGATCGGCCAGGACTATCAGGCTCGGCCGGTGGATTATTATCCCGGCGGCGAACACAGGACGCCGGATTTTCTCGACCTGAATCCGCTGGGCCAGATACCTGTCCTGAAAGACGGCGACCTGGTCCTGCGCGATGCACAGGCCATACTGGTTTACCTGGCAGGCAAGTACGACGCCGCGCGGACATGGTATCCCGAGGATCCGGAAACCCAGGGGCGGATTGCCATGTGGCTGTCCTTCGCCGGCGGCGAAATCATGAATTCGTCCGCCGCGCGGCTGCACGACATGCTTTTCTACGACGTCGATATCGACAAGGTGCGCGCCGCCGCCCATGCCGCGTTCCGAGTCCTCGACGATCATCTCACCGATCGCGAGATCGACGGCGGGGAGTGGATCGTCGGCGACAGCCCGACCATTGCCGATATTGCCTGTTTCCCCTATGTCGCGCTCAGCGGCGACGGCGGCATTTCACTCGACGATTATCCCGCCATCCGCCGCTGGGGTTCCCGGATCAGGAAAATTCCCGGCTTCGAGGTCATGCCCGGCATCCACGCCACCTAGACCGATGGACCGGCGCGTCCGTTCCGCGCCTAGAACAGGGTATGATCGAGAAGGATCTTGGTCCCGATAGCGATCAGCAGGACACCGCCGAATACTTCGGCACGGCGCCCGACAGCAACCCCCGATATCCTGCCGACCTGAAGCCCGGCGAACGCGGCGGCGAATGTCACGCTGCCAATGGTGAGCGCACTCATGGACAGGCTTATCTCGGTCGTGGGCAGGGTGATACCGAATATTCCGGAATCGATACTGGTCGCCAGTGCCGACGCCACGATGACCCCGAACCGCAACCCGAGTGCGACCGGAGGCCCGTCGGAAACAACATACGCATCGCGGATCATCTTTGCCCCGACCGCAACCAGCAGGCCGAAAGCAATCCAGTGATCGACCTCGGAAATAACATCGACAAACGCCAGCCCGAGAAACGCCCCCAGTAACGGGGCCGCCGTCGCGAAAACGCCGAAAACCAGCGAAATGCGCAGCGACAACGACAGACTGAGGGTCCGGATCACAGCGCCACGGCTGACGGACGCACCGAACGCGTCCATTGACAGGCCGAGGGCAACGAGCAACAGCGCCTGAAACGTCAAATTAGGGTGCCACCGGTTTCATCGCCCGCCAGATCCGCTCTGGCGTTGCCGGCATTTCGATATCGCGGACGCCGTAATCGCGGAGGGCGTCACAGACAGCATTGATGAATGCCGCGGTCGCCGACACGGTTGCGCCCTCGCCGCCGCCCTTGACCCCCAGCGGATTGTTCGCCGTCGGGACCTCGTGAAGCCCCGTGTTGAACTCCGGCACATCGTCGGCCCGCAGAATGCCGTAATCCATGAACGAGCCGGCGATCAGCTGGCCGGTTTCCGGGTCGTAATAGCCGTTTTCGATGATCGCCTGGCCGATCCCCTGCACGATGGAGCCGTGCGCCTGTCCGGCGAGAATCATCGGATTGATCGCCCGCCCGGGATCGTCCACGGTCGAATGGGCAATCACCGTCAGCGCGCCCGATTCAGGATCGATTTCCACTTCCGAGACCGCAGCGCCGTTCGGATAGGCCGCCGACCGGCCGCGAAAAATCGAATCCGCGCTCAGGGCCGCGCCCTCTGCCTGTGCCGCAACCTCAAACAAGCCAACGGATTTATCGGTTCCCGTTACCCGATATACGCCATCCGTAAAGGTTATATCCGCCGCCGCCGCCTCAAGCAGGTCGACAGCGATTTCCCGGCCTTTTTCAATCACCTTGTCGGACGCTTCGCGCATGACGATCCCGCCCAGCCGCATCGAGCGGTCGGAATGGGAACCGCCGCCAATGCCGACGACATCCGAATCGCCGGTGACGATACGCACAGAATCGTAGGGCACGCCGAGAATCTCGGACACAAGCTGCGGAAACACCGTTTCGTGCCCCTGGCCGCTGGAATGCGTGCCGATCGGCACGGTAACGGTGCCGTCGCCGTTTACGGTAACGGCCGCGAATTCGACCGGTGCGCCCACCGGGGCCTGGATATAGGACGCATAGCCGAGGCCCCGCAGGCGACCGCGCGACGCGGACTCGGCCCGCCGGGTCTCGAAACCGTCCCAGTCAGCCATCTCCAGCGCCATGTCGAGACAAACCTCGAATTCGCCGCAGTCATAGGTCGTGTTCATCGGGTTCGTCGCCGGAAAGGCATCGGCGGCAATAAGATTGCGACGGCGCAGGGCGATCCGGTCGATCTTCATATCCGCCGCCGCCATGTCGATCAGGCGTTCGATCACATGCATGGCTTCGGGACGCCCGGCGCCACGATAGGGCCCGGTCGGCACCGTATTGGTCAGGACACCCCGAATCCGGGCGTAGCCCGCTCTCATCCGGTAAACCGACGGCAGCAGACGCGGGCCGTTCGACAACGGCACAAAGGACACCGTATGCGCGCCGAGATTTCCGACAAGATCGGCCCGGAGCGCCAGGAAATTGCCGTCCGCGTCCAGCGCCAGGGCGGCGTCGGTGTACAGATCACGGGCCTGGTAATCCGTCACGAAGGCTTCCGACCGGTCGCCGAGCCATTTGACCGGCCGCGCAAGGCGCTTCGCTGCCCAGCACACCATTACGAATTCCGGATACATCATGTTGCGCGGCCCGAACCCGCCGCCGACGTCTTTCGACGTCACCCGCACCTTGTCCGCGTCGAGCCCGAACATCTGCCCGAGGATCATCTTGTGGCGATGCACACCCTGCCCGCCGGTATGGAGGGACAGCTTGCCAATATCCGCATCCCAGTCGCCGACCGCCGCACGCGGCTCCATCTGGCAATTGATGACCCGGTTGTTGAAGAACCGCGCTTCGACCACGTGCGCCGCCTGCGCGAAGGCCGCATCGGTCGCCGCGCTGTCGCCCATCTCGGCATCCAAAGGCGTATTACCGGGACAGGTTTCCCAGACAAGCGGGGCGCCGGGTTCGATCGCCGCCAGGGCGTCCGTGACAACAGGCAGCGTCCGGTAATCAACCATCACGAGATCAGCCGCTTCACGGGCGATCGCGTCCGTGTCGGCAATCACGACAGCGACGATTTCCCCGGCGTGCCGCACCCGGTCGCCGACAATCGGCGGCTGTGCAGCATCGAACGGAACCGACCCGTCGCGGTTTACGAAGGCCGGCACCTGCCATTCCTCCGCCCCGGCCGGGTTTGCGACATGGCCGAGATCGCCGATCCCGTCGGCTCGGTAGTCGGCGTCGGTCAGCACGCTGACCACACCGGGGAATGCGGCGGCGGCGCCGATATCGACCGACAGTACTTCCGCATGCGCATGCGGCGAACGCACCATGGCAGCGTGCAGTTGCCCCGGCAGGTTCATGTCGTCGGAATATTGCCCCTGCCCGCGCAACAGGCGCCGGTCTTCCCGCCGGCGAACCGGTGCGCCGACGCCGGCAAGCGATTTCGCAGCCGAACCTTCTGTGCTCATGCGCCAGTCAACGCGTAGAGCCCGTCTTCGACGCGGTCGAGGCGCCCCGCCTGGCGCAGCCGGTCGAGTTCAACCACCACGTCGCGACCGTCGCGCGACCCGATCGCCACCATGATCGCACCGAAAGCAAGCGGGCCGTCGGCCAGAGCGGCCTCAACGCTATCATGGGTTTTTTCGCCGGATACAAACGATTTCGGCACTGTATGTTCCAGCGACCGGTCGCCGAGGGGAAGCGTCAGGTCGAACCCCGCCTTGGCGCCGATCCGCGCGCCCTGAAGCGACGGGTCGAGCGGCAGCGTCCGGAATCCGGATTCGACGACGAGGTCGCGGTCGGCCTGGAAACGGGTCGCCAGCGCCCAGTCCATCTGGGCATCGTCGAATATATCGATATCGGGATCGACAACGAAGACATGCTTCGAATTGGCGAGCGACCCCATCACGGCGGCGATGGCGTTGCGTGCCTCGCCCGGCACCCTCTGCCGTACGGCAACGCGGACGTTGAAACTGCCGCCCGACGACGTGGTGATGTTGACGGCGACAGGTTCGCGCACCGCCGTCTGCAGTGCCCGCCAGACCGTTACCTCGGCGCGAATGGCGTTGAGCTGGGTCGTGTCGGTCCAGCCGATATGCTCTCCCGAAATGGTCGATGTCTGGAACAGTGCGTCCCTGCGGTGCGTGATAGCCGTGGCGTGGAATACCGGATTCCGTTTCACCACGCCGTAATAACCGAGGAACTCGCCGTAAGGCCCCTCGGGCTCCACATGGCCGCGCTCGTCGAGATAACCTTCGATGACGTATTCGGCATCCGCCGGCACACGGATATCGCTGGTCACGCATTTCACGACCGGTAGCGTGGCGCCGCGCAGCTGGGCGACCAGCGGCAGTTCGTCCACCGGCAGACGCATGACGGCGGCGACGTGGTCGCAGGGATGCGCGCCGACCGTGAAGGCCACCGGCAGTTTTTCCCCTTTCGACGCCGATTTTTCGTAAATCGCCTTCAGGTCCGACGGCGCCACCAGGTCGATTCCGGTTTCCGTCCTGCTTCGCAGCATCAGGCGCCGCGCGCCGGTATTCGTCCAGCCGGTTTCGGGGTTCACGACATAGTCCAGCGACGCGGAAATATAAGGCCCGCCATCCATTTCGTGCTGCAGATGGACCGGCAGCCTCGTCAGGTCGACATCGTCACCGGTCAGAATCACTTCATGGACCGGCGCATCGCCGGAATCGAGTTCGACAACCTCCTGCGGCGTGGCGAGACGCCGATTGACCTCGGTCAGCAGATCGCCCGGCTCGACGCCAAAGGCCTTTGCCATGCGCCGCCGGCCGCCGGTCATGCTGCCGATCAGTTCCGCCTTCTCCGGTCCGGCCTGACGGAACAGCACTGCCTTTTCGTTACCGTCCATGCGGGCGGCGACATCGGCAAGCGCGACCGGTTCATCGACGACCTCGACTTCGCCTTCGTCGATCATCCTGTCGACAAAGCGGCGGAGCCGGAATTCATCGACATCCGGTACGAGGTCGTTCTTGAGCGAAGTGGCCATGTTTCCCGACATCCCATATGGTTATAATTGTTAGAAGCATCATAGGCTTTTGCCGTCAATCGCTCTAGCCTGCAGCCTCTGATTTCGAAGGATAAAGCAGCACATGGCAAACCCCGCTCCCGGATATCTGAAAAACCCGGACCACCACATCCGGTTCGAGCCGTCGCCCCGCCGCTTGCGGGTAAAGTTCGGCGGCGAATGGATCGCCGATTCGACCGACATGGTGCTGATGTACGAGGCCAATCACCTGCCGGTCTATTATTTCCCGGTAAAGGGTGTCCGCCTCGACCTGCTGCACCCGACTGATCACACCAGTCATTGTCCCTATAAGGGCGACGCGTCCTACTGGACGATCGAGGCCGGCGGCAAGACCGCGGAAAATGCCGTCTGGACCTATCAGCAACCCTTCGATGAAATGACCACGATCAACCTGCAGGATTACTGTGCGTTCTACTGGGATCGCGTCGATCACTGGTACGAAGAAGACGAGGAAGTGTTCGTGCATCCGCGCGACCCCCACAAGCGGGTCGACACGGTGCCGTCGTCGCGCCCCGTCCGGGTGATACTCGGCGGCGAGACCGTGGCGGATACGACCCGCGCTCACTTCCTGTTCGAAACCGGCCTGCCGACGCGCTACTACATCCCGGCAGAGGACGTCCGCATGGACCTCCTCACGCCGACCGACACGAAAACCCGATGCCCGTATAAGGGTACCGCATCGTACTGGACGGCGAGAATCGGGGAGGAGACGTTTGACGATATCGTGTGGGCCTATCCCGATCCGGTTCCCGAATGCCCGAAGATCAAAGACCTGATGTGCTTCTATAACGAAAAGGTGGATGCCGTTTTCGTCGACGGCACGGAAACCGAAAAACCCGTCACCAAGTGGTCGAAATAGGCGGCCGGTGCCTGACTGCGACAGCGTGACAGCCATGAAAATCAGTTTCCGATGCCTTCCCGGACTTCAGGCCATCCTGCCGCGCCCCGTTCCGGCAGGTCGAACGCTGCCGGATTGGCTGCGCAGTATGGCCATGACGGAAGATCTCGGCGCTTTCGGCGAAGACCGGACCGTCAAACAATGCCCGCCGTTCATCGATGCCATGACAGCCGGGTTCGTCATCCCCCTTCCTTGCGACATCGAGATCGATAAGGGCCGATTCACCTGGAATTGGCCGCATGACGAATCCCCACTCGCCTTCCATTTTGCCAGCCAGGTGGCGGGCACCCCGTTCGATATCGACAATGTCTCAGTGTTGAAATTCATCAATTTCTGGACCATGCGGACCGAACCGGGCGTCTCGGTCCTGTTTACCCATCCGTTCAACCGTCCCGATCTGCCGTTCCAAACCCTGACCGGGCTCGTCGATACGGACGGATTTACGGATTTGCCGGTTCATTTCCCCGCACAATGGACCGACCCGACCTTCGCGGGCATCCTCGAGAAAGGCACGCCCGTTGCGCATTGCATTCCCATACGGCGGGAAAGCCTGGATCTTGAAATCTCGGAAATGACCGCGAGCGAAGCCCGTGAATCTTCGGCACTGAAAGCGAAAATTTCGGCCACGCCGGGCTTCTATAAAGACAACTTCCGCCGCGCCGCAACGGAAGAATAGGCTTTATTCAGCGCCAAGAAAGGCTTCCAGTTCGCGCGGATCGAGGAAAAGCATCCCGGTTCCCAATGCCGACAAGTTGACGGAAATCTGGCGGATCGTTCTCGGCTCCAATCGATAGGCGGACCGATAAGCCGAGACAGCATCATCGAGACGCCGGGCAGTTTGCAGCGCCAGACCGTAATTCGCATACGCTCGAAAATCACCGGGGGCTTCGGTCACACTCCGTTCCAGCATCTCCAGCGCCTCGTCGAGACGACCGAGACGGCGCAACACCACACCCAGAGCCATTCGGGAATCTATATCTGCCGGATCGGCGGCCAGCGCTTTACGATACGCCGCTTCCGCAGCGCCGAAATCACCCGCCTGATAGGCATCGAACGCCTGTTGGCGGAAATCGATCAAGCCGTCTTCTCCAGGTGATCCGCAATCGCAAGCACGCGCAGCATCGACCTGATCACCGGGCGCTCGATCAGTTCGCCATCCACGACGACCAGGCCGCTGGTGTCTTTCTCGAACTCCGCCAGGATACGCCGCGCCCGATCGACCAGATCCGGCGACGGCGAAAAGACATCGTTGATCGCCGGAATCTGCTTCGGGTGGATCGCCGCCTTGCCTGTAAACCCGAGCGCGTCCGACATTTCGGCCTCCCGGCGCAGCCCGTCCGGGTCGTCGAGACTGAGCCACGGCACATCGAGGAGGTCGAGATCGAAACGGGCCGCGGCGTGCACGACGCGCGACCGGGCGTAGAGCAGCGTTTCCCATGTTTTCGCGGCGCGCAGATCGGCCGACATGTCCACGGCGCCGAACAGCAGGGAATCGATACGGCCCGACGCATCGGCGATTTCCATCACGTTCGCCAGCCCGTCGGTGGATTCAATAATCACATGGAACCGGATATCGGCGCAGCTGCCCTGCAGCAATTCATCGTAGAGCCGGATTTCCGCCGCCGAGCCGGGCTTTGCCAGCATCACCGCCCGCGGCGGCACGGCACATTCCCGCAGGGCGAG
The DNA here is from genome assembly GCA_963974055.1 of uncultured Rhodospirillaceae bacterium. Classification (GTDB taxonomy): domain Bacteria; phylum Pseudomonadota; class Alphaproteobacteria; order MPNO01; family UBA830; genus CAXBCP01. The sequence goes on from CAXBCP010000002.1 coordinate 65,412, forward strand.
GATATCCTTCAGCCCGTCCGGCGTAGAGAGCGGATTGATCCGCACCATCGTTTCGACATGGGGATGCGTGGTTTCCGCGAATATCGGGAATGTCAGTTCGCGCGCTTCTTCCTTGCGCGGCAGGGGCACGGCATCTTCGATGTCGACGCAGACAATATCCGCACCGCTGTCCAAAGCCTTCGCGAAACGGTCGGGACGCAGACCGGGCACGAAAAGCAGGCTGCGGCGAGGGCGGATATCGGATTCGGTCATGTTTTTCTTCCGTCCTTTTACGGTACTGAGTTCAGGCCTGTTGCCACCCGAAAACCGGTTCGGGGATTCCCGTTACATCGGTCTCGACGGCGAACAGCGATCCGGCATCCGGTTCGCGCTCGAAATCGGCCGGCTCGAACCGGGACGACGCCGTGGTTACATACAGCGTGCTCAGATCCGGTCCGCCTAAGGCCGGGCATGACGTCAACGACGCCGGGAACCTGATCGTCCGCTCGAGCGTGCCGGCAGGGTCGTATCGCCTGACCGCCCCGCCCCGCATATGGGCAATCCAGACAAACCCGTCGGAATCGACGGTCGCCCCGTCCGGCACGCCGTCGCTATCGGCGACCTCGAGAAATACGCGGCGGTTCTCGATCGTGCCCGCTGCTGAATCGAAATCGTAGGACCAGACGGTTCCTTTCCGGGAATCCGCGAAATACATGACCGTGTCGTCGGGGCTCCAGCAGAGCGCATTTGCGATACGGACCGGCCCCGCCATTTTATGTACGGTATGGTCAGGGTCAAACCGGTAGAGCGATGCGACCTCGCCGGCGCCGGGGTCTTCCATGCCGCCGCACCAGAACCGGCCCTGACGGTCCACCTTGCCGTCATTCATGCGCACCGCATTCATCCGACCGTCGCCTTCCGGGTCGGCCAGTTCCTCGAACGAGCCATCTGCGAGGTCGATATAGGCAAACCCCATCCGGGTCCCCGCGATCAGGCGGCCGTCTCCGGCGAGACCTATCGACCCGATTTCGGTCTGGACCCGCCAGTTCCGGACCTCTCCGGTTGTCGGGTCGAGGCGGTAGATCATCGGATTGCGGATATCCACCCAGTACATCGCCTGCTCGGCCACCGACCAGATCGGGGATTCTCCGAGGATGCAGGACTGCTTGGCGGCAACAAAGGGTTCGGACATCTCAAAACTCCGCAATGGGGACGATCCCGGAGTTATTAGCATAACGCGCCCGCCTGTACTCCCCCTGTCCCTGCCTGCCGTCGTCGATGCGGACGGCGGATCAACACTGCCGGGAAATCAGCGCTGTGCCGGCAATTTGCCCTTAAGGCGGAAGACATATCCGATAATCTCCGCGACGGCCTTGAAATGTTCCTGCGGAATTTCCTGATCGACCTCGACATTCGCATACAACGCCCGGGCAACGGGCGGGTTTTCGACGATCGGGATATCGTGCTCTTCGGCAACTTCGCGAATCTTGAGGGCAAGAAAGTCCTGCCCTTTCGCGATCAGCACCGGCGCTTCCATGTCGTCCAGTTCGTATTTGAGCGCGACGGCGAAATGGGTCGGGTTGGTGATAATCACCGACGCGTCGGGTACGGCGGCCATCGTGCGCTGGCGGGCCCGTTCCTGTCGCACCTGGCGCAGCCGCTGCTTGATCACAGGGTCGCCCTCGGTCTGTTTGTATTCGTCCTTTATTTCCTGGCGGCTCATGCGCATCTGCTTCATGTGCTCGAACCGCTGATAGAGGAAATCGATCGCCGCGATAATCGTCACGACGGCGAGCACCCCGAACAGCAGTTTCGACACGAGCGCATGGAGCAGATTGGCGGCTCCGCCGATCTCCATACGCACGATCTGATCCAGTCCTTCGAAGGACGGCAGCATCAGCATGGTGGCGATCGCGCCGACAATAGTGATTTTCGCAACGCCCTTGAGAAATTCGACGACAGATTTCAGCGAGAACAGGCGTTTTGCGCCCGCCATGGGCGAAGCGCGTTCCAGTTTCGGCTGGATACGATCGACCGCGACGACTAGGCCGTTCTGGACCATCGTGGACGAGAACGCCGCAACCAGCAGCAGCAGGATCGGAATAACCATAATGAAACCGATCTCGGTCGCGGTCTGGCCGAGAATATCGACCAGACTGCCCGCCTCGACCGGAATTGCATGCGGTGCCGCCAGGAATTTCAGCAATACGCCTTTTATGTCGGTCGACATCGACGGCGCGATCATTGCCACGATGATCGTTCCGGCCAGGATCATGAACCAGTTATTGACCTCGCGCGAGGATGGCACCTGGCCCTTTTTGCGGGAATCGTCGAGCTTCTTTTGTGTCGGCTCCTCTGTTTTTTGGGATTGGTCTGTGCTGTCCTCCGCCATGGTTCAGCCGTTCCTCAGTTCTGACCGGTAAAGCGCAGCAGATTGTCCTCGAAGCGGGACAGGAACCAGAACATGCTTACCGACAGCGTCATCGACATGACGCTGAAGGAGATGATGATCTGCAGCGGAACCGCAATAAAGAACACCTGCACCTGCGGCATCAGCCGCCCGAGAAGGCCGAGCCCGGCATAGAACACGGTGCCCACGACAATGAACGGCGCGGCAAGTTGCAGCCCGAGCACGAAACTGTCCGACAGAAGGCTGACGATCGTTTGCGAGAAATCTCCGAACAACAGGGCGCCGCCGGGCCGGAAAAGCGTGTAGCTGTCGGCGATCGCCATCAGCATCAGATGATGAAGATCGGTTACGAAAATCATAAGCACGCCGACAATGTTGAAGAACGCGGCGATCAGCGCGCCCTGCTGGGCGCTCGACGGATCGAAAAAGGTCGCATTCGACATACTGGCCTGAAACCCGATAATGACGCCTGCAATATGCAGCGCGGAAACCAGCAACCGCATCAATCCGCCGAGAAATATCCCGATGATCATTTCACTGCCGATCAGGACCGCGGCGGCTATTATCGACGTCGGCATGGGCGGCAGGTGAACCGACACAACCGGGGTGACGACCACCGCCAGGGCCAGGGCGAACATCAGCCGGATGCGCTGGCTGACATAGGATTCGGCGAAACCCGGCATCAGCATCACCGCCGACCCCAGACGCGCAAACACCAGGGCGATGGCAAAGGCATCCGTGGTCAAAAGTTCGTTGAGCATCCGGCGGTCAGCCCAGCGCCACGATCTTATCGACGATCTGTTCCATGAAGGTGCTCAGCGTTGCGAGCATGAACGGTATCAGGATCAGCACGGACACGAAGATCACGATGATTTTGGGCACGAACGCGAGCGTCATTTCCTGAATCTGGGTCAGCGCCTGAAACAACGACACGCCAAGGCCGATGATCAGCGCGATCAGCATAACCGGCGCCCCGACCTTCAAAAGTACCCAAATTGCATCCCGGGAGACCGAGATCACTTCAACTGCGTTCATTATCCCCCCGGATAAATACGGCGACCGGTTCGACTAGATCGGCATCCGGGCAATTTCCTGATAGGCGGTGACAACCTTGTCGCGGATGGCGACAACCGTCTGCAACGTCACTTCGGCATTCGTGACCGCCGCGACGACCTCCGTCAGATCGGCTTTGCCCACGATCGCCTGGGCGCTCATGTTTTCGGCCTGTTTGCCGGTGTTCATCGCCTCGTTCAGCGATTCGCCGACGAATTGCGAGAACGTTTTTCCCGGATCCGAAGACCGCGGCTCCATCCCGCCGTCGGTCATCGGTTTTTGTGCATTGCGCGCGTAAGCTGCCGCGGCATTTGCAACGCTGAAAGTACTCATGGCTCCATCTCCTTAAATCGCTGCGGGACGAGGCGCATTACTGGCGCAACATATCGATTGTGCGGCTCAGCATGCTCTTGGAAACCTGGATAATGCTGAGATTCGCTTCGTAAGACCGCTGCGCTTCGCGCATATCCATCATTTCAACGAGAGGATTGACGTTCGGCACGTCGACATAGCCGTTTTCGTCGGCGGCGGGATGCTGAGGGTCGTACTTCTTGTCGAATTCCTTCTTATCGACATGAATCTTGTCGATCTGAACCTTTTTAGCGTCCAGCGCCCGGTCCAGAGTGTTCTTGAACGATACCTGCTTGCGCCGATAGGGCTCGTCGCCGGGGCCGGAGGGCAAAGAATCCGAGTTGGCGATATTTTCGGAAATGACACGCAGCCGGGTGCCCTGAACCCGCATGCCGGCAGTGGAGATTTTGATCGATTTGATCAGGTCCATATCAATTCAACTCCCCGGAATTTTCGTAAAACAGGTTCATTCGGCATCACCGCAGCGGCTTTCCGAGTGCATGTTTCAGCATCGCGATGTGCTTCGAATAGAGATTGCTTGCCAGCCGATGATTGGCCTGGGTCTCCGCGACCTTTGTCAGCTGTTCTTCGAGAATGACGGCATTTCCGGCAGGCGCGGTCTCATAGGTCGATTTTTCTGAATCAGGGCGGTATTTCGCGTTCTTGCGGCTTGCTTCGATATGCATCGAACTGGTCTGGTTCAGTGTCGCCCGCTTGAGCTGGGGGCGAATTAATTCTTGAAACTTGAGCTTCTTGAGATCCTGTGGGCCATAGCCGGGGGTATCCGAGTTGGCGATATTCTGCGACAGCACCTGCTGGCGCTTGGACAGCCAGTCCATGCGCTTGGTCGCCATCTGAAACAGTTTTAGGTTGGTAAGATCCATCGCCTCGCGCCATGTCCCAGTTCGTGCAGAAAATGCAGATAAAACTTTACGGGAATTTGCAGTTTCCCAAGCCTGTGTTAATAAACTGTAAATCGGCGGCAGCGCGCGCATGCACGGCGCTGCCCGACGTTGCAAGTAGTGACGGAGGAAGAATGCTCTATCTCACGCGAAAAGCCGGTGAATCGGTGATCATCAACGATGATATCGAAGTGACCGTGGTCGATATTAAGGGTCGGTCGGTTAAGCTGGGATTTACCTTCCCGCAGGGCGCCTCGGTGCTACGCCGAGAACTGTACGAAAAAATCCAGAAGGAAAACCAGGAAGCCGCCCAGACAAGCGCGAACTTTCTGACCTCGCCGGCGGAGGTGCCCGAAGAGGCCGGCGAATAGCGTCATGGGCGGAACGGACATTCCAACCCGCACCGTCAGACGTCCGCCGGACAACGCCAAACGGATAGAGGCCGATATCTGCGTCGTCGGGTCGGGCGCAGCCGGGATATCCGCGGCGCTCGAAGCCGCCCGCGCCGGAAAGCGGGTGGTCCTCGTGGACGCCGCCGCGACGCTCGGCGGCCAGGCCGTCAACGCCATTATCGGGACGTTTTGCGGTCTCTATTCGAACGGCCCCGACATCGTCCGCCTTACCTACGGCATTGCCGATGAAATTCTCCGAGATCTCCACGCATCGGGCGCCGCACGCGACCGGACTGCGCGCAATTCCATTATCGTCCAGTATGACGAGATCGCCCTGGCGCGCTGGATCGACAAGGCTGTCGCAGAGGCGGGCATCACGGTCCTGCTGGGCGCAGTCGTCCGGAATGCGACACTTTCCGGCCGCCGGGTTACGACGCTCGAAATAGCGACGCGTTACGGCGACGTCGTGGTCGCAGCGGAGGGTTATGTCGATGCTTCCGGCGACGCAACGATCGCCTGGCATGCGGGCCTGCCGATACGCGAGCCCGAAGCCCCCATCTTCGGCACCCAGGTCGTCCTGTTCGAGAACTTCGACGAAAAGGCGGCCGGCAACATCGACCGCTGGGAGATGCAGGAGCGTCTTGCGGACAGGGCCGACGATTACGGACTGATCCGCAAGGACGGTTTCGTCTTCGCCTTTCCCGGTCACGGGACCGCACTGGCGAACATGACCCACGTGGAGACGCCGATGGACGCCGCGGGATTCGCCGACACGGTTTTCGCCGGACGCGACCAGGCGGACCGGCTGCTCGAATTCCTGCGGACGGAATACAGCCAGGCATATGGATCGGCGCGGATACGGGTTTATGCGGCGCCGGGCGTCCGCCAGACGCGGTGGATTACCGGCACCCAAACACTCACCGCCGGCGATGTCCGCGCCGGCCGCGTTTTCGACGACGCCGTCGCGCGGTGTTCCTGGCCGATCGAACTGCATGACGATCCCGCCCGCGCCTACTGGGAGGAACTGGGGGACGGGCACCTGCATACGGTTCCCCTCGGCAGCCTGCTGCATTGCGATACCGATAACCTCGCCGCTGCCGGAAGGTGTATCGACGGGGACACTGTCGGGCTATCGTCGGTCCGGGTAATGGGGCCCTGTATCGCAATGGGTGCCGCCGCCGCGCATGCGCTTGTCCTCGCCGGCAGCGGCAGCGTCCATCAGATCGATATCGCCGCCCTGCAACAGACCATTGGCGACAATATGCAGCGGTGCGACCCCTACAGGCCGTAAATCGCCGAACCGGAGGATAAGAACATGACCACAACCGGTCCCATCGCACTCGATGCCGACGGACATGTCCACGAGGAAAACATTCTGTTTTCCGAGTATCTCGAGCCTGCCTATCGCGACCGGACCGGGGGCTGGGAACTGAATGCCGACAGCAACCGACGGTTCGTCGTCGACGGGATCGAACATCCGCCCTTCCCCAGGGAAATCTCCGTCCGCAAGCCGATGACGGCCGAAAACCGGCTCAAGGTGCTCGACAAGGAACGTATCCGCCTCGCGGTTCTGTTCCCGTCGGCGGCGCTGGTCGCCGGTTACCTGGAACCGGGCTTCGCCGCGGCGATGATGCGGGCCTATAACAGCTGGATATCGGACTGGTGCCGTCCTTTCTCGGACAGGCTTAAATTCGCCGCATCCATCGCCCTGTTCGACGTCGACGAGGCGATCCGCGAGGCCAGGCGTGCCGTTGGCGACCTCGGTGCGGTCGCGGTCACCGTGCGCCCCAATCCGGCGCTGGGACAACGGCTCGACCACCCGAGCCGCGAGCCGTTCTACGCCGCGGTCGCGGAACTGGGCGTGCCGCTGGTCGTCCACGAATCGACAGGCGACCCGTCAACCGCCGGGGGCGAGCGATATGGCGGCATGGCGGTACCGGAAAGCTATACGTTTAATCATGTGATCTCGCACCCGTTCGAGCAGATGATGGCGATGATGGCGCTTCTCTGTGGCGGCGTGCTGGAACGCCATCCGACCCTGAAGGTGGGATTCTTCGAGGCCGGGTGTTCCTGGGCGCCCTACTGGATCGCCCGTCTCGACGACCATTTCGAACATCCCAAGCTTGGCCGCTACATGACCGGGCCGGCCCTCAGACCCAGTGAATATTTTGCGCGCCAATGCGTGGTTTCATGCGATCCCGGAGACCCGACCATCCCGCTTGCAGTGCAGGGGCTTGGCGCCGACAAGATTCTGTTTGCCACCGATTATCCGCATTTCGATTCAGGCGCCGGCGCCGTTAACGACTTTCTCGACGTCGCCGATTTCGGCGAAGCAGAGCGCCGCCGGTTGCTGTGGGACAACACACTGGAATTTTACGGCCTCTCGCTGGACTAATACACGACAGGCACCGCCGGTCTTCAGTGTTTCTTAACCATAGTCCGTAACACTTCCCGCTTCACAATACGCGGGATAATGACGTGAATTCGCCCCATTCCGGCCCCCCGGCCGACCACAATGTCGAGAACGCCCTGCGGGAAGCCGCAACCGCGATCGACGTCGCGCGCACGCTTCTCCGCCAGGGCGGCACTGTCGACCTGGACGGGCTCGAAGCGCATGTGGAACAGGCCTGCAACGCCATTCCCGCCCTGCCGGCCTCCGACCGGCAATTCCTGAAGCCGACGCTTGTCGCGCTGATTGACGGACTAAATTCGCTGTCCGAACAGCTCTCCGAGCAACACCGGGACGTCACCGGCTCTCTCCAGAATATCGGCAGGCGGCAAACGGCCGTCTCCGCCTACAAACCCCGCCGCCCCCGTTAGACGCCGGAACAGGAACCAACACCTTGGAATACCTCGATGCCGGCAATTATGTAAGATTTATCGCCGCCCTGCTCTTCGTGCTGGCGCTGATTGCCTTTGCCACGTGGCTCGCACGCCGGTTCGGTGTCGGCGGGCAGACAGCCGCCATCCGCCGGAGCGACCGGCGGCTCAAGGTCGTCGAAGCCGTAACGGTGGACGCAAAGCATCGTGCGGTGCTGATCAGCCGTGACGGGGTCGAACACCTTGTCCTGCTCGGCGCGACCGGCGCTGTTGCGATCGAAACCGGAATAGATGCCCCGGCGGCGGCTGCCAGCGCCCGGAATGCGCCTGCCTCCGCGCATGACGAAGACAAGCCATGAAGCGCCGCTGGCTACCGATCCTGTGCGCCTCCGCGGGTCTCGTCCTGATGGCGGCGGCAATCGCCTCGCCGGTTGCGGCGCAGAACTTCTCTCTCGATCTCGGGTCGGGCGGCTCCACCACCGGCCGCATTGTCCAGCTCATCGCGCTGCTCACCGTTCTCAGCCTGGCGCCGTCGATCCTGGTGATGGTCACGTCTTTCACGCGAATTGTCATCGTGTTGTCGTTTCTCCGGAGCGCCATGGGCGTTCAGCAGACCCCGCCAAACGCCGTGCTCGTCAGTCTGGCCCTGTTTCTGACGGCCTTTGTGATGGGACCGACGCTTGAGGCGTCCTACAAGAACGGGCTTTTGCCGCTGATGGAAAATCAGATCAGCGAAGAGGAGGCCTTTTCCCGCACTGTGGCGCCGATCCGGACATTCATGCTGAAGCACGTTCGCGAACAGGATTTGCGTCTGTTCATGGACCTTGCCCAGAACCCGGTGGCCGCAACGCCTGCGGATACGCCGCTTCGGACGCTCATTCCCGCCTTCATGATCAGCGAACTTCGCCGCGCCTTCGAAATCGGCTTTCTCCTGTTTCTGCCGTTTATCGTTATCGACATGGTGGTCGCGTCTATCCTGATGTCCATGGGTATGATGATGCTGCCGCCGGTGATGATATCGCTGCCGTTCAAGCTGATTTTCTTCGTCCTTGTCGACGGCTGGTATCTGGTCGCAGGCAGCCTCGTCCAAAGCTACGGCTCGATCAGTAGCTGAAGCGCGCCGACGCGGGCCACAGACGGGCTCCGGGCCGGGCTCCGGGTGGGCGGTCAGATCGAACTCCGGAGCATTTCCGAACGCCTTTCAATCCGTCTCGCGATGTTTCACGTGAAACATTCGTGATTCCTGCCTACGAATCAACGGGGTCCGGTTTTCCGCCCGGCATCGGGCTGAGCGACTGGGCTGCAACCGCCCACCGCCCTGCAATCGAAAGTTAGTTGATCGCGCTGAGCGCGCTGCTTTGCACCTTGTCGCGGTAGCTGGTCAGGAAGGTCTGAAAGTCTTCGAGATCCCCGGTTTTGCGGACCAGTTCCTTGAAATCCGGCACAACGCCGACATCGACACCCACGATCGCCCGGAACGCCTCGGCGTACTTCGTCGCCGCCATGGCCTTGTCGAAGCGGTTGCGCAGCGATGCCAGACCGTCGGTATCGTTCTCCATGGTCAGGGCGATCGCCCAGCGCAGGACGAGGTCCGCGAATTTGGGGTCGAGCGAATCGACGGTCTGCTGGGGAATGATGCGCCGGACGGTGCTCCCCACTTCGACCCAGTTCGCATTCTTCCAGTGAAGCGCAAGCCGCAACATCTCTGCTTCATGGCTGACGTCGCCTGCAAGGAGCTGCAAGGCCTCCGCCGGTTTGCCCGCCTCGCCGAACGCCTGAACGTTCAGGTAGCGGCGCTGGAATTCGAGCGCTTTCGGCAGTTCCGGCTCATCGCTGAGCTTGAGCGCCTCGACCGCCTTGGCCGGTTCGCGGTTCATCATGCGGATTACGGCAAGCCGCGCACCGACACGGCTGCGTTCCGGCCCGGTCAGGCGGAAACGGACCTGATGTTCAAGCAACCGCGCCGCTTCCGATAACAGGTCCACCCCTGCAAGACGATCGGCCAGCTTGCGGATCATTTCGTCGCCGTCTTTGCCGGCGGGCGTCAATTCCCGGAATTCTTCATAGAGCGCAAGGGCCGTCACCGCCGGAAGCTTGTCGGCGCTTCCCTCCAGAAAGAGCTGTCGGAATCGCTTGCGCATGTCCTCGGCGATCGCCCCGGCGCCTTCGACGTCCTTGAAATGGCTGGCAGCCTGGCGAAGACGCAACAGCGACGCCCGGAAATCGCCCTGTTCGGCGTGAATATCGCCAAGACGCCGTTTCAGGTCGAACTCGAATGCATCGCCCCGCCAGGCGAAACTCAGTTTTTCGAGTTTGTCGATCGCCGCTTTCCGGTCGATATGCTTGGAATCCAGGTCTGCATTCACAAGGGCGAAACCGGCTTTGGCGCGAACCCGGCGATCCGGAGAGGCCATGACCTCGCGCCAGATGCTTTTGGCCGCACTGGGCTTTCCTTCGAGCCGAAGCGCATGGGCGCTTAGAAATTTGAGATAATCCGCGTCTTTTCGGTCAAGCGACGCGCCCCGCAGGGCGTCCAGCCACAGCTTCGCACCATCGGTGTCTTTCACCGCGAGCGAGGCTTCGGCGCCGATCATCTGGAAGCGCGTTTTCAGCCACTTCGGAAAAGATGCGACGATCCCGCGTGAATCGCGAATTTTCCTGTAGGATTCCACCCAGTCGCCCTTCGCCGCGGCAATACCCGCCAGCCATGGGGAAACCGACGGATCGTTGAGCAGGTGGCGATGCGAGAAACCCGGTGCAGCAGACCCGTAATGTCCCATAAGAAAATGCGACGCCGCCCGCATGGCGATAAAAGGCGCTTCCTCGGCCTGTTTCGGGTCCTGTTTTTCGACGATCTGGAGGACCCCCATCGCATCCGCCGCCATATCGTTTGCGATATAGAACTTGGCGAGGTCGAGACGGGCGCGATTCCGGTCTTTTTCGGGCGCCGTCAGGATTCGCCGAAGACGCTCATACTTTATTTTCTCGAAGGAATCCGGTCCGCCGCCCGACCAGTCAGACATCGCCCCGAAAACATGTCCGGTGTCTGCCGCCTCCGATTTGTCGGAGATTTCGAGAGAACGTGACACGCTCATCCCGCCAGGCGCCGCAATATAGATACCGTCCGCGTTGCGGATCATCGCGATATCGTCCCGGCGCGGCACGAGAACCAGCCCCGCGGCACTCGCCGGAATCGCGACGTCGACCAGGTTGCGGGCGACCCGGTTCCCCAATCCCGGCTTCAGAACGGGATATACATGAACGATATCGCCGATCGTCCGGTCGATGAAAACATGCGATCGCCCGATCCCCTTCGCCGCAACCAGGACGGCCGGCATTTTATTGCTATCGATATCGCCGCGAACTTCAATCGGCGTTGCCAGCGGCCCTGTCATCCGGGCGGGCGCGAGGCGTATCGTCCAGCTTGTCCCGGACTTCATAACCGTCGCGAGCAGGTGTTTGGGAACCTTGAGCCGGAGCATCGACTTTTCGGACGCATCGGTCTGTTCGACTTCTTCCACCATGCCTTCGCCGGCCACGACGAGGCTGCCGAGGGCAAGCCGGGCACGGCCGTCGAACAGGATCCAGTAATGTTCGCCGCGCCGGTAAACCGCCGCCGCGACGTCTTTGCGCCAGTTGAACTTGATATCGAGCGCCGAACCCCGGCGGGTGGCCTCCGACGTGACCAGGGGGGCTCCCCTGAATTTTTTATCGCTGATGCGCTGCTGACGTTCCGCCAGGCGCTTCAGCCGGCGGGCTTTTTTCGTCAGCCGAATGGGCTTCCTGGTCTCGGCGCGGTCCGGTTTGGTTTGTTCGTCCTTGGCAAAAACCTTCTTCGTCGTCCGCGCTTTCCTATGTGCCTCGGTTTCGGCGCCATGGTCGTCGGCGGCGTGGTCGCTCTTTTTTTCCGCCTGTTCGGGCGTGATGATATCGACGGCAACCCTTGCGCCATCCCGGAAATGCCGAATTCTGGCAGTCGGCGGAATGATAAAACCGACGCGGACGGCCGATTTCGTCGTTTCCGACGTTGCGGCGGAAACCCGTCCCGGCAGCGTAGACGACAGCCGGGATACATCGATGCGCGCAGGACGGTCGAACCGCATACGCAGCAGATCGCCATCCTGGTCAATGCTGTAACCAACCTCGTCCGACCAGTCGAAGACCAGCCTGCCGAAACCGGGATGCTTTCCCGCGCGCACCGGAATCTTGGGCGTGCGTGCAAGCCAGGCATTGGGATCTTCTGCCGGCCGGCCGTTCGCCGATTCCTCCGGCACAAGATCGATAACTACCGCATTTTCGTTCGCGAAGGAGCGGATGCTGTAATAGCCCTGCAAATTGGCAAGGACGGTTCGGGCGTCGGTCTGAACCCGAAGCTCCGACAGGTAACCCTTCAAATTCTCGGAGGCCACATCGAATTTCGTCTTTAGCGGGCGATAAAAGGTGACGCGCAACTGGTTGCCGACGATCTTCGCCGTAAACTTTACCGGCGCCCGCCAGTCGAAGACGAGTCTGCCGAATTTTTTGTTGCCCCAACCACGGGTTATCACCACTTCGGGCGCGGCGGGCGGTGGGGCATCGCTGTCCCGAAGCGGCCGCATCATACGTTCGGTATCGGTCTCTTTCCTGTCGGACTGTTTCTGGGCAAGCGCGTTGCCGGGCGCAAAGGTCACAGCGGCGAACACAGCCAACATCACAGCCAGCATAAACGTCTTCATTGGCCACCCCGCGTGGGCCAGATCACAACATCGACCCGCCGCGCCGCTCTATTTTTACGGCTCTGCGGCAAATCCCCCGGTATTTCCCCGAATTTGGCCGCACCGAAACCGGAAGGCGACAATTCCCGGTGAAATCCGGCACGCCTCAGTTCGTTCGACACAGCGACCGCGCGAGCGATCGACAGCTGCCAGTTGGAGGAAAAATGCGAATTGTCGATCGGCGTCGGGTCGGTATGCCCAACGACGTCGACCCGGTTGCCGATTGTTCCCAGCACTCCGGCGAGAATAAACAGTATCCGGCGCGCGGACAGAACAGTGTCGGCTTTTCCCGGCCTGAAAAGAAGTTCCGCCGGCAGGGTAATGACCAGCCGGTCTTCCATGCGCCTGAGCTCAAGACCGGCCAGTTCCGGCGCAGTCCGGGTTTTATCGAGCAGAACTTTTTCGAGATAGTCCAGATCGATCGCCCGGTCGCGCGCCAGCCGTTCCGCGTTCCGGTCTGCGGAAGGTCGGGCTATCAGAACGGTCTGGGTCGGATTGAGGCGAAACGACAGCGCGTCGACCAGCGTTTCCCATTTGCCGACATCGACTTTCTGGGTTGCGAACAACATGACGAAGAATGTAATCAGCAACGCAACGAGATCGGCGAATGTCACCAGCCATCCCGGGCGGCTATCGCCGAACTGATTGAACTGGTCGCGGACGTTCATCGCTTTTCACCGGGCAGGCCGGCGGGTTTCCCGGACGCCGGACCGGCGGCTGTTCCGGCCGGTTCGTCATCGGACCGGACTTTCGGGTCGACGCGGTACACCAGAGCAACGGCCTCCGTGGCACCGTAACTGGTTCCGCCCGAAACCGTCCCCGGAAGCGCGCCACGGGCTGTCAGCGTTTCCGCCAGCGCAGCGGCGCGTGCAATCGGCAGCGGAACCGCCACGGTCATCCTGTCAGGCGGGATCCAGCCACCGACAAGAGACACTTCGACCTTGTGACGCAGGCCCGGCACCGATTTCCCGAGCAGTTGCGCCAGTTTCCCCAGAAGTTCCCCGCGGTCCTCCCGCAGCGCCGCGCTCCCCGCCACGAAAAGGTCATCTGGCGCCATCGTCACCCGGAGCAGGCGTCCGCGCTTAAGATTTTCGATTTTTGCAACCGAGAGGTCCGTGCGGATCAGGTCGGCAAAGCTGTCGAGGATCATTTCGGCTCCCGGCGTTGCGCCCCGGTCCGAAGACCGTGCAACGGCTTCCTCGGCGCGTTGCCCATGCATCCGGAATGTGGAAGCCAGGCTTTCGGTTACAGCGGCGGAACGGCCGCTGTCATGATGGGAAGCATTGAACAATAGAATAAAGAAGGCGAGCACCAGCAGGTACAGGCTGAGCACCTGTATGAGCGTTGGATCCTTCGCGGAAAGGCGCCGCATTCCCCCCTCCGTTAAAATCAGAACTATCCCATGTCAGCGAGCAGAGCGTCGATATCGTCCTGCGAATTGGCGTTTTCCGCCATCTGCGGACCTTCGAGAAGGTCTTCTTCATTGACCTCTCCGTCGACGCTTTCGACAACTTCCTTGTCGGCCTGGCGCTGGCGTTTCAGCTCTTCACGGGTTTCGCGGTCGGGCCCGAATTTCTGCACGACGGTCTCGACTTTCTCCTCGATCTCCCGCAGGGCTGTCACAACCTTGTGTATCCGCTGGCCGGTGATGTCCTGGAAACTACAGGCTTCGTATATCTGGGTAACGGCGTCGGACAGCACATTCGACTGTTCGTCCGAAATCACTTCGGCCACGGATTCGATCATCTCTGCCGCTTCCATGATCGAGTTGGTCGCAACTTCCGTAGCCTCGATAACGGCATCCAGTTCGTCCGTCGCGTCGGGAATATGCTCGTCGGTAATTTCTTCCGGACGGATCGCCGCAATTTCCGCCTTCGTTGCCTCGATAAAGGACGAGAGTTCTTCGAGTTCTTTCATGACCCGGGGATCGGCACCGCCGATATTTCCGTTCATCGTCGAAAGCATGTCTTCCAGAACTGCGCGCACCTGATCGGTATCGACGCCGGTTTTCATTTGCTGACCTACCTCTTCGAGACGCGTCGCGAGATCGGGATCGATCGCCTGCCGGACCATCGGGCTGTTCCTAAAAGTCGCCGATGACGCCGACGAGCTTGGCTTTCAGCGTTGCCGCATTGAACGGCTTGACGATATAGTTGTTCACCCCGGCCTGCTTGGCTGCCACAACGTTTTCGGTCTTGCTTTCGGCCGTCACCATGATGAACGGAAGCTTCGCCAGCTTCGAATCCGCGCGCACTTCCTTGAGAAGCTGGAAACCCGTCATGGGTTCCATGTTCCAGTCAGAAATGCACAGCTGGAAATTACCTTCGCGCAGTTTCGTAAGCGCGGTGCTGCCGTCGGTAGCCTCTTCAACATTGTGAAAGCCGAGCTGCTTGAGCAGGTTCCGAATAATCCGGATCATTGTCTTGTAGTCGTCAACAACCAGGATTTTCATTTCTTTATCGACGGTCATCTTTTTACTCCGTAGGTGCAACGCTCGGCAATTGAACGGGCGATTGATTAACTTGTCTAAAATACCTGCTATCCGTTAACGCACCCCTAATGTTGGCAAACACGCAGAGGCGCCGTGGGTCAGCCCCCTTCGCCGGCAACTGCCGGAAGCGGCAGTTCGCGACGTTCCGCAAGGCGGGAGGTCACAGCCTTCGCCTTCGCCGGATCCATTGCAGCGAAGATCGTCGCGGTCTTCGCTTCACGCATTCTTTCGACGACATCGAGCAGGATATCCATCTCAAGTCGCTCGAAAATCCGCGCGGCATTTTTGGGTTTCATCGTTTCGTAAATTTTCACGAGACTTTTCAGCTTCGCTTCCTGCTCCTTATCGTGTTTTTTAAGCAGGCCCTGAATCTCTGCCTTCAACGCATTCAGGTCGGCGAGCTTTGCATTCAGCCGTTTTTCGGTCGCCGCGAGGAGCTTTTCTCGAAGCGCCAGGTCCCGCCGCAACTTGTCGAGTTCCGCCCGGCGTGTCGCAAGACGCTGGAGAACCTGAAACTCCGCCTGCGTGACACTGGTGGGGTCGAAGGTGTCTCCAACACCCTTCTGCTTCCCGGACGCATCGTCCGCGTGCTTGTCACTGCCTGATTTCTGGGCGCCGTTCTTCGCCTTATCCGAACCTACCTGCCCGTCTTTCGCTGCGGCTTTGGGTTTGTCCCCGGCTGCATCCGCCGCGGTCGCCGTCGCAACGGCAACATCGGTATCGGTCCAGATTCCGCCGACCCGAAGGGTCAAGGCAAGCGTTGCTGTAAAGATAATAACCGGCAGAATCCGGATTCGCGCTGTCATCTACGCTACTCCCTGTTTCGCTGCCCGAATCGCGTCGAGCAAATGGCGTTCGGCTTCGGTTCTGGGTTCGAGGCGCGCCGGCGTACGGTCTTTTCCACCTGCCCCGGCCACACCTGTTGCGACCGTACCTGCTTCGGCCCGGACAACCTCGTCAGCGGACCGGATCGGCGGCGAAAACGGCTGGACGCCCCTGTCGCCGGATTTCGGTTGATCCGAAGACGCTGCGGCAGTCCCGCCGCGTGTCAGATTGCGGTCGGCCATTTCCCGTTCGATCGCCGCGCGGTCGGGCATATAGCGATCACCGGTGTCACGGGCGGGATCGGGTTCGGATTGTCGCGCAACCGAACGCGCGACGGGCACCTTGTACCGATCGTCATCCATCCGGTCGACGAGCAGTTCCGCCTGGTCGATCATCTTCCCGAGGTCATTCTGCAGGGCCCTGCCTTTCGCAATCGCCGCCTTTACGCTGAACTCGGCCTCGGTCCCGGCCGCCTTCAGCCGGCGCGCGGATTCATTCGCGACCAGCGATGCTTCACTGAACTGAGCAGCCATCTTCTGCAATTCGCCCTCTCCATCTCGGAGCGCGGCTATTCGCTTGTTCAAACGTACCGCATAGAAAATCATGACGGCGAGCAGCGCAGCCAACGCTGCATCGAATATCAGCGATATATCGGCAATCATCATACCTGTACCTTAGGCGCCTTATCTTCGACCCGGATGGCGATATTGCCGTCGTTCTGGCCCATTTTCCCGACGAAAAGCGGCGCGTTGCCGCACCGCAGGACAACGTCGCTCTGAGGACTGGCATTGAGCAGAACCTGCGCACCGGGTTCGAGGTTGATTACGTCGTCCAGCGAAAGCGACACTTCCCCAAGGAGCGCATTGATCTCGACATCGGTCCGCCAGAGTTCGTTCGCGAGATGGGTTTCCCAGATGCTGTCCCGGCCGAATTTCTCGCCCATGAACATCTGCAGCAGAAGCTCGCGGATCGGTTCCAGGGTCGCGTAAGGCAGACAGAGCTCGATCTTTCCACCGCGGTCTTCCATGTCGACCCGCAGTTTCGCCAGGATTACGGCATTCGCCGACCGCCCGATCGTCGCGAATCTCGGGTTTGTCTCCAGCCGGTCGAAGCGGAATGTCGCCGGGCTCAGCGGATCGAATGCCGCACTCAGATCGTTGAGGACGACATGCACCATACCTTCGACAAGATTCCGTTCGATCGTCGTATAGGGGCGTCCTTCGATGCGAAGCGATGCGGTTTGTTTCCGTCCGCCGAGCAAAACGTCCACGATCGAATAAATCAGCGCGGAATCAATGGTCAAAAGCCCGTAATTGTCCCACTCCTCGGCCTTGAAAACCGCGAGCATGGCGGGCAACGGGATCGAATTGAGGTAATCGCCGAACCGGATCGACGTAATGTTGTCGAGCGACACTTCGACATTGTCGGACGTGAAATTGCGAAGCGATGTCGACAACATCCGGACGAGCCGGTCATAGACGATTTCCAGCATCGGCAGCCGCTCGTAGGAAACGAGCGTGCTGTTGATGATGGCCTTGATCCCCGAGTTGGCCCCGTCTTCGTCCATGTCGTCGCTGAAACCGAGCAGGCTGTCGATTTCATCCTGGTTCAGGACACGGGTGGACTGTACCTCCTCTTCTCCATCGTCATCGTCGGCGAGAGCGCCCCACTCGTCGGCCATGGCATCCTGGTCGACGTCTTCTCCGTCCCCGCCACCATCACTGTCGCCGTCGTCATCGCCGTCATCGTCGTCAGCCATTGCGGCCCATTCGGCGGCAACGTCTTCGTCGTTGATCTCTTCCTGGTCTTCTTCGTCAGCCATTACGATTTATTCCCGGTTGTCGGTTGCGTCAGAAGATCGATCACTGAACCAGTACTTCCTTGAACAGCACGTCCTTAACCTTTGCGGGACGGACAGCCATGTTTATCCGGGCAAGCAGTTCTTCGCGCAGGCGGTAGATACCGGCGGAGCCGCGGAGATCGTCGATGCGCAACTCCCGGAGATAGACCTGAAAGTTATCGATAATTCTCGGGCTCATCGTTTTGACGTATTCGGCATCCTGGTCGCTGGTGAGTTCCAGGCTGACATGAATTTTCAGGAATGTCGGACGCCGCGTATTGCTGTTGAGGTTCACCAGCATTTCCGGCAGGTCCAGGAAAACCGTTTTCGGCAGTTCGGCCGGCGCAGTGCGTGCCGGAGGGGCGTGTTTGGCGGCTGCGGCCGCATCTTCTTCCCCGCCGCTCATCATCATGAAGGCAATGCCCCCGCCGCCCAGAAGAAGGACAGGCAGAACCACGAAAAGGATCATCTTTTTGCCGCTGAACTTCTTCTTGCCGGCGATCTCGTCGAAATCTTCGTCGAAATCTGCCGCTACTGCATCATCTGCCACGGTCTGGCCTCGCTTGTATGTATGGTTTCCCGAGATGCAAACCTATCGCCCGAGTGGTTAACAACTGGTTGAGCAATGGGGACCGGTGGGAAATAATTGCCGGGCAATTGGTGCCTGAATCCGGCAGCATTCGAGGCGGCGCGACGCTGATGCCGCGCGGATGCCAGCATTTCCGCCGCTTCCCAACTGGCACACATCCTGCATATGCCAACCCGCACCGACAGGTCCTGTTCATTCAGGCCGGTCGGAACGGGATTTGGGATAGACTATGGAAAACACGCTATTCATCGCCTTGTCACGACAGATGACGGTTCGCCGTCAACTGGAGACAGTCGCCAACAATCTGGCGAATGCGAATACGTCGGGATTCAAGGCGGAACGGCTGATGTTCGTCGAATACCTGTCGAAATCGGACAACGGCAAGACGCAGATGAACTTCGTGCAGGATCTGGCCACTGCCCGGAACCATAACCCGGGGAAATACGAAAGATCCGGAAATGCCTTCGATATGGCGATCGACGGGCCGGGCTTTTTCGTTGTCGAGGCCCCGAACGGGCAACAGCGCTATACGCGCGACGGACAGTTCCGCATGGACCAGGAAGGCAAGCTGATCACGCGGGACGGATTTCCGGTCCTCGGCGAAGGCGATGCCCCGATCCTGTTCCAGCCCAACGATGTAGAGATTTCGGTCCGCGCCGACGGCACGGTCAGCGCCGGGGATCAGGTCCGCGGCAAACTGAATATCGTCGAATTCAAGAACCCCTACAATATGAAGCGTACCGAGGGGAACCTGCTGAAATCAGAGGATGTGCCCGATCCCGCCGAAAATTCGTCGGTAATCCAGGGCATGATCGAAGGATCAAACGTCCAGCCGATCCTCGAGATCACCGAAATGATGCGTGCCATGCGGAGTTATCAATCCGCCGGCAAGTTTATCGAGAGCGAGCACGAACGCCAGCGCCGCGCGATCGACCGCCTCACCAGAGAAACATCGTAAAGGGCCATAAATTCAATGAGTGCACTCGATATCGCAGCCACAGGCATGCTCGCCCAGCAGTTCAACGTCGAAGTTACGTCGAACAACCTGGCCAACATGAACACCACCGGTTTCAAGCGCCAGCGGGCGGAGTTCCAGGATCTAATCTATCAGGACCTGGTCCGCGTCGGCTCTACGTCGTCCGATTCCGGCACCATTGTGCCGTCCGGTATCCAGCTCGGCGTCGGCGTGAAGCTGTCTGCGGTCTATCGCATCATGCAACAGGGCAACATCGCTTCAACCGGCAATACCTATGACGTCGCCATTCAGGGCAAAGGCCTGTTCAAGGTGGAGCTGCCCAGCGGCGACGAGGCCTATACCCGCGCCGGATCGTTCCAGCTCAGCCCGCAGGGCGAAATTGTGACGACCGACGGCTATCCGGTCCAGCCCGGGCTGACCGTGCCGGCGGACGCCATCGGCGTAACCATCAATGCCAGTGGCGAGGTTCTTGCAACGATCGCCGGACAGATCGCTCCGACCAATGTCGGTCAGCTGACGCTCGTCTCCTTTGCGAATGAAGGCGGGCTCGAAGCGATGGGCGACAATCTGTTCCTCGAAACCGCCGCATCCGGCGCCGCAATCGAAGGCACGCCGGGCCAGGACGGTTTCGGCACGATCCTGCAGGGATATGTCGAGACATCGAATGTCAACGCCGTCGAGGAAATCACCAACCTGATTACCGCGCAGCGGGCATACGAAATGCTCGCGAAGGTCATCGAGACATCGGACGAAATGTCCGCAACCGCTTCGCAGCTCAGCTAGAAGAAAGGCCGATAGCCATGCAATTCTTCATCCTCACTGTCATTGCCGCGGCAATCGCTTTTGCCGGCTTTGCCCCAGCATACGCACAGGTTTCGCTAAGGGCAGCCGTCGCCGTGGACACGACCGAAGTCACCGTACAGGACGTGTTCCCCGGCGCGGAAAGCAATGCCGTTATCGCCAAAACCCCGGCGCCCGGCCGGCGCCTGATACTGGACGCCTATACGCTGAAACGGATTGCAAAGCGCCACAACGTACTGTGGCAACCGCGCACGCGCCTCGATCAGGCTGTCGTAACGCGTGAAAGCCGTATCCTGAACACATCCGAGATCGAAGCGGCTCTGCGGCGCGCCCTGACGGGTGCCGGTATGCCCGACTCGCAGCAGGTGGAACTGACGAACAGGGTTACGAGAATCAGCGTGGCGACCAACGTGGCATCGCCGTTCCGTATCGACAATCCTGTTATCGACCGCCAGAACGGCCGGATTTCTGCTATTCTGACAGTCACGTCGGGAACCAGCGACAAGCTGAACTACAGGCTGGACGCATTCACCTATTCCGTTATCGATGTCCCGGTGCTCAACCGGCGCATCCGGCGCGGCGAAGTGATCGAGGCAGCCGACGTCATCTGGAAGAAAACCCGCAAAGACGATGTCGGCCGGAATGTGGTCCGCATGCGCGAGGCCGCAATCGGTCAGGCGGCGCGGCGGTACCTGGCGGCCGGCGCGCAGATCATGATCGACGACCTGGAACCGCCCACACTGGTACGCAAAGGCGCGCTGGTCACAATCCACCTCGACACGCCCAATCTGCACCTGACGGCAAAAGCGCGCGCAAGCGAGGACGGCGCCCTCAATCAAACGATACGGGTCGTCAATGTCCGCAGCAAAAGAACCGTGGAAGCCGTCGTTCGCAGCCCGTCGAAGGTCGTTATCCCCGTCGATTATCTATCAACCAACTAGATCCGGATGGAACCGTTCATGAATGTCATCAAATCACTCGCGGCTCTGGGAGCCCTCGGACTGGTTCTGTCGGGCTGTAATGTCGTCGACCGGCTCGCGACGGTCGGCCAGAAGCCCAAGCTGACGTCGGTTCAGAACCCCGTTCAGAATCCCAACTACCGCCCGGTATCGTTGCCGATGCCGACACAACGGCCCGATGTCCGCCATGCGAATTCGCTCTGGCGCGCGGGCGCACGGCAGTTCTTCAAGGACCAGCGCGCCGCCGGCGTGGGAGATATTCTGACCGTCATGATCGCGATCTCGGACAATGCCACGATCGCCAACAAGACAACGCGCACCCGGACCAACACGGAAGACGCTTCGGCGAACAATTTTCTCGGATATGAATCGACACTCAGCCGGCTGTTGCCGACCAACATCAACCCCGCCTCGCTTATCGACCTCGACAGCTCGAACAAAACCGAGGGCGACGGAAATATCACCCGCGGCGAGACAATCAACCTGAAAGTGGCGGCCGTCGTCACCCAGCGTCTGCCGAACGGGAATCTTGCGCTCCACGGCCGCCAGGAAATACAGGTAAACTTCGAAGTCCGCGAACTGCAGATTGCCGGCGTCATCCGGCCCGAAGATATCGGATCCGATAATACGATTTCCTATGAGAAAATCGCCGAAGCCCGGATCGCCTACGGCGGCAGAGGCCAGATCACGGATATCCAGCAGCCGCGTTACGGCCAACAGCTATTCGATATCCTCTTCCCCTTCTGATCCAGGATATGCTCGAACAAAAGGCCTGCCCCAATACCGGGACAGGCCTTTTTTCGGTCGCATTGCCGCTATCGCTGGTCGCACTGCCGCGATCGTTATACGTCGCGCTGGGTTTTTTCGAGTCTTTCGTGGCGCTCCTGGGCCTCCAGGCTCAGCGTTGCGACGGGCCGCGCTTCAAGGCGTTTGACGCCGATCGGCTCCCCCGTTTCGCTGCAGTAGCCATAGGTTCCGTCTTCGATCCGCTTGAGCGCCTGATCGATTTTAACGACCAGTTTCCGGGCGCGGTCGCGGGTCCGCAGCTCGAGACTGCGCCCCGTTTCCGTCGACGCCCTGTCGGCGACATCCGCAGATTTCGAGGTGTCTTCCTGCAGATGCTGCAACGTCAGATTGGCGTCGTGATACAGCTCGTCCTTCCAGGCTGCAAGCTTCAGCCGGAAAAACTCGAGCATTACCTCGTTCATGAACGGCTCGTCCTCGGACGGTCGGTAATCGGGCGGAATTGTGGTCGTCATATCTGCGGCAAACCCCGGATTTCGGGCCGGATTATATGTTTCGGCCAAGCCCCGGCGCAAGGGCGACTATGAAGGACAGACGTGAAAATTCAGGTCATCTGCCCGAGCTTCGCGAGCTCGACGGCGGCGCGAAGTTCTATCTCTTCAAGAATCTCGGCAAGGCGAGGATCCGCGATGTTCTGGCGCTGCTGACGAACCTGGCCGAGCAGCCGCTGAAGCGTCGCCGGGTTCACACGGCCGGTCAGCAACCCGTGGCGGATTTCATCAAGACGGTCCAGAAGGTCATCGCCCCGTTCCCGCGCCTGGCGTCCGCCGCGACCGTCTTCGTCGATTTCCTGAAGGGCAAGAATGCCGTCTATCGCACCGGCCTGTCCGCTCGGCGCGCCTGCCATGGGCTGGCGCGTCTGTGACAGTTCGCTGGCGAACTTCGCGCTTGACGACCCCTTGGACGGACTGCGCCGGCGTATGCTGTTGTTCTGTACGGGGTGCGCGCCTGCAATCTTCATTCCGAAATTCCGCAAACCTTCCCGGGCAATAGTCCCGAAGCGGTCAG
Source organism: uncultured Rhodospirillaceae bacterium (assembly GCA_963974055.1). Taxonomy (GTDB): domain Bacteria; phylum Pseudomonadota; class Alphaproteobacteria; order MPNO01; family UBA830; genus CAXBCP01. Next base: position 88,366 of record CAXBCP010000002.1, read on the forward strand.
GGTGCACCGATTTCGGTTAACAACGGGTTAAGTCCGGGCCGGGTCGGGCAGAAATTGCCGGATCACCCGGAATATTCTGCCGACGCCACCCGATTCCGCCCCGACCCTCATAATTTTATTGTTATAAATCAATGATTTAAAAAGTTCTCAAACTGGCACGGATTTCGCAAGGAGAGGAACGGACGAACACCATTGGTAACGTAAATGTATTCTCGCTCTCGCCATCATCGACCGGCACCCGAATTGGGCCATCTATCGGGTTTGCAGCGCGCTTTCGGCCCCTTCATCGCCGCCATTCTGGCGCTCGCGATGCTGGTATCGCCGGTTGGCGCAGGCGCACAATCACGGATTAAGGATGTCGCCGATTTCGAAGGCGTCCGGGAAAACCTCCTGGTCGGCTATGGCCTGGTGGTCGGACTGAACGGCACCGGCGATACGCTGACGAATTCCGCCTTCACCAAACACAGCCTGGTGGGCATGCTCGAACGCCTGGGCATCAATACGCGCACCGACACGCTGAAGACCGCAAATGTCGCCGCGGTCATGGTGACATCGACCCTGCCGCCGTTTGCCCGCCAGGGCACCCGGATCGACGTGACCGTATCGGCACTCGGCGACGCGAAAAGCCTGCTCGGTGGCACGCTTCTGGTAACCCCGATGGTCGGCGCCGACGGAGAGGTCTACTCGGTTGCCCAAGGCCAATTGGCAGTAGGCGGTTTTTCCGCCCAGGGCAATGCCGGAACCGTGACCAAAGGCGTGCCGACGAGCGGACGCATACCGAATGGCGGCATCATCGAACGCGAACTGCTGTTCGATATGACGCGTCTTTCGAATATACGGATTTCCCTTCGCAACCCCGACCTGACGACAGCACGCCGTATCTCGCAGGCGATCAACAGCTTTCTTCGCGTCGAAGCCTCTCATTCGGTGGATCCCGGCACGGTCAGACTGGCCGTACCGCCCGGCTATCCGGGCGGCCCCGTCGCCCTTCTTACAGACATCGAGCAACTGCGCATCAAGCCGGACCAGGTTGCGCGCGTGGTGATTGACGAACAGTCGGGTGTCATCGTGATGGGCGAGCATGTCCGTATCAGCACCGTCGCCATCGCCCAGGGGAACCTGACCATCCGTATCTCGGAAAACAAACAGGTGTCGCAGCCCAATGCCTTTGCGGCAACCGGAGCAACCCAGACGGTCGATCGCACAACCATCGACATCGATGAAGACAAGGACAAGAAGATGGCGGTGCTGCCCAGCAGCGTCAGCCTTCAGGAACTCGTCAACGGTCTCAATGCCCTCGGCATCGGTCCGCGCGACATGATCACGATCCTGCAGACCATCAAGGCATCCGGCGCGCTGCAGGCCGAAATAGAGGTGATGTAATGGAAGCCCTTCCCGGCACGTTTCAGACCCCCTCGGACGCGGTATCGCAGACGGCGAAACCGCCGAAATTCGCAAAGGACATGAGCCCGGAGAAAGTCCGGGAATCCGCCGAGGAATTCGAGTCGTTCTTTCTCTCCCAGTTCCTGAGCCAGATGTTCAAGGGTATCAAAACCGATGGGCCGTTCGGCGGGGGACATGGGGAATCCATGTTCCGCGAAATGCAGTTCAAGGAATATGCCACCGCGATCGCCAATAACGGCGGCATAGGGATCGCCGACTCGATCGTTCGCCAGCTGATCCAAACCCAGGAAGTTCCGGCCGACAACGCCAAAGGACGAACCGCCAAATGACAGATCCTGCGAAAGTAGAAGTACTGATCCGTGTCGCCAGCCGGTTGATTTCGGTTCTCGAGCGTGAAGTCGATTATCTGCGGGAAATGAAAACCGCCGATGTCGCGACGCTTCAGTCAGAGAAAATGCAGCTCGTCGTCGCGTATGAGGATCACGTCCGGGCTCTCGCGGCCGCGCCCGACATGCTTAAGAAAGTCGCGCCGGCGATCCAGGACGAATTTGCCGAGATTGCCGAGCGGTTCGATGTCGCGATGACCGAAAACCGCAGGGCGCTGTCGGCGGCCCATGACGCCCAGGAAAGATTCATGAAGGCCATCGTAAAGGCCGCCGAAGATCAGCGCGCGTCATTCCACGCCTATTCGCCGGCGGGCACGCTGTCGGCGAACAACACCCGGAAAAACAGCACCGGGCCCCTGTCGCTGACCCTCAACTCCCATATCTAAGAGCACGTCGAAATGTCGCTCAGCATCGCCCTCCAGAATGCCGTTACCGGCCTGCACCTCAACCAGCGGGCGCTTGACGTCACGGCGCAGAATGTCGCCAACGTCAATACCGAGGGCTATTCGCGCAAGACCGTCCACCAGCAGGCCGTGGTCGTCGCAGGCCGGGGTGCCGGTGTCGAAATTTCGTCGATTTCGCGAACCGTCAACGAGTTCATGCTCAAGGATCTTCGCGTCCAGATCAGCGCCATGTCGGACTTCGATGAACGCAACGCGTTCTACGGCAGAATGCAGGACCTTTTCGGGTCGCCCGGCTCGGATTCGTCGATCGGCGTATCCATCGCGGATCTCGCGACACGCATGCAGGCATTGTCGGCAAGTCCCGAGAACAACTCGTTGATGAGCGAAATAATATCCCGCGCCCAGTTGATTTCGCTGCAGTTCAACCAGATCGCGGAGGAAATCGAAAGCCTTCGCCTCGAAGCGGACACCAATATTTCGTCCGCCATAACGACGGTAAATACCCAGCTGGAGCGGATCCAGGAACTCAACGTCCGGATCGCCGAGAACCTGGCACTCGGTCTCGGCGACAGCGAATTGCGGGACCAGCGCGATATCGCGCTGGACGAAATCGCCGAACTGATCGATGTGAACTATTTCGAGCGCTCAAACGGCGAAATCGTGATTTTCACGGATTCCGGCCGCCCGCTTCTTGATCGGACGGCACAGACTCTCAGCCATACCTCGGCAAGCCAGTTCTCGCCGTCGATCACCTGGGACTCCGGTGCGGTCAGCACCATCGATCTCGGCGGAAACGACATCACGTCCGAGATCGACTCGGGTGCAGTTGCCGGCTGGATTGCCATGCGCGACACGATCCTCCCCGATCTGCATTCACAGTTCGAGGAACTCGCGCAGTCCTTCACGCATGAAATCAATGCCGTCCATAACGACGGGGTCGGGTATCCTGGGCTTGCGCAGATGACTGGCACCCGAGAGGTCGCCGCGACAGATACACCGACATGGACCGGGGACGTTCGCGTCGGCATCGTCGACGATACCGGGACCGTCGTTGAATATCAGGATTTCGACCTGTCCACCTATGCCACGGTCGGCCTTCTCATTGCCGACATCAACCTGATGGCCAACGCCACGGCGGTCATAAACGCCGCCGGCAACGTGGAGATCGACGCCCTGGGATCGAACGTTATCGCGATCAATGAAAGCACGAGCGCGGTAACGGTCGGAAACCAGACCATGGGCCTGTCGGGCTTTCTCGGTATGAACGATCTGTTCGATCAACCCAACAATTACGACGTTTACACGACCTCGCAACAAACCGCAGGCGCCGGCGCGCTCGCAAACGGCACGCTGACATTTACCGGCGCCTTCGGCACCGCCGCCGTCGGCGTAACGGCTGGCGACAGCCTCGCGACCATCGCAGCCTCGATCAACGCGGACGCCACCCTGTCCGCCGCCAACGTGACCGCCACCGTCATTGCGGACGGCAGCGGGTACCGCCTGCAAATCACGGACGCCGATGCCGACAATTTCTTCGTCGCGGATTCCGGCACCCTTATCAGCAGCATGGACATGAAGGCCCGCGAGCACTCGGTTGCTTCCAGCATGCTGGTCCGCAGCGACATAATCGCCGACCCGTCCAGGCTGTCGCGTGGCGAACTGAACAACAGCGCCACACTGCTGGTCGGCGATGTCGGCGTCACATCCGGCGGTCAGGACGTGATCCAGCGGCTTTCCAACCTGTTCGACACCGCCCTGAATTTCGAGGAAATCGGCGAGCTGCCCGACGCCAGCAAATCGCTGTCCGACTACGCAACGGCGATCCTGTCTCTGAACGCGACACAGGCCCGCAACGTAGAGGACTCGTTCACCACCAAGACGTTTCTTCACGACAATCTGGAACTGAAGACCCGCGCGATCAGCGGCGTCAATCTGGACGAGGAAATGGCGCATATGATCATTCTGGAGAGCGCCTATGCAGCCTCTGCCCGTGTCATCACAACGACGTCGGCACTGTTCGACGAACTCCTCAACATTGCCCGCTAGGAATAGTTCATGACCCGCGTCGCAAATCTTGGCCAGCACGACCGCATCGTCTCTTTGATCATGCAGACCCAGCGTGAGTCCAGCGAGGCCGAACTCCAGATCGCATCGGGCCGCAAATCGCAGGACTACAAGGGCATCGCCCGGGACTCGGCACGCCTGGTGGAGCTTGAAACGACGCAGATGCGATCCAACCAGTATGTCGCCAACAACCAGTTGATCGAAGACAGGCTACAGCTGATGGAAGGAAATGTCGGCCAGGTGTTCGATATTCTGACGGAATTCAAGACGTTGCTGATCAACGCGCTGAACGAAGGCAATGCCGCCGAACTCGGGCTGCAGAACCATGCCAGCGAGATGATGACGCAGGTCTCGACCCTGCTGAACGCGGACCTCGACGGACGCCACCTGTTCGCAGGCTCAATGACCAATACCCCCCCTGTCGACCTGACCGGTCTGCCGGTCGCATATGCCATACCGAGTTCCGACGGCGACTCGAGCGGCTACTATCAGGGCGACGCCAAACTGCTGCAAACGCGCGCGGACGATAATCTCGACCTTACATACGGGATAACGGCCGACACCCTGGGGTTCGAGCAGGTCATTCGCGCCATGGATATCGTCATAAAGGGCGCGCCCACCGACACGGCAATGCTGAACCACGCGCTCGATGTCACGAACTCGGCGGCCAACAATGTCGCAAACATCCGGACGCAGATCGGTAACACCCGGTCGTCTCTCGCCGAGATCGAAAAGACTCACCAGGATTTTATCCTGTTCGCCAATGAGACGATCGGCGATCTCGAAAACACCGATATCACGCTCGCCATCACAAAACTTAACGAAACACAGGTTACGCTTGAAGCGTCATACATGACGCTTTCGCGACTCGGCCAAATCAGTCTGCTGCAATTCCTGCGTTAGAAAATGGACCCGGCAGACAACATGACTAGGAACGAAGGAGATCGACGATGACAACCACCGCCCTGACTGAGGAAATGGCTCCCGCCGAAACCTCCGCGCCGGTGCTGGCCGCAGCGGCGGACGGTCGCCGGACTATCGAAACCAGGTTCGGCACCATGGAATTCGCCAGCGAGCAGGCGATCTCCATGCCGCGGGGCGTGCTGGGCTTCGCGGAACACAAGGAGTTCGGTCTCGCCTACCTGCCCAACAAGTTCATTGAACAACTGATGTTGCTGCAAAGCTTCACGGACCCGGATACATCGTTCCTGGTGCTCCCGATCAACATCGATGCGGGGATCATCGACGAAGCGGATCTCGTCGCAGCCTGTGCAACGATGGATGTCGCGCCGGAAAATGCCGTAATCGCCGTAATCGTTACGATACGCGATGCCGGTGGCCAGCCGCAAATTACGACCAACCTGCGCGCACCGATCGTACTGGACGCCGAAACCCGAAACGGATGGCAATACGTGCTGCCGAACGGAAAGTATTCCGTCCGCCAGAGTTTGGCCCTGCCCGCCGCCGATCCGGGCGCCGACATACCCGCGCAGGGTTAAACGAATATTTACCCTAATTCGCAATAATCAGCGCAATCGCGCCGCCAGGCTATGGGAAACGAAACATGCGTATGACGGATTTGAGCGTCGTGGTGCTCTGCGGAGGACTGGGCACCCGGCTTCGTGAAGAGACCGAATTCAAGCCCAAACCGATGGTTACCATCGGCGGGCGGCCGATTCTATGGCATATCATGAAGCATTACCGTCACTTCGATCTTCGGAACTTCGTTCTCTGCCTGGGCTACCGGGGAGACGTTATCCGCGATTTTTTCCTGAACTACCCGATCTACAACACCGATTTTGCCGTCGACCTCGGAACCGGGGACGTCGAGACGTTGTCCAACGGCTGCCCCGAGGACTGGCGCGTCGTTCTCGCAGAAACAGGCGAAGAATCGCTGACCGGTACCCGCATCAACCAGACCCTGCGATATATTCCCGGAGACACCTTCCTTGCGACCTATGGCGATGGCGTCTCGGATGTCGATATCGACCGTCTTCTCGCCCATCACAGGGCTTCCGGCCGCCTGGCGACGGTAACCGCCGTCCGCCCCTCTTCACGCTTCGGCGAATTGTCGATCGACGGCGATGTCGTAACGAATTTTCGCGAAAAACCGCAGGTCAATGACGGCTGGATCAATGGCGGGTTTTTCGTCTTCGAGAAGCGCGCCTTCGATTACATCCATCCCGACGACAACGTTTCCCTGGAAGAAGGCGTTCTCGAACGCCTCGCCAATGACGGACAGCTCGGCGTGTACCAGCACAAGGGTTTCTGGCAATCAATGGATACCTACCGGGAAATGCAGCTTCTGAATGAAATGTGGGACGTGGACAACGCGCCCTGGCATGTCTGGAAGGAGCACCGGTTATCGGCGTAACCTCAGACTTCTGGCGCGGACGCCGGGTATTTGTCACGGGTCATTCCGGTTTCTTCGGCGGCTGGTTGACCCTTTGGCTGACCCATCTTGGCGCCGACGTAACCGGATACTCGCTCGCCCCGCCGACCCGGCCGAACTTTTTCAACGCGGTCGGTCTTGCCGAGGGCATTGCGTCGATCACCGGCGATATCCGCAAGCTGAACTTTCTGTCAGCGGCCATGCGGGAATGCGATCCGCAGATCGTTATTCACCTGGCGGCGCAACCCCTGGTCCGCGAAGCATTCGCCTCTCCGATCGAGACATTCAGCACCAATGTCATGGGCACGGTGAACGTCTTGCAGGCGATGCGCGGCTGCGACAACCTCGACGCCGCCGTGATTTTCACCACCGACAAAGTCTACGAAAACACGGAGACGGGCACCGGCTATCGCGAAGATGCGCGGCTTGGCGGACGCGAACCCTATGGCGCCAGCAAGGCTTGTTCCGAAATCGCAGTCGAAGCCTATCGGCAGTCGTATTTCGATCGCGGCGTGCCGGTTGCAACGGTACGGGCCGGCAACATTATCGGCGGCGGAGACTGGTCGGCCGATCGCATCGTCCCGGATGCCGTCCGCGCTTTCGGCGGCGGGCACGCACTGAAGATCCGGAATCCGGACGCCGTACGCCCCTGGCAACACGCCCTCGACCCCGCCCGCGGGGTCCTTCTGCTGACCGAAAAACTCGTCGCGGACAAATCGGCGCCGGCCTGCTGGAACTTCGGCCCAACGGACGAAAACGCAGTCACGGTCGGGACCGTGGCCGATATCATGACCAAGCTATGGGGCAACGGCGCCAGTTGGGAAACAACGGCGACACCGAACGCTCCCTATGAAGCAAAATTGCTGGGCCTCGACAGTTCCCTCGCCCAGGCCCGCCTTGGATGGCAACCCAACTGGTCGCTCGAACGCGCTCTGAATGCGACGGTCGACTGGTATCAGGGATTCCTGGCGCGAAAGGATATGCGCGCGCTTTCGCTGGCGCAGATCACGGCGATGCAGGGAGTGAACTGACGTGCTGTCCCCGAGCAATCGCGCCAACCTGAAAACGAGCTCCTGCCGCTTCTGCGGTACGCCGCTGACCCGCACCTTCGTCAATCTGGGTGCGTCCCCGGCGTCGAACAGCTATCTCCGGGCCGCAGACCTGCATAAGTCGGAAATGCACCACCCGCTGCACGCTTTCGTATGTACGTCCTGTTACCTCGTGCAGCTCGAGGAGTTCGAAACCCCGGAACAGATCTTTTCGGATTACGCTTACTTTTCATCCTATTCCGAAAGCTGGCTGCGGCACGCGGCGACCTATTGCGCAAGCATGTCCGTCCGTTTCGGCCTGGAACCGCACCACAACGTCATCGAAGTTGCCAGCAATGACGGATACCTGCTCAAGAACTTCGTAAGGCAGGGCATCCGGGTGCTCGGCGTCGAGCCCGCCGGCAATGTCGCGAAAGCGGCAATCGATGCGGGCGTGCCCACGATGATCTCATTCTTTGGCCGGGACACCGCCCGCCGTATCGTCGGCGACGGCGTCAAGGCCGACCTGCTTGTGGCCAACAACGTGATGGCGCACGTTCCGAACCTCAACGATTTTATCGGCGGCTTCAAAATTCTGCTGGCGGCGAACGGCGTGGTCACCGTGGAGTTTCCACATCTTCTGAACCTGATGCGCGAAAACCAGTTCGACACGATATATCACGAGCATTTCTCGTATTTTTCGTTTCTCACCGCCGAAGCCCTGTTTGCAGCACACGGCCTGCGCGTCTTCGACGTCGAGAAACTGACCACCCACGGGGGGTCCCTGCGGATATACGGGTGTCATATGGATGCCAGATTCCCGACAACGCCGCATGTCGACGAATTGCTGGCGGAAGAACGCGCCGCGGGCCTCGACGACATCGCCACTTATTCCGGATTCGAGAAAAAGGTCCACAAGGTCAAATGGGGCGTGCTGTCGTTCCTGCTGCGCGCGAAGGAACAGCGGAAAACCGTCGCCGCCTTCGGTGCCGCCGCCAAGGGCAACACCCTATTGAACTATTGCGGCGTCGGGCCCGAATTCATCGAATATGTAGTGGATTCCAACCCTCACAAGCAGGGGCTTTTCCTGCCCGGGTCGCGGATTCCCATCTACCCGCCGGACCATATCCACGAAACCAGGCCGGACTACGTGCTGATTCTGCCCTGGAACCTGTCCGGTGAAATCACGGCGGCCCACGACTATGTGAAAAGCTGGGGCGGGCAGTTCGTTGTGCCCGTGCCTGAAGTCAGGATAGTCGGATGAACTTCAGGGAGACTGGCCTCGAAGGCGCCTATCTGATCGAACCGGAGCGCATCGCCGACGACCGGGGTTTTTTCGCCCGCACCTGGTGCATCGACGAATTCGACGCGCACGGAATTACCGCCGACTTCGTACAGTGCAGCGCGTCTTTCAACGAGACCAGATCGACCCTCCGCGGCATCCATTTTCAGGCCGAACCGTGCAGCGAGGCCAAACTGGTCCGCTGCACCCGCGGGCGGGCCTTCGACGTAATGGTCGATCTTCGGTCCGACTCGGCTACGTTCGGTCGGTGGAAAGCCTTCGAATTGTCGGCCGATAACGGCCGGCTTGTCTACGTTCCGCCGGGATTCGGACACGGCTTTCAGACCATCGAGGACCGAACCGAAATCGCCTATCACATTTCCGAATACTATCGCCCCGATCTGGCCGGCGGCATCCTGTGGAGCGACCCGGACCTGGCGATCGCCTGGCCCGATCCCGATGCGCCGATCATGTCGGCGCGCGACCGGCACCAGCCGTCTTTCCGCGACTATACGGCAACATCGGCTGTCTCGTCACACCGGGCCTACGGGTAGGAGCCGCAAATGCTGAAAATATCACCAAATGCCAGAATTTCCCCGCTTGCCGATATCGAGGATTCCGTTCGCGGGTCGGTTATCGAAATCGAAGACGGCGTAACCGTGGATTCATTCGTCAAGATCAAACCTGCCGGCGGTACCGGCGATGTCCTTATCGGCCGCGATTCCACCGTCAATTCAGGCGTCGCCATCTATACCGGCAACGGCGTGTCGATAGGCCGGCGATGCGCAATCGCCGCTAACTGTACCTTTGCGCCGGTAAACCATGAATACGCAGATCCCGACACGCCCATCGTAAAGCAAAGCTTCATGGCCAGCCGCGGCGGCGTGATCGTGGAAGACGACGTCTGGATCGGTGCAAACGCCGTGTTGCTGGACGGCGCCATTCTGCGGTCGGGATGCATCGTCGGCGCCGGCGCGGTTGTCCGCACCGAAATCCCGCGCAACGCCATATGCGTCGGCGTACCTGCCCGGGTCATTTCCTACCGCGGAGAGAACCAGGCCACCCGCCAGGTTCTCGGGGCGGAGGCTTAGCGCCCGGCGATGACCCTCTTCACCATTTTCGGCGGGAACGGTTTCATTGGCCGCCATCTGGCAAGTGCCCTTAGATCGGCCGATCTGCCGGTCTCGACACCCCAGCGCGGCACAGCGCCGGAGTCCCTTGGTCCCATGGGACATATCGTCTATTGCGCCGGCGTCACGGCGGATTTCCGCAACCGGCCCTACGACACCATGGACGCCCATGTCGGCCTGCTCAGCCAAATACTCGCCGCCGGTACGTTCGATTCCCTGCTCTATCTGTCGTCGACCCGTCTGTACGACGGCGCATCCCACGGCAGCGAGGAAACGACCTTCACGGTCGATCCGTGGTCGCCGAACGACCTCTACAACATATCGAAATTGTCCGGCGAAACCCTTTGCCTGAACCACGACTGTCCGCAGGTCCGGGTCGCGCGGCTTTCGAATGTATACGGTACCGGCATGTATTCGGGGGATCAGGGCCTCCAGAATTTTCTCTGCAGCGTCATATTCGACGCCGTCACCAAACAACATGTGCAACTGCAGACAGCGCCGGGCTCGAGCAAGGACTATATCCATATCGGCGACGTCGTCCGCGCGCTTGCCATGATCGCCATCGACGGCACAGACCGGATCTACAATGTGGCCTCGGCCGTCAACGTCTCGCATGAACAATTGCTCGACCGGCTGTCTGAGCTCACCGGCTGCACCTGGTCGACGGCCCCCGACGCACCGCAGGTCGGTTTTCCCGCCATTTCCACAGGACGCATCTCGGCCGCTTTCGCCGCCGCCGGGCTCCGTTGGGAACCGACGGCGATGCTCGACCGTCTCCCCGATCTCACCCGTGCCGCCCTGGGCAGCACACATATAACCGAAGGAGCCTTCGGATGAACGCGATCAATACCATTACCATCGATGAGGAAAATTCCACGGTTATCGTCCGTAACGGCGATACCGAACAGCATCTCGGGATGGATTCTCCCGAGGCGTTTTCCGCCGTCAGCAAGGCCTGGCTCCGCTGCGGCTGGGATACCAAATACGTATACGGGTTCAGCTGGATGGGACGCCCCATTATCCAGTTGCCGGAAGACATGATCCGGATACAGGAACTGATCTACACGCTGAAGCCCGACGTCGTCATTGAGACAGGCGTCGCCCATGGCGGGTCGCTGATCTTCTATGCCAGCCTGTTTCAGGCGATCGGCAAGGGCCGGGCTATTGGAATCGATATCGAGATCCGCCCGCACAATCGCGCGGCGATCGAAAAGCACGAGATGGCGCGGCACATAAACCTGGTCGAAGGAAGCTCGACCGACCAGGGCGTTGTCCAGAAGGTCAAGGACCAGGTCGGCCGGAACGAAACGGTTCTCGTCATTCTGGATTCGAACCATACGAAAGGACACGTGCTTGCCGAACTGGAAGCATACGCGCCACTGGTCTCGAAAGGGTCCTACATCGTCGCCTGTGACGGTATCATGGGCGCCGTTGCAGGAGCGCCCCGCACCGACCCCGACTGGACGTGGGACAATCCGGAACAGGCTGCGAAGGAATTTACCGCGATGCATCCGGAATTCGCGATCGAGGAGCCCGAATTCCCGTTCAATGAAGGCAGCGTGACGGAACGGATCAGCTACTGGCCGAGCGCATATATCAAACGCATCGGCTAGACGGTGGTGTCGCCGCCGGACAAACGGCCGACGTAATGCAAAAGCGGCGCCTCAGGCGCCGCTTTTTTCGAATGCGTCGAAGACGACTTTCTGGAAATTATCCGTAAAGCGTTCGCCCTGGCACAGCGGCGAATTCAGCAGGGCCGGCCGCATGTTGTGGCGGTATTCGCGCAGGCTGGTCAGATCGTTTCCGAGCATAACCGCCTTGCCCATATATTCTTCAAGCGAGAAACAGGCCAGTTCGCCGCAACCGGCATTTTCGAGCAGGCTGTAGCTCACACGCTGGTGCAGCGACGGGCCGACCAGAGAAATAACCGGCACCCCCATCCAGATGGCATCGCAGGTCGTCGTGCCACCGGTCTGCGGAAATGTATCAAGCGAAATATCGATCATATTGTAATAGTACAGATGCGGTTCCAGCGACCGATGGTTGTTTATGAATTTGATCCGCTCCGGAGCCACACCGCAACGGGCGAAATGCTCCCGCAGGTTGTGCTGCAGGACCATGGAATCGGCTTCGGGACGCACCAGAAGAAATTCCGAATCCTCGAACTCTTTCATAATCGTCGCCCAAACGGTGATCGATTCCCTCGTGAACTTGTACGTGGCGTTCAGACTGCCGAAGGTCAGTTTTCCGCTCCGCTCCACCGGCAACGTATCCGTGATCGCGACGTCTTCGAATGAATCGAAGCAGACCCACGCCTCAGGCATGTACAGAGGGTCTTCCGCCAGCCAATCCGTGTTTTCCGGTGCAAAGTACTTATCCACCAGAATGTGGTCGACCTCCGGCATTCCCGTCGTAAACGGGTAGCCCAACCAGTAAACCTGCATCGGCGCGGGCTTGTAGGTGAGCGAGCGGATCATCGTGTCCTTGGTAAAGCCGTTGAGTTCGAAGACGACATCGATGCCGTCCTTGCGGATTGCCTCGGCACCGTCGCGGAAGTTCATGTTGTTGACGATATTGAATCCGTCGACCAGGCCCTTGACGAGTTCCTGCGTTGCGTCCCCGACCGCGTCCACCGGCGAATAACAATGGATTTCGATGTTGCTGCGGTTATAGTTGCGGAAAATAGGCAGCGCGAAATTCGCCACTGAGTGCGACCGAAGGTCGGATGACAGGAAGCCGATCTTCAGCTTGCTGCCGGATGCCTTTTTCGGCATAGGCGGCAATGGCAGGTCGCTTGACGCTGGCCGTGCCAGATATTTTCCCCAATCGAAATGCAGATCGACAAGCCTTTGAATCTGCTCGACAGACGAACATTCCGGCAACATCGCGAGAAAACTCGAAGCGATATCGCTGTGCCGGTATTGCTCGACGAGATCGAAGATATCGCCGACTTCATCCAGCGCATCGAAATCGCACAGGCCCCTGAATATCTTGACCGGATTCGAGAATGAGCCCTCCCGCATCCGCGGCAGGTTCAGGGTCATATGAGCATACATATAGGCGTCGTCGAGGCGCCCCAAAAACATCAGCGCGAGACATAGATTAATGTAAGGGTCGTGATACGCGGGCGCGAGTTCGATGGCTTTCTTGTACTGCTCTATCGCCTGCGAACCCATGCGGTTCCGCGACGAATTCGTACCCAGGCTGTTCCAGGTTTCAGCGGAATCAGGCAGGATTTCCAAGGACTTGTTAAATGCTGCGTCTGCTTCATCCAGCCGACCGGCGGCGCTGAGTGCCGAACCGTAAGCCGACCACATTTCGGCATTGCCCGCATGCCCGTCCTTGATTTTCTCCAGAATAAGTAGCGCACGGTCGTAGTCGCCTGCATTCAGATAGGTCGCGGCGCGCTTGATTGGGTCCGCCCAGTTCTCCGCGGGTGCATCCAACGCCTGTTGATAGAGTTTCTGTGCTTCGTCCTTTCGGCCCAGACGCGCCAGCGCGCCGGCGAGATTGTTGGTGATTTCCGGCGAATTCGGCTGAAAGGCCAGCGCGGCGCGATAGAATTCTTCCGTCTTGGCAAGATTGCCGAGACGTTCATATGTGTAGCCGAGATTATTCAGTGTCTCGGGGTCTTCGGGCCGTAACCCGATGCAAACGAGATAGGCTTCTATGGCTTCGTCAAGACGATCTATCTGTCTGCAGATGTCGCCGAGGGTTTTGCCATATCGCCATTGATCGCGCGCACCGTCGAACGACTTCCGGGCAAACGGATATGCCTCTTCCAGCATGTTCTGCTCAACGAAAACGGAGACAAGGTTCGAGTTCGAGACAGGGTTATCTTCCTGAAAAGAAAGAGCTTTCCGAAAACAGTCCTCCGCTTCCTGATAACGCTTGAGACTGAAATAGACGGCACCCTGATTGTTGAAGAAATCGGGGTTGTTCGGGGCAATTTCGATCGCTTTGCCGAGCAATTCCAGAGCGGCGTCGTGATCGCCTTTCTGATGGTAGAGCGTTCCGATCAGGTTCAGGGCGCCCGGGTGATCGACGGTTAGTTTCAGAACATCCCTGTAAGCGGTTTCCGCGGCTTCGAGATCGCCGGACTGATGACTGGAGACGCCAGCCTCGAATTTTTCGACGACGTCCGGGTGAAAATAGTCAAGGCGTCCGTCGGCGCTTTGTCCTTGCGATGCATTCGACGTCATAGGGAATCCCCGATTGATGAGCGGCCGAATTTGGGCGAACAAGGTTTATTTTTCGTAAAGCACATTCGCGGAGTGGGTAAAGTTTGCCGGGTGCGGCAAGAATTGCCGGGCAGAACTTGCCGCAGGGGCAGGTTTTACCCGGCTAAATTTTCCGGGAACCTATAAATTTCAACGTGTTAGAAAACTGGCACGCGAATTGCTTATATGTTTTCGCGGACTTGGCGTGTGCCAACCGCAGACGACTGAGGCAGGAAGCCTCTTTGGCATGAAGCCAGAAACCATATCCATGTAGGAGTCTATCAATGCCCCTTAATATTATCTCCAACTTTGCCGCGAACGTCGCTAGTCGCAATCTTCAGATGAACGACAACCAGGCAACCAACTCGCTCGCCAAACTTTCTGCTGGTTCGCGGGTTATTTCTGCAAAGGACGATGCTGCCGCACTTGCGGTCGGCAACCGTCTGGCCGCAGATGTGGCCGGGCTTAAGCAGGCCCAGGTCAACGCCGGACAGGGCGTTTCCATGCTGCAGATTGCCGACGGCGCGATGTCGAAGGTAAACGATATCCTGCAGCGGATGAAAACCCTGGCCGTTCAGGCCGGTTCGGACCAGTTGTCCGGAACGGAACGCACGATGCTCAACACCGAGTACACGGCCCTTACCTCGGAAATCGATCGTATCTCGAACGATACCGAGTTTGCCGGCACCAAGCTCGTCGACGGCGCGATTGCCTTCACGTCGAACTCGACCTCGCTTGATGTGTCGCAGGGCGTTCTGGCGATTTCGTTCCAGGGCAACTTCGACCTCACGGCCAGTTCGCAGGGTTCCCTGGACTATGCCACTGCGGGTGGCGGCGTGTTTTCGTTCGTTCACAACGGTACGACCTATTCCGGTTCGCTGGCATCTGCGTCGAATGACGGAACGGACATGCTTACGGGCGATGTCGTCACACTGGCGAATGCCGCTACGGACGCGACTGTCCAGATGGTTATCAGCCAGTCGTTCGATTTCGGTACGGTTGTGACGGCCAACACACTGACGCTTTCGGGCTCCAGTGAATCCTCCTTCACCTACAAGGTGGGTACGGGCGTCAGTGCTTCGGCGGACGATATCGCCGTGTCCGTGAACTCGATCTCGACCGCGACACTGGGCATTGCGTCCACCGATATCCTCAGCTCGACCAATGCGGATACGGCGTCGCTCGCGCTCTCCAACGCGATCAACGATATTCAGACATATCGTGCGGAGGTTGGCGCCAACCAGAACAGGCTGGAATTCGCCTCGGCGAATATCGCAACGACGGTGGAAAACACCGAAGCAGCCCGAAGCGCTCTGCTCGACTTGGATGTCGCCCAGGAAATGGCGAACTTCACATCGAAACAGATTCTGGTCCAGGCCGGCGTGGCAATGTTGTCGCAGGCCAACCAGCTGCCGCAGAACCTGTTGCGTCTGCTGCAGTAGAAGTCAGCGTAGGTGTAAGCGTAGTAGCGTACCCGGGGAGGGATTTCGGTCCCTCCCCGCTCTACCCCCGCAAACACCTACGATCAGGCCTAGTATGATGGATTAATCGTTATGGACACTGTATCGGTACTTTCAGGAATACAAAACCGGCCGGCCGCAGACCTCCCGCCGCGCGTTGAAAAGGCGATCAACACCGCGAAATCGGTCGCACAGCGACAGGTTCCCGCTGTCCCCGAAGACGCTCTGACCGAAACCTACCGGCGAACTTCCCCTCCACCGACCGCACAGGGTGCCCCCGCCGCCGTCGACACCCTCGTTCAGCTCTCCGTCGACGATGCGTCCGGGCGGGTGATCGGAAGGGTTATCGACCTCCGGTCGGGAGACGTCGTCCGCCAGATCCCTTCCGACGAGATGTTGCAGCTTATTGCGAAAACCAGAGAATTTTTCGGCGATCTCGTTAACGAAAAAGTATGAGGATAGAGGCTAGATTTCGGACCCGATGAACCGAGTCCGAGCAAGCCGAGCACTCTAATGGATCTGAACGTCAACAATCTCAGCGTTGATTCCAACGGCCGCGTGTCATTCTCCGGCCTGGGATCGAACATCGATTTTCAGGGCGTCGTCGACAGCATTATTGCTGCGAAACGCATCCCGATCGACCGGCTGGAAACCCAGGTCTCCGACAACGAAAGCAAGATTGCCGCGCTCGGCGACCTGCGCACGATGATGACGTCGCTGAAAGATTCACTGGCGACCCTGCATGGCGCCGTCAGCTTCGGCAGCACGCAAGACGCCTTCGAGAACAAGGAAGCCTTCGCAGCTTCGGTCCGCACCGACGGTGCAACCGCCTCGGCGGCGACGAACCTGATTGGCGTGACCGTCACCAACTCGGCGCCGGTGGGGTCTCACTCGCTAGAAGTTCTGCAGACCGCCAAGGCGCACAAGGTCGCAAGCAATCAGTTCACAAGCATAATCGCCGGACTTGGCTTCTCGAACGGCGACACGTTCACCATCGCCACGACCGACCAGAACGGCGACGATGTCGAAATCCCGATCAGTGTCAGTGCAACCACCAATCTGGTGGGCCTGCGCGACCAGATCAACGCGGCAAACAAGGGCACTTCGGCGACCGGGGTATCCGCGTCGATCGTGTCCGTATCGGATACCGAGCATTACCTGATAGTGTCCAAGGACGACACCGGGAGCGACATATCGTTTACCCAGACAGTCGGCACGCCCCTGGATACGCTGGGGATTTTCGACGGTTCAGGTGGCTTCAAGAACGAATTGCAGGCATCCCAAACGGCGCTGATGTACGCGGACGGCATCCTCGACCAGACCAACACTGTCTATGAATCCGACTATCAGACCTCGGCAACAGCCACAGTCAGCGCTGTCGCTGCCCAAACAATTACATTTACCCGAGACAGCGACAGTGCCGCGCTGGGCAGCATCACATACAACGACGGCGACAACATTACGGCGATTGCTGCTGATATTACCGCATCGATCACCGATGTAACCGCAACTGTCGTCTCCGATGGCAACGGCTACCGGCTCGAGATAACGGGGGCGGCAGGGTTTTCCATGTCTGACACCGGAACGGCAGCTGCCGACCTGGGAATAGACAACAAACGCCGGGTCATCGAACGGGAATCGAACACCGTCGACGACCTGTTTGCAGGCGTTACGCTGAGCCTTTTCCAGGCCGAGGTCGGCACCACGATAAACCTCGATATCGAGCGCAACCTGAACGAAATCAAAACCGCGGTGAGCACCTTCACCGAAGCCTATAACGAGCTTCGGCGTTTTATCAACGACCAGCGCACCCTGGTCGAGATCGACGAGGGCGACGAAGAGACGGTTCAGAGCGGCATCCTGTTTTCGAGCGAAGCGCTCGAACAGGCGGATTCCCAGCTCAGCGCCATCATTGGTGCGGGTGTCGCAGGTGTCGGCAGCAATTTCAGCGTCCTCGCCCAGATCGGCATCGACTTCATTCCTCTGGGGTCGGAAGCCGACCCCCTGGACGCCAATACGCTGGAAATCGACGAAAGCACGCTCGACGAAGCCCTGCTGAACAATGTGGAGGATATTCGCCGCCTGTTTTCCTTCGATTTCACGGCATCGGATCCGCGGGTGAGCCTGCTGGGTTTCAATGGAAACACCCAGTACAACTCGGCGGGCTTCACCGTGAATATCCAGCCGGGAAGCGGCAGCAACAATTTCCAGTATTCGGAAGAACTCGACAATGCATACTGGTCTCCGGTCAGAACCGAGGTCGTGGCCGATAGTATCGCTGGGCCGTTCGGCGACACCACGGCGGAAGGCCTGATTGGCGACAACACCAATAACACCCATTACCTTACAACGGGCACGCCGGTCACCGTAACCGCGGGCGAAACAAACACATTTTCCGTATACGCCAAAAACGGCTCAGCGGGCGCCACCGATTCCGCCCGAATCCAGCTTGCGGGCGGTAATTTCCCGTCCCAGTCCTATGTCGATGTCGACCTTACAAACGGCACGCTCACCAACAAAGGTCTTGGCGTCGACGGATACAACATTGAAGACGCAGGGAACGGCTGGTACCGGATCAGCGTCACGTCCACCGCCAGCGCATCCGGCAACGCCACCATGGAAATGTATTCCATGAACGGCATCAATACGGTCTATGCCGGCGACGGCGACGGGGTCGGCGGCGGTACCGTGGACACCTATTTTTACGGCGCACAGCTTGAACCGGCGGCAAGCAACGCCCTTCATACGGACAGTTTCACGGAAATCAGGTCCACGACCGGCCCCTCCGCCATAGACGATCCGTATAACAGCGGCAATTTCGGCGCGACGGCAATCATTGCCAGTACCGACAATGCCGATCACGTCGTCACCAACGGCGGCGCCGGATCGGTCACGAGCGGCGAGACATACGAATTTTCAGCCTATCTCCAAAAGGGCGACCGCGACCGCGCTCGTCTGTCGCTTTCCGACGGGGCATCCGCCTTCGCCGCCGATACAAACGTGAACGTGGACCTCAATGCCGGCACGATCCTCGCAACCGGCACCGGTGCGGATTCCGCCACGATCGAAGATGTCGGCAATGGCTGGTACAGGGTCACGCTGACGGCAACGGCATCGGCAAGCACCAGCACCGTTAGCGCCGAGGTCCGCCCGGTCGATACAGCGACAGGCCTGTCTTTCATCGGCGACGGCGCGACCGCCAGCACCCATATCTACGATATGAAAATGGTCGCCCAGTCCGCTCAGGCGCCTTCCGTTTATGCTCCGACGACCGACACGCCGGTTGCGTCGATCGCCGGAACCGCCAATATCGGCGGCGCGGGGACCGGCGCCGACGACGGCACGGCGGTCGTCAACGGCAGTTCCCTCACAGTGCAAACGGGCGACGCGGAGGGCCTGCAATTGTTTTTCGACAACCTGACGGGACCGACCACGATCACATTCGATTATACCGTCGGCGTCGGGGCGCAGATGTTTTACGCGATCGACAACCTGTTGAACGAAGACACCGGCCGGGTCGAAACGGAAATCGACAGCCTTACGGACACGAACGAAATCGGCGCCGACCGTATTACAGAAATGCTGGCACGGCTTGAAATCCAGCGCCGAAGCCTGCTTGAGCGTTTCATTTCCATGGAAACCGCAATGGCAACGAACGCACGTATACTCGAAAGCGTTCAGGCATCTGCCGCGTCCCTGTCCGGCAACAGCAACTAGCGACCAGAAAATCCCGGCACTCGCCTCCAGCGGAGACAATAGTGAATAGCAACGTCGCCAAATACCTGAACCAGCAAGTCATGACGGCCTCACCGTCGAAACTCGTCTACATGTTGTATGACCGTGCGATCTCGTCGTTGCGCGAGGCTATTGCCGCGATCGAAGCCGGAGAAATAGAACAACGCTGGAAAGCCAACAACCGTGCGATGGAGATTCTGCAACATATGTGGTCGACCCTGAATGTCGAACATTCCGGTGAAATCGGCGACAATCTGAACCGGCTGCTGCCGTACATGATGCTGCGGCTGCCCGACGTCGACATCCATAACGACCCGGAACCTGCGCGGGAAGTTATTATTCTGCTTGAACCGCTGCGCGATGCCTGGCGCGATATCGCCATGAACGGCGTCGCCGAGGGCGGCGCCGCACGCACAACCGCACAGGTCGCCGACCAGGCGGATGCCCAATCCGCAGCGCCGGCGCGAAGGACGATCGTTTCGGCCTGACCACGACGATCACAGACGATCACAGATATACAAACGCTGCCCCCGGGCAGCGTTTTTTTTGCCCGGATCCCTGCATGCCATTTCAGGGGCGTCCGTTCCCCTGCCCCGGCAAACTCCGCCATCACCCGGCATAAATTACCAGACTGGCCGAGCACTAATTGCCGCAATCGGGCCAACGGCGGGTTGGCATGCCGGGCTGGATTTCCATATTTTCCTTTGTTTTCAAGGCACTAATGACATTGCCCACACTTGGCCCCGGAATTGCAGATGAGTTGTCCGTGTTATCGCGTTCACGGCGGCATCCCGGATAAGGCCGGACAGCCCGAATGAAAGCGACACGTTGAGAATGAGTAACGCCTTATCGCAGGAACGCGAGAGACAAAGGAAAGCGAAGGCCGGGCGGTCGGATGCGTATTTAATCCGGATCAGCGCCTCGCAAACCAGGAACGAGG
The DNA here is from genome assembly GCA_963974055.1 of uncultured Rhodospirillaceae bacterium. GTDB lineage: Bacteria > Pseudomonadota > Alphaproteobacteria > MPNO01 > UBA830 > CAXBCP01. Next base: position 108,811 of record CAXBCP010000002.1, read on the forward strand.
AGACCCACTATGGCGCTCAATGTGATTTCGAACTTTGCGGCCAATGTCGCGCTCCGTCATCTGACAGAAACAGATATGAAGATGACGGATTCACTGGCCAAGCTTTCGGCCGGTACCCGCGTGATTTCGGCCAAGGACGATGCCGCATCGATGGCAATCGGCTCGCGGCTTGCCGCCGAGGTAAACGCCCTGACCCAGGCCCGCGTAAACAGCGGCCAGGCGGTTTCGATGCTTCAGGTCGCCGACGGCGCCATGGCGCGGGCAAACGATATTCTGCTGCGGATGAAAACGCTGGCGGTCCAGGCAGGTTCCGGACAGTTGTCCGGTACGGAACGCGGCATGCTGAACGCCGAATACCAGCAGCTGGTGTCGGAAATCGACCGGCTGGCGGAAGACACCGAATTCAACGGGGTCACCCTGGTTGACGGCGGTCTGGCACTGGATCTGAATACGGCAGCGAGCAACTTCACGCCGGCATACGGCGTGGCCTCGATAACCTTCCGGGGCAGTTACGACATTACGGCCGCAACCGGTTCCACGAGTGCCGATATTTCCTATGCGACGACTGGCACATTCACGCTGACACATAACGGCTCGACCTATAGCGGGTCGCTCGCATCGGATACGAATGACGGCAGCGCCATGTCGAACGGCACCGTGGTCACGCTGGTCACAGGCGGCAGCGACAACAACAAGATCGATCTTGCCATCAACACGGCATTCGATGTCGATGCCGCTATTGCCACGGGCACGATCGGCCTCAGCGGCGCCGCGCAGAGCACCTTCACCTACAAGGTCGGCACCGGCACCAGCACCACCGCGGACGAGATCACGGTTTCCCTCGACGGTATCAATGCAACCGCCCTGGGTCTGACAGGATCGGACATCACTGCCGCAACGACCGCAGATACGGCATCTACGCTCATTACCAACGCCATCGATCAGTTGAACATCAACCGGGCGACGATCGGCGCCAGTCTCAACCGGCTGGAATTCGCCGCGGCAAATATCGCCACCACACTGGAAAATACCGAGGCCGCGCGAAGCAACCTGCTCGACCTCGATATTGCGGCTGAGATGAGCAACTTCACCTCGAAACAGATTCTGCAACAGGCCGGCGTCGCCATGCTGGCACAGGCGAACGAAACACCGCAGACCCTGTTGCGACTGTTCCAGTAAACGGAGGCTGACCGGGCCATCGGGTCGCTACATCCGGGCCCCGCTGCAATCCAGGAGAATTGATATGAACTACAGTAATACAAGCTCAGACAAGATCGAACAGATCGCCGAGGAATTTCCGAGCCGCCTGCTCGTGATGCTCTACGACGACATGCTCGACAATCTCGACGTCATCGAAGGCGCGATCGAAGCCGACGATATCGAAATGCGTTATAGCGCAAGCGTCCGCGTATCCGAGGTGCTGTACGAATTGTGTATTGCACTCGACCTGCGGAACGGCGGCACAATTGCCGCCAACCTCGCGTCTCTGTACAAGCACGGCATCCAGCAGATGACGGACATCAACTTTTCGAACGACCCCGCCATCGCCGCCGCCCTCAGAAACGTCCTCGGACCGCTGCGCGATTCCTGGGCAGACCTCGACGAACGCATCCAGGCGGATGTGAACGAAGCGGAATCCATGATCCTCGACCCGGCGTTTGCGAACGCGCTGGCGCAGCATCAGGCGCAATCTCTGGCGCCGGTTGCCGGCTGATCCGGTCCCCGGCGATACCGGAGGCGCGTCAATGACGCCCAACCCCGAAAGAGCGTGTCCGGCAGTGGATACGCTCTTTTGCGTTCTGCCTGCCGACACGGATACCGCTAGGCACTTACTGCCCCACCGGCAGGGTCAAGTTTTCCGACAGGCAACTCTTCCCGATCCGTCCCTCACCCGAAATGCGCGGAATTACGCGGTTTCTGCCACTACGGAAGTTGGCCCCGGAATTGCATTGAATATTGCGGCGGCAGTAATGGCGTCAGGAACACAGAGTAGATTTTAGTCTTATGAACCCTATTTCCCATCCCTCCATCACAGACATCGTGTCTGCTCCGGCCAGGAGCCGCGAGCACACGCCTGTGCGGGATGAGGACAAGTTCGAAATTCCGGATGTAGAGCCGGTCTCCAGGGTCCGCCGAGACAGAGCCGGCGATACCGCAAACGACCGGCCTTCCCGCCCCGCCGATATGGCGAAGCCGGATCCGCGGGACAGGAAAGTCGGCCTCCCGACCGACACGGATGGAAACGCCGGCACGGCGGCAGATGCGGTGCCGGCCGCCGCGGAAACGACACCGAAGACGGTGGACGGGACGCAGGCTGCAACAACGGCGGTATCGGAAAACCCGGCCGCTGAGGAATCCATACCCTCACCGACGGCCGCCCAGGCCACGGGAAATGCACAGACCGCCGCGGCGAACAGCGCAACAACGAATATTGCACAGCTGGTAAGCGGTGCCGGTTCGACCGGTCAGACCCCGGCACAAACTCCGGGTACGGAGTTGGCTTCCCCGTCCGCCGCGGCGACCGCACAGACGGTTGCTTCGGCAACCGCCCCGCAATCGCCCGGCACTGCCGGTATCCTGGTCGCCCAACAGGCGGCTGCCGCTCAGGCCGGAATCCAGACGCCTGCTCAGTCAGGGCACAAGACGGGCAGCCAGACCAGCGGACTTCAGACGGACGGACGGGCGGCAAGCACTGCAGCAAGTCAGACAGGCGCTTCGGCGGTTCTGGCAACCGTTAACGGGCCGCTTTCCGAAAACGCGGCCACAGGTTCGTCGAGCAAACCCAAAGACGGCGGCGCGGCATCGTCCGCCCTCGCCTCGGGAACCGCCGTCACGGATTCCGGATCGCCCGCACCGTCGGCATCGTCCCAGTCCGCAACCGCGGCAAACGGGCAGACCCCGCCACAGAACAATTCACAGCTCCTTGCGCAGGCAATGGCGTCGGCCACCGCCGCCGATCCCGCCGTATCCGGCAGCCCTGCCCCGGTTTCTCCGGCAGTTTCAGGCGATACCCTCGGCGTGACCCAGAGCTTCAACGCCGAAATGCGGGCAGCGATCAATGCGCCGACCCAGGCGGCCGCCTATACCGCGCGGGGCGCGGTGACACCGCAGCCGGCAACCGAACAGATTGCCATGCAGATTTCCCGCGCCGCCGATCAGAACGTCGATCGTCTGTCGGTCCAGCTGAAGCCTGCGGAACTCGGCAAAGTTACCATCGACCTCGAGATCGGCCCGGACAACCGGCTTATCGCCGTGATTTCGGCGGAACGCAGCGAGACGCTGGACCTGCTCCAGCGGGATGCGCGCAGTCTCGAAAAAGCGTTGAACGAAGCCGGCGTAAAGACGGATTCGGGAAGCCTTGAATTCAATCTTCAGGGCGACGACGGCGCAGCCCAGAACGGCCGCGACGACGAAACGCATCGCGTCGACGGCGCCATCATGCTTCCCGGCGAAAACGGCCAGCCGGACATGAACGGCCTTCCGGAACGCAATCCTCTGATCCTGCCCGAAGGCAGGATAGACATTCAGGTATAAGGACCGAAAATCATGGACGTATCCTCAGCACTTGCAGGAGCAACCGCACCGCAGACAGCGTCTGAAAAAGCCGATGCGTCGCTGTCGGAATCGTTCGATACGTTTCTGACGTTGCTGACAACGCAGCTGCGCTATCAGGACCCTCTGGAACCCATGGATTCCGCGGAATTCACGAACCAGCTCGTCCAGTTCTCACAGGTCGAACAATCGATCAAATCCAATTCCAACCTGGAAAAGCTTCTCGGCTACCAGGGCAGCAACCAGGCGGTCGCAGCGATCAGCTATATCGGCACGACTGTCGAAGCGCTCAGCAGCGCCCTACCGCTGGTCGACGGATCGGCGACGATGAATTACGTCCTTGGCGAGAAAGCGGAGAGTGCGAAAGTGCTCATCTACGATGCGACCGGCGCGCAGGTGCGGTCGATCGAAAGCGCCACGTCCCTCGGCAAGCACACCGTGAACTGGGACGGCAAGGACGATGACGGCAACACGCTTCCGGACGGCGCTTATACGGTTGTGGTCTCGGCCCGCGATGCCGACACCAATATTATCGATGTCGCGACGTCGATAACCGCGAAAGTCACCGGCACACAGAACAACGAAACCGGCACACAACTGATCTTCGGCGTTGTTCCGCTCGATCTCGACAAGGTCATCTCCGTTTCGAATCAAAGCGCCAATAGCGGCGGGAACGGTTCCGGCGGGGGCGACGATGAAAACAGCGGCGACGAAGAACCCGCCGTCTAGACAAGTTTTTGGGGGACCACCGGTCTGTTTCGACAGACTTAAATTCAAGGCGTAAGGAGTTAAGTATATGAGTCTCTATGGTGCAATGTTCTCTGGCGTATCGGGGCTGAATGCGCAGAGCCAGGCGCTCGGCATAATTTCCGACAACATTTCGAACGTTAACACGGTCGGGTACAAAACCAGCAAGGCTGCATTCTCAACCCTGGTCACCCGTCAGTCGCTGTCGAGCTATTATGCGCCCGGCGGTGTGCGCTCCAGCCCGATCTCTGAAATCGACCGGCAGGGCCTTCTGCAATCTTCGGCAAGCCCCACGGATCTCGCGATCTCCGGCCAGGGATTTTTCGTCGTGACGACGTCCAATAACGCCAGTGCAAGCGCCGTGCCGTCCTATACACGTGCGGGTCAGTTCTCCACGGATTCGGAAGGATATCTGCGCACCCCCACCGGCCATTATCTGAACGGCTGGGCGACCGATGCGACCGGGACCCCGACCGCAGCGAACACGTCGGTGCTGTCCAGTCTGGAGGCGATCCGGGTGAACGCCGTATCGGGCAGCGCCACGCCGACTACCACGATCGAAATCGGCGCGAACCTGCCGGCAACGGCCCCGATTACGCCCACTGCCGGCTCCGTGCAGACAACCAACGTCCAGGTGTTCGATTCGCTTGGCGTTCCCCTCGATATCACGTTTACCTGGACGAAAACCGCGGTCAACGAATGGACCGTAACGGTTCCGCCGATAACCGGTGTCACAACGATTGAAGAAAACGGCGTCGGCAGTGCGACCGCTTTCAGCCAGGTCATCACATTCGACGGCCTCGGCGCGCCGGCGGACTTTGACGGCAACCCGGCGCTAACGCCTTACTCCCTCTCGCTCAGCGGCCTGACGAGTGGCGCCAACGATATGGACATCGCCCTCGATTTCGGGACCATCGGCGTCGCGGACGGACTGACCCAGTCGGGGACGCTCAACCCGGTGATCCAGACGGCTTTCGTCAATCAGAACGGCGTGCAGTTCGGCAATTTTCTGAATGTCGCCGTCGATGAGGACGGTATCGTCACGGCGCTGTACGACAACGGCGAAACGCTTCAGATCTACAAAATTCCGGTCGCAACCTTCCCGGCTCCCAACGGCCTGAGCGCCGGCAGCGGGACGGTGTTCAACCAGTCCGAGGAGTCCGGAGACTACTTCCTCCGCTCGGCGGGCGAGGCGAATGCCGGCACGATCGCCCCGAATTCTCTCGAGGCCTCTACGTCGGATCTGGCCAGCGAATTCACGAATATGATCATCACACAGCGGGCATATGCCGCGTCGACCAAGATCATTACGACGGCCGACGAGATGCTCGACGAATTAATCCGTGTGAAACGATAAAAAAAGTGACGGGTAAATAACAATTTTCCGGGGACAAAAACGGCTGACAGACGCCGTTTTTGTCCCCGGACCGAAGCCCGCAACATCCTGTTAACCGTGGCGCTTAGCAGTTCTTTAAAGCCCGGAAGGTACATTGTGTCAGCTTTAGAAATGACAGACGCCCTGATGAGGAACACGCTCGTGGCAGATGGAAATTTTGGACGGAAAGAACCGGTCCTTGGACCGGGGGGCCGTCCCATCACGATGGCGGATTTACCGCCGCCGGGAACCCGCCGCTGGGTAATGCGGCGCAAGGCGGAGGTTGTCGCCGGCGTACGCGCCGGGCTCCTCTCGCTGGAAGAAGCCTGCGACCGGTATACGTTGTCGGTCGAGGAGTTTCTGTCCTGGCAGCGCCTGATCGACGATTACGGCGTCCGCGGCCTGCGGGCGACCCGCATTCAGAAATATCGGAAACGTACGCCTCCCAACCCGAAACCCTGAATTCACAACGATCTGTGAGAAACAAAGCCCGGCATTGCCGGGCTTTTTTCATGCCGTGTTCCGGCTCCCGGCAAAAATTGCCGATTACCCGGCAAAATCTTCCTGCTGTTAACGCCTTTTTTATCTACCTGGCCATATTCTGCTTATCCGGCAAATGCAGCCGGAATTCGGATTTTCAGAATTAAATCAAAAGGTTCAGGCCGCATCCCGTGGACAGTATACTAGACACCTTCAAAAGCCTGGGCACAGTCCGCCTGGCCGCCATCGGCGGCGTCGCGATCGGGCTGATCATTTTCTTCGTTTTCCTGACGTCGCGGCTGGGTGGCACGGACATGACGCTGCTTTTCAGCGAACTCGACACCGCCGACAGCAGCAAGATCGTTTCCAAGCTGGAAACCCAGAACATTCCCTACGAACTTCGTGGCGAAGGACAACAGATTTTCGTTCCCTCGCAGATGGTTCTCCGCCTGCGGATGCAGATGGCAGAAAGCGGCCTGCCCTCCGGCGGCTCTGTCGGGTACGAGATCTTCGACAAGTCAGACTCCCTTGGCACCACCAACTTCGTCCAGAACGTCAATCTTCTGCGCGCCCTCGAAGGAGAGCTGGCCAGGACAATCCGCTCCATCGGCAGTGTCGAGGAAGCCCGCGTTCACCTCGTCATGCCGAAACGGGAACTCTTCAGCCGGCGCGAACAAAAGCCGAGCGCATCGGTCGTCATCAAATCCCGTGGCGCCGGAAAGCTGACAAAAGCCCAGGTCATGGCCATTCAGCATCTTGTTGCCGCCGCCGTGCCGAGACTGGAACCGGATCGCATTTCCATCATCGATTCCCGCGGCCGTCTTCTTGCGCGCGCCGGTGGCGAAAACGATGACGGCACGACGTTCGCAACCACGTCGGAAGAATTGCGGCGGGCGCACGAAGAACGCGTCACGCGACAGATCGAAGAGCTCGTGGAGCAATCGGTGGGTATCGGAAAGGTTCGCGCCCAGGTTTCCGCGGAAATGGATTTCGACCGCGTGACCACCAATACGGAAAAATACGATCCGGACGGCCAGGTCGTCCGCTCGACACAAACCGTAGAGGAAAACGCCCAGAGCAACGACAAGGACGGCCAGGCAGCAGTTTCAGTGGCCAACAACCTGCCGGACGCGCAGCAGAACGCGGGCGGCGGGGGCAGTGCGAGCCAGTCGAACCGGACCGAAGAAACCGTCAATTACGAGATCACGCGCACCGTCAAGAACCACGTTCATGAAACCGGAAGCGTACGGCGCATCTCCATCGCGCTTCTTGTCGACGGCACCTATTCGGTCAATGACGAAGGCACCCGCGTTTATACCGAACGCAGTCAGGAAGAACTGGAAAAGATCGAAAAACTGGTCAAGTCGGGTATCGGTTTCGATCCCAAACGCGGCGACACGGTTGAAATCGTGGGCATGCAGTTCCGTGCGCTCGACGGTCAGAACCTGAACACCAAGCTGCCGTTCTTCGGCCTGACCAAGTCCGATCTCTTTCGGATCGCCGAGATATTCGTGCTCGCCATCGTCGGTATCCTGGTGATCCTGCTGGTGGTACGCCCGCTTATCGCCCGGACGCTGGACGCTTTGCCCAGCGCGCTGGACGCCGCCAAGGAACAGGGCCTGCTGGCCGACCAGAGCGAAGATTCCAACGCCCTCGCCGGACCGGCGGGAACGGGCGTGAGCGGGGCGTTCGACGAAGACGAAGACGATGACCAGCTGATCAATCTCGACCAGGTCGACGGGCGTGTGAAGGCTTCGACCCTGAAAAAGATATCCGAGATCGTCGAGCGCCATCCGGAAGAAACGGTCGGCATCCTGCGTCAGTGGATGTACCAGGAAACATAGGCGGGTAAAGGATAATGGCAGGACGTGAAGATTTCCGGGGACTGACAGGACCGCAAAAGGCGGCGATCCTGATCCTGTCCGTATCCGAAGACAGCGCGATGAAGCTCTTCTCGCTGATGGATGACGACGAAATCAAGGAAATGTCGCAGGCGATGGCGGCGCTCGGGCGTATCGATGCCGAGATGGTCGAACGCCTGTTTGTCGAATTTGCCGACCAGGTGTCTTCGACCGGATCCCTGCACGGGTCGTATGAGACTACCGAGCGCCTTCTCATGAAGGCAATGCCGGGCGACCGCGTCGAACAGATCATGGAGGAAATTCGCGGACCTGCCGGCCGCACGATGTGGGACAAGCTCGGCAATGTCTCCGAAGAAGTCCTCGCCAGCTATCTGAAGAACGAATACCCGCAAACCGTGGCCGTGGTCCTGTCGAAAATCCGCCCGGACCATGCCGCCCGCGTACTCGAACTCCTGCCCGACGATTTCGCGATGGAAGTCGTTACCCGGATGTTGCGGATGGAAGTCGTCCAGAAGGAAATTCTCGACGGCGTGGAAAAAACACTGCGCTCCGAGTTCATGAGCAACCTGGCCCGCACCAACCGCCGCGACGCCCATGAGATGATGGCCGAAATCTTCAACAATCTCGACCGGTCGAACGAAGCGCGGTTCATCTCATCGCTGGAAGAACTGAATCGCGATGCCGCGGAACGCATCAAGGCGCTGATGTTCACCTTCGAAGACCTGATCAAACTCGATACCAGCGGCGTCCAGACCATGCTGCGCGTGTCGGACAAGGAAAAGCTCGGCGTTGCGCTGAAGGGCGCTTCCGAGGAACTGCGCGACCTTTTCTTCTCGAACATGTCGGAACGCGCGGCAAAGATCCTGCGCGAGGACATGGAAGCGATGGGACCGGTGCGCCTGAAAGACGTGGACGAGGCGCAGATGTACCTCGTCAACCAGGCGAAGGAACTGGCGGCAAAGGGCGAAATCGTTATCGCAGACGGCGGTGGCGAGGATCAACTGGTGTACTGACAGGAATCGGATCGTCCAGATGGAAGCGTCACACAAATTCCTGTTCGAAAACTATTTCGACCCGGTCGAGCCCCTGGAGGCGGAGGTCGAGGTCGAAGAAGAGGAAATCGCCGCGCCGCCCTCGTTCAGCGAGGAGGAAATCGCTTTGGCGCGCGCCCAGGGGTTCGCCGAAGGACGAATGGAAGGAATAGCGGAAATGCAGTCGTCCATCGATACACGGCTGTCGGATCTGATGGCTGAAATGATCCGGCAGCTTGCCGGGCTCGAAGCGGCACAGGCACAGGGTCTGCGTTCGGCGGAATACCGGCTGCTCGGTCTTGCCTCGACGATCGCAAAGAAAGTCGTCCCGCCGATTGCCCGCGAGACGGCGCACACCGCCGTGGAGGACCTGATCCGCGAATGCCTGCCAAAACTCATGGACGAGCCGCGGGTCGTTATCCGGGTTCACGTAACCGCCATGGACCAGCTTCGCGAGAAGGTCGACACGCTGGCGGCAAAAAGCGGCTTTGCTGGCGACATCATCCTGCTGCCGGAGGACGAGTTCGCGGAGACCGATTGCCGCGTCGAATGGGCGGATGGTGGCGCGGAACATTCGAGCGCCAAGCTCTGGGACAATATCGATAAAACAATAGAAGCCTATTTACCCGACACCGGGGCCGACCGGAATTCCGGTGACGCCCCTCCAATCACTGAAGCTGAAGCCAAATCCGATCCCGGGGATTCTGCGGAACCCAGGCCGGATAATCTCGAGGAGAACCTGAATGGCTGATAACGAAGATACAGATATGCCCGAAGACGGCGCCCCCGGGCCCGATCCGACGGTCGATGAAACCGGCGGACCGGATGCAGGAGGACCCGACATGGAAGATATCGGCGACGGCGGCACCGAAGTCGCAAGCGTCGATAATTCGGATGAACTTCTCGCGCAGGAAGATCCGCCGGAAATCACCCGCACCGCGCGGGATCTCGACGCCGTATATGACATCCCCGTCCAGCTTTCGGCGGTGCTTGGCCGCGCGAACATGCAGGTCAGCCAGCTGCTCAAGCTCGGTCGCGGCGCTGTCGTCGAACTCGACCGCAAGGTCGGCGAAGCGATCGACATATACGTCAACAACCGCCTCGTCGCGCGCGGCGAAGTCGTCGTTGTCGAAGAACGCCTTGGCATCACGATGACGGAAATCATCAAATCCGACCGCACGAACTGATTACAGGGACAGGCAGTCATGGCACGCACGCAATATAGCGATACATATGTCGCCGGCGAGGTACTCGAAGGCCGTCGCAGCAGACGGTTCGACCCGGCAACGCTGCTCGGCCTGCTTGCCGCTTTCGGCCTCGTCGCGCTTGCAATGGCTATTGGCGGATCCCCGGAATCATTCCTCGATGCCCCGGCAATGCTGATCGTGCTGGGGGGCACGTTCGGCGTCACGATCATTTCGTTCTCGCTCGAAGATGTCCTGCGCACCCACCCGATCGTCGCCAAAACCGTCCTTCGCACGACGCCTGCCCCCGGAAAGACAGCACGGAAAATGGTCGAAATCGCGGTCGTCGCCCGTCAGCGCGGCCATCTTGCCATTGAAGACATCATTCAGACCGAAATCGGCAATGCGTTCGGCCGACGCGCCCTCCAGATGGTGGTCGACGGCCAGACGCCGGAAGACATCGAGAAAATACTGAAGCAGGAAATCGAGGAAATGACCTACCGCCACTACAATGGCGCCAGCATCCTTCGCAAGGCAGCAGAAACCGCGCCGGCGATGGGACTGATCGGAACCCTGATCGGCCTCGTCCAGATGCTGGGCAATCTCGACGATCCGTCGACCATCGGCCCCAACATGGCCGTCGCGCTGCTGACGACGTTCTATGGCGCCATCCTGTCGAGCATGCTGTTCGCCCCGCTGGCGTCCAAGCTGGAGCGCAGCTCGGAGAAGGAAGCGCTCAACGCACGCATATACATGTTCGCGGCCGCATCCATCGGTCGCCAGGAAAACCCGCGACGGCTGGAGGCGCTCATCAATGCGCTCCTGCCGCCCGCCAACCGTATTTCAACGTTCGCCTGATGCTACGGGCAAGGAGAGAATCTAGATGCGACTTTTGATTGTTGGATCGTTAAACGGTCAAATCGGGGCGGCCAGCCAGATCGCCATGGCACGCGGCGCCACGGTTGCCCATGTAGACGATGTCGAAAGCGCGCTCATGTCGCTGCGGTCCGGACAGGGCGCCGATCTGGTGATGGCGGACATCAAGCTCGATATCAAGCACCTGGTCGACAGCCTGGCCCTTGAACGCATCAGTGTCCCGGTGATCGGCTGTGGAATCGGCAACGATACCGCCGCCGCCGTGCGCGCGATCAATGCCGGGGCGAAGGAATATGTTCCGCTGCCGCCGGACGCGAATATGATCGCGGCGGTTCTGGAAGCCGTGACCGAGGAATCCAACGCGATCGTGTTCAGCGATCCGTCGATGGAGAACCTGCTCAAGCTCGCCGACCAGGTCGCAGGCAGCGATGCCAGTATCCTGATCACAGGTGAAAGCGGGACAGGTAAGGAACTGCTGGCGCGCTACGTGCATCAGAAGAGCAAACGGTCCAAGGAACAGTTCATTTCGGTCAACTGCGCAGCGATCCCCGAGAACCTGCTGGAATCCGAACTTTTCGGTCATGAGAAAGGCGCTTTTACGGGCGCCGTTGCCAGACGGGTGGGGAAATTCGAAGAAGCCAATGGCGGCACCTTGCTGCTCGACGAAATCAGCGAAATGGACCCGCGGCTGCAGGCCAAACTTCTGCGTGCCGTGCAGGAGCGTGAAATCGACCGGGTCGGCGGCACCACCCCGATCAAGGTCGACATCCGGTTGCTCGCGACCTCGAACCGCGACCTCGAGGCCGAAGTCCGCAAGGGCACGTTCCGGGAAGATCTTCTGTTCCGGCTGAACGTCATCAGCCTGCAGCTGCCCTCCCTCCGCGAGCGTCCGGCAGATATTCAGATGCTGGCCGGGCACTTCGTCCGCAAATATTCCGAAGCGAACGACGTCGCCGCGCGGCCGCTCAGCGAGACCGCGCTCGAAAAACTGCGCCAGCATTCCTGGCGGGGCAACGTTCGGGAACTGGAAAACACCATGCATCGCGCCGTCCTGCTTGCGGTGGGCGATATCATCGGACCGGAAGCGATCATGCTCGCCGGATCGACGGCGCCGAACGGCGCCGCCGGCGAGGCTCCGGCGGTTTCCCAGACTGCCGACCTCCAGGCCGGCGACCCCGCAGATGGCGACGACGCAGCATCTGTGCGCCTGCTTGTCGGTCGGACCGTCGCGGACGTGGAGCGGGACCTGATCGTGGATACGCTCTATCACTGTCTCGGCAACCGCACCCATGCCGCGAACATCCTCGGCATTTCGATCCGCACGCTGCGCAACAAACTCAAGCAGTATACCGAAGACGGTGTCGCCATCCCCGTGCCCGGCGATATCAGCCGTGCCGCATATTAAGATAGCTGGGGAACACTGATACATGGCTGACGCGACCGTCGAAGCCGGTCCCTCTCCGGAGGGCAACGGCAATGCCGCCCCTGTTACGATAGACGGAACGGCCGCGCCCGCCGGTTTTTCGGGCGGAAAACTGCGTTTCAATCCGCTCGAGGTAATGTCGAAACGCGGCGACATCGCCCTCGCGCTCGGCCTGGTCTGCATCCTTGCCGTCATGATCATGCCTATGCCCCGGTGGATGCTCGACTTCGCGCTGGCGTTGTCGATCACGTTCTCGGTGCTGATCCTGATGACGGTCATGTTCATCAACCGAGCGCTCGATTTCAGTTCTTTTCCAACCATTCTGCTGTTGGCGACGGTTTTCCGCCTGTCCCTGAACCTCGCCTCGACGCGGCTGATCCTCGCCAACGGGCACGAAGGTACATCAGCCGCCGGATCCGTCATCGAAGCCTTCGGCGGCTTCGTTATGAGCGGCAATTTCGTCATCGGCATTATCGTCTTCGCCATCCTGGTCCTGGTGAATTTCGTTGTTATCACCAAGGGTTCCGGGCGGATCGCAGAGGTCGCGGCGAGATTCTCCCTGGACGCCATGCCCGGCAAACAGATGGCGATCGATGCCGATCTTTCCGCCGGTCTTATCGACGAGGCTACGGCCAAGACGCGACGCAAGGAACTGGAAGACGAAAGCAACTTTTTCGGTTCCATGGACGGCGCGGCCAAGTTCGTCCGGGGCGACGCGATCGCCGGCCTGATCATCACGCTGATCAACGTCGTCGGCGGAATCATTATCGGCGTGGCCCAGAACGACATGTCTCTGGGAGACGCATCCCAGGCCTATACCATGCTCACCGTCGGCGACGGGCTGGTCAGCCAGATACCGGCGCTGATCGTGTCGACCGCGGCCGGCATGCTCGTGTCGAAATCGGCGGCAATCGGCTCCGCCGACAAGGCCGTCTTCGGCCAGCTCGGCGGCTACCCGAGCGCCCTGGGGATGAGCTCGTTCCTCATGGCGGCGCTTGCGATGCTGCCCGGGATACCGATGGTTCCCTTTCTCGGAATAGCGGTGATTGCCGGCGGCACTGCCGTGATGGTCAGCAAGAAACAATCGCGCGCGGCCGACGAGGTCGTCGCCGCAGACGCGCGCGACATGCCGCCGCCCGCGGACGAACCTATTTCATCGGCGCTGCAGCTCGACGATATCCGCATCGAGCTTGGATACGGCCTGCTGGCGATGGTGAACTCGCCCGGCGGAGCCTTGCTCACCGACCAGATCAAGGGGCTTCGGCGGCAACTCGCAAACGAAATCGGCTTCGTGATGCCCGCCGTTCGTATCCAGGACAATATGCAGTTGCCGGCCAACAGCTATATGATTCACGTCAAGGAAATCGGCGCAGGCGACGGCGAAGTGCGCCCCAACAGCCTGCTCGTCATGGACCCGCGCGGCGACAAGATCGAACTTCCCGGCGAGGAAACGGTCGAACCGACATTCGGCCTGCCCGCCATGTGGGTGCCCGAAGGATCGCGCGAAGAAGCGTCGTTCCGGGGCTATACGGTCGTCGATCCGCCAACGGTGATCACCACCCACCTGACCGAGATCATCAAGGACAACGTCGCCGAACTGCTGTCCTATTCCGAAACCCAGAAACTGCTCGATGAGCTTGATGCCGATCAGGGCAAACTGGTGGACGACCTGATCCCGGCCCAGATCTCCGTCGGCGGCGTCCAGCGGGTGCTGAAAAACCTGCTCCAGGAACGCATTTCCATCCGCGACCTGCCGACGATCCTGGAAGGCATATCGGAAGCCTGTTCGTTCACCCAGAACCCGGCGATGCTGACGGAGCACGTCCGGGCCCGGCTGTCGCGTCAGATCAGCCATGCGGCAACCAACGAATCCGGGTATGTGCCCCTTGTCACGCTGTCGTCGGAATGGGAACAGTCCTTCGCGGAATCCCTTATCGGCCAGGGAGAAGACATACAGCTCTCCCTTCCCCCCAGTCGTCTGCAGGAATTCATCGGCGCGGTCCGCGAAACCTTCGACCGCTTCGCGATGATGGGCGAAACGCCCGCGCTTTTGACGAGTCCGGCCCTTCGGCCCTATGTGCGGTCGATCGTTGAACGGTTCCGCCCCACCACCATGGTGTTGTCGCAGAACGAAATTCACCCGAAAGTTAAGATCAAGACCCTCGGCGCAATCTGACTCGCCGTTTCCTCCCCGACCCCGAACAAACCGGCGCAGACGATGGAAATCCAGCGCGGTTCGCCTGCGCGCCTGCCGACCGCGGAAAAGACGCCCGCGACGGCGCCGATTTTGTAAGGTGTGGGAAAGCCGCAGATTTGTTATATTGGTGCCACATCTGACCTGCTGCATGTCACCGGGAAGATGTCGGAGACTCACAGAACGCAAAGTCGGAGACTCACAGCACTCTAAACAAGCATCAGAATCTAGGGAGAAGAACAAATGCGCAAAATTATTGTCGGCGCCCTTGCGGGCGTCTCTATCGCGGCCATCGCCACCCCCGCCTACGCAAATTGCGACAAGGGTGAAATCCACATCAAATTCAGCCATGTCACCAACACCGACAAACACCCCAAGGGCATCGCCGCGACGCTGCTTCAGGATCGCGTCAACAAGGAAATGAACGGCAAGGCCTGCATGACGGTCTATCCGAATTCCAGCCTGTATGACGACAACAAGGTGCTCGAAGCCATGTTGCAGGGCGATGTGCACCTCGCGGCGCCGTCATTGTCGAAATTCGAGAAATTCACCAAGAAATTCCGCATCTTCGATCTGCCGTTCATGTTTACCGACATCAATGCCGTTGACCGTTTCCAGAATTCCGAAGCCGGCCAGGCCATGAAGAACTCGATGCGGCGGCGCGGCCTGCAGGGCCTCGCCTTCTGGCATAACGGCATGAAACAGATGTCGGCCAACCGTCCGCTGATCAAGCCGTCCGATGCGGACGGCCTGAAATTCCGCGTGCAAGCGTCCGACGTGCTGGTCGCCCAGTTCAAACAGCTTGGATCGAACCCGCAGAAAATGGCGTTCAAGGAAGTCTACGGCGCGCTTCAGACGAAGGTTGTCGACGGCCAGGAAAACACCTGGTCGAACATTTACGGCAAGAAGTTCTTCGAAGTTCAGGACGGCGTCACCGAAACCAATCACGGCGTTATCGATTATCTCGTCGTGGCCTCCACCGAATGGTGGGACGGTCTGCCAACCGATATCCGCAACCAGCTCTCGACGATCATGACAGAAGTCACGGTCGCCCGGAACAAGGCGTCTTACGCGGTCAATCAGGAAAACCGGAAGAAAATTCTGGAAGCCGGCGGCAAGATTCGCACGCTTAACACCGCCCAGCGCCAGGCCTGGGTCGAGGCGATGAAGCCCGTCTGGTCCAAGTTCGAAGGCGATATCGGCAGCGACATGATCGAAGCCGCGCAGGCGGCAAACGCCGGCAGCTGACCCGGTCTGCCGATCCGATCACCCGAATGACGAAAATCCGCGGCCGGTAGACACCGGCCGCGGATTGCTTCTAAATCGGGTTTAAGCCGCTGCCAAAAGCGGGCGCGAACCGCAACCGGGGGGAGACTGCCATGTCGCCGGCGGAACACGATGTACCGCGCAGCGCGGTCGATAGTTTCGAAGAGTCGCTGATCGCTATTTTTCTCGGCCTGATGACGTTGATCACATTCGCGAACGTCGTCGCCCGATACATATTCAACGACAACATTCTCTGGGCTCTTGAAACCACGGTTTTCCTGTTTGCCTGGCTGGTGCTGCTCGGCACCTGTTACGGCGTGAAGAAATCACTCCATCTCGGTATCGATATCGTTATCGCCCGGCTCGCCCCCGGCCCCCGCAAGGCCCTGGGCGTCGTCGCGATAGCCGCCTGCCTCGCCTTCAGTATCCTGGTGCTGATCGGCAGCTGGGACTACTGGTACCCGTTCGCGACCAAACGGGCATTTCTCGAAGTGAACGACATTCCAATGCCGGGCTTTCTGCAGTTCCTGTCCGACTGGATGAACGACGGCGAAAAATACGAAAAGATCCCGAGATTCATTCCCTACGCGGTGTTGCCAATCAGCATGACCCTGCTGACCTGGCGGTTTATCCAGGCGGGTATCCGCATCATGCGCGGAGATGTCTATACGATCATCGCATCGCACGAAGCCGAAGAGATACTGGAGGAAAGCGCCGCCGCACGGACCGCATCCGGCGAAAAGGAGGGCTGAGCCATGGAAGTCGCAATCCTTTTCGGTCTGGTGATCGGCCTGATGATGATCGGCGTGCCCGTCGCCGTCAGCCTGGGACTGTCGAGCATCGTGGTTCTGCTGATGTATTCCGACGGCTCGCTAGCATCGATCGCGCAAACGCTGTTTTCCGCCTTCGACGGCCACTACACGCTGCTGGCCATCCCGTTCTTCATTCTCGCATCGAGCTTTATGTCGACGGGCGGCGTCGCCCAGCGGATCATCCGCTTCGCCATCGCCGTCTGCGGCCATATCCGGGGCGGCCTAGCGATCGCGTCCGTCCTGGCCTGCATGATGTTCGCCGCCCTCTCGGGATCGTCGCCCGCCACCGTGGTTGCGATCGGCACCATTGTCATCGCCGGCATGCGCCAGGTCGGCTACTCCAGGGAATTCGCAGCCGGCGTCATCTGTAATGCCGGTACGCTCGGCATCCTTATCCCGCCGTCGATCGTGATGGTCGTCTATGCCGCCGCCACCGACGTTTCGGTCGGCCGCATGTTCCTCGCCGGCGTCATTCCCGGCCTGATCGCCGGGCTGATGCTGATGATGGGCATCTATATCGCCGCCCGCGTCCGCGACCTGCCGCGCCAGCCCTGGGCCGGCTGGGGCGAATTTTTTTCCGCCGGCGCCGATGCGTTCTGGGGATTGCTGCTGATCGTGATCATTCTGGGCGGCATTTACGGCGGTATCTTTACCCCGACCGAAGCCGCCGCCGTCGCCGCGATCTATGCTTTCCTGATCTCGAACTTCATATACCGGGATATGGGCCCTTTCGCCCTGAAAGGCGCGCCCGGCATTTTCATGGGCGTGTGGCGGACGATATCGGTGTTCTGGCATGCCGATACGAGGCGAACCCTGTTCGAGGCGGGCAAGCTGACCATCATGCTGATGTTCATCATCGCCAACGCACTGATCCTGAAACACGTTCTGACCGAAGAAGGCATCCCCCAGTCCATCGCCGAAAGCATGCTCGCCGCCGGCATGGGGCCCATCATGTTCCTGATCGTCGTCAACGTGCTGCTGCTGATCGGCGGTCAGTTCATGGAGCCGTCGGGCCTGCTGATTATCGTCGCGCCGCTGGTTTTCCCGATCGCGATAAAGCTCGGGATCGATCCCATCCATCTCGGCATTATCATGGTCGTGAACATGGAAATCGGCATGATCACACCGCCGGTGGGGCTGAACCTGTTCGTGACTGCGGGCGTCGCCGGAATGTCCGTATTCAGCGTGGTCCGGGCCGCCCTGCCCTGGGTCGGGATTATGTTCGTCTTCCTGATCCTTGTGACCTACGTGCCATGGATTTCAACCTGGCTGCCCACCACCCTGATGGGTCCGGAGATCATCACGAAGTGACGGGCCGTCACGCGACGCGCGAGTTCCGCCGGAAAATATTCAGGCCGATCTCGTCCATTTTGACGCGGTCGCGCAGTTCCTGTTTGCGGGTTTCGCGGGAATCCCGCTTGGCCTGCGCCACTTCGTAGGACTTGAGCTCGCGATAGGCATCGGCAAGATCGTCCTTGGCGGCCGATATCTGGCCTTGCAGGTCGACGATGCTGCCCTTCAATTTTGCACGCTGGGCCATCGTGCGGGTCAGAAATGCGCTGAACGCCTGACTGTCTTCAAGGCTTTCGCCGGAGTTCCGTCCTTCCCGTTCGATGTCGTTCTGAAGCTGCGTTACTTCGTCGGCCAGGCGCTCGCTGAGAATTTCCAGCTCCGTCACCTTGCGCCGCTGTTCATCCACTTTCCATTGATTGAGCTGAATCAGCCCCGGCAGTCCCTTCATTCTTCACTTTCCCCGAGAATTTGTTGCAGCATTGCGTATCCGGTCGGCAGATCCGTTCCATCGTCCTTATGCTGACTGAGAAACGCTTCCAGCGGCTCATGATATTTTATGGCCTGGTCGGTTCGCGGATCGCTGCCGGGCCGGTAGGCGCCGAGCCGGATCATCTCTTCCATATCGTCATAGGCCGACATCAGGATACGCGCCTTCGAAACAAGCTTGTTTTCATGCTCGTCGTTGCAGGACGGCATGGTCCGCGAAATGCTGCGCAACACGTTGATCGCCGGATAGCGGCCGCGTTCGGCGATACCGCGCTCGAGCACGATATGACCGTCGATGATCGACCGCACCGCATCGGCAATCGGTTCGTCGTGATCGTCGCCTTCGACCAGAACCGTGAACAATCCGGTAATCGTGCCTTCTCCGGCGCCGGGCCCTGCCCGTTCCAGCAGCTTGGGCAGCTCCGCGAACACGGTCGGCGTAAACCCCTTGCTTGCCGGCGGTTCGCCGGCGGACAGGCCGATTTCGCGCTGCGCCGTGGCGAACCTGGTGACACTGTCGATCATGCACAGCACGTCCTTGCCCTGATCGCGGAAATACTCGGCGACCGCCATGGTCTGAAATGCCGCCTGGCGGCGCATCAGCGGCGATTCATCCGAGGTCGCGACCACGACGACGCTTCGCGCGAGCCCCTCTTCGCCGAGGCTTTCGGCGAGAAATTCCTTCACTTCGCGACCGCGCTCGCCGACCAGACCGATCACGTTTACATCGGCCGTCGTGTATTTTGCCAGCATCGACATCAGGACCGACTTGCCGACCCCGGAACCGGCGAAAATGCCCATCCGCTGTCCACGGCAGCAGGTAACGAAGGTATTGATGGCGCGCACGCCGAGATCGATCTTGTCGCCGACCAGCGCCCGTGCGTGCGCCGGCGGCGGAGATGCGCGAAGCGGATAGGAAATATGCCCCTCGCCCAGCGGGCCGAGTCCGTCGACGGGCTCGCCCATGGCATTGATGACCCGGCCAAGCCAGGTATCGTCCGGCCGGCAGGCCGTCTGGGAGGGCAGGATCGCCGCCTTGCAGCCCGGGCCGATCCCCTCGAGCGAATGGAACGGCATCGCGAGTGCCTTGCCGTCGCGAAAGCCGATAACCTCGCACATCACGTCGCGGCCGTTGCGGGCGCTGACCTCGCACCGGTCCCCCACGCTCAGCGACTGGGGAATGCCGGCGACTTCGACAAGCATGCCCTGAACGGCGGAAATACGTCCGTAAACGGTCCGTTCCGCCAGCTGATCTATTTCGTTAATGACTGCAGAATAAATCTGCTCCGGGTCGGAATTGGTTGTCTGTGCTAGCAAAACTTTTGAATCTCAATATGTTAGGCTGGACAAGTATCATGCAGGACCGGTATTTAAATTTGGTAAAGTATGAATACGGGGTAGGCGGTATACGCTTTGTTAACCAACTGGGGGGCAAAATGGCCGTTGTGTTAATCAATTCGGTTAAGGGACTGCAGGGTCAGTCCGGGGGAATTTCATGAGAGTACTTCTGGTCGAAGACGATACGTCAACGGCGAAAACCATAGAGATGATGCTGAAATCCGAAGGTTACATCTGTGACTGCACGGATCTCGGCGAAGACGGACTCGAGATTGGCAAAATTTACGATTACGACCTGATCATTCTCGATCTTATGCTGCCCGACATGGACGGTTACGAGGTCCTGCGTCGGCTGCGGTCTTCAAAGGTGAAAACGCCTATTCTGATCCTTTCCGGTCTTTCCGAACCGGATCAGAAGGTAAAAGGTCTCGGCTTCGGTGCCGACGATTACCTGACCAAGCCCTTCGACAAGGGCGAACTGGTTGCGCGGATACAGGCGATCGTACGCCGCTCCAAGGGATACTCGGAATCGATCATCCGGACCGGCAAGATCGCCGTGAACCTGGACACGCGAACCGTTGAAGTTAACGGCCAGCCGCTGCACCTGACCGGCAAGGAATACGGAATTCTGGAACTCCTGTCGCTTCGCAAGGGGACCACGCTCACGAAGGAAATGTTCCTCAACCATCTTTATGGCGGTATGGACGAGCCCGAACTGAAGATCATTGACGTTTTCGTCTGCAAGCTGCGGAAGAAACTGTCGACCGCAACCGGCGGAGAGAACTACATCGAAACCGTCTGGGGCCGTGGCTATGTACTGCGCGATCCCCAGGAAGAAGGCGTCGAGCTTCCAGCCGAACCGGAAGAAAAGCGGGCAACCGCCTGAACGACCTTCCCCCGAAATACACTCGACCAAGAAAAAGACCGGCATATGCCGGTCTTTTTTTCGTCTGAAACCGGTCGACGGCTTATCCGCCCCTGCCGCTAACCTGTGGCCGCTAACCTGTGGCCGCTACCGGGCTAACGACAGGCGCAACCGTGCCGGACGAAAGCTGGTAAACGCCGCGAACCCCTTTGATCGGAGAATAGTCGGACGAAATGCCGATCACGCTTTCCGCGCCCCCGAGAAACAGTGCGCCGTCGGGTTGCGAGATATCCGCCATTCGGCCGAGGATGCTGCCCTTGGTGTCCTGGTCGAAGTAAATCAGAACATTACGGCAGAAAATTATGTCGAACTTTCCAAGGACCCCGTAGCTGTCGAGTAGATTGAATGTCTGAAAGCGGACAATACTCTGAATTTCGGGCGATATCTGCCAGGCGGTTTCGGTCTGCGTGAAATACTTCACCAGCAACTGGATCGGCAATCCCCGCTGCACTTCGAACTGGCTGTAGGCACCCTGCTTGGCCTTGTCGACAATCTCCGTCGACAGGTCCGTCGCGAGAATTTCGAATTTCATATCGCCGAACTTGCTGGCATTTTCGAGCAGCATCATGCTGATCGTATAAGGCTCCTGTCCGCTCGAGCACGCGGCGCTCCATATCCGGATTTTGTTCTGGCCCTTAGCTTTCCGTGCCTCGATCATCGGCGGAAGGACATGGTCGCGCAGATTGTCGAACGGCGACTGATCGCGGAAGAAAAACGACTCGTTCGTCGTCATCGCATCCGTAATCTTGGTCTTCAGGCGTTCGTCCTGGGATTTTCTCAGTTCGGCAATCAGCTCGTCGATACCCGGCAGGCCGAGATCGCGGGCAACCGGCGTCAGGCGACTTTCCACCAGGTACAGCTTGTCGGCGGACAGGACGATTCCCGACCGTTTTTTCAGAAATTCCTTGAGGAACTCGAAATCTTGCGGGTTCATTGATCAGTTTCTCCGCATCAGGGTTATGGCGCGAGGGGCAATCTTGTCGAGCGGCAGAATGTCGGCGCAAAGACCGGCATTCGCGACAGCGCCGGGCATGCCCCAAACAACGCTTGTTTCTTCGTCCTGGGCAATAAGCGTTCCGCCGGCATCGACCAGCGTTTCCGACGCCGTTACACCGTCATGTCCCATGCCCGTCAGCATCAGCGCGAGGGCTGCAGGTCCGAATTCCGCGGCGACACTGCGAAACAGCGGTTCGACAGACGGCCTGCAGTAATTTTCCGGCGCTTCCTGGTTTAAACGGATCGTGTGACCGCCCGCCGATTTCTCGACAAACATATGATAGTCGCCGGGCGCAACGTAGACCCGGCCCGCCTCAAGAGGCTCGCCATCGACGCCCTCGGTGCATCGCACACCGGCCACTTTTGACAGGTGCTCTGCGAGAATGGAGGTAAAAGCCTTGGGCATGTGCTGCGCGATCACGACGGGCAGATGGTCGATATGCCCCTTCAGATCCGAGAACACCTTAAACAGTGCTTGCGGGCCACCAGTAGAACTGCCGACTGCGATGATTCTCGGCACGACGTTCGAAGCATTCCTCCGTTGGGATGCCCCGGCAGTCGCCATGCTTTTCTTCACTGCGGGTGTTTCGGCACGGCGCACCACCGGCGCTTTCTTAACGCGGCGAGGTCCGGCGAGAGCTTTAACTTTTTCGACCAGTTCGCGCTTGAACGTGTCGGCAGAGTGAATTTCGTACTTTGCCGTCGGTTTCGGAATGTAATCCGACGCGCCGATCCGGAGCGCCTGCAGGCTGACAGCAGCATTCTTTTCGGTAAGCGTCGAAGCCATGATGATTTTCACATCGGGCGCAGCCTCGAGCAATAGCGGAAGCGCGGTCATACCGTCCATCACCGGCATTTCGATATCGAGAACGATCACGTCGACCTTGTGCTTCGCCAGCGCATCGACTGCCTGCTTGCCGTTCGACACCGAGGCGATAACCTCGATCTCGTCGTCGGCTTCAAGCGTCCGCCTGAATATGCCGCGAATGACAGCAGAATCGTCGACGATCATGACCTTCAGCTGGTCGTTCGACAATGCACTTCCGGTTGACTGTACGGCGGCGGTTCCGTCCATCAAATCAAGCCTGTCTGGGAAAATTTCGTCTCGATAATTTCGCCGTCGAAGGGCTTCATGAGGTATTCGTCTGCGCCGGCCGTCAGCGCTTCCCGGATATGGCCCACATCGTTCTCAGTGGTACAGAAGACGACGACCGGATCTTTTCCGCCTGGCAGCGTCCTCATCTCGTGCAGGAATTCGATGCCGTTCATGACCGGCATATTCCAGTCGAGCAGAACCGCATCGGGCATGCCGACGCCGCATTTGGCAAGTGCATCCTTGCCGTCGACCGCCTCGACGATCTCGAAGTCGAGATCATTGAGAATTTTACGGGCGACCAGTCTCACGACTTTTGAATCGTCAACCACCAGACACGATTTCATACTGCTTTTCCTCGGGCTTAAAATTGCTAAGCGGCTTCTTCGTTTGCGTTGAACGAAAGAAGTGTCGAAACGTCGAGAACGACCAACAGCCCCTTTTCAAGCCGGTAGACGCCTTCGCTATAGGTTCTCCAAAGCGGGTCGAGGGTTGCCGGGTTGCGTTCGAAGCTCTTTTCCGAAACCTTCAGCACCTCGCCGACATCGTCGACAATCAGGCTGTAAAGTTCATGCTGGTGCTCGACGACGATACTCATCGTGTGTGCGCCTTCTTCACGACGCGGCAGTCCCATGCGTATCCGAAGGTCGATCGCGGTCACAATCCGCCCGCGCAGATTGAGCGAGCCCGACACTTCGGGCGGCGCCAGGGGAATGGGCGTAATACGTTGAGGTGCGAGAACGTCCTGCACCTGAAGAACGGCGATCCCGCACATCTGGTCGCCGATAGATGCGGTTACGAATTCACGCGAGGCATTGTCGTCGCCGCCGGATGTCGTAGTACCTTTTTTCGCGGTCATGCTGCGCCTTTCATCTTTACGATCGTGCTCGACAGGGTTTCGAGAAGCGCCTCGCGGTCCTGTTTCGGGACATAATCGACAAAGCCTGCTTCACGGCCTGCTTCGATGTCAGCCGCGGACGTCCGCGACGACAGCGCAACGATCGGCGTTTTAGACCAGGCGCCGTTCTCCTTGAGCGCGCGCGCCAGATCGAAACCGTCCATTCCGGGCATTTCGATATCGCTGACGATCACATCGAAGGCTTCGCCGGAATCCCGCATCAGCAAGGCATCATCGGCGCTTTCAGCTGTCAGCACCTCGTAACCGGCCACACGAAGCAGCGGCGCCATCAGGTTGCGGAAGAACGGGCTGTCGTCGATCAGGAGTATCCGGCCGGTTATATGACCGATCTCCGCTCCCGCGTCGGTTCTGCCGAACCAGTCCGAATAGGCGCGCGTCAGGAAACTCGATGCGTCAATGATTTCAGTTGCATGGCCGTCCACAATGGCGCTGCCAATGACGCCGTCGATTTCCGCCGAAATTTCGATGTTCAGGCTTTCTTCAACGATGTCGAGAATCTCATCAACCATCAGACCCATGCTGCGATCACGGTCGGTGAACACCAGAACCGGCTGGCGGCCCTCGGTCGCGCGCTCGAATCCGTCCGACACTGCCAGAAGCGGCATCAATTGACCGCGATACTGCACGACCGGCTGCCCGTTGGAGATTTCAATCGCCTCCGCCTCGATTTCCTCGAGCCGGGCGACCAGTGCCAACGGTACCGCCTTGGGTTCACTTGTGCCGGCACGAAATACCAGCAAAGCCGTACGTTCGTCCCGTGCGGTCCGGCTGACGGCGGCATCCGCCTCTTCCGCCGGATTTGTCGCGGAAATGCTTCCCGTTGCGGTCGCGATCCCGTTGGGATCGAGAATCATGATCACGCTGCCGTCGCCGAGAATGGTGTTGCCCGAATAGACGCTGATATCGCGCAGGATCGGCGCCACCGGTTTTACGACGATTTCCTCTGTGTCGAAGACCGCATCGACCACAAGCCCGAACGTATATGGCCCGACCTGAGCGACCACGATAAAGCTGTCATCTGAATCTTCGCCCGTGATCGAGGAAACAGTCGCGGTAGCAGGCCCTTTGACAGCTTCCTCATCGTCGGACCCTGTCTCTGGATCGTCGATCGCATTTAACAGATCGTCGTCGCCCAGTTTCAGAAGATTGGGCAGCGACACCAGCGGCAACAGGCGGTCCCGTAGACGCAGTACCGGAGTTTCGTTGACCTTTTCGATCCGGTGATCCGATGCGCTGGACACGCGAACAAGCTCAACCACACTGAGCTGCGGAATGGCGAATTTTTCGGTGCCGCACCGAACGATCAGGGCGGATACAATAGCGAGAGTGAGCGGGATCTTGATGATAAAGGTCGATCCCTTGCCTTCTTCTGACCGAAGCTCGATCTGCCCGCCGATCTTTTCGATATTGGTGCGGACAACGTCCATGCCGACGCCGCGGCCGGATACGTTGGTGACCTTCTCGGCAGTCGAAAAACCCGCCTTGAAGATGAACTGCTGAATCTGCTGGTCGGAATAGCCTTCCAGTTCGGCTTCCGTCGCCAAACCGTTGGCGACGATTTTTTCCTTCACCTTGCCGATATTGATGCCGCGGCCGTCATCGGCAATTTCAATAATGATGTGACCGCCTTCGTGATAGGCGTTCAGGGTAACAGTGCCGGTTTCGGGCTTGCCGGCCTTCACCCGGTCTTCGGGGCCTTCGAGGCCGTGATCGCCGGAATTCCGGACCATGTGGGTCAGCGGATCCTTGATCATCTCCAGGACCTGGCGGTCGAGTTCCGTATCGGCGCCGAGCATCTTCAGTTCGATCTTTTTGCCCAGGTCGTTCCCGAGGTCGCGGATGATGCGCGGCAGCTTGTTCCAGGCATTGCCGATCGGCTGCATCCGGGTTTTCATCACCCCTTCCTGCAGGTCCGTGGTCACATGGCTGAGGCGCTGCAACGGCACCTTGAATTCGCTGTCTTCATGGTGACGGACCATCTGGAGCAACTGATTCCGCGTCAGCACGAGTTCACTGACGGTCGTCATCAACGCTTCGAGCAGTTCGACATTCACCCGGATCGACTGATTGGCGACTGACGTTTCCTTGGGCTGGGACGCTTCCGCCTTGACCTCTTCCGGCTTGTCTTCTTCCGCTTCCGCTTCCGCTTCCGCTTCAACTGCATCAGCGATCTGTTCGGCATCCGCCGCGTCGGACTGCAGCGCGTCTTCGCCGGATGCGAGGACAAATTCAGCCTCCGCCGCCATGAAGACCATCATCGCATCGTCGATCACCGCGGGGTCGATTTCCAGCAATGCGAGTGCCGAAGCGAAATGATCGCCGACCTTGTTGAAATGCGGGCCGGAGAACCCGTTATTCGAAAGTTGCTCGAAGAACGGCTTCAGTGCATCGTTGAAATAGTCGTCGGGACCGCCGAAGGCTTTGATGATGTATTCAACTGTATGACCCTGCATCCGGGCCATTTCGACGCCTTCGAATAACGGCGCGAGTTCCTCGTCGGCCATGACCTTGCTGTACATGAGCTCGATCGCGGCATCGATCGCGGAGGTAGCGCCGGCACGTTCGTAAAGAGATCCCTGCGGCGCCTCTGCGACGACAGCCGGTTCTGCAGCCGACGATTCGGCATCGGCACTGGCAGCGTCGGCGGGCTCTGCAGCGGTCGGTGCGGTGCCTTCCTTGCCGGCGCGATACATGGCGTCAAGCTGGGCGATCAGTTCCTTGTCGTCGCCGGCCGGCTCTGCTTCCGTCTCTTCGAGAACGGCAACGATTTCCTTGATCCGGTCGAGCGCCGCCAGGATCAGGCTCACCGCTTCGGGTGTGACTTCCTGTATTCCTTCGCGGAAATTGCCGAGGACGTTTTCGCCGGCATGCGCGACGGACTCGAGCCGCGTGAGGCCGATAAACCCGCATGTGCCCTTGATCGTATGGACAAGCCGGAAAATATTTCCGAGCAATTCCGGATCGTTAGGATTCTGTTCGAGCTGGACGATTTCAACATCCAGATTATCCAGACTTTCGACGGTCTCAGTGAGGAATTCTGTAAGAAGATCGTCCATGAAGCGCCCCGTTTCTAGCGGCAAATGTGCTATTTGGCAGAAAACGACATTCTGCCGACGGGGTAATATCGGGGAATTTAATTAAAATCCGGTAAAGTAGCTGCGCGCCGAATTGACTGGAAATCTGCGGTTTCCAATCGTTATTTTCTAAAATTGACGATCAGCCTGACTGTATCGGGATCGCTCGTATCGACGCT
This sequence comes from uncultured Rhodospirillaceae bacterium, assembly GCA_963974055.1. Classification (GTDB taxonomy): domain Bacteria; phylum Pseudomonadota; class Alphaproteobacteria; order MPNO01; family UBA830; genus CAXBCP01. The sequence continues at coordinate 135,916 of CAXBCP010000002.1, forward strand.
CAGCGTCCCGCCGGCCGCTCCGACAACCTGACCGGTAAAATAGGTCTGGATAGACCTCGGCGTAACCGATTCTATGTGCGTGTCCGGATCGAGGGTCTTGAGGCTCTCTTCTTCGATACGCCCGCCCTGCCCGGTTGCAATCACCTGGATGCCGTCGTCATCGAACGACACCGTTATCACGCCGCCGCGGGGCAGCGCTTCGATTCCCATCAACACCATGTTCATGGCCGCCTTTACGGTAAGACGCGGCAACATCCGTTCCCGGTCCGCCGGCCAGGCAATGGACGACTTTTCGTGTTTTTCGAGGCGAACGGTCAGGTCGGCTGCGCTGCCGATACCGATATCGCCGTCCGGATCGCCGCCCAGACCGTAGGCAAGCCGGAAATATTGCAGCTTCCCTGCCCCCTCCGACGCGCTGTTCATAAGAAGATCGCGGATATCGTTCAGCATATCGCCGGGGTCATCGTCGAGCAGTTCCATGCCGTTATTGATGGCGGTGACCGGACTGATCAAATCGTGACAGATACGGGAACAAAGAAGTTCGAGAACTCGGATATCGATCATATAGGACATTGAATTTCCTCTTCCGCCGCACGCCGCAGCCGGTCTTCATGTTACACCAGAAACGGGCAGGTCCGGCGTTTCACCTGAAAGAAACCGTCCCGGTATTAACGAAACGGTAATTTCCTGTAAATTGATTGAAGTAAATTGAAAGCTTGGCGAATGTTGCACAATATCGTACCCGGTACGCTTGTTCGGCACCCGGCCCGCGCAGACTGGGGACTCGGTCAGGTACAATCAGTAGATGGCGAGCGCATTACCGTGAATTTTGAAAATGCCGGGAAACATCTGATCAACGGCAACGTGATCGATCTTGTAACCGTCAGGGAAGACGAACTTGATGACTGACGGCAACCCGCGCGGCAAGACGGACAGCGGCACGGGCGGCACACCGGATATCGTCCGGTTCCGCGGTCCCGGCGGCGGCGGCAAGGGCGCGCCGGCCCCCAAAGGCCGCCAGACAGACCCGGACGCGGTTGCCGAGGTCGCGGCCCTGCTGGGCGACATGCCGCGCCGGCGCGACATGCTGATAGAAGCCCTTCACCGGATACAGGACAGCTGCCGCGGTCTGTCGCCCGCGCATCTCGCGGCGCTGGCCGGCGAATTCCGGCTCGCCTTCGCCGAGGTGTTCGAAACCGCAACGTTCTATCATCATTTCGACGTGCTCGAAGACGGCGAACCACATCCGCCGGAGATCACCGTGCGGGTCTGCGAATCCCTGTCCTGCGAAATGGCGGGTGCGCAGGACCTGATCGCCGGGCTGAAGGCCGAACACGGCGAAGCCGTGCGCATCCTGCCCGCGCCGTGCATGGGTGCCTGCGACCGTGCGCCGGCCGCTGTCGTCGGCGGAAATCCGATTTTCGCGGCAACCGCGACCCGGATCGGAGACGCCATCGGGAAAAAAGAAATCTCGCCGCCGGTTCCGGGCCATGTCGACTATGACACCTACCTGCTGGAAGGCGGGTACGCGACGCTGAAAGACTGCCTCGAAGGACGTCTCGCCCGTGAAACGGTTGTATCGCGGATGGAACAGTCCGAACTGCGCGGTCTCGGCGGCGCCGGATTTCCGACCGGGCGCAAATGGAAGATCGTCTCCGGCTTCCCGAAGCCACGCCTGATGGCGGTCAATGCCGATGAAGGCGAACCCGGCACGTTCAAGGACCGCTATTTCCTGGAAACCGACCCACACCGTTTCCTTGAAGGCGTTCTGATCGGAATGTGGGCGGTCGAAGCCGAGGATTGTTACATTTATCTGCGCGACGAATATCCGGCGGCGCGCAGGATTCTGCTGGACGCGATCGCCAGGCTGGAAAAGACCGGTCTGCTGAAACCCGGCATGGTTCACCTGCGACGCGGCGCCGGCGCCTATATCTGCGGCGAGGAATCGGCGATGCTCGAAAGCATCGAGGGCAAGCGCGGCCTGCCCCGTCACCGCCCGCCCTTCGCCGCCGAGGTCGGCCTGTTCGGCCGCCCGACCCTGATCAACAATGTCGAGACCCTGTACTGGGTCCGCGACGTGCTGGAAAAAGGCCCTGACTGGTTCGCCGGGCACGGTCGGAACGGCCGCAAGGGCATTCGCACGTTCTCGGTCTCCGGCCGCGTGCGCGATCCCGGTGTCAAAATCGCCGAGGCCGGAATCACCATCCGTGAACTGATCGACGAATATTGCGGCGGCATGGCCGACGGTCACGACTTCAAGGGATACCTGCCGGGCGGCGCTTCCGGCGGAATCATGCCGGCCTCCATGGACGACGTGCCGCTCGATTTCGGTACGCTGGAGGAACACGGCTGCCTGATCGGCTCCGCCGCCGTCGTCGTTTTGTCGGACCGGGACAGCACCGCGGACGCGGCGCTCAACCTGATGCGTTTTTTCGAGGACGAATCCTGCGGCCAGTGCACGCCCTGCCGCGCCGGTTGCGAGAAAGCCGTCAAGCTGATGGCCGGCGGCGACTGGGACCGGTCCTTGCTGCAAGACCTGAGCCGGACCATGACCGACGCGTCGATCTGCGGGCTCGGACAGGCAGCGCCGAACGGGATGCTGTCGGTATTCCGGCACTTCCCCCAGGACGTGAAGTAAAGGAGCCGAATTATGCCGCTCGATGGAAACAGCGCCGACATAACGTTCTCGCTCGACGGACGGGACGTCACGGCGCAGCCGGGGGAATCCATCTGGCAGGTCGCGCAGCGCGAAGGCACCGACATTCCGCATCTGTGCTATGCGCCCGAACCGGGCTACCGGGCGGACGGCAATTGCCGCGCCTGCATGGTCGAGGTCGAGGGCGAACGCGTCCTCGCGGCATCGTGCATCCGCCAGCCGACCGAGGGCATGGTCGTCAACACCGCAACCGAACGCGCCGAATCGTCCCGCAAAATGGTGTTCGAGCTGCTCGTCGCCGATCAGCCGCCGCGCGGGTCCACCCATGACGGCGGCTCCAAATTCTGGCAATGGGCCGACCGGCTCGGCGTTGCCGACAGCCGCTTCCCGTCCCGCCTGACCCCGGAACCCGACCTGTCGCACCCCGCAATGGCGGTAAACCTGGATGCCTGCATCAACTGCAATCTCTGCGTCCGCGCCTGCCGCGACGTTCAGGTCAACGACGTGATCGGCATGGCCTATCGCGGCGCGCATTCGAAAATCGTGTTCGATTTCGACGACCCGATGGGGGACAGCACCTGTGTCGCCTGCGGCGAATGCGTCCAGGCCTGCCCGACCGGCGCGCTGTTGCCGGCCACCGTCTCAGCGCCCGAAGGCCGTATCCAGCCGGACCGCCAGGTGGATTCGCTCTGTCCGTATTGCGGCGTCGGCTGCCAGCTGACCTACAACATCAAGGACGACATGCTGCTCTTCGTCGAAGGCCGCGACGGGCCGTCCAATCACAAGCGGCTTTGCGTAAAGGGCCGGTTCGGCTTCGATTACATCCATCACCCGCACCGGCTGACGAAACCGCTGGTCCGGAAGGAAGGCGTGGCGAAAGACGTCGCCGTACAACTCGACCCCGGCAATCCGCTGGAATACTTCCGCGAAGCTTCGTGGGACGAAGCGCTGGATATCGCAGCAGCGGGCCTGAAGAAAGTCATCGACGAACGCGGCGGCAGCGGCCTCGCCGGGTTCGGATCGGCCAAGGGTTCGAACGAGGAAGCCTATCTGTTCCAGAAACTGGTACGCACCGGATTCCACACCAACAATGTCGATCACTGCACGCGGTTGTGCCACGCGTCTTCGGTCGCCGCCCTGATGGAAACGGTCAATTCCGGCGCCGTATCCGCCCCGTTTTACGATTGCGAGAATTCAGACGTCATTATCGTTATCGGCGCAAATCCGACCGTCAACCATCCGGTCGCGGCGACCTTCTTCAAGAACGCCGTGAAGAACGGCGCGACGCTGGTCGTCATGGACCCGCGCGGACAGGCGCTGTCGCGCCACGCGACGCATATGCTGCAGTTCAAGGGCGGATCAGACGTCGCGCTGCTGAACGCGATGATGCACACCATCGTCGAGGAAGGTCTCGCGGACGAAAACTACATCGCGGGCTTTACCGAGGGCTTCGACGCGTTAAAGGAACACGTGAAGGGGTTTTCGCCGGAGAAAATGGCAGATATCTGCGGCATCGATGCGGCGACCATCCGCGAGGTCGCCCGCAAATATGCGACCGCGCGGAAAAGCATCATCTTCTGGGGAATGGGCATATCGCAGCATGTCCACGGCACCGACAATTCGCGCTGCCTGATATCGCTGGCGCTGATGACCGGCCATGTCGGGCGCCCCGGCACCGGCCTGCATCCGCTGCGCGGCCAGAACAACGTACAGGGCGCGTCCGATGTGGGGCTGATTCCCATGTTCTTCCCGGATTACGTCGCGGTCGACAATGAACGCGAACACGATCGGTTCGAAAAATTCTGGGATACCGAACTCGCCCCCGAACGCGGCCTGACGGTGGTCGAGATCATGGGCGCGATTCACGCGGGCGATATCCGCGCGATGTACATCATGGGCGAAAACCCGGCGATGTCGGACCCCGATGCCGGCCATGCCCGCAAGGCGCTGGCGTCGCTTGACCATCTGGTCGTGCAGGACCTGTTCCTCACCGAAACCGCGTCCTTCGCAGATGTCGTCCTGCCAGCCAGCGCGTTCCCCGAAAAAGACGGTACCTTCACCAATACCAACCGGCAGGTCCAGATGGGTCACAAGGCCCTGCCCCTGCCCGGCGAGGCAAAGCAGGATCTTTGGATCATCCAGGAAATCGCCCGGCGCATCGGGCTCGACTGGAACTACGCGGGCCCGGCCGAGGTATATGCCGAAATGGCGGCGTGCATGCATTCCTTCAACGGCATCACCTGGGACAGGCTGGTGAACGAAAGCTCGGTCACCTATCCGGTCGGCGAGGACGGCGTCAGTCACGAGATTATCTTCCGCGAAGGGTTCCCGACCGCCTCGGGTCGGGGGCGGTTCGTTCCGGCGGATGTGCTCCCGCCGGACGAAGTTCCCGACGACGAATATCCGATGATCCTGACCACGGGGCGGGTGCTCGAACACTGGCATACCGGCTCCATGACCCGCCGCTCGAACGTGCTCGACCGCATCGAACCCGAAGCGACAGCCAACCTGTCGCCCCGCGCGCTCGCGAAAATCGGTCTGAAACCCGGCGATATCATCCGGGTCGAAACACGGCGCGGCGCCATCGAACTGAAGGCCCGCGCCGACCGCGACGTGCCCGAAGGCATGATCTTCATCCCGTTCTGCTATGTCGAGGCGGCCGCCAACCTGCTGACCAACCCCGCGCTCGACCCGTTCGGCAAAATCCCCGAATTCAAGTTCTGCGCCGCACGCGTATCTGCGGCGGAGACAGTTGCCGCCGAATAAATTGGCTAGAGCATATTCCGCTTACGCGGACTCGCGCCGGCCCGCTCCCCCTCCCGGCCACCCATAAGGATAGTGGGTGGCCGGGAGGGGGAGCGGGCCGGTGCCGTCAATACAGGAAACGGCCTAGAATTCCCCCAGTACCGTCCGCGTAAAGGTCAGGGGCAGGGAATCCGACGAAAGCGTTGCAGTGCGTTGCCGGCGCAGGACCTCGTCATCGATATGGGCGCGCACGAACGCGTCGAGGTCCTGATCCGGGGACAGCCGGGCGCGCAGATGGTCGAGCATTTCAATCTGGCGCATCGCGGCCAGAACCCGCCCCTCGGCGGCAATTTCAGCCAGCGCCACGGGTGCACCGTTCACGTTCACGCAGCCGACGATTGCGGTATATGCAAATGCCTCCCTCAATGTTTCCGCGGCATCCGGGATATCGACCCGGATATCGTCCAGGCGGTCGTAGGTATAGTTGCGCTCGGTTTCGTGCATGCGGTTAAGCTGGGCATCGTCGAGCCACAGGACATAGGTCGTCACCCGCGTGCCCGGCGACGGATGAAACGTCGACGGCACCGAGCCGTACCCCGCCAGATGCGCGGCGTAGACGGAATCGAAATCGTGCAACACGCCGCGCTGAATGGGAATTTCCACGTGGCCCGGCAGCACGCTGTATTTGCGCGCCAGTTGCTCGTGCGACTGGTTCGACCCGGCGGCCAGCACCGGCGTGCGCCCGGCGCGGTCGAAGCCGTGATCGTCGAGGTCGTAGGGCTGGCCGTTGCGAAACACGTAGGACCGCCCCGGCACCGGGAACGGGTAGGATTTGGCATGCGCGACGGCATCGGTTTTAAGGTCTGTCATGCCCGGTATTCAGCCCGAATCCGCCGCCCCTGTACAGATGGCGCATTGCCGCGCTTGACCGGTATGCGCGCTTCGGGCAGAACCGCCCGGCCATGGCCTATGCCAATCTCCGGGACTATATCGACCGCCTCGAATCGGAGGGGCGGCTCGTGCGCGTCTCCGCGCCGGTATCGACCGCGCTGGAGATGACGGAAATCCAGACCCGACTGCTTGCCGAGGAAGGCCCGGCGGTCCTGTTCGAGAACGCAATCGGGCCGGACGGCACGCCCTGCGGCATGCCGGTTCTCGCCAATCTGTTCGGCACCGTCGAACGCGTCGCCTGGGGCATGGACAAGACACCGGAACAGTTACGCGAATTCGGCGAACAGCTCGCCTTTCTGCGTCAGCCCGAACCGCCGGGCGGCTGGCGCGAGGCGGTGGAGATGCTGCCGCTGCTGAAAACCGTCATGGCGATGAAGCCGAAAACCGTCAGCCGCGCGCCCTGCCAGGACGTGGTGCTGACCGGAGACGATATCGACCTTGCCAGCCTGCCGGTCCAGATGTGCTGGCCGGACGAGCCCGCGCCGCTGATCACCTGGCCACTGGTCGTCACCGCCGGCAGGAACGGCAAGCCCAATATCGGCATCTACCGGATGCAGGTCACCGGGCGCGACACGACCCTCATGCGCTGGCTTGCCCATCGCGGCGGCGCGCACCATGCGGGCGATGCCGCCAGTGCCGGGGCCGACAGCATTCCCGCCGCCGCCGTGATCGGCGCCGATCCCGCGACCATCATCGCCGCCGTCGCCCCGGTGCCGGAATCCATGTCCGAATACCAGTTCGCGGGCCTGCTGCGCGGCAGGAAAGTCGAGCTGGTCGACTGCAAAACCATACCGCTGCAGGTCCCTGCGGAAGCCGAGATCGTCATCGAAGGTCATGTATCGCTGAGCCATACGGCGCAGGAAGGCCCCTATGGCGACCACACCGGTTATTACAACGCGGCGGAACCGTTCCCCGTCTTTACGGTATCGGCGATCACCATGCGCCGGGACCCGATCTATCTGACCACCTTTACCGGCCGCCCGCCGGACGAACCGTCTGTGCTCGGCCGGGCGCTGAACGACGTGTTCATCCCGCTCCTGGTACAGCAATTTCCCGAAATCGACGATTTCTGGCTGCCGCCCGAGGCCTGTTCGTATCGCGTGGCCGTTGTATCGATCCGAAAACAGTATCCCGGTCACGCCAAGCGGGTAATGATGGGCGTGTGGTCCTACCTGAAGCAGTTCATGTATACGAAATTCGTGATTGTCGTGGACCACGATATAGACGCCCGGAAATGGGAAGACGTGATCTGGGCGATTTCGACCAATGTCGATGCAGCGCGCGACGTTACCCTTGTCGAGAACACCCCGATAGACTATCTCGACTTTGCCTCCCCGGTCGAAGGACTGGGATCCAAGATGGGCATCGACGCAACCGCAAAAATTCCGCCGGAAACCGCGCGGGACTGGGGCCGCCGTATCCGGATGTCCGACGACATCATCGACGAGGTCACGCGGAAGTGGCAGGAATACGGCTTGCCGGGCAGCGGCGCGCCGATCTGGAAACCGACCGACGAAACGTAATGACGGGTAGCAATACATGGCCGACGCCGATACTCAGCTGAATCTCCTCGCCGACATTCTCGCCGCAGCCAAGAAGGCCGGGGCAGATGCGGCGGATGCGGTAACGTATAACGCCGCGTCGCTGTCGGTATCGTGCCGCATGGGCGAACTGGAAAAGCTCGAACGCGCCGAGAGCAACGATCTCGGCCTCCGCGTCTTCATCGGCCGGCAGCAGGCCATGGTCTCCTCCACCGATTTCGACCCGTCGACCCTGAACGAAGTGGTCGAGCGCGCCGTCGCCATGGCGAAAGCCGCGCCGGAAGATATCTATTGCGGGCTGGCGACACCGGACCAGCTTGTAACCGACCCGCCCGTCATCGACATGCACGACAGGACCGAACCCGCCAACGAGGCGCTGATCGAAGCAGCGAAGATGGCCGAAGACGCCGCCCGCGCCGTACCCGGCATCACCAATACCGAAGGCGCCGAAACCGCGTGGAGCCAGGCGCAGATTGCGATCGCCACCTCGAACGGCTTCGCCCAGGCCTATTCGACATCGAGCCACAGTCTTGCCGCGTCGGTGCTGGCCGGTGAAGGCACAGCCATGGAGCGGGATTACGATTACACCTCGGCGGTCTATTACGAAGACCTGGAGGATCCGGCGGAGATCGGGCGCCGCGCCGGCGAACGGGCGGTGAAGCGCCTCAACGCGAAAAAGGTCAAAACCCAGCAGGTACCGGTGGTTTACGATCCCCGGGTCTCGGGCGGGCTGCTCCGCCATTATGCAGGGGGCATCAACGGATCGTCCATCACCCGCGGCACGTCGTTTCTGAAGGATTCGATGGGCAAGAAGATATTTTCCGACGGCATCAACATTATCGACGATCCGCACCGGCCGCGCGGGTTCCGCTCGAAGCCGTTCGACGCCGAGGGCCTGCCGAACGCCCGGCGCGCGATCGCCGAAAACGGCGTGCTGACGACCTGGGTGCTGGATTTGTCCTCGGCCCGCCAGCTCGACCTGGAATCGACCGGCAATGCCTCGCGCGGCACATCTTCGCCGCCCTCGCCGTCGGTCACCAATCTTTACATGGAAGCCGGCACCCAGACCCCGGCCGAACTGATGGCCGATATCGAAAACGGTTTCTACATCACCGAGCTGATCGGCATGGGGATCAACATGATCACCGGCGATTACAGCCGGGGCGCGACCGGTTTCTGGATCGAGAATGGCGAGATTACCTATCCCGTCAGCGAAATGACCGTCGCCGGCAACCTGAAGGACATGTTCGCAAACCTTGTCCCGGCCGACGATCTGGTGTTCCGCTACGGGACGGATGCCCCCACGATTCGCATCGACGGCATGACCGTTGCCGGTCTCTGACCGCCCAAACGACTGATTCTCTTTGTAGTTTCAAACAATTGGCCGGATTCGTCCGTCATGGTATCCTGATTCCCGGTATTGCACCCACGCGAAACGGAACACGCTCTTTTGGCTGACCCTGTTCAGGCGCCCGACACGGCCCACGAACTGAACGACGACACGCATGCGACGTCGGATGCGCTTGTCCGCCGGTTGGTGAAGGAACAGCTATGGCCGCAGCGCGGGCGGATCCTGCTGACCTTTATCTGCATGGTTCTCGTCGCCGGCGCGTCCGCCGCAATGATCTATCTGCTCAAGGACGTCGTCGACCAGGTGCTGGTCTCCCGCGACCGGACGATGCTCTACCTGCTGCCCGGCGCAATCATCTGCCTGGCGCTGGTATCCGGCATTGCCGGGTATTTCGAAGCCGTGAACATGGAGGTCATCGGCCACCGAATGGTCGCCAACCTGCAACGGCTGATGTATCGCGGCATTATCTGGGCGGATCTGCAGTTCTTTCACGACAATTCGGTCGGCAGGCTGATTTCGCGTTTCATCAACGATGCGGGACTGCTGCGCTTCTCGGTCGCCAAGGCCCTGACCGGGCTGATGAAGGATTCTCTGCTGGTGATCTTTCTGGTCACCATCCTGGTCGTCCATAACTGGTTCCTGGCGCTGCTGACCGTCGTTGTCTTTCCGCTGGCGCTTTATCCGATCGTCCGCATCGGCAAGCGCATGCGCAAGATTTCGCGCAACACCCAGGTCGAAACCGGCGAAATGACGACGCTGCTGGACGAAACCTTCCAGGGCGCGCGTCACGTCAAGGCGTACACCATGGAGGAGCAGGAAACCGCCCGGGCGACGGTCGCGATCGAGAAGATTTTCGCGCTGACGCGCAAGGCGGCGCGGGTGCAGGCGATAAGCCGGCCGCTGATGGAGACCCTGGGCGGAATTGCACTGGCCCTGGCAATTCTCTACGGCGGCTCGCAGGTGATCGACGGCACCATGACCACCGGCGAACTGGCGTCGTTCCTCGCCGCGTTGCTCGCCGCCTACAAACCGATGAAGAACATCGCCAACCTCAACGCGACCCTGCAGCAGGGCCTCGCGGCGGCGCAGCGGGTGTTCAATATTCTCGACCTCAGGCCCCGGATTTCCGATGCTGAGGGCGCCACGGCGCTCGCCGATATCCGCGGCGATATAAAATTCGACAATGTCCAGTTCCGCTACACTGCAAAGGGCACCGCGCTGAACGGCATCGATCTCGACATTCCGGCGGGCAAGACCGTGGCGCTGGTGGGGCCGTCCGGCGCCGGGAAGTCCACGATCCTCAACCTGATTCCCCGGTTCTACGATCCGCAAAGCGGCACCGTGACCATCGACGGCCGCGACGTCCGGGATGTAACGCTGGACAGCCTGCGCGGCGGTATCGCCCTGGTCAGCCAGGAAATATCCCTGTTCGACGACACGATCCGCGCCAATATCGCCTACGGGAAGCCGGGCGCAAGCGAGGCCGAGATTATCCGGGCCGCCACCGATGCCGACGCCCATGACTTCATCACCGAGCTGCCGGACGGCTACGACACCCATGTCGGCGGCCGCGGGGTGAAACTGTCCGGCGGACAGCGCCAGCGCATCGCCATTGCCCGCGCGATGGTCAAGGATGCGCCGATTCTGCTGCTCGACGAGGCGACGTCGGCGCTCGACACCGAAACGGAACGCCAGGTGCAGGCAGCTCTCGCCCGGCTCAAACAGGGACGGACCACGGTGGTCATCGCCCACCGGCTGTCGACGATCGTGGATGCCGATACCATTTTCGTCATGGAAGACGGGCGCGTTGTCGAAACCGGCGCCCATAGCGACCTTCTTGCCCGCGGCGGCGCCTATAGCCGGCTGTATATGCTGCAGTTTGCCGGGGACGAGGCCACGAACGACGCCGGCGCAGGGGTTGCGGCGGACGCGAACCCGCCCGCCGCCGCGCAGGCCTGACCGATGGCCGTGGCCCGCCGGTTCGTCCGGCACCCTGCCGTCAGCGCTGCGTTAAGCTGGCTTGCCGCACGCTATATCCGGCTTGTCTGGCTGACCGGTCGGTGGCGGATCGAGAACGCTGCAACTGCCGAAAAGCTCATCGCCGACGGCCGGCCGTTCATCGCCTGTTTCTGGCACGGACGCATGCTGATGATTCCGAATGCCTGGAAATACGACGCCCCGATCAGCATCCTGATTTCGCATCATCGTGACGGCGTGTTCATTTCACGCACCCTCGGCCATCTCGGCGTCGGGACAATCGCCGGGTCGTCTTCGCGCGGCGGCGCCAGTGCGCTGGCCGGCATGGTGCGCGCGCTCAAACGCGGCGAATACATGGGCATCACGCCCGACGGCCCGCGCGGCCCCCGGATGCGGGCGGCGCCCGGCGCGGCGGCGGCGGCCCGGTTGTCCGGCGCTGTCCTGCTGCCGGTGTCGTACAGCGCAAGTTGCCGGCGCGTGCTGTCTTCCTGGGACCGCTTCGTGGTTCCGTTTCCATTCACCCGCGGCATCGTCCGTATCGGTCAGCCGATCGAGGTCGCCCGCAACGCGGACGAAGACGCCCTGGAACGCGCCCGGCACAGGCTCGAAACCGAACTGATATCGCTGACCGACGCGCTCGACACGGAACTCGGCGTCGACCGCATCGCGCCGGCGGCCGCAGATTCACCGGCCGGGCCGACCGCGAAGAGCGGCGCGAAATGAGCATCACCGCCTACCGCGCGATCACCTGGGCCGCCGGGCCGCTGATCCGGCGCTATCTGGAGCGCCGCCTTGCGGCGGGTCGCGAGGATGCGGAGCGTTTCGAAGAACGTCTCGGCCATGCCTCTGCGCCGCGCCCCCAGGGGCCGCTGATCTGGGTGCATGCCTCGAGCGTCGGCGAATCCCTGTCGATGCTGAGCCTGATCGAACGGCTCCATCGCGAACGGCCGGAGATCACGATCCTGATGACATCCGGCACGGTCAGTTCCGCCCGTCTCCTGCGGGACCGCCTCCCCGCCGGCGTGATCCACCAGTATATCCCCGCCGACCGGACGACCTGGGTAAAGCGGTTTCTGGATCACTGGCGCCCGGATATCGTGCTCTGGGTCGAATCCGAATTCTGGCCCGCCATCCTGTCGGAAATAAAGAACCGCGATATTCCGGCCATGCTGATGAATGCCCGCATTTCGGCAAAGTCGTGGCGCGGGTGGCGGCGCGCGCCCTGGATGATCCGCCGGATACTCGCCACGTTCGATATATGCATGGCGCAGACCGAGCTCGACGCCGAACGGCTGCGCGATCTCGGTGCAGTTCGCGTGGCCTGTCCCGGCAATCTGAAATTCGCCGCCGACCCGCTTCCTGCAGATGCCGCCGCGCTTGCCGCGCTCGAATCGTCGATGGCTGCCCGCCCGCGCTGGCTTGCCTTCAGCACGCACGCGGGGGAAGAAGACCTGATCGCGGCGGCCCATGCCATCCTGATCCGGAATTTTCCCGACCTGCTGACCATCATCGCCCCCCGCCACCCGGCGCGCGGCCCCGATATCGAAGCCGTTATCGGCGACAACGGTCTTGCCTGCGCCACCCGCAGCCGGGATGCGCCCGTGACCCGCGAGACCGGCATCCTGCTCGCCGACACGATGGGCGAACTCGGACTGTTTTTCCGCCTTACAGACATTGCCTTCGTGGGCGGATCGCTGGTGCCCCATGGCGGCCAGAACCCGATAGAGCCCGCCCGTCTCGGCTGCGCGATCGTCCATGGCCCCCACATGGAAAATTTCCTCGCCGTCGAAGGCGAACTGGCGGCCGCGGGCGCATCCGCTATTGCCGCGACAGCGGACGAAATCGCCCGCGAGATCGGCACGCTGTTGTCGAATACGGGGCTGCGGCAGCGTCGGGTCGCGGCGGCACGTTCCGTCGCGGACGGCAAGTTCAGCATCCTCGACGCCGTTTTTTCGCATATCGACCCCGTGCTCAACCGCCTCTCTCCCGCCCCGCCGATACCGGCGTCCCGCAATGCGCGCGCCTGAATTCTGGCGCCGGGACGGCATCCTGCCGCGGCTGCTGTCGCCGGCCGGCGCGATCTGGCGCTGTCGCACCGCCGCCCGGATCGCGAATACGACGCCGGTCGACGTCGCAGCGCCTGTCATTTGTATCGGCAACGCCGTCGCCGGCGGCGCCGGAAAAACACCGGTCGCAATCGCCGTGAACGATAGCCTGATACGCCACGGCGTTGCCGCCCATTTTCTCAGCCGGGGATACGGCGGCAGCGAAACCGGGCCATTGCGCGTCGAACCGGCGCGGCATGACGTTTCGGACGTTGGCGACGAACCGTTGCTGCTTGCCCGGCACGCACCGACCTGGATATCACGCGACCGCGTCGCCGGTGCCCAGGCCGCAATTGCCGCGGGCGCCCCGGCAATCGTCATGGATGACGGGTTTCAGAACCCCGCCCTGTACAAGGATATATCCATATTGGTGGTCGATGGCGGTTACGGTTTCGGCAACGGGCGCGTGATGCCCGCCGGGCCGTTGCGCGAGGCCCTGTCTGCTGCCGTGGACCGGGCTGACGCAATCGCGATTGTCGGCGCGGACCGGGTGGGAGTCGAACACCGTCTTGGCGGGCAAAAGCCGGTGATCGCGGCACGGTTCGTGCCGCTGATCGACGACGACGACCTGTCGGGTCAGCCGGTGGTCGCCTTTGCGGGTATCGGCCGGCCAGAGAAATTCTTCGAGACCCTGGCCGGGATGGGATGCACCCTGGTTGCGACCCGTGCCTTTGCCGACCACCACCCCTATACCACCGACGAGGTCGTGCGCCTTATAGAAACGGCAGCGGCGGCGGGCGCACAGCCGGTCACGACCGAAAAAGACGCCACGCGCCTGCCGGAAGAAACCCGAACAATGGTCAGAACCCTGCGCGTCACGCTGGAATGGCGCGACCGCGACGCACTCGATACAGTGGTCGCCCCGGTCCTGCGGGCAAAGGAATAGATCGTGGCGCGCAATTCCGATCCGCTCTCGCCAAAACCGAAACTGAAGCATTATTTCGAGTATGCCGCCGCCCGGTCGGTAAATATCGTTCTCGGCCGGATGCCGGTCGATGCCGCATCGAACCTGCTGGCGGCCATAGGTCGCGCGATCGGCCCGCGCATCAGGCTCAGCGACCGCGTCCGCGACAATATCCGCCTGGTCTGGCCCGACATCGAGAAAACGCGGATGGAGGAAATCGTCCGCGGCGTGTGGGACAACTTTTCACGGGTCGGCAACGATTACTGGAGCCTCGACAAGATCCGGCGGGATCAGGACAACCGGATCGAGATCGTCGGCGCCGAACACCTGGACGCACTGCGCGACAGCGGAAAATCCGGCATCCTGTTTTCCGGCCATATGGGAAACTGGGAAATGGTGACCCTGGCTGCCCGCATGCGCAATCTGCCGCTGACCGTCGTCTACCGCCCCTTCAACAACCCGTTGATCGACCGCCATGTGCGCGACTGGCAGCGCGGCAGCGGCGTCGAACTGATCATGAAGGGCCGTGAAGGCGCCCGGCGGCTGACCCAGGTACTGAAAGGCGACGGGCACACGATCATGCTGGTGGACGTACGCATGAATGACGGCATAACCGCACCGTTCCTTGGGCTCGACGCGATGACCCCGTCAGCGCCCGCCGCGCTCGCGATGAAATACGACGCGATGCTGGTACCGGTGCGCGTCGAGCGCACCGGGCCTGCCCATTTCAGGGTCACGGTGGAAAAACCGCACCCCCCCGTGAATACGGGAAACCGCGCCGCCGATATCCTGGCGACCACAACGTGGATCAACGACCGCATCGGAGCGTGGATACTGGACCGCCCGGAACAATGGATGTGGTTTCACCGGCGCTGGGGCCGGAACCCGAAGCGGAATTCCTGAACCCTATTTCGGCATCGGCCCCAAAAGCAGCCTGGGATCGAGCCGTTCCTGGAACCAGTTGATCCGCCAGTCGAGATGCGGGCCCGTCGACCGCCCGGTGCTGCCGAGCTTGCCAATCAACTGGCCCTGTTTCACGCTCTCGCCCAGCCGGGCATCGACTGCACTAAGGTGCGAATACACGGTCGACAGGCCGTGGCCATGATCGATAATCACAGTGCCGCCCGTGAAATACATGTCCGTATTCGCCAGGGTCACCGTCCCCGGCGCGGACGCCACAACGGGCGTGCCGACCGGCGCCGCGATATCGAGCCCGAGATGGGGACGCCGGGGCTTGCCGTTAAGGATGCGTTGACTGCCGTAGACGCCCGAAATCCTGCCTTTGGCCGGCCAGACAAAACCGCCGGCGAAATGCGGAACCGTCGTGAAAATTGCGCGGGCATCGCGGATCGCCTTGGCCTCGGCCTTGATCCGGAGAAGCGCGCCGGGAGACGGGGTGACCATTTTCGGCGGCAGGCCGTCGATCCGAGATATCCGGTATTTCCGTTTTTTGACGGTCAGCGGCCGCACGTCGCGTTTGCCGTCCGGTGAAACCGCCTGAAGAATGGATGTTTTCGGGGCGTCGCGCCCGAAACCGAAAACGAAACGCCCGTCACCGGTCACCCTTATCAACCGGCCGTCCAGAGTGATCCGTGTTCCCGGGTCGGTGCGGCCGACGACCAGCCCGCCCTGAATGAAATCGCCCTCCAGCGACAGTTTCGCCGCGGCGGCAGGCAGGCAGACCATCATGGAAATCAGCCCGGCGAGGAACACTTTGATCATCAGAACAAAGACCCCTGCCCCGCCTTCGAATCCGCATCCGGTTTCGGCGCCCGTTTCGGCTTTCGGGTGACGGACACTTTGGGTTTCCGCGCGGGCGTGTCGCCGTCGTCTTCGATCACCGCGCCGACATCCCCGTCGGAAAAGTGAATGGACACTGCCTGTCCCGCCGAGGTTGCCGCCGCCTGCATCACGGGCTCGCCATCGGCGTCGCGCACCAGCGCAAAGCCCCGGTCGAGCACGCGTTCATAGGACAGGCTTTCCAGAAGCTGGCCCGCCGATTTGAGGGCTGCCGTGGAATTTGCAATCGATCGCGTCACACCGCCGGACATCCGTTCGACGGACGACAGCCCTTCGAAGCGCGTCGCGCGGTCGCGGACGAAAGATTTCAGCCCCACGATCATTCCGGCATCGGCATGGTTCAGCCGGGTCGTCGCCTTGTCGAGCTGCTCACGCGGGTGGGGCAGGCCGGCCGCCGCCGTCGCCAGACGGGCCGCGGCGCGCTCGGTCTGGCGCGACATCGAATTCGCCAGCCGGTCGGTCGCGTTGTCGAGCGACTGCATCGCGCTTTCCAGCAGGTCGGCGGGACGCGGCAGGCCGCGCGCGAGGCCTTCGATCCGGGCCCGCCGGTCTTCGATCAGCCGGCCGGACGCCGCAATCAGGCGGCGCTCGTCGTCCACAACCTGGGCCAGCAGCTCGCTGCGCACCGGCACCGCCATTTCGGCCGCCGCGGTCGGTGTCGGCGCCCGGCGGTCCGATGCATAGTCGATCAACGTGGTGTCGGTTTCATGCCCGACCGCGGAAATCAGCGGGATATCCGACGCCGCGGCAGCACGGACGACGACTTCCTCGTTGAACTGCCAGAGATCTTCCAGGCTGCCGCCGCCGCGGGCGACGATCAGCACATCGGGGCGCGGCACCCTGCCGCCCGGCACAAGCGCATTGAAACCTTCGATCGCCGCGGCAATTTTCGCGGCCGCGCCGTCGCCCTGAACCGGGACCGGCCACATCAGGACATGACGCGGGAACCGGTCGGCCAGCCGATGAAGGATATCGCGGATGACGGCACCGGTCGGCGAGGTAATCACCCCGATCACGTCGGGCAGGAAAGGCAGGTCGCGCTTGCGGTCGGGGTCGAACAAACCTTCCGCGCCGAGCTTCTTGCGCCGGTCTTCGAGCAATTTCAGCAGCGCGCCCTCGCCCGCAAGTTCGACGGCTTCGACGACGATCTGATAGCGCGAGCTCTTGGGATAGGAAGATATGCGCCCGGTGGCGATCACCTCCATCCCTTCTTCCAGTTTCAGGGACAGCTTGCCGACGGTGCCGCGCCACGCGACCGCATCCATTGCCGCATCGGCATCCTTGAGCGTGAAATACAGATGGCCGGAGCCGTGATAGTTCGGCCGCCCGACTTCGCCCCGGATCCGGACGCGGCCGAATGCGCCTTCAAGCGTGTGCTTGATCGCCTGTGAAATCTCACCGACGGAAAGCTCGGCGACATTGCCGCCGGGGGCGGGTTTTTCGCTGGAATCGAAGAATTGATCGGCCATGACGATTCGCATTCTATGACATCTGATGAGTCGTATGCCAAGTTTGTGGCAGAAATGTGCATTGCAGGTCGGGGAAAGAAGGAATGAAGGTTCTTGTCGTAGGCGGTGGCGGGCGCGAACACGCGTTGTGCTGGACGATTTCAGGCTCGCCGCTCGTCGACAAGCTATGGTGTGCGCCGGGCAATGCCGGCATTGCCCAGGACGCCGAATGCGTCGATATCGGCGCCGAGGATATCGACGGGCTGGTCGCATTTGCGGTCGAGAACGCGGTCGAACTGGTCGTCATCGGTCCGGAAGGTCCGCTGGTACTGGGCCTCGCCGACCGGCTGATCGCCGAAGGCATCCGCGCCTTCGGGCCGAGCGCCGCCGCCGCCGTCATCGAAGGCTCCAAGGGCTACATGAAAGACCTGTGCGCGCGCTACGACATCCCGACCGCCGCCTATGGCCGGTTTACCGACCCGGCAGCGGCGAAGGCCTTCATCGCGGAACGCGGCGCGCCCATCGTGGTGAAGACCGACGGGCTTGCCGGCGGCAAGGGCGTGCTGATCTGTGAAACGGTGGACCAGGCCAATACCGCCGTCGACGACATGATGACCGGCGGCGCGTTCGGCGGCGCGGGCGCCGAGATCGTGATCGAGGAATTCATGGAAGGCGAGGAAGCGAGCTTCTTCGCCCTGGTGGACGGCGAACACGCCCTGCCGCTGGCCGCCGCCCAGGACCATAAACGGGTCGGCGACGGCGATACCGGGCTCAACACCGGCGGCATGGGCGCCTATTCGCCCGCCCCGGTCGTGACGGACGACATCGCGGCTGCCGTGATGGAGAAAATCATCCTGCCGACGGTCGCGGGCATGAAGGCGGACGGCACGCCCTATAAGGGCGTTCTCTATGCCGGGCTGATGCTGACCGACGAGGGCCCGAAACTGATCGAATACAATTGCCGGTTCGGCGACCCCGAATGCCAGGTTCTGATGACACGGCTGATGTCCGACCTGGTGCCCGCGCTGATCGCCGCCTGTGACGGCGAATTAAAGGATTTCGATCTCCGCTGGTTTGACGAAGCCGCGCTGACGGTTGTCATGGCGGCCAACGGCTATCCCGGCGCCTACGAGAAAGGCTCTGTCATTGGCGGGCTCGACAAGGCCGCCAAGGTCGCGGGAGCGCTGATCTTTCATGCCGGGACCGCGACCGGCGAAAACGGCGATATCGTCGCCACCGGCGGCCGCGTGCTCAACGTTACCGCCAATGCCCGGACCATCGCCGAGGCCCAGGAACGCGCCTACAAGGCCGTGGACCGGATCGACTGGCCGGGCGGGTTCTGCCGCCGGGATATCGGCTGGCGCGCGGTTTGACCGCGTAGACCCGAAAGCCATTACGGGAAAGCCGTCATATGTCGGCCAACCGCAATTGCATTGCGCTGCAATTTGACAGGAAGCCACAGGAACTGGTACCCGACGCCTCTTTCATATTGCAGTGCGAAATAATTTATGACCAACCTCGAGCGCTTCGCCGATCTTGAAACCGGCTATTCCGGCATGCTGTACCCGATGGAAATCGACCACATGCAGCATGCAAATGTCCGCTATTACAGCCGGGCCTTCAACGAAACCGCCTATTTCATGTTCACCTTCGCCGGAATAACCCCGGAATACATGCGCGAAAACGATTGCGGCATGGCGGCGGTCGAAGAGCACCATTACTATCGTCAGGAAATCCATCCCGGCGACCATGTCGTGGTCAAGACGTGTTTCATCGACTTCTCGGACAAGTGGCTGCATGTGTGGAGCGTGATGATCAACCGGATCACCGACGAAATCTGCGCCATCAACGACCAGCGATGCGTTCATTTCGACACCGTTGCGCGAAAGTCCAAACCGTTTCCGGCCGAAATCATCACCCGCGGAAAATCCCTTATCCGGGAACGCCCGGAAGTCTGAGCCGCTATTCGGCCGGTCCGGCAGGTGCAGCGGCCGCACGCCGCCGGGCCCGGGATTCGTGACGCGCCAGCCAGGTCGATGCGGCAACGATCAGCGCGCCGCCGAGCCACACCCAGATTCCCGGGAATTCCCCGAACAGGAACCAGCCGACGATCGCCGCCCAGACAAGCCGTGCGAACACGACGGGCTCGACGGCGGATATATCGGCGATCTTGTAGGCGGTGGTCAGCAGCATGTGCCCGCAACTGCCGAGAAACCCGATCAGCATCATGAATAAGAGCTGTTCGACGGTCGGCGTCTGCCACACGAAGGTCAGCGCGATACCCGACGGCACCATCATGGTCAGCGACAGGTAGGCGACGATGGTCGCGGGCTGGTCTGTCCGGGACAGCGATTTCGCCATCAGTTTCGAGCACGTCACGAACAGCATCGAGATCAGCACCAGGAACATGCCGTAATTGATTTCCTGGAATCCCGGCCGGACAATGATCAGTGCGCCCGCAAACCCGACCGCCAGCGCCCACCAGCGGGGACCGCGGACGTTTTCGCCAAGGACGAGCATCGCCCCCATGCCGACGAAAAGCGGGCCGGTCAGCGACAGTGCCGTCGCATCGCCGAGCGGCACCAGGCTGAGGGCGGTGAACCAGCACAGCAGGGACGCACCGTTGAAAACCCCGCGCAGCATGTGAAGCGGAAACCGCGCCGTCCGCAGGACCGAGAGGCGGGTTCTCAGCAGGATCGGCGCAAAAAACACGAATCCGAAAAACGCCCGGAAAAACGCAATTTCCATCGCATCCAGGTCGCGCGACAGAAACCGGACGGATCCGTGCATGGTCGCGAAGAAGGCGCCAGACAGGACAACGAGAATAATGCCCCGCACCGTCGGCGACACGTTTTCCATCTCTTCGATCAGACGGATAGGATTTTTTATCTGCATAGGGACATCACATACGCGGGCGGTCCCCATTGCGTCAATCGGGGGAACCGTCGGTCGCGATGCTGCGGTCTCCCCCTGGCGCGGCGAAGCGTGTAAAACAGTCGCAACAAACAGGCATCTTGACGGGGAGAACGAGGATGAGACCGAACAAAATTCAGCAGGCATGGGCCGACGGGCGCGCCGCGGTAAACGTCTTCCTGACCATACCGAGCTCTTTCCCGGCGGAGATCATGGCGTCGCTCGACTGGGACGGTATTACCGTCGACATGCAGCACGGCGTCACGGACTATATGAGCGCCCTTCACATGATGCAGGCAGCGGCGCGCTACGACCCGGCCCCGATGGTCCGCGTCCCCTGGAACGACCCGGCAATTATCATGAAATCCCTCGATGCCGGCGCCTACGGGATCATCTGCCCGATGATCAACACCCGCGACGAATGCGAACGTTTCGTCGGCGCATGCCGCTATGCCCCCGCCGGGTACCGCTCCACGGGACCGGTGCGCGCAAGTTTCTACGCCGGTGCGGATTACCACGATCACGCGGATACGACCGTTCTGACCTTTGCGATGATCGAAACCCAGCAGGCTGTCGACAACCTCGACGACATCTGCAGCGTACCGGGGCTTGACGCCGTGTATATCGGCCCGTCCGACCTGTCGGTGTCGATCGGCAAGGGACCGGGCGGCGACCAGCGCGACCCGGAGGTCATGGAGCGCATCGATGCCACGCTTGCCGCCACCAAACGTCACGGTATCAAAGCAGGCATTCACACCATGACCGCCGCCTATGCGCGGGAAATGGTCGACAGGGGGTTCGACCTTGTCACCCTGTCAAGCGACTTCCGCCTGATGATGGCAAGCGCCGCAAACATACTTTTCGATTTCAATTCGACCGCCGGGGAATAAACTTCGTCCGGCAGGGCAAAGCCCCAGGAGGACTCAATGGCGAAGAAACCCGGATACGACCGCGCGGCGGAAGACATCGGCAATATCGTGGCGATGGAACACGTGAATGTCTGCATTCCCGATCAACGCCTGGCCACCCTGTTTTACGTCACCGGACTGGGGCTTACCCGCGACCCGACACTGGTCACCGGCGTCACCAACATGTGGGTCAATGTCGGCCGCAACCAGTTCCACCTGCCGACCAACAAACCGAATATCGTGCGCGGCACCATCGGCATCGTAATGCCGAACCGCGACCGGCTGCTGAAACGCCTGAAAGCCGTCAAAGAGCCGCTCAAAGGCACGCGGTTCGCATTCACGGCCGCCCGGGGCCATGTCGAAGTCACCTGCCCCTGGGGCAACCGGTTCCGCATCCATCAGCCGGGGAAAAGGTTCGGCCGGGTGGCGCTGGGTATCGCCTATGTCGATTTCGACGTGCCGACCGGCAGCGCCGGGGGCATTGCGAAATTCTATCGCGAGGTCGTCGGCGCGCCGGCACAGGTCAAATCCCGCGGCGGCGTCGCTGCGCATGTCATGGTGGGCTACGAACAGCATCTGATCTTCACGGAAACCCGGCGCAGGATCGCGCCATTTGACGGTCATCACATCCAGGTCTATGTCGCCGATTTTTCCGGCCCCTATGACAGGCTCCGCGAACGCGGCCTGATCTCCGAGGAGAGCAGCCAGCACCAGTACCGTTTCGAGGATATTGTCGATCCCGATACCGGGAAGGTCCTGTTCACGCTGGATCACGAAATGCGCTCACTGACCCATCCGCTCTATGCCCGGCCGCTGGTCAACCGCAATCCCGACCAGACCAACGCACAGTTCGGCGCGGGTCACGAACTCCGGTCCTGGGCGCTGCCCTGGTCGGGCTGAATGCCGAAGCGACCGGGATCGACGGTTTTCTGGTTCATTCCGGCACAATCCCTATAATCGGAGACGGTTACGGATAAACAGAATGGGGGAATGACGAAAATGTATCGCAAAACAGGACTTCTCGCTGCATTGCTGACGACGGCCGTCGTGGCGTCCGGCTGCACGCAGGACACAACCCGGTATTACGACTTCACCCACAAGATTCCGATGTTCGCGCCGACCGGCGGCGACATCACCAAACCCGACCTGTCGAAGCCGTTCAAGGATTCCAGGGCGGTCGCCAGTTTCGGCTTTCAGGCGACACGCAAGCTGAAGGACCCGTTCAAGACGCAGACCGGTTTTTTCCAGTGGGGCTGGTTCCATTTCGACGAGCATTACACGACCCACCTGGATTCGACGGACCACTACCTGAACAACGACAAATCGGCCAATGCCGACAAGCGCTCGGTCGAGGAATACACGCTCCAGGACATCATCGGGCCGATCGTCTATATCGACATCTCCGCGCGCGTCGCCAGGGAACTTGCCAAGAACGGCGGCAAGCCGTCGCCCAATCCGGCGGTCACGAATTTCAGCGAAGCGACCGGCGCGACCGTGCTGCCGTCGGATATCGAGAAGGTCGCGTCCCGGATCACCGACCGGTCCTGGATCGTCGTTCATTCCGGATGGGACAAGCATTTCGTCGGCGACCCGCCCAAGGATCCGTTCCTGCATCCCTATATCAACGGGCTCAACTATCCGGGTTTCGGCAAGTCGGCGGTCGAGAAGCTGATCGAAATCGAAAACCGCAAGGGCGTGCGGATCAACGGCATCGTAATGGACAACCTGTCCATCGATTCCGGCGAATCCGGCCGCGGTTCCGACGGCAAGAACCCGTTCGGCGACGGCTGGTACGCCCATCAGCTCGGGCTGACGCGCGGCTGGAAACTGCTGGAAAACGCCAGGGCGACCGGCCAGATCGCCAATGAAACCGGCCCCTGCACCCTGATTGCCGGCGCGATCCGACTGACATCCTCCACCGGCGCCCCGGCGCGCGTCATCGCGGCCTGCCGCTGAACCGCCACAGCGACTCCCGGGCCGGTCGGACATCCCCGATGTCTATCGGCCCGGGCACTGCTCAAATATTGTAGACATCGATCGGCCCGACGATGCGGTCGTCGTGGATGAAGATCTTTTTCTGCACGATTTTCGGACCCTCCGCGGTCTCGCGCAGGGCATATTCGTACAGCCCGCCGCGCACGGTGCCGCCCCGCACGCGCATGTAGGCATGCACCAGCCACGTCGCCGATACCTGTACCAGTCCGTCCGCTACCAGTCCGTCCGCGTCGCCGCGAACCAATACATTGCTGACCAGGTGCGCCGTATGGGGCATCGGGTCCGTGGCATAGGAATCCTTGCCCTCGATGCGGAAAATGCGCGCCTCCAGCCCGGCTTTGTCCATATACATCAGGCTGACATCGTTATCGGGATCGTCGGTCCAGCCCTCGTCGCCGACCATCGCCGGCGCCCAGTAGACCGCATCGTCGGCATAGAGCGCCAGCCAGTCGTCCCACTGCTTGTTATCAAGGCACCAGGCTTCGCGGTAGAGAAATTCGGCGGCTTCGGCAGGGGTGATTGTCATGACGACAACCTTTCCGCCCATTCCCGCCAGAAGGCGAAGAAAGGCGTTTCCACCTCGCGCCCCGGGTTGCTGTTCAGGGGCGTGACGCCGAGCTCCTGCGCAGCCGCGTCGGCGCCGTCGACCAGGGTTTTGTGGCCGAGGGCGAGGTCGTTCCAGCCGTCGTCCAGCGCCTGCGACCCGGTATGCGCGCCTTCCATGGCGCGCACGTCGTCTGGGACGGCCAGGCTGGCGGGAAAAAAGAAATCCTCGTATTTGCGGATGCGGGCGCGGCGGGCATCCGGGTCTTCGCCCCGGGGCGCGATGCACCAGGTTTCGATCTCGGTCACCCCGGCGGAAACCGGCCGCCAGATGCGGATACAGGACGAGGCGACGTCGTTGAGCAAAAGGTTGGGGAACACCGTCACCGTGCGGCCGCGTTCCAGCATCCATTTCACCTTGCCGGGATCGTATTTTTCCAGCAGGGCGGCGCGCTGCGGCCAGGACGGCCCCGCTTCGGGATTTCCGCGGTCGGCCCAGTTGATCATGTGGCCGTTGCCGACGTCGTAGCCGCCGGAATTGATCTTTTCGAGACTGAGAATCCGGCTCGCCTCGGTCTTGGCCATGCCGTCATCGCCGCCGGGCGCCAGGGTTTCGCGGTAGCCGACCGTGGTCGCGAAATTCCGGTGGACCGTGGCGACGTGATAGCCGTCGGTCGAATTTTCGGTCTGAAATTTCCAGTTCGCCTCCATGACATAGCGGCTTTCGCCGCGCAGGATTTCCATCCCGTCGGGGGCCTGGTCCGCCATCAGGTCGATGAACGGCTTTGCGCCGCCGAGAAAATCGTCCAGCGGCGGCGCCGCCGCATCGACGCAGCCGAACAGGAAACCCTTGTATTCCCCGAATTGCGCGATCGGCCGCAGATCCGTGCCGAGGCGATCGAGATCGGCGGCGCGATAGGCTTCGTCGCCGCCGCGCACCAGGGTGCAGTCGCCGCCGGCGTTGAAGCACCATCCGTGATAGCGGCAGACGAGCGTCTTGGCATTTCCGGATGTCCGCCCGGTGAGCTTCGAGCCGCGGTGACTGCACGCGTCGTAGAAACACCGGATGCCGCCGTCGCCGCCCCGGATCACGAAGACCGGGTGCCGTCCCAGGCGCGTCGCAATGTAATCGCCATGATCGGGCACCTGGCTTTCATGGCCAAGATAAAGCCAGCAACGGTGGAAAATTTCGGACATTTCGCGCTCGAACAGGGCTTCATCCGTAAAGGCCGCGCGGTTCACGCGGAAAATATTGTCGTCCAGCCTGTCGTCGATCAGTTCACGCGCCATCGCCATGTGTAGTTCACCTGCATACAAAAACCGGCGGCCATCGTTTGTCGATGACCGCCGGTCTGTCAAGCGGGCGGACGGGCGCCGATGTCGGGGGCTAGACCCAGCGCGGCACCGCCTGCTTGTAGGCAAGATAGGAATCGCCGAACTTGCATTCGAGATATTCTTCTTCGCGCAGCACCACCCCGAAATGGAGCACGGCAAACAGGACCGGCAACAAAGCGACGATTGCAGGTGCATTGGCGATCACCCCGATGCCGGTATAGAGCAGCATCAAGGCGACATAAACCGGGTTCCGGGTGCCCGCATAAGGTCCCTCGGCGACGATCGCCGTTGTGGCGCGCCGGGTTTCGATTGCCGTACCGGACGTCCGGAACCGGCGCATCGCCGCCGCCGCCAGCGTGGACCCGGCAATCAGCAGTCCCGCCCCGCCAAGATACTGAACCGGCTCGTACAGAAACGGCGCGGTCATGAACCGGTCGATTACGAAACCGGCGGCCAGAAACGCCAGCGCGATACGCGGCGGCCGGGCGATGACGTCCGGACTATCCCGGCAGACGTCGAAATCGTCGAACGGATCTGAAATATGTTCCAACATACCCTCCTGAAACATTCCGTCCCCCGTCGGTCAGGACGGGGGACGGAACCCTGTTGCGGTTAACGACGGCCGCGGCGCTGGATGAGCTTGTCGAGCGCGGCCTGCTGGTCCTTGTCCAACGTGGCATAGAGCGTGTCGAAAGCCGGACGGACCTTCTGCACGACCTGGAGCCCGGTATTCAGCATGGCCTCCATGCGGGCGAACTTGCCGGTCGCCGTGACCGGCTTGCCGTCCTCCTTCAGGGCGGCGCACTGCTTGCCGATGGTATCGCTGCCGTCGCGAAGCGCGGCGGCAAGACCGTCCCAGGCAACCTTTTGTTCGGCATTGAAGCTGAAGAAGGCTTCGGCAAAGCCGATAGCGTCGTTGAGTTTCTCGGCGCGCCGGCCGCTGCACATCATCTTCATGCCGCCATGGCGACCGCCATGACGATAGCCGCGATGATGACCCCGGCGGTCGCCGTGATCGCCGGATGCCGCGACAGCGGACGAAATGAGTTCAAGCTTGGCGGTGTTCATGGTCTGGCCGCCGACGCCTGAAAAAGCGAGGGCCGTGCCGCCGATACCGACGACCGCAGCGGTACCGAGAAGGATTTTCTTTGTACGTGACATGATGTTCTCCATCTGTAGGGGCGCCGCATGAGGGGAGGAACGGGCGCCGACAAACCGAACATAGGAACGCCCTGTAACGCATACATGTCCGCCAACCGGGCTTTTTGTAACGCTTCATTGCAATGCCCGGCGCTGTAACACTCTGTTACAATTAACCGCCCCTGCCGCCGGAAAACCCCGCCTATATTGAGGTCATGACCGAAACATCCGCCCATATACTCGTCGTCGACGACGACCGGGAAATTCGCGACCTTACGGCGCGGTTTCTGCGCAAACATGGCTATCGCGTCGACGATGCCGCCAATGGCCGGGAAATGGATGCCCATCTCGCCGGCGGCCAGTTCGACCTGATCGTTCTCGACCTGATGATGCCGGGCGAGGACGGGCTGTCGATCTGCCGGCGGCTGCGCGCCGACACGGCGATCCCGATCATCATGCTGACCGCCCTGGGCGAGGAAACCGACCGTATCGTGGGGCTGGAAATGGGTGCCGACGATTACCTGCCGAAGCCGTTCAACCCACGCGAATTGCTGGCGCGCATCAAGGCGGTGCTGCGCCGGGGCGGCGATTTCCGCACCCCGCCGCCGGTTTCGGGAAAAACACTCAGCTTCGAGGGATGGACCGTCGACCTGTCGAAACGCGAACTGCGCGCGCCCGACGGCGCCCTCGTCGCGCTTACCGCAGGCGAATTCGACCTGCTCGTGTCCCTGGCGGAACGGCCGCAGCGCGTGCTCAGCCGCGACCAGCTTCTCGACCTGACCCGGGGTCGCGAAGCCGGCGCGTTCGACCGCGCCGTGGACGTTCAGCTCAGCCGCCTGCGCCGCAAGATCGAATCCGACCCGAAAGAACCGACCCTGATCAAAACCGTCCGCGGGGGCGGCTATATGTTTACCGCCAATGTCGAGGCAAACGGCTGATGGCGCGCCGGCACGACCATCACGGCCACACCCGGCCGCGGCGGTTCTGGCCGTCCGGAATCGCCGGGCGGCTTACCCTGCTCATCGTCGGGGTGATGATCGTTGCCGTATGGGCGAGCGCCGCACTTTACGTACGCGACCGGGCACAGACGACTTTCAAGCTCTTATCCGACTCCGTCGCGGACCGTATCCGCGTCATCGTGCCTTTGCTGGAAAATACCCCTGCCGACGCGCGCGACGACCTGCTCCGCGCCCTCAACAGCCCGACCCTGTGGATCGGCCTGACCGACGGGCGGCGGCCGCGCATCCCCCGGGGGTGGCGCCCCGATCCGATGCATGAATCCGAAATCCAGGCCGTGCTGCCCGATCTCGGCGAACGGCGCGTGATCATCCGCCGGTTCCACCAGTGGCGCCGCGGCGAACTGGCGATCCCGCGCATGCCGGGCGGGCGCCCCGCACCGCCCGACCTGCTGAACAGCCGGGTCAAAATACTGGTCGCGGTCGCCCTGAACAGCGGCGGGTGGGTTCACTTCGTCGGGTCGACGGACACCACGTCGCTGCGCTGGGCCATGCGCATGCTGTTCTGGATTGCGCTGACGACGGTGCTGATCGTCGTGATCTCGTTCTGGGCGGTTCACCGGATGACCCGCCCGCTGCGCAGTTTCGCCGACGCTGCCGAACGGATCGGCCTCGATGTCCGCTCGCCGCCCCTGCCCGAACGGGGATCCCGCGAATTGCGAAACGCGACCCGCGCCTTCAACCTGATGCAGGAACGCCTGCGCCGGTTTGTCGACGACCGGACGATGATGCTGGCAGCGATCAGCCACGACCTCCGGACCATGCTGACGCGCCTGAAACTGCGGGCCGAATTTATCGAAGACGCCGAACAGCAGAAAAAAGCGATTGTCGACCTCGACGAAATGCAGGCGATGCTGGATTCGACGCTGGCTTTCGCGCGCGACGACGCGGCCGAGGAAGCCCGTACGCAGACCGACCTCGCCGCCCTCGTCCAGAGCCTGTGCGACGACATGGCGGATGCCGGTCAGCCCGTGACCTGCGCCATCGACGGCCGCCTGCCCTATGTCTGCGCCCCGGGCTCCATAAAGCGCGCCGTCCAGAATATCGTCGTCAACGCGATCAAATACGGCGAGTCCGCGGAAATCGCCATTTCAGACGCGGATGACCGGATCGATATAACGGTTGCCGATAACGGCCCCGGTATTCCGGCCGACCGGCGAGAAGACGTCTTCCGCCCGTTTTTCCGGCTGGAAACGTCGCGCAACCGGGAAACCGGCGGCTCGGGGCTCGGCCTCGCGGTCGCCCGGTCGATCGCGCGAAGGCACGGCGGGGACGTTATCCTGGAAGATACCGAGAACGGCCGCTTCACCGTAAGGCTGTCACTGCCACATACCCCCATGTCAGCGCCGCATAGACCCCGCGCTGGCACAATAACCCCATAGGCGCTAAACCTTTTCCCAGACAAAAAACGGGAATGGAGGCTTGTAATGGGTGTTTCTGGAATCGACCGGGGTCCTGCGGTATTCGGCGACCTGCGGGGCTGGATCGATGCCCTGCGGGCGGGCGGAGAACTCGAGGAAATCAAGGGCGAGGTCGACTGGGATGTCGAACTCGGCAATATCATCCGGATGATGCAGGGCAGCGGCGACGGCCCCGCTTTCCTGTTCGATAACATCAAGGACTATAACGGCCCCGACGCCCTGTGTTCCAAGATGTTCACCGGCGGCCATGCCAGCTATTCCCGCATAGCCATGATGTTCGGCCTGCCCCAGGACACGCCGGCGCGGGAACTCGTCCGTATCTGCCGGACGATCTTCCAGGAACGGATCGCCCCCCGCACCGTCAAGGACGGCGCGGTCAAACAGAACATCATCATGGGCGACGATATCGACCTTCTGAAATTCCCGATCCCCAAGTGGAACCGGCTCGACGGCGGACGCTATGCGCTGACCTATGCGGGCTGCGTGACCAAGGACCCGGAATCCGGCGTTCATAACGTCGGCATATACCGCGGCATGGTCGGCGGACCGGCCGAAATTCCGGTGCTGTTGTGGCGCGCCCAGCACTGGGGCGGCCATTTTTCCAAGCACCAGCAGGCCGGCGACGAAATGCCGGTCGCCTACGTCATCGGCTGGGAACCGTCCCTCGGCTTTACCGCCGGCGCGCCGGTGCCGCGCGCAATATCCGAATACGACGTCATGGGCGCCATCCGGGGCGAACCGGTCGACCTGATCGAATGCGAAACCGTGCCGCTGATGGTGCCGGCAAACGCCGAAATCGTGATCGAAGGCTGGATTTCGACCGACCCGTCGACCTTTACCGAAGAAGGCCCCTATGCCGAATTCACCGGTTTCTATGCGCCGGAACGGTCGAAGAAACACACCACGCGGGTTACCGCGATTACCCATCGCGACGATCCGATCTATCGCGGCACGGTCGAAGGCGCGATCCCGGGCAGCATCGGCGAGAACCCGATCATGAGCTCGATTCACCGCTCCGCGGTTGCCTGGAACGCGCTGGAAAATGCCGGTGTGCCCGGCGTGGTCGACGTATTCGGCCATCCGATCCAGGCCGCGGTAAACCTCAACGTGTCAATCAACCAGACCTATCGCGGCCAGGCCAAGCAGGTCGCCGCGGCGCTATGGGGCGATTCGTCGTCCCACGTCAGGTACAAGCACGTCACCGTGGTCGATGCCGATATCGACGTACACGACTACGAAGCCGTTGACTGGGCCGTCGCGTGGCGCGTGAATGCCGGCGAAGACGACATTGTGATCTATCCGGCCAACTGGGGCGCCGGTCTGGACCCCAGCGTGCGGCGCCGTGACGCGAATGTGCATCTGTTCGGAACCGGCAAATGGTCGCGCGTCCTCACCGATGCGACGATCAACCTGGATTACGAACCTGAACGCAACGGCGACCGTTATCCGCCCACCGTCCGGCCCAGCGTCGACGATATGAAATCCGTTGAAGCCCGCTGGCAGACGCTCGGGCTCAGCGGCAAGTGGAAACAGCGGCTTTCATCAAGCGACTGAAATACTCATGCGGTTTCTGCATAGGGACATGACAGCTGCGCGATTGACTGAAACCCCATTTACCGCGAAAACCTGCCGCGAAACGATCACCGAGACGACGACTATCACGACAGCGCAATACCGGAAAAACCGACCATGCGCCATGCATATATCAGGGAGCTGAGCTATTATGACCGATAACACCAATGAACTGGGCGCCATGCACAACAAGATCGTGCCGCGGGCCTTTGAAGACCTGCGGGGCTGGATCGACGCCCTGCGCGAAGAAGGCGAACTCCAGGAAATCGACGTCGAAGTCGATTGGGATTGCGAGCTCGGCACCGTCGCGCGCAAGACGTTCGGCCAGGGCAACGGTCCTGCGCTTCTGTTCAACAACATCACCGGTTACGGCCCGGAAGACGACGTGTATTCCCGCCGCGTCTTTACCGGCGGGCTGTCCAACTACACGCGCGTCGCCATGATGCTGGGCCTGCCCAAGGACGCGCCGGTGCGCGACCTCGTACTCGCCACCCGCCACTACCTGCAGCAGCGGGTCAAACCGGTCGAGGTCTTCGAAGGCGCGGTGAAGGAAAACATCGTCAACGGCGACGACATCGATATTTACAAGGTTCCCGTGCCGCGCTGGCATCGCGAAGACGGCGGGCGATATATCAATACCTACCAGGCGACCGTGACGATGGACCCTGATACCGGGGAACATAATATCGGCATCTATCGCGGCATGCTGGGCCAGAAAGACACCATGCCGATCCTGCTGTGGCGTGCGCAGCACTGGGGTATTCACTTCCAGAAATGGGCCGATCGCGGCATGAAAATGCCGGTTGCCCACGTCTACGGGTTCGAGCCCTCGCTGCCCTATTGCGCGTCCGCGCCGATTCCGACCGGCGTTTCGGAATACGAAGTCATGGGCGCCATTCGCGGCAAACCGATGGAACTGATCAAATGCGAGACCAGCGACATCATGGTGCCGGCGAATGCCGAAATGGTAATCGAAGGGTTTATCGATTCCGATCCGGCAACGTTCGAGATGGAAGGCCCGTTCGGCGAATACACCGGCTATTTCGGCGGCGACCAGGGACCGAAGCACGTCACCAAGGTCACGACGATCAGCTACCGCAACGATTCGATCCATCGCGGCACGCTCGAAGGCACCCTGCCCAAGATGCTGAACGAAAACTCCGTCACCAGCTCGGTCCAGCGCGCCGGTGTGGCATGGAACGTGCTCGAACGCGCGGGCGTGCCCGGCGTCACGGATGTGCATTGCCCGGCGGCCAATAACGGCACGACTCTGATGATCCAGCTTCACCAGACCTATCGCGGCCAGGCCAAGCAGGCTGCGGCGGCGATCTGGGGATCGAACTCGGCGCATCTGCGCTACAAGAACATCTGGGTGCTGGATGACGATATCGACATTCACGATTACGCGTCGGTCGACTGGGCGTTTGCCTATCGCGTCAACGCCGCCGAAGACGATATCGTGTTCTTCCCGGGTTCGTTCGGTTCGCTGCTCGATCCGTCCACCCGGCTGCGCGACCGCGACCCGATGAAGTTCGGCACCGGCAAGTGGTGCCGCGTCCTGATCGACGCGACGGTCAATCTCGATTTCGACCTCGAAGACCAGTACGGCGGAAACCGCTATCCGCCGACCGTCCATCCCCACAGGGACGACATGGAAAAGGTCAAAGCCCGGTGGAAGGAATACGGGTTCGAAAGCGATTTCTGAGTAGACGTCGCCTCCGGCCCGGTGCTGCTAGCGCCGGGCCGCAAAGAACTGCTTCAGTAATGCGGCGGCATCGGATTCTCCGATGCCGCCGTAAACGTCCGGGCGATGGTGACAGGTCGGCTGGTCGAAAATACGCGGGCCGTTTTCGACACCCCCGCCCTTCGTATCGTACGCGCCGAAATAAACCCGCCGGATCCGCGCGAACGAAATCGCCGTCGCGCACATCGGGCAGGGCTCGAGCGTAACGTACAGGTCGCATTCCGACAGGCGCACATCGTCCTTCAGGGATGCCGCTTTGCGGATGACGACAATTTCCGCATGCGCAGTCGGGTCGCGGTCCGTTTCGACCCGGTTGCCGGATGAGGCGATAACATCACCCGTCGCGCCGTCGACCAGCACGGCGCCGACCGGCACTTCGCCGTTCTGCGCCGCGTCCGCCGCCAGTTCCAGTGCCAGCCGCATATGGGGAGAGCCGGTTTCCGGCCTGTCCTCGATCATGGCGCACAATCGTCAGCGACCGGGATCGGGTCAACCCCGTTTTCCCGGCAAAACCCCTCAAATACGGGCACTACCTCTGGATTTTTCAGTCTCCCTAAAGTATGGCCGCGCCCCTGTCGGATTGTAGTTCCTCGATGCCTGCGCCCTAAGCCGATGTTTTCTGCCTTTTCGACACTGCCTGCACCGGTGCTGCCGGGCCATACCGGATAACGTCAGCGCGGCACCGCAGATTTACGGTTTGGCAACCACGTTTCTGTAAGCTGGCCGGTGTTTCACGACGTGAATTCGAAAACCGGGGGAACCGCCTTTTGGCCAAACGCAAAATCCTGCAGGCAGCGCTTGAATCGGCAGTGCGCTGTTTTCAGGCGGGCGACCTCGATGCCGCCGCGAGCCACTGCAATACGGTTCTCAAAGCCGTTCCCCGGGAATCCAACGCCCTGAATGTTCTCGGCGCTGTGCGATTGCGCCAGAACGATCCGCAGACCGCCATCCGGTTGCTCAGCCAGGCGCGGGACGCCGAACCGGAAAATGTGGAAATAGCCATAAACCTGGGGGCCGCCTATCGCGCCGACGGCCAGGCGGCGAAAGCAGTGAGCATCCTCCAGGATGCGGCACAGAGCGCCCCCCGGAATCCGTCGGCACACCTGAACCTCGCCAATGCGCTGGCAGCGGCAGACAGAAGCGGCGAGGCCGCGGAGGGTTACCGGCGCGTTCTTGCGCTCGTTCCCGATCATATCGGCGCACAGGCCGAACTCGCCCGGATCCTCGCCTATATCGGCGATACGGACGGTGCGATTGCGGCCTATGAAAACCTCGATGCGCTCGCCCCCGACAACCCGCAAACGCTCAACGCGCTCGGCGCACTGCATGCCGGTCAGAACAGGCTGGAAACGGCGGAAGAGTATTTTCGGCGCGCACTGGGCCATGCGCCGACGGACCACGACGTCGCCGCCAATCTCGGGAACGTTCTCGCTAAAACGTTCCGTACGGACGAAGCCCTGACGCTATACAGCGGTGCGCTTTCGGCGACACCCGAAGATCCGGACCTGCTGTGCAATGTCGGCAATGCCGTCAGCCACCGGGGCGACCACCCAGGCGCTGCCGTCCATTACCGCCGTGCCCTGGAGATCGCGCCCGATCATGTCGATGCCCATGCCGGCCTTGCCAACAACCTGCTGGCCGACGGAAAATTTTCCGAGGGCTGGACACATTTTCTGCACCGCACCAGCACAGCCGCGATCGCCGGGCAACTCGACCGTACGCGGTTCGACGCCGACCTCCGGGGACAGCGATTGTTCCTGTCGGCCGACCAGGGTCTGGGCGACCAGATATTCTTTGCCCGGTTCGTGTCGGACCTTCGGGACCGGGGCGCGCATGTGACCTACAAACCAGATCCCCGTATCGCGGAAATGCTCCGCCGGTCGGGGATTGCCGACGACATCACGAACCTGTCACCGGCGACCGGCGACCGGGTTGTGTCGGTCGGCGACCTTCCCTACCTGCTGGGTCATGGCGACGATTGTCCGCTTCCCGCCCCTTTCGATATTCCGGCCCTGCCGGACCGCGAAGCCGCGATTCGCAACCGGCTGAGCACGTTCGGCCCGGCGCCGTGGATTGGCGTCACCTGGCGGGCCGGCACGCCGAATCTGCGCCAGGCGCTGATGAAAGAAGCGCCCGCAGCCCTGTTCGCGTCCGCGCTTCACGACGTACCGGGAACCGTGGTGGTTGTTCAACGGAACCGTGTCGAGGGAGAAACCGAACGCTTCGCGTCCGCGATCGGACGGCCCGTGCTCGATATGTCTCCTGCCAATGCCGACATCGAAGACCTGCTCGCCCTGTCCGGACTGCTCGACATCTATGCCGGCGTCAGCAACACCATGACCCATCTCCGGGCCGCGCAGGGACGCAAGTCGGATGTCATCGTGCCGTCCCCCGCCGAATTCCGGTGGATGAACCACGGCGATTCCAGTCCCTGGTTTCCCGGCTGCCGGGTCTACCGGCAATCGGCGGACGGCACATGGCCGCCAGCGTTCGAACGCCTTTCGATGTTTATATAGGAAACCGCCATGGAAATGTCCCGCCCCCTGCGCAGCACCTCCGGGATGTCGGTTACGGCATTCCCGGTCTTTGTCGGCTACGACCGCCGCGAAGACGCGGCCTATCAGGTCTGCCGCCATTCACTGATCCGAAATGCGACCACGCCGCTGGACATCTGCCCGCTTATCCAGGATGAGTTACGGGCAAACGGGCTGTATACCCGCGGCATCGATCCGCTCGCCTCAACCGATTTTACGTATACGCGGTTTTTCGTGCCCTACCTGACGGGATACCGTGGCTGGGCTATTTTCTGCGACTGCGATTTTCTCTGGCTCGCTGATATCGGAGACCTTATCGCCGCTGCCGACGACCGCTACGCCGCGATGTGCGTGCATCACGATCATCGGCCGACCGAAAAAAGCAAGATGGACGGCCAGCAGCAGACCCTGTATCCGCGCAAGAACTGGTCGTCGATGATCCTGTTCAATTGCGGTCACCCGGCCAACCGGGTACTCACCCCGGATCTCGCGAACCGGGAAACGGGTAAATACCTGCACAGGTTCGGCTGGCTTGAAGACGAACTGATCGGCGCCCTGCCGGAAACGTGGAACTGGCTGGAAGGCTGGAGCGAAATGCCGGAGCATGGCACTCCGTCGGCAATCCACTATACTCGCGGCGGACCGTGGTTCGAAGACTGGAAAGACGTCGATTATGCCGAATACTGGCTCCGCGAGGAGCGCGCCTACCGCGCCGCCCTGTAGGTGCATGCCATGACCCGCCCGCTGATCGGCATCACGCTGGATTCAGAGGAAGCGGGCGGCTACTCCAAGTTTCCCTGGTACGCTATCCGCGAAAACTACCCCGCCGCTGTCGCGAATGCGGGCGGCCTGCCGGTCATGCTGCCGCACGAACTGGAGCGGGTGGAAGAATATCTGGACCTGATTTCCGGGCTGGTGGTCACCGGCGGCGCATTTGACGTGGACCCGGCGCTGTTCGGTGCCGACGCGCGTCATCCGTCGGTCACCGTGAAAACCGCGCGCACGGATTTCGAATGGGCCGTCACCGACGGCGCGCTGAAGCGCGACATGCCGGTGCTCGGTATCTGCGGCGGCCAGCAGCTCCTGAACGTCGTGTTGGGCGGCACGCTGATTCAGCACATTCCCGACGAAATCGCCGATGCGCTTGCCCATGAACAACCCAACCCGCGCGACGAAGCCGGTCATCGTGTCGACGTCGTCGAAGGCACCCTGCTCCACCGGATCGCCGGCAACACGGCCCTGTCGGTCAATTCCGCCCATCACCAGGCGGTCAAGGATGTCGGCGCGAACGTTACGGTCAATGCCGTCGCGCCGGACGGGGTGATCGAAGGCATCGAATCCGCCGATTACCGTTTCTGCCTGGGTATTCAATGGCATCCCGAATTTTCCATCGACCCGGCGGATTCCCGTATATTCGACGCCTTCGTGGCCGAGAGCGGAAAAACCGGATGACCGACAGGACCGATACACCGCCGGACAATCCGCCGGGCGAACGGATCGCGAAACGTCTGTCGCGCGCCGGGGTGTGTTCGCGCCGCGAGGCCGAACGCTGGATCGCCGACGGTCGCGTTATTATCGACGGCAAGAAAATTTCGGAACCCGGCACGCTTGTGACCGCCGATTCCGATATCCGCGTCGACGGCAAGCCCGTCGCGGAACCGCAGGCGACGCGGATGTGGCGCTATCACAAACCGTCAGGCCTTATCTGCAGCAATGGCGACCCCAGGGGACGGCCGACCGTCTTCGAGCGGCTGCCCCGGCATCTGCCGCGGGTCATGTCCGTCGGCCGGCTCGATTTCGAATCCGAGGGCCTGTTGCTGCTGACCAATGACGGCGGCATCGCACGGCGGCTCGAACTGCCGGATACCGGGTGGATTCGACGTTACCGGGTGCGGATGTTCGGCAGACCGACCGAGGACGACATCGCGGCCCTTGCAAAGGGGATCACCGTCGACGGCATGAAATACGGCGGGATCGAGGCGAGTATCGACAGCGCCAAGGGCCGGAACACCTGGATGACCGTTGCCCTGCGAGAAGGCAAGAACCGCGAAATCCGGAGAGTGTTCGACCATCTCGGGTATCGCGTGAACCGGCTGATCCGTACCGCCTATGGCCCGTTCCAGCTCGGCGATCTCGAACGCGGCGCAGTCGACGAAGTGCCGCGGCGTATCCTGAAAGACCAACTCGGCCTGAAAGCCTCCAATGCGCATCGTGGCCGGCAGGCATAGGGGACGCCCCATTGCCGCCCCCGAAGGGCGCGATATCCGCCCGACATCGGACCGGGTGCGCGAAGCCGTCTTCAACATCCTGGAACACCGCGACTGGGGCGCCGGCGGCGTCTCCGTGGTAGCGGATGCACGTGTGCTCGACGGCTTTTCCGGTACCGGCGCGCTCGGTCTCGAAGCGCTGAGCCGCGGCGCGAAACACATCACCTTTATGGACAAAAACCGGGCCGCCCTCGATTTATGCCGCGAAACCCTGGATCTCCTGCACGAACGCGCGGCAGCGGACGTGCTTCAGGGCGACTGCCTGAAACCGGTGCGTCCGTCGGCGGCGTGCGGACTGGTCTTCCTCGACCCGCCCTATAAACAGGCACTGGCAGTTCCCGCACTGACCGCGCTGCACGATGCCGGATGGATCGCCGCCGGGGCCATCTGCGTCGTGGAAACCGGTTCGTCCGAGGAAATGGAAACGCCCGACGGTTTCGAATTCCTGGATTCCCGGAAATACGGCGCGGCCCGGGTGCATTTTCTCCGCTGCGCGTAGCCGGCCGGACCGGGTCGATTTACCGCTTTTATTTCCAGCTTCCCGCGCCTATATACGCCCCATGAAAAAAATGCGTCATATCGATCAGGATATCCTGACGGCCGGAAACGGCCCGCGCCCCGTATCCGGCTGCAGGATTATGCCGGTCGTTGCGGTTGTGCGCGGCAATCTTGTCGCGAAGCGCCGTCCTTCGTAGCAGGTATCCCCGGATACCCGTTGCACGCGAAGGGCGGACCGATGGTCCGCCCTTTCTCATTCCCGGTACAAAGATTTCGATATGACAGACAGTTTTTCACCTGAATTTCAGGCAACGCCCCCCGCCAGACCGTTCTGGCGCACCGAACTGGAACAGATGGCACGGCTCGGCGCCCCCATCGTCATGACCCAGCTTGCCTGGGTTGCGATGCTGACCACCGACACCGCCATGATCGGCCGCCTCGGTCCCGACGCGCTGGCCGGCGCCTCGCTCAGCCTGATGATTTTCTTCCTGACCTGGGTTTTCTGCTTCGGCGTGGTGATGGCGACGGCGGCACTCGCATCCCAGGCGTATGGCGCCCGGAAACCGCGGATGGTGCGTCGCGTGATCCGCCAGGGGTTCTGGGTGACCCTTATCCTGACGGTGCCGGCGATGGGACTGTTTCCCTATACCGCAGATCTGCTCGGTATTCTGTCCCAGCCGGCTCATATCCTGCCCTATGCGGATGCCTATATGAGCACCCTCATGTGGAGCCTGATGCCGAGCATCGGCTTCGCCGTCGTGCGGAATTTCATCTCGTCGCTCAACCGCCCGGCCCCGGCGCTTTGGGTCATGCTGGCGGGGGTGCCGCTGAACGGCCTGCTCGACTACGGGCTTATTTTCGGCAATTTCGGCCTGCCCCGTCTGGAACTTGTGGGCGCCGGAATCGCGACATCCGCAATTAACTGGCTGATGTTCCTGGCGCTTCTCGCCATTGCCGTGTTTCGCAGGCCGTTTTCGCGCTATGCGATCCTCGGGCGGTTCTGGCGACCGGACTGGTTCCAGTTCCGCCAGATTTTCCGCATCGGATTGCCGATTGCCGGCATGAGCCTGCTCGAAGCCGGTTTTTTCTTCAGTTCCATTTTTATCGTCGGCCAGTTCGGCGCCCATGCCATCGCGGCCACGATGATTGCGCTTCAGATGCCCCATATCACCTTCATGGTGCCGATGGGACTCGGCCAGGCAGCGACGGTCCGCGTCGGTCAGGCCGTCGGACGGCGGGATGTAAACGGCGCCTATCGTGCCGGCTGGACGGCGCTGGCGATCGCGCTCGCCTTCATGTCGGTAATGACGGCGATCGTGCTGTCTATTCCGGAAACCTTCGCGTCGATCTATCTCGACGGCGCCCGTCCGGACAGCGCCGCCGTACTTGCGCTGGCGGCTTCCTATCTGATCTACGCGGCGTTCTTTCAGGCCGCAGACGGCATACAGGCAGTCGCCGCCGGCGCCTTGCGCGGCCTAAACGACACCGCCCGGCCGATGGCGATCGCCGCCTTCAGTTACTGGGGAATCGGCCTCACCAGCGGGCTGGCCCTCGCCTTCTGGGGCGGGTTCGAGGCGGCCGGCCTGTGGATGGGATTCGTCCTCGGCCTGGCCAGCGCGGCCTTCCTGCTGACCCGGCGTTTCCGAAATCTGGAAAAACGCGGCTACATCCCCGATGTCACGGAAAGCGACACCGTCACCGCCTGACGCTCAGCGCCGGCCGAACAACCGTTCGATATCCGACAGGTTCAGTTCGACATAGGTCGGCCGGCCGTGATTGCACTGCCCGGAATGGGGGGTAACCTCCATTTCGCGCAGCAGGGCATTCATTTCCTCGGGCGTCAGCCGCCGCCCGGCGCGCACGCTGCCGTGACAGGCCATGGTCGAACAGACGTCTTCAAGACGTTCCTTGAGGGCGAGCCCGGCGCCGAATTCTTCCAGGTCGTCAGCCAGGTCGCGCACCAGAGCCTTTACGTCCGAGTGCCCCAGCAGCGCCGGCACTTCGCGGACGACGACGGCGCCGGGACCGAATTTTTCAATCGCGAGCCCCAGTTCCTCGAATTCCGCCGAACGGGCGCAGAGGCGATCGACAGCCGCCTCATCCATTTCAACGACCTCGGGAATCAACAATCCCTGGCGCTTTGGCCCGCCACCGGCGAGGGCCGCCTTCATGCGTTCGTATACCAGCCGTTCATGGGCTGCATGCTGGTCGACGATGACGATTCCGGTGTCCGTCTGGGAGACGATATAGGTTTCGTGCACCTGGGCCCGCGCCGCGCCCAGCGGGAACGACGAGGCCGCAGGCGGCGCGGCGGCAGCCACGTATTGTTCGCCCTGTTCGCCCGATATCCGCGCCGACGGCGTGTCGAACGTATCCAGTATCCCGGTCGATGCCGGCGCCTGATAGGCCGCCGCAATTTCGGCCAGTTCGCGCGTGATCTCCGGTCCCTGTCGCCAGAACGTCTGCCCACCGCCACCGCCGCCACCGGGCTGGAAGGCTCCCAGCGCCGCAGCCGCAACCGTTGTCGACGCCTTGTGTCCCGCCGCCTCGAGCGCGCGGCGCAATCCGCCGACAATCAGGCCGCGGACAAGACCCGCATCCTGAAATCTGACTTCCGCCTTCGCGGGATGAACGTTGACGTCGACGGCTTCCGGCGGCACGTCCAGGAACAGAGCGATCATCGGATGACGGTTCCGCGCAAGAAAATCCTGATAGGCGCCGCGCACCGCGCCGACGAGAAGCCGGTCCTGCACCGGGCGGCCGTTCACGAACAGGTACTGCGCCCGGGCATTGCCGCGGTTCAGGGTCGGTACGCCTGCGAACCCGGTCAGACGAATACCGCCGCGTTCGGAATCGACCGACACGGCATTATCGGCGAATTCCCGGCCCATCACCGCCGACAGCCGGTCGAGCCGCGCGGTCAGCAGGTCGCCCTGGGCCGAGCCATACCGAAACCTGGTGCGGTCTTCGTCGGCCAGCGAAAACGCGATTTCGGGATGCGCCATGGCCAGGCGCTTTATCGCGTCGGCGGCATGATCGACTTCGGTTCGCGGGGTTTTCAGGAATTTCAGCCGGGCCGGCGTCGCATAGAACAGATCGCGCACTTCGATCCGTGTACCGGTCCCCAGCGCTGCC
The DNA here is from genome assembly GCA_963974055.1 of uncultured Rhodospirillaceae bacterium. GTDB lineage: Bacteria > Pseudomonadota > Alphaproteobacteria > MPNO01 > UBA830 > CAXBCP01. Next base: position 176,415 of record CAXBCP010000002.1, read on the forward strand.
GGTTTCGGCGCGCCTTTTTTTCCGCCTTCGATTTCGATCGCGTAGGCGTTCTCCGCCCCGGCGGCACGGCTGGTGATCGACAGCCGCGAGACCGCGCCGATAGACGGCAGGGCTTCGCCGCGAAATCCGAGCGTGCGGATATCCACCAGGTCGTCATCCGGCAATTTCGATGTCGCATGCCGCTCCACGGCCAGTTCGAGCTCGATCGCGGTCATCCCGCAACCGTCATCGGTGACCGAAACAAGCACCCGCCCGCCGTCCTCCAGCACGACGTCGATGTGACGCGCACCGGCATCGATGGCGTTTTCCACCAGTTCCTTGACCGCCGCGGCCGGGCGTTCGATGACCTCGCCGGCAGCGATCCTGTTGACCAGCGTTTCGGGCAGCAGGCGCAGGGTCATCCCGCGTCTCCCCTGGCGAGATATTCACGCGCCAGAATCTTGCCCTCCTCGACCGCAGGCTGGTCGAAGGCGTTCACCCCGATAAGGTCCGCCATGATCATGGTCTCGACCATGAAATGCATCATCAGCGCGCCCATGGACATCTCGTCGACAACCGGAACATGGAACACCCGGGTCGGGCGGCCGTTATTGGCAAGCGTCTCGGCAGTCGCGCGCCCGGCAACGGCCAGCAGGTCCCCCATCGTTCTCCCGGCAAGATAGGACAATCCCTCGATATCGGAGATATCGGCCGGGGCCGCGGCGCCGCGACCCGCGGTATCGGTCAGGATCAGCGAAAACATCTTGTCCGGCGGCCCATCGAGATAAAGCTGAAGCTGGCTGTGCTGGTCGACGGCGCCGATAGCACGAACCGGCGTCGTCCCCTCGCCCTGCTTGCCGATGCTTTCGGCCCAGAGCTGGCAGAACCATAACCCGAAAATCGCGAGCCGGTCGCAATAGGGCATCAGAACCGTAAGGTTCGCACCGGCATGCCGGTTCAGCCCGAACGACACCGCCGCACCGGCAGCGGGCGGAAAATCACTTGCAGGGGTGCCGCTCAGAAGCGGTTCGGCAACGGTCGCCGCACCGTCGCGGAGCCGCCCGATATCCAGCCCGGCGATCGCCGCCGGCAGCATCCCCGTCACCGACAGCACCGAATACCGTCCGCCGATTCCCGCGTGATGTTCAAGCACCGGACATCCAAGCTTCCGCGCGATGATCGTCACGGGGTTTTCCGTCGCCTCGGTGATGGCGACGACATGTCCGGCAAGGGCCTCTTCGGAAACATGCGCCCGCAGGACTTCGAGCAGCACCCCGAACTGCAGGAGCGTCTCAGCGGTCGATCCCGATTTCGAGATCGCGATTACACCCGTCCGCCGCCAGTCCAGCGCGGCGGTCAGTCCGTCGATTGTATATGGATCGACATTGTCCATGAAATGCAGCCGCGGCGCGCCGGGGCGGGGTCCGAAACCGATATCGGCAAGCGAGCACAACGTCTGACCGCCCAGGGACGAGCCACCGGTACCGAGCACGACGACATCGTCGAAGGACGACCGGAAGCGCTCGGCAACCGCGCTGATTTCCGCAAGATCGTCGCGTTCCCGCGCTAATCCCAGAAGCGGCAATGCATTATCGGCATAGGCGGCGCGTATGCGCTCCAGCGCGCCTTGCGTCTGCGCGATGCAGCGATCGAAGACAGACGCCTCCAGACCGCCATCGCCGATCTCTCCGGCGAAGCAGTCCGTCAGGTCCTGCGTATAGGGTGTATTGCTCTGTCCCATTCCGGGATCACCTTATGTCATGGCGGCGAATCGGGAAAAGGGCGTCTGGTGTTCAACCCACACAATTGTGGATAATTCGGCGGAAACAGCCCGCCGCAGGCTCTAAAATCCGGTTTTTACCGGCTTTCTTCCATTCCCTTGGGGTCGCCGACAATCACGACGGTCAGGTCCTTTTCCCGGAACAGCCGGCGCGCCACACGGTTAGCTTCTTTCAGCGTAATGGAATCGATAATCGACGGCCGTTTGCGGATGTAATCCATGCCGAGATCGGACATCTGGATGCCCACCAGCATGTTTGCAATTCCCCGGCTGGAGCCGAGGCGGAGCGGAAACGAGCCGTTCAGGTAGGTCTTCGCGGTTTCGAGCTCTTTCGCCGTTATGCCCTTTTCGGAAAGCTTCTTCCACTCCGCCCGGATCACGGAAACGGATTCCGCAGCGCGGGCGTTTTGCGTCGCGACGCCGGCGGCGACAAGGCCTGAATGTTCCATCGGGCTGAGATAGGCATAGACGGAATAGGCGAGTCCCCGCTTTTCACGGACTTCCTCATACAGCCGGGAGCTCAGCCCGCCGCCGCCGAAGACCCGCGTGACCAGCAACGCCTTGTACCAGTCGGGGTCGTCCCGCTTGATCCCCGCATGGCCGAGAACGATCACGCTTTGCGGTATCTGTTTTCGGACGATAAGCGTCTTGCCGCTGCCCGCCGGCGTCGTTTCGGCGATATCGAATTTCGGGCCGGTTGCCGGCAGATCCCCGAACACGGAATCGAGCCGGGTCTTGAGTTCCTGTTCCGTAATATCGCCGACCACGCCGATGACCAGGCGGTCGCGGCTGAACCGGCCGCGTACAAACGACTTCAGATCGTCGGTCGTCAACGCAGCAACTGTTTTCTCGGTTCCGTCCGAGGGCTTGGAATAGGGATGGCCGGGAAAGACCGTCTCCGACCAGAGCCGGCCGGATATCCGCCTTGGATCCTCGACGCTCTGTCGCAGCGACGCCAGAATCTGCGACCGGATACGCTCAACCGGTTTTTTGTCGAACCGGGGCGCGTTCAGGGCAAGCCGCAAAAGATCGAACGCCTTGCCGCGTTCGGCTGTCAGAGTGCGCAACCGGCCGGAAAAGCTGTCGCGTCCGGCGCTGAACGACATCTGGGCCGCAATGTTTTCAAGCGCCCGCTGGAAGTCCTGTGATTCCATGTCGCCGGCACCTTCATCCAGCAGACCCGACGCCATTTCGGCCAGGCCTTCCTTGCCGTCGGGGTCGGTCGCGGAACCGGCATTGCGGAACGCGAAACTGAGCGCGATCAGCGGGACCGATTTATCGGGTACGAACCAGGCAACGATGCCCTTCCCGGTGACGATCTTTCGGATTTCGGTCGCCTGCACGGGCGCGGCAAGCACGGCAAGCGACAGGGCGGCCAGGGCAACCGCCGGAACAATGCCCCTGTACAGTGTGCGTAGCGTCATTTCGCGGCCTCCGGCAGGAGAATGCCCGTAACCGAACTTTCCACCCTGATCGCCGATTTCGCGGCCGCCATGACCTGTTCGGCGGTCACCGCGGAAATCCGCTCGGGCCACGCCTCGACATCGGCGATTGTCTGCCCCTGGGTAAACGCCTGGCCGATCGCATTGGGGCCGGCGCGCAGTCCGTCCCGCGCATAGATCGCCTGCGCGGAAATAAGGCGTTTCGCGCGGTCGATATCGGCAGGGGCAAATCCCTCTTTAAACGCCGCATCCAGTTCTTCGAGGACGGCTTTTTCCAGCGCCGCGATATCGCCGCCCGCATTGGGGCTCGCATAGATCCCGAACTCCCCGTAATCGAGGCCGTCGCCGCTATACCAGGCGCCCGCATTTGACGCGATGCCGCGTTCGACGACGAGCTTGCGATAGAGCCGGCTGGTCGAGCCGCCGCCAAGAACCTGTGCCAGAACTTCAAGCGGATAGGCGACCGTCTTCGCGTCGGTGGCATAGCTCGGCGTAAGATACGTCCGCGACCAGGAGGGCAGGTTGACGCGTTCATGGCGGAGCACCACCCGGCGGGCGGCCCGGTGCGGCGGCTCTTTCGGGCGTACCCTTTCGGGGACTTTCGCGCCCGCGATCGGCCCGTAGTATTTTTCGGCGAGCGCCCGCACCTGGTCGACCGTGGCATCGCCCGCAATGATAAGCATCGCGTTGTTCGGCGCGTAATGCTTACGGTAGAACGCGAGGGCGTTTTCGGTCGTCAGTTGCCTGATCTCGCTCATCCAGCCGATTACCGGCCGGCCATAGGGATGGTTCAGGTACAGCGCCCGGCGCATCTGTTCGCGAAGCTGGGCGGCGGGGCTGTTATCGGTCCGCGACCGGCGTTCCTCGAGGACCACGTCGCGCTCCGGCAGGACGACATCGTCGCTGAGAACCAGGTTGTGCATCCGATCCGCTTCGAGCCGCATGATCGTTTCCAGTTCGTGCGCTGCGACACGCTGGAAATAGGCCGTAAAATCGGAACTTGTGAAAGCGTTGTCGCGGCCGCCGATCCGCGAGATGGTCCGCGAAAACTCGCCCGGTTTCACGGTCTTGGTGCCCTTGAACAGCAGGTGTTCGAGAAAATGGGCCAGACCGGATTCACCGGCTTCCTCGTCGGCGGCGCCGACCCGGTACCACAGCATCTGCATAACGATCGGCGCGCGATGATTTTCGATCACCACGACCTGCAGACCGTTATCAAGGGTAAATGTCTTCGGCGAGAACACCGCAGCCGATGCTGTGGCCGCGAAGACGACGGCGCAGGCAATACCGGCGCCCACAGCCGTCAGAACCTTTCTGAACCAAGCGTACAATTGCAACTCCAGACATTTGGCCGCGCCGGTCACGACGCGAAATTCAGGCAAACAGCCCTACGGATACAGTTGGACACACGCCGGGACGATACAAGTCCCGTCGCCATCACTTTCCGGTCAGCTAAAAAATGCCTTCGAACCAGCCTTTGGGCTTGCGGATGATCTGCGGCGTGCGGCCCTTTGTCGGTGCATCGCCGAGGCCGGCATTCTCGCGCAGGCGCTTTTGTTCCGCCGCGGCATCGACCAGCGTGCCGGGAGGCGGTCTGCTCTGCCAGAAGATCAGGCGGTCGGCGAAACTGTCATCCTCTGTCGCCAGAATGGAAGATTCCCGGTTGATGGTGCGTCGGATCGCGGGATCGGGGTTGGTCGCACCCGCCCGCGCCAGCAAGGCGACTTCGCCTTTCGACGCATCGGACAGTTCCTGCTTCGTCACCGACGCCCCGGAGCTTTCGACAAGAAGATCGCGCGCCGTTTCCTTGACCGTCGATTCCTGCGGACGTTCCGCGCCGGGGCGCGGCGGCCGCAGGCCGAAATCCGGCGGCATGCTCAACGGCGCACGCGTGACCACCGCGAATTCGTCCGGCGATTGCTTGCCGATACCGATCGCTTCGCGTGCGCCCTCGCAGGCGGATAATGTAAATACCGCCAGAATTGCGAGAAGGATGTGCCGTGTCATATTCATAGATCCACTGAGAACCGGACTCACGGCTCTAATTTATGGGTGCGGCGGTTTTCAAGCAACCCGTCAAACAGCAACATCACAACCCCGATCGAAATTGCGATGTCGGCAACGTTGAAGGACGGCCAGTGATAGCCGAACGCATGGAAATCGAGGAAATCCGCCACTGCGCCATAGACCGCGCGGTCGATCGCGTTGCCGATAGCACCGCCGATCACCATGCCGAGCGCCACTGTCAGCCACTTCGAGCGCGCCTTTGTCATCCATATGGCGAGGACGATCGAAATTACCACCGCCAGACCGCCAAGAACTGCCTGGGTCCACGGCGACTGGGTGCTGAAAAGCCCGAAACTGGCCCCCTTGTTCCACACCATGACGATGTTGAAGAACGACGTGACTTCGATCCATTGCGGCGGCGACATGACATCGTGGACGATCCACGTTTTCGTCGCCTGATCCAGCGCAATGACGGCGGCCGCGACGGAAAGCCCTGTTCGGATCAAGACCCGGCACTCACTCCGCAGCCGCCGGGAAATCCGCGACGGCGTCGGCACAGCGGTTGCAGATACCCGGGGTATCGCCATCGGCTTTCACCTCGGCAAGCACCTGCCAGCACCGGTCGCATTTGTCGCCTTCGGCCAGGCCGGGCACAACCGCCACACCGGGAACGTCGTCTATCCTGAAAGCATCGCCGGGCGCTTCGCCGCTCTCGACGACGATGGCGGACGTGATCGATATCTCCGCAAGATCGATGCCGTCCAGCGCGCCGGTATATTCGTCGCCGACATACACGGTCGGGGTCGCCTGCAGGCTCGAACCGATACGCTTTTCCGCACGCTCCAACTCCAGTGCGCCGGTCACAACCCGCCGGATTCGCCGGATCGTCGCCCATTTGGCGGCCAAAACGGCATCCTGCCAGTCAGCGGGCACATCTGGATAGGTCCTCAGATGGACGCTTTCGTCGTCGCCGGGATTGCGGGCCAGCCACGCTTCTTCGGCGGTAAAGCAGACGATCGGCGCCAGCCACGCCGTCAGACAGGAAAACAGCTCGTCCAGCACCGTGCGCGCGGCACGGCGGCGGATGGAATCCGGCTTGTCGCAATACAGCGCGTCCTTGCGGATATCGAAATAGAACGACGACAGGTCGACGGCGCAGAAATTGTGAAGCGCCGTGAACATATCGTGGAAATCGAAATCGGAGGCGCGTTCGCGCACCAGTGCATCGATCTCCGTCAAACGGTGCAGCACCCAGCGCTCGAGCTCGGGCATTTCGGCAACGGGAAGCCGCTCGCTTTCCTCGAACCCGTCGAGATTGCCGAGGATATAGCGCAGCGTATTGCGCAGACGGCGATAGGCATCCGCCTGGTGCTTGATGATGTCCTGGCCGATTTTCAGGTCCTCGGAATAGTCCGACGCAACCACCCAGATGCGCAGGATATCGGCGCCGTACTGCTTGATGATTTCCTGCGGGGCCACGATATTGCCGGTCGACTTCGACATCTTCTGCTTGTCTTCGGCAAGAACGAAACCGTGGGTCAGCACCGCATCATAGGGCGCCCGGCCGCGGGTGCCGCAGGATTCCAGCAGGCTGGAATGGAACCAGCCGCGATGCTGGTCCGACCCTTCGAGATACAGGCTCGCCGGCCATTGCAGGTCGTCGCGGTCTTCCAGCACGAAACTGTGGGTCGAGCCCGAATCGAACCAGACATCGAGAATGTCGAAAACCTGCTCGTAATCGTCGGCGCTGAAATCGTTGCCGAGAAAACGCGACGGATCGGACGCGAACCAGGCATCCGCGCCCTCCTCGGCAATGGCGGCAGCGATCCGGTCCTGCACACCGGCATCGCGCAGCAATTCGCCGGTCTTTTTATTGACGAACACCGTTATCGGCACGCCCCAGGCGCGCTGGCGCGACACAACCCAGTCGGGCCGTCCCTCGATCATGCCGTGAAGCCGGGTGCGGCCCGCCTCCGGGTAGAAGCCGGTCGCGGCAATCGCCTCGAGCGCAACAGTACGCAGCGACTTTCCGGCGTCGCCGAAAGATTTGTCCATCGCGATGAACCATTGCGGCGTGTTGCGGAAAATAAGCGGTTTCTTGGACCGCCAGGAATGGGGGTACTGATGCTTTACCCGGCCGCGCGCGATCAGTGCGTTCGCGGCTACCAGCGCATCGATGACCGCCTGGTTGGCGTCGCCCTTTTTACCCTTGTCGGTGATGACGCATTTACCGCCGAAACCCGGCGCTTCGTCGGTGTAGATTCCGTCGGCATCCACGGTATAGGGGATGCGGGTATCGATACCGCGCGCGGTAAGCGACTGGCTGCTTGCCACCCAGATATCGTAGTCGTCGCGACCGTGACCCGGCGCGGTATGGACGAATCCCGTACCGGCATCGTCCATCACATGCGCGCCGTCGAGCAACGGGATATCGAAATCGTAGCCCATCCCGGCAAGCGGGTGGGCGCAGACCGTCTCCGCGAGGACGGCGGGCGGCACATCCTCCAACCGGGTCCACGATACCGCCCGCGCCGAGCCCATCACATCGTCGGCGAGGGCATCGGCGAGAACCAGAAGGTCTCCGGTTTTCGCCCAGTTCTCGTCCGGCGCGTCCGTGATCTCGTACAGCCCGTACGAGATTTTCGACGAAAACGAGATCGCCCGGTTGCCGGGGATCGTCCAGGGCGTCGTCGTCCAGATAACGACGGATGCAGCCGCGAACTTCCCGCTCGCCGGCGCACCGGCGTTGCGCACGGGAAACTTTGCCCAGATCGTGTCGGATTCATGGTCGTGATACTCGACCTCGGCTTCGGCAAGCGCGGTTTTTTCCACCACCGACCACATCACCGGCTTCGAGCCCTGATAGAGCAGGCCGTTATCGACGAACTTCATCAGTTCGCGCGCGATCTGCGCCTCGGCGGCGTAGTTCATCGTCGTATACGGATTTTCCCAGTCGCCGATCACGCCGAGACGCTGGAATTCCTCGCGCTGGACGCCGATCCAGTGATCGGCGAATTCGCGGCATTCGCGGCGGAATTCGACGATCGGCACCTCGTCCTTGTCGCGGCCCGCGGCACGGTATTTTTCCTCTACCTTCCATTCGATCGGCAGGCCGTGGCAGTCCCAGCCCGGCACGTAATTCGCATCCTTGCCCAGCATCTGCTGCGACCGGTTGATGACATCCTTCAGGATCTTGTTCAGCGCGTGCCCGATATGCAGATTGCCGTTTGCGTATGGCGGGCCGTCATGCAGGATGAATTTCTCGCGTCCGGCGGACTGTTCGCGCTGGCGCTTGTACAGGTTCATGTTCTCCCAGCGCGCCAGGAGCAGGGGTTCGCGCTCCGGCAGTTTGCCGCGCATCTCGAACTCGGTCTTCGGCAGGAAGACGGTGGATTTGTAATCGGTGGCCATAGTTGGTTCTTACCCCGGGCGGCGCGTTGTCAGGGCGCCCGCCGCAAATCGTCCGGGCCGATGCTTTCCAGCAACACCCTTGCATCATGGGAATCCAGCGCAATCTGTTCGCGCAACTGGGCTATCCCGTCAAATTTCTTCTCCGGGCGGATATACTCGACCAACGCGACCCGGAGCAACTTGTCATAAATATCGTCGGTGAAATCGAAAATATAGACTTCGCAGTTCACGTCGTTCTTGTCGAAGGTCGGCCGCCGGCCGATATTGGCGCATCCCATATGCCAGGTCGTCACGCCGCCCTCTTCGACCCCGGCCCAAACGGCATAAACGCCGAGTGCGGGTTCGACATATTCCTCGAGCGCAATATTCGCCGTCGGGAAACCGATCTGGCGGCCGCGCTGATCGCCCTTGATTACGCGGCCCTCGATCTCCCATGGATGCCCAAGCAGGTTTGCCGCCGCCGCCGGCGCGCCTTCCCGCAAGCAGTTCCGGATATTGGTCGACGAATAGACCGTTTCGCTGGAATCCTTGACCGGCTCTATCGCCGACAGCCCGAATCCGTCCTTTTTTGCGCGGGCCGCCAGGTAATCTGCATTGCCGCCGCGCCCGGCGCCGAACACGAAATCGTATCCCACCGTGACGTGCTGCGCGTGAAACCCGCCGGTGATGAAGGTATCGACGAACTGCTCATGCGTGAGCTGCGACGTCTCGGCATCGAAATGAACCACGAGCAACTGCTCGACGCCGACGGCCGCAAAACGCCGGACCTTGCTGCGCAGCGGCGTCAGCTGGAAGGGCGGCTCTTCCGGGCGGAAAAACCGCCGCGGATGCGGATCGAACGTAATCACCGAGAGCGACGTTCCGAGTTTTTCCGCATGTGCAGCAGCCTCGGCGATCACCGCCTGGTGACCGAGATGGACGCCATCGAAATTACCGATGGCGACAGAGGTATCCCGGACAAAATCCGGCAGCCCAGCGACGTGTCTGAATATGCGCATTGCGGCGATGTTGGTAGCTACCGCAAGGGGTCAAGTCAAACCATTAACCCGCCCGACCCCGCGGAAACTGGCCTGACTAGTCCTGCTTGCGGCGATTCGGCACCCAAAGGGTGGCAACGCCGTCAATAACGACTTTCTCGCCGATCGAACATACCACGTCGCAGATCACCTTGTTCGTGTCGATATCGACTTCCCTGACCGTCACGCGGGTCTGCACTGTATCGCCGATACGGACCGGCGCCCGGAAATTGAAATTCTGGTTGAGATAGGCGCAGCCCGGTCCCGGCAGCTTGGTGCCGAGAACCGCTGAAATATACCCGCAGGTCAGCATTCCATGGGCGATACGGCCCTTGAACGCCGTCTGCTTCGCAAATTCCTCGTTAACGTGCAACGGATTGTCATCGCCGGAAATCTGCGAATACTGGACGATATCCGTTTCCGTGACCGTACGGACGTAAACCGCCGTCATCGCGGGCTTCAGTTCCTCGATATAGTAGCCGTGAAGCTCTTCCATCGTCGCGATTACAGCTTCGGGCCTGACCTGCTGATCCATAATCATTTCCAGTCGTTGGGCGCGCGCGGCGCATGGGATTATATGACAGTATTGCGGCGCAATATCTAATGATGCAGTGCAAAGTATCGCCGGATCGGATTAACAGCAAGCAAATCCACCAGAATTTTCAGCTGCCATAGGCGGCGGAAAATCAGACTCTGTTCAGCCCCCGTTAACCGACCGAAGATAAAGTCCGGGTCATGCGTACCAGCCTCAATGCACACCAGAAAATACCGAAAGTCCGCGAATACGCGGAGCTTTCGCTGATCGACGGCACCGTTCTCAGCGGCTACGTCTTCGTCGAGGCAACGGCGCGCATCCAGGACCTTCTGAACGACAGCGCGCCCTTCATGCCCTTTATCGACGCGAACGAAACCGTCCACCTGGTCAACAAGCAGGCGATCGTCCGGATTCAGCCGTTCGATTAACCATACCTGCCTGCCGGGTCGATGCACGGCCTTATCCAGTTGTTAAGTTTTTTGCCGCCTGATTAGCAACAAATAGAAACAATCGGCGAGGCTCGTACCGGGATGCACTATCCGGAAACACCAGATACAGCGTCGAAATTTGCGCTTTCGGCATTCAAACGCCTTAAAGACCTCGGCATCGCCCCAAATCCGATCAATTTTTCGATCTGGTACGAATACTTCGCCGATAAAAACGGCGACCTGAAAAAAACCGTCGACACATTGCTGTCGCTCGATACCCCTCCCGACGAAACCGACTACGCGGCTATCTACGATCGCTATATCGTTGCCGAAGCCAGCGCGGCCCGCAACAAGGACTGGTCCGGGCGTATAGAAACGGTCACCGAACGAATTATAGCGGCGCTGGCAGCAACCGGTTCGGAGGCCGAAGAATACGGCGCAGCCCTGAAAACCTTCTCGGGCGGTCTCCAGAAATCAGACGACATCGAACAGATCCGCGGCATGGTCGCCGATATCATCGGCGAGACCGAAGCCATGGACTCACGATCGAAAGAGCTGAACCGGCGGATGACCGAATCCACCGACGAGATCAATGCGCTTCGCAAGGCGCTGGACGATTCCCGGCGCGACGCCCTGACCGACAGCCTGACCGGCATCGCCAACCGGAAATGTTTCGACCAGGAAATTTATGCTGCGGCGCGGGACTCTTTCGAAAGTGGCCTCCCCCTGTCCCTGATCATGGCGGATCTCGACCATTTCAAGAACTTCAACGATACACACGGTCACCAGCTCGGCGATCAGGTTCTTCAGTTTGTCGGCAGGATTCTGCACGATTCCGTCAAGGGCAAGGATACGGCGGCCCGATATGGCGGCGAGGAATTCGCAATCATCCTGCCGGACACGACCAACAGTGGCGCCGCCTCGGTCGCCGACAACATTTGCAGGGTCGTGTCGTCGAAACGGCTGATACGCAAAGGCACGGACGACGCCCTTGGCGGTGTAACGATGTCGCTGGGCGTTACGTCCTATCACAAGGGCGAGGATATTGCGGACTTTATCGACCGCGCCGACCAGGCGCTTTACATGGCCAAGAAGCTGGGGCGCAACCGCGTCATCTGCAAAGACAAGAAATCGGATCTCGCCACCGTCTGAGTTCATCTCCGAATTCCGGATCTGTATCGCCCGCTTGCCGCACAGGCCCGCGGGACGGCATACTCGCTGCCATGATTGTACTGTTTACCGATTTCGGCGAAGTCGGTCCCTATGTGGGCCAGGTCAAAGCCGTACTCGAACGCGATGCCCCCGGAGTCCCGGTAATCGACCTGCTCCACGATGCGCCCATGTTCCAGGCCCGCGCATCCGCCTATCTCCTGGCGTCGCTGATCGATGTATTTCCGGCGAATGTCGTTTTTCTCTGTGTCGTGGACCCGGGTGTCGGCGGCAGCCGGGCACCGGCGATCGTCCGCGCGGACGGCCGGATATTCGTCGGCCCGGATAACGGATTGTTCGAAATCGTGATGCGGCGCGCCAATGACAGGTCGTTCCGAAGGATATCCTGGCAACCGGAAAACCTTTCGGCAAGTTTCCACGGGCGCGACCTGTTCGCCCCCGTCGCCGCCGGGCTTGCCCGCGGTGACGATATTCCTTCGGAAACGCGGCCGGAACAGGAAGCCAGGCGACCCCATTGGCCGGACGAGCTCGAAGAAGTCATCTATCTTGATACGTTCGGCAATGCGATGACCGGAGTCCGGGCCAAAACTGTCCCGAATTCCGCCGAGATCGTCGTCAACGGCCATCGCCTGGCACGCGCGCGAACGTTTTCCGATTTACCCGAAGGCGGCGCGTTCTGGTACGAAAACTCGTCCGGGCTGGTTGAATTCGCGGTTAACCAGGGCGACGCCAAATCCGCACTAGGGGTCAAAGTCGGCAGCACGTTTTCCATCGACAGGGGCGATACGCGCGCGTAAATCCTGATCTTCGGCCTTCCCGGACGATCTATCGTCCAATTTCCTGAACGGCGGCGCATTTATGGACCAGCTTCTGGGCGACCCGCTTTTCGCCTTTTCTGCGATTGGCGCGGTCCTGCTTGCAGGCCTGTCAAAGGGCGGCTTCGGCGGCGGCGTCGGATTCGTCGGCGTGCTCGCGCTGTCGCAGGTCTCATCGCCGGTTCAGGCGGTCGCGATCATGCTGCCGATCCTGTGCGTGATGGACCTGATGGGCGTATGGGCCTATCGCAGGGACTGGGACCGCCCGAGCATGAAAGTGCTCGTTATCGGCTGCCTGATCGGCACGGTGATCGGCATGCTGACCTTCAAATGGATGGACGATCAGCTTATCCGGCTGATGGTCGGGATCATCGCTATCGCCTTCTTTGTCGATTTCTTCCGCTCTGGCGGCGAGAAAGCAGTACCCCGTCTTTTTTCGAAACCGGTCGGGTATGTTCTGGGCACGATTGCCGGTTTTACCAGTTTCGTCATTCATGCCGGCCTGCCGCCGGTTGCGATGTACCTGCTGCCGCAACGGCTGGACAAACGTATTCATGTCGGCACGATCGTCATTCTGTTCTGCGTGGTGAACTACGCCAAGATCCTGCCCTATTGGTGGCTCGGCCTGTTCACGGCGCCCAACCTGTCCATTTCGCTGATCCTGATGCCGCTGGCGCCGATCGGGATGATGATCGGGATAAAGTTCAACCACCTGATCCCGCAGAAATGGTTCATGCGGGCGAGCTATACGATCCTGTTCGTTCTCGGAACCCGCCTGCTCTACGAAGGCCTTGTGCCGCTGTTTTAACCGGTCGCCGCCGGAAATCGGGCGTCAGGGCTTCGTTTCTTTCAGCAATGTCTTTATTTCCTGCATTTCGCGGCGCAGTTCTTCGAATTCCATCGCCCGTCTGCGGTGTTCGTCATGGACCACGTCGGCTACCTCATCGACGGTTTCCTGCTGTTCTGTTTCGTGAAGGGTCTGCATGGAATCGATGATAATCGCGATAAACAGGTTCAGGACGGTAAAGCTGGACAGAAAAATGAACGACACGAAAACGACCCACGCCCACGAATAGACAAGCATCACAGGGCGGACGATACCCATCGACCAGCTCTCCAGCGTCATCACCTGGAACAGGGTGTACATCGAGTTGCCGATGGTGCCGAACCAGTCGGGAAACGCCGCGCCGAACAATTTGGTGGTGATGACGGCGAACACATAGAAGACCAGCAGCAGCAATACGCCGATCGCGCCGACACCGGGAACGGCATGCAGCAGCGCGGCAACGATCCGGCGCAGCCGCGGCACCGCAGAGACCAGCCGCAGCACGCGCAGCACGCGGAGAGACCGCAGAACCGACAGCGAATCGTTGGACGGCGTCAGGGTGATTGCGACGACGATGAAATCGAAAATGCTCCACGGGTCGCGGAAAAACCGCGGGCCATGCGCATAGAGCCGCAGCACGATCTCGATACAGAAAATCACGATAACGACCTGATCGAAGATATGAATCTGCGGGCCGATCGCTGCCATAATCGTCGGCGACGTCTCCATCCCCAGCGTAAACGCGTTGATGACGATCAAAGCCATGATCGCTTTCTGGAAGACCGGGTTTTCGACCAGCCGGCGGACCCGACCGCGTATGCCGGAATCCGGGGCTATTTCCGGTCGCGGATCGTTTCTCGCCAAAGGTCTTCTCCTGTTGCTGGATGCGCTTTTTATCGGAAGCGGAGCACAAATGACAATGGGCGCCAGAGGCACAGCAGATTTTCCTGCTCCCTTCACACAGGATAGAGAATCCCGCTTGACGATGTTCCCGCCCCTGTATAGAACAAAACAGGAACATTTGTTCTCATACACCATTGGAACACACGATGCCGAGGCTCTCCGGAAGCGCCAGGAACCGCCCCCTTCCCCCTCTGAAACGGGGAACCGGGCGGAGTCCGGCCGGGCTGGAAGGACTGAAGGCACAAATCCGCGAACTCGAAGGGTTCGGCGGCACGCTCGCCGAGGCGAAGCGCCCGGTCCTGCCCTTCGGCGTCGCTGAAATTGACGGCCACCTGCCGGGCGGCGGGCTGGCGCGCGGCGCCCTGCACGAAATCTTCGCCGCGGATGCCGGCATTGCCACGGCATTCTGCGCCCTGCTCGCCGGACGGCTTGCCAGCGATGACGGGAGTCATTCGATCCTGTGGTGCGAACGGCCCTGGGCGCTCGATGCGGGGACGCTGTACGGCCCTGCCCTGCTCCAGTTCGGGATAGATCCGGCGCGGGTGATCCTGGTGCGGACACGGCGCGATTCGGATGCGCTCTGGGCGATGGAAGAAGGCCTGCACTGCAGCCGGCTGGCCGCCGTCGTCGGAGAGATAACGAACATGTCCCTGACCGACAGCCGCCGGTTGCAGCTCGCCGCGGAGCAGACCGGCGTCACCGCCCTGATGCTGCGCCCGAAGACCGAGCGGCCGGCCCCCAGCGCTGCGGCGACCCGCTGGCGTCTCGATGCGGTGGAGCATGCGGAAAAAGCCGGCCCCGGCCGGAATCCGGCGCAGGCGAACGACAATGGAACGATATTTCAGGCCCCGCCGGGCCTGCACACTGCACGGTGGCACGCGGAATTGTTCCGCTGCCGCGGCGGAACGTCCGCCAACTGGATGATGGAGTGGAACGATGAAACGGGTAATTTCTCTGTGGCTGCCGAAATTTGCGACCGACCGCCTGTGCCGTCTGCGGCAAGACTGGCTGGATAGCCCGCTCGGGCTGGTCGACGATTCCGGCGGACGGCTGGTTCTGTATGCGGTCAGTGCCGCGGCGGAACAGGCCGGCATTCAGACCGGCATGACTCTGGCCGATGCCCGCGCCATCCTGCCCGAGTTGCGCACCAGCGAAGCGGACCCGGAAGCGGACAACCGCGCCCTGACCCGGATTGCCGACTGGTGCGGACGGTTCAGCCCGTGGACCGCCCCGGACGAAGACGGCGCCGGCGCCGCTTTCGGCGGCGCGGGATCCATATGGCTGGACGTCACCGGCTGCGCCCACCTGTTCGGCGGCGAAGATGCCCTGATGCGCGAAATCACGAACCGGCTTGCCGGGATCGGCTTCACCGCCTATGCCGCCCTTGCCGACACGCCCGGCGCCGCCTGGGCCGCCGCCCGCCATACCGCCTACAAGCGCAAGCACTGGACAATCATCCGCAAGGGCCAGGTCCGGGACGCGATCGCCGCCATGCCGGTTGCCGGCCTGCGGCTTGCCCCGGCGACCGTCGCCGGTTTACAGGGCGTCGGGCTGCGGCGGATCGGCGACCTGATGCCGCTCCCGCGGACGGCGCTTGTCGACCGGTTCGGCAGCGAGGTCGCCGACCGGCTCGACCAGGCCCTTGGCGACCGGCCCGAGCCGGTTTCTCCGGTCGCGCTGTCCACCCCGTGGCATGCCCGCCGGGCTTTCGCAGACCCCATCGGCCGGGCGGAAGACATCGCCGAGGCCGTCAGAGGCCTTGCCCGCGAGCTGGCCGACACCCTCGAGGCCGACGGACTCGGCGCACGCCGCCTGACCCTGGCTTTATATCACCCGGACGGCACCATAGCCCGCCTGGAAGCCGGCACCAGCCGTGCCAGCCGCAGCGCCACGCATCTCGCCCGCCTGTTTACCGCCAAGCTCGACCGGATAGAGGCCGCTTTCGGCATCGACGCCATCGCCCTGACCGCCACGGTCAGCGAAAAACTGTCGCCTGCACAGGCCGCCCTCGACCGCCGCCACGACCATGACGAGGCCGGCGTCGCCGAACTGGCAGACAAGCTCAGCATCCGGCTCGGCGGCGAAAACGTCATGCAGATGACCCTGCAGGAAAGCCACATTCCGGAACGCGCGATTGCCACGTCTCTCGCCACCGCACGAACCCGCCCGGTACCGGCGGCGCCCTGGCGGTCCGGTTCTTCCCTTCAGCGGTCGCTTTCCCGGCCCCGCCCTCTCCGGCTCCTCTCCCGGCCCGAGGAGGTGGAAGCCGTCGCACCGGTGCCGGACGACCCGCCCGTGATGTTCCGCTGGCGAAAGCAGGTTTTCCGCATCGAACATGCCGACGGCCCGGAACGGATCGCCCCGGAATGGTGGAATGACGGGCTCGGCCTGCTGGAAACGGAACTGGCAGACGATGACGTCGGCCGCGAAGACGGGACCGGTGAAGACGGAACCGGCGAAGACAGCGCAGGAACCGCCCCGGGTCCGGGCCCGTCCTCCATACAGGACAGCATCCGCGATTATTACCGCGTCGAAGATCGCCGCGGCCGCCGTTTCTGGGTCTATCGCGAAGGTATCTACAGCCCCGGCGCCCAGCCCCACTGGTATGTCCACGGTGTCTTCGGATGACGCATTTCATCCCCACCCATCTCACCTCCATCCACGAAAAGGGAAAAACGACATGAACACCCACACCCCGGCGGAACACCGGTTTTCCGAAGCCCAGCACCCGGACCAGGCACCGCCGGAACCGGGCCTGTATTTTTTCACCATCTGCATGGATCCGGGCGGCCCCCGTCTCGGCAAAATCTCGGGTGGGAGCCTGAAACCGAACGCTGTCGGCCGCGCCGTCGAGGCCCACTGGCGGAACCTGCCGCGGATATTCACCCATGTCAGGCTCGAGACCTTCGCGCTGATGCCCGACCATGTTCACGGTATCGTCGCCGTCGAGGAAGGCGCGCCGCACGGACTGGCCGCCATCCTGCGAACGTTCAAATCGGTCTCGGCCCGCGAGATCAACAAACGCCGCCAGACGCCGGGACACCCGGTATGGCAATGGGGTCACGAAGAACACATCCTGCACGACACCGCCGCCGCAGATAAAATGCGAGATTACATCGCTTGCGGCCCGGTCCGCTGGCATTCGGAGCACAGAAGCCCGCTCAATCCGGGATTCTGCCGCAGAGGCGGGCGGATATTAGGCCGGATTCTGAGACGCCCCCTGCCCATCCCCGCCTTCCCGCATAAAATTCATGCCCCCATACGCCGAACTTGAAGTCACCACTAATTTCTCCTTTCTGCGAAGCGCCTCGCACCCGGCGGAGATGGCGAAAACGGCGGCGGCGCTCGGCCTATCGGCCGTCGCGGTGGCAGACAGGAATACGCTGGCTGGTGTCGTGCGCGCTCACCAGGCGGCGAAACAGGCTGGTATAAAGCTTGTCGTCGGCGCCCGGCTGGACCTGCAGGACGCGCCGTCGATGCTGTGCTTCCCGACGGACCGCGCCGCCTATGGACGGCTGTCGACGCTGATCACGCTCGGCCGCCGCCGCGCCGCAAAGGGCGAATGCGAAATCCGGCTGGAAGACGTCTTCGCCCATTCGGGCGGCCAGGTTTTCATCTCTCTGCCGCCATCCGGCATGGGACCTGAACCGGATGCCGCCTATACGGCGCATCTGCGCCGTCTGCGGGAAATACTGGGACGCGATGTCTGGCTGGCCGCAAGGTGCCGCTATCACGGCAACGATGGCGCCCGGCTGTGGGCCCTCGCCCGGCTCGCGGTCGATGTGAACATCCCGATGGTTGCCACCAACGACGTGCGGATGCATGTGCCGGACCGCAAGCCACTTATGGATGTCCTGACCTGCATCCGCGAACACTGCACCGTCGACCAGGCAGGGTTCCGCCTGGCGGCCAATGCCGAGCGTCATTTCAAGCCGCCGGAAGAAATGGCGCGGCTGTTCCGCCGCCACCCGGAAGCGATTCTGCAGACCATGGTCATCGCCGACCGCTGCAGTTTTTCGCTCGACGAACTGCGCTACGAATATCCCGACGACGAGGCCCCGCCCGGCACTACGCCGCAGGCGGAACTGAAACGCCTCGCCTGGCAGGGTGCGGAAACGCGCTATCCCCGCGGCATACCGCCAAAGGTCGGCGCGCAGATCGATTACGAACTGAAACTGATCGACCAGCTCGACTATGCGCCCTATTTCCTGACCGTTCACGACATCGTCCGCTATGCGCGCTCGCAGAACATTCTCTGCCAGGGACGCGGATCGGCCGCGAATTCGACCGTCTGCTACTGCCTCGGCATCACGGCCATCGATCCCGCCGAAATCGACCTGTTATTCGAACGTTTCGTGTCCGCCGAACGGAACGAACCCCCCGATATCGACGTCGATTTCGAGCACGAACGCCGCGAAGAGGTCATTCAGTACATTTACGCCAAATACGGCCGCGACCGCGCCGGGCTCGCGGCCACGGTCATCCATTACCGCACGCGCATGGCGGTCCGCGAAGTCGGCAAGGCCATGGGGCTGAGCGAGGACACCACGGCCACCCTCGTCGCGACGGTCTGGGGATGGCGGTCGGACGGCATCGAGCGGAAACATATCCGCGAAGCCGGGCTCGACCCCGACGACAGGCGGCTGTCGCTCGCCATCCGCCTTGCCTGCGAACTGACGGGTTTTCCCCGACACCTGTCGCAGCATGTCGGCGGGTTCGTGATCACCCGCGGCCCCCTGTCGGAGATGGTGCCCATCGCCAACGCGGCGATGGAAGACCGCACCACGATCGAATGGGACAAGGACGACCTCGACGCGCTCGGCATCCTGAAAATCGACGTGCTGGCGCTCGGCATGCTGAGCTGTATCCGCAAGGGCTTCGACCTGCTGGAACGCCATTACGGCCGCAAGGTCGAGCTCGCCACCGTGCCGACCGGCGATCCCGCCGTCTACGACATGCTGTGCGAGGCGGATTCGGTAGGCGTCTTTCAGGTCGAAAGCCGCGCCCAGATGACCATGCTGCCGCGCCTGAAGCCGCGGACGTTCTACGATCTCGTCGTCGAAGTCGCCATCGTCCGCCCCGGCCCGATCCAGGGCGACATGGTGCATCCCTATCTGCGCCGCCGGAACGGCGAGGAAAAGACCGAGTACCCGTCCGAAGAACTGCGCGACGTGCTTGCGAAAACCCATGGCGTGCCGCTGTTCCAGGAACAGGCCATGAAGATCGCCATCGTCGCCGCCAACTTCACCCCGTCCGAGGCCGACCAGCTGCGCCGTGCCATGGCCACCTTCCGCCATACCGGCACCATTCACATGTTCGAGGAAAAACTGATCGAGGGAATGGTTGCGAACGGCTACGAGCGCGACTTTGCCGAGCGCTGTTTCCGCCAGATCGAAGGCTTCGGCGATTACGGGTTCCCGGAAAGCCATGCCGCCAGCTTCGCCCTGCTGGTTTACGTGTCCGCCTGGCTGAAAAAACACTATCCGGACGTGTTCGCCGCCGCGATCCTCAACAGCCAGCCGATGGGGTTCTACGCCCCGGCGCAGCTGGTCCGCGATGCACGCCAGCACGGCGTCGAGGTGCGCCCGGTGGACGTGAACCACAGCCACTGGGACAACACGCTGGAGCCGATGGGTCAACGGCAACACGCCCTGCGCCTGGGCCTGCGCCAGATCAAAGGACTTTCCGAAGACGCCGCGGCGGCGCTGGTCGACGCCCGGACGTTGCTGGGCAGGGCATTCGCGGACCCGGCGGAGATCAACCGGCTTGCCGGGCTGCCCGCCCCGGTACTGGAACGGCTGGCACGGGCCGACGCCTATTCCTCTATGAAACTCCGCCGCCGCGATGCCCTGTGGGCGGTGCGCGCCCTGCCGCCGGCGCCGCTGCCCCTGTTCGAGGCCGGCGAGAACCGCGACGATCCGGAAGTTTCCCTGCCGGTCATGGCCATCGGCGAGGAGGTCACCCACGACTACGCCGCCCTGCGCCTCTCGCTCAAAACGCACCCCCTGGCGCTGCTGCGCGACGAGCTCAATGCGGCACGGGCCGTTCCCGCCGAGCAGCTTGTAAACACCCGGGACGGCGCAAAGGTAACCGTCGCGGGACTCGCGCTGGTCCGTCAGCGTCCGGGCACGGCCAGCGGCGTGATTTTCATTACCCTGGAAGACGAAACCGGAATCGCCAATCTGGTGGTCTGGCCGAAGACATTCGAACGCTTCCGCCGCGTGGTGATGGCGGCAAGGCTGATCCGCGTGACCGGAAAATTACAGCGCGAAGGCATCGTGACGCATGTTATCGCCGATCATCTGGAAGACATGACCCACCGGCTGCGCGCCCTTGCGGGGCCCGATTTCAGACCCTCGGACAGCCGCCGGACCGCAAACGCGGCTTACGAGAACAATCTCGCGCGCGCCGACGAGGTCAAAAGCCCGATCCCCGAATCCCGCCGGGGGCCGCGACGGCTTTACCCGTCCCGGGATTTTCACTGAAAACGCGGCTGCGACCGGCGCTTGCGCCTAAAGCCCCAGCGCCGACAGGTCGAGCGAATCGCCAACCACCGGCGGACACCAGAAAAAGCTGCCGGAAACCGGGCGGGTGAACCGGAACAGCCCGTCAATGATACCGTCTTCCTGCCCGGTCATGCGCCCGAGCTGGGCTTCGAACGCGTCGAACGATTTGCCGAACGAGACGAACATCAGGCCTTCGCCGCTTTCGTCCGACCACGGCATCGATCGCCGGACAACGAAGGCTTCGGGATCGAAACTTTCCTGCGCCGTGCGCTTCACATGGGCCGATTCCGGAGCTTCGTCGAATTCCGCGTTATCGCTCGCATGGCGGCCATAGATATTGTCCTGATCTTCCCGCGACAGGCTCTGGAAACGGTCGAGATCGTGCATCCATTTCTGAACCCCGACGAAGCTGGACCCATCGACCCCCGGGCCCACGCCCTGCGTAATCGCCGCGGCGACGGCAGCATCGCCCTCGGGGTTTTCCGTGCCGTCCTCGTATCCGCTGAGATCCCGCCCGATTTCCCGGCCGACATCGAATTTGAAGCCGTCGACAAGGCGGCTGCGCCGAAAGGCGGGCGACAACTGCGCCGTGACCGACCGGCCCAGATGGGTAATTTCGCCCCGGTCCGTGCCCCGTATCCAGCACCACAGTTCCGCCTGCGTGGACGGGACCTCGCATCCCGGTCCGCTCATCGCCGGAAAAGGCCGCAGACCGGCGACCGTCCCCTTCAGGGCGCTGACAAGACCGGAACCGATCCCGATCACCATTTCTGCGCCAAGTTTGCGGGCGGCAAGGTCGCGGAGCACCGGCGCCGGATCGGAATCCGGCAGCAGGTGAAATTCGAGATAACGGGACAGGTCGGGAAGATCGGCGAGAATACCCGCCTGCGGCGTACTCATTTCAGAAATCCTTTATCAGCTTCTTGGCCTGTTTTATGTGGCCGCCCGCTCGGCACAACGCGACAGAGCACCTCATCCACTGACCGTCACACGCCCAGGCCGGGGGCATCGACCGGCACGAAATTGTCGTTCGTCACGCCCTCGGCAGCGGATTCGAAAGCCAGTTCAACCTGCACGCCGTTCGGATCGTGGAAAAACACCTGCACCAGACGGCCACCGCCCGCGAGGCATTTTTTATAGGTGACATCATTCGTCACAAGCGTCTTTTCCGTCCCGGTGAGGTCCTTCGCCGACAGCCCGATATGATCGAGCCCCTCGCCGCGGCCCGATGCGACAGTGCGCGGATCGCCCGCCGGATCGCTGAGCGACAGATGAACGATCGGCACCTCTCCGCAATACAGCCAGTATCCATGGGAATCGAAATCCGGCCGCCACCCGATCGACAATCCGACGACGTCGACGAAGAAATCCTTCGTTTCCTCCATCTTGTCGGTGCGGATATTGATGTGGTTGAGTTCCTTGATCGCCATCGTGAATCTCCCGGCCAACCTGTGATATTGAACGTGGAATTGTGACGATTACCGGCCGGGTACGCAAGAAGGCACCAGCGCCCTAGAGAACGGCGATCACCAGGGACAGGATCGCGATACCGGCCAGGGTCAGGGTGCGGAACTGGGTATCGGTCACATGGGCAAACAGCCGCATGCCCGCCCAGCAGGCAAACGTGAACGGTACGAACAGGATCGCCGACAGGATCAGCAGATTCTGCGAGATAAGACCGGAAGCCGCGTAGGACAGAATCGCACCCGTCTGGACCAGCAACCCGAAAGCCAGAAAATTTGCCCGTTGTTCAGCAGCGGTACCGGGACCGGACAGCAGATACAGGAAAACAGGCGGTCCGCCCATCGACACCGCGCCGGTTATCGTGCCGCCGAGCGCGCCGACCCCGATCCTGACCGGCAGCCCCCGCGGGCCGGAATAGCGCCAGCCGGTCAGCAACAGGACGGAAAGGGCAATCGATGTTCCGGCCACGATACGGCGCATGACGTCCTCGTCCACGGCCAGCAATATCCACGCGCCGAGGGGCGTCATCGCCATCGCCGCAAGGCCGACCGGCAACATCCGCCGCCAGTCGGCATGGGGCAGCGCCCCCGGCATCACCTGAATATTGCTGACAAGGTTCAGCAGGATGATCACCGGCACGCCTTCCCGCGCGCCGAGAATATAGGCGACGACGGGCGCGGTGATAAAATTGGCCCCCGCGCCGCCATTGAAGCCGCGGACAAGGCCCGACGCGACAAACGCCGCGACCATCGCCGCAAGTTCCCAAACCGATATGCCATCGAGAATCATCGCGGGACCCTACAGGAACAGGGTTGCAATGCCGATGGCCAGCAGAAATATAAGGGCGACCCTCCGAAACCCTTCTTCGGAGGCGGTCGCGAACAACCGCTGACCGATCCACATGCCGATCATCAGCGACGGCATCACCAGAACACAGATTCCGACGATCGGAAGAGACAGCAACCCGCCGCCCCAGTACATGCCCATGGCGACGATCTGCACAAAGATGAAGTACAGGATTATGGCCGCCCGGTTCTGTGCCGCCCTGAACGGCCCCGCCATCAGAAACGTCACGACCGGCGGCCCGCCGATGGTCGCGGCACCCGTGATCACGCCGCCGACCAGACCGACCCCCGCCATGACCCAGCCGTTGATCTTTCCGGTATAGCGCCAGCCGCGCATCATCATGACGGCGAATACGATAATCAGTACCGAGATGGCCTTCCGGATCAAATCCGAATCCTGGGTGACAAGCACCCATGCGCCCAGCGGCACGGCCAGGCTACCGGCGACGGACAGGGGCACGACCCGCCCCCACTCCACATCGCGCATCGCCTCGGGCAGAAGCTGGATGCTCGTGATCAGGTGAATGGCAATCACCGCGGGAACCGCCAGGCGGGGGCCGAAAACGACCGCCGTAACCGGCACGATGATGAGGGCCGATCCAAAGCCCGAAAAGCCCCGCATTATCCCGGCGATAAAGGCGGCAACGACCACTACCGCCCCTTCGGCAATCGAAATGTCGATCCAGAATTCCATATGGCGCCCCTTAGGCGAACAGTGTTGAAAGGCCGATGAGCAGCAGAAACGCGAGGGCGATCCGACGGTAAAGCCGGTCGGACGCCCTGCCGAACATTTTCTCGCCCAGCCAGGTGCCGAGCGCAATCGTCGGGATCATGGGCAGAGCTATCCATACGGTCTTCCAGGTCATCAGACCGCCGATTCCATAAACGACCAGCGCCACCGCCTGGGTGAAAATGAAATAGAGAATTATCGCGGCACGGTTCCGGGCGGCGCTTTCGGGCCCGGCAAGCAGGAACATGATCACGGCCGGGCCGCCCGCGGCAGCCGCACCCGAAATAAACCCGCCCAGCCCGCCTGCGAAGGCGCTGACCGCGGGCCCGATACTGCCCTTGTAGCGCCAGCCGACGAGCATCAGCAGGGCGAAGAAAATCACGGTGACGGAAATCGAACGCCGGATAATTTCGGGGTCGACCACCACCAGCAGCCACGCCCCGAGCGGAATACCGATCGCCCCGCCGACGGAAAGCGGGATCACCGTCGGCCAGTTCGCACTGGCCCAGGCCTTCGGCGCCAGCTGAACGCTGGTAACCAGCATGACAATCAGGATCGCCGGTATTGCCGCCCGCGGCCCGACCGCCAGCGCCAGAACCGGGGCGATCGTCAATGCCGCACCGAAACCGGAAAACCCCCGCATCAAGCCCGCAGCAAACGCCGTTCCGGCCACGAGGATCGTGTCGATCGTAGTCAGCTCATAATGTTGTTGGAGCCACTCCACTTTCAGCCCAGATCGATCTCGGTACCCCGGCCTTCTTCGCGGGCGCGGCGATAGGCCGTCATCGCCATTGCCATCTCGGAAGACCCTGTGCCGTTATTGTTCTTGTGGTAGGTGATCTGGCCATCCGATGTCCGCCCGGGGTGGGCGGCGGTCGCCAGATCCCCAAGCTCGTAGACA
The DNA here is from genome assembly GCA_963974055.1 of uncultured Rhodospirillaceae bacterium. Classification (GTDB taxonomy): domain Bacteria; phylum Pseudomonadota; class Alphaproteobacteria; order MPNO01; family UBA830; genus CAXBCP01. Next base: position 201,173 of record CAXBCP010000002.1, read on the forward strand.
TCGGCGATATCAATCAGCCCCGCCTGGATCGGACCATAGAGATCGCCCTGTTCCTCGGAAACCATCGATTCTTTCAGGTTGGTCACGATCACGTCGGCCTTCACGGCGGTATTGTCGTCGATCTCGCGGCGGGGCCGGGGCAGGAACCCGCCCTGCACAAGCTGCTTGTTGCTGCCGATGATACCGGTGACATGCTGGCCGGCGACGAGACGGCTGCCATCGAACAACTCGACATTCGTGCTGGTCGCGCACAGCACGACGTCAACATCGTCCAACAGGGTGTCCGGCGCATCGACAGGCACGATTTCGATCCCGAATTGTGCGCTGTATTTGTCCGCGAACGCTTCCCGGTTCTGCGGATCGCGGCTGTAGACTCTGACATGTTCGATCGACGGGCGTTCGGTTTTCAGCGCAAGAAGCTGATTGACCGCCTGACCGCCGGCGCCGAACAGACCAACCGTTGCAGCGTCGTGGCGAACAAGGTGCCGGAATCCGACACCGCTGGTCGCCGCCGTGCGGAATGCCATCAGGCTGGTCGGCCCGATGGTTTTTTCATCTATTTCGCCGAACAGGATCGCAAGCAGATGTCCGGTGCCTGAATCGTGCAGGACATGGACCGGATGTTCACGATAGTCGTAGCGCTGATTTGCCCCTTCCTGGACCACCAGTTCGGCGCGCACCTGTGCGCCCATGACGCCGAGTTCGTGAACGCCGCCCGGAAAGTTCGATATCCGCACGCCGGCAGGCGAATGAACGCGGCGCCGCGGCGCATTTATCACCGGAAAATTGGTCGATTCCCGATACCCCTGCTCGACCGCATCGATCGCTTCCTTCATGGACACAAGCCCCTGAAGGTCGTCGGGCTTCAACAGCAGAACCCCCATCTTTCCCGCTCCTCATTATTTTTCGCGACCATGGCCGCTGGGTCCCGCAGCGTCAATCGCAGCAATCGCGGGTCTGGAATCCAATTCCGGCGGAACAGGAGCACGGGTTTCCCTGACATCGGGAAACGGATTACTGTGCAGGCCAGCGGCAGCCTTGGGAATTCGACTTGATGACGGCGGCATCGGACTGGATGACGACGAAACGGACCGGCGACGGTCTGGAAATTCTGCTGTCGGGCGACTGGACGATCGACCATGCGAACGTCCTCGACGCCGGCACCGCCGCACTGCATATCGACACAGCCGCGGCGTGCACCATCGACGCAGCCGGGATCGGACGCATGGATACCGTCGGCGCCTGGCTGATCGACAGGCTGCACCGGCGCATATCCGCGCTCGGCGTCGATACCGGTTTTCGTGACGTCCGGCCGGCCCACGACGTTCTGCTCCGGCGGCTGGACGCGGTCGCAGACGACCCCGCACCCGAACCGGCACGATACAGTGCGCTGTCGGTTATTGCCGAGCGGACGGGACGCGCGACGATCGACGCCCTGGCAGAGGCCAAGGACCTGTTGAACTTTCTCGGCCTGGCCACCGTCACCGCAGCCAGGACGCTGGTTCAGCCACGGCGCTTCAGGGCGACGGCGTTCGTCTATCATCTTGAGCAGGTCGGACTGAATGCCCTGCCCATCGTCGGCCTCCTGTCGTTTCTGATCGGGGTTGTTCTTGCCTATCAGGGCGCGGACCAGTTGCGCCGGTTCGGCGCCGAAATCTTTACCGTCAACCTGCTCGGCATTTCGATCCTCCGCGAAATGGCCATCCTGCTGACCGCCATCATCGTCGCCGGGCGGTCGGGCAGCGCTTTCGCGGCACAGATCGGCACCATGCAGGTAAACGAAGAAGTCGACGCCATGCGGACCATCGGTCTCGACCCGATGGAAGTGCTGGTCCTGCCGCGCACCTTCGCCCTGCTGGTCGCGATGCCGCTTCTGGCGGTCTACGCCGACCTTATGGGGCTGGCGGGCGGCGCGCTTATGTCGGTGGCCACGCTGGACATCACGTTCACCCAGTTCACGGAGCGGCTGAAAGATGTCGTGCCCATCTGGGCATTCTGGGTCGGCCTGATAAAGGCGCCGGTATTCGGGTTTGTCATCGCGCTGGTCGGCTGCCGGGAAGGCCTCAAGGTCCGCGGCAGCGCAGACAGCGTCGGCCGGCAAACGACACGGGCCGTCGTCATAGGCATATTCCTGGTCATCATTATCGATGCGGTTTTTTCGATCTTCTTCTCGACGGTGGGGGTCTGACGATGGCAGGCGAACCCGTCATCAGCATCCGCGGCCTGCGGACCCAGTTCGGACGCACGGTAATTCACGACGGGGTCGATTTAGACGTTCTTGCCGGTGAAGTGATGGGGATCGTGGGCGCGTCCGGTACCGGAAAATCCGTCCTGATGCGGGCGATTATAGGACTGCTGACGCCCACCGCCGGTACGATCAGCCTGTTCGGCGCCGATACGGCCGCTATGTCCCGTAGGGAGCGCAATGCCGCGGAACGCCGCTATGGCGTGCTGTTTCAGGCGAGTGCGCTGTTTTCGTCGCTCACGGTCGCACAGAACGTGATGGTGCCGTTGAAGGAACATACAGATATATCCCCGTCGCTGATGGCGGAGATCGCCTCCTACAAGATCGCAATGTCTGGTCTGCCCCACGACGCCTGCGCCAAATACCCGTCGGAACTGTCGGGCGGGATGCGCAAACGCGCGGGCCTCGCCCGCGCGCTGGCACTCGATCCGGAAATCCTGTTTCTCGACGAACCGACCGCCGGTCTCGATCCGATCGGGGCCGCCGATTTCGACAACCTGATCGGCGATCTGCAGAGCACTCTGGGCCTGACCGTCGTCATGGTGACCCACGATCTCGACAGCCTGTACGCCATCTGCGACCGCGTCGCGGTGCTCGTCGACAAACATGCTACTATCGGCACGATCGAGACGCTGGCCGAAAACCGGCATCCTTGGATTCACGACTATTTTCACGGCCCCCGGTCGCGGGCGGCCACACCGAGCGGAGATACCTGATGGAAACCAGGGCAAGCTATGTCGTCGTTGGCACATTCGTCCTGGCACTGACCGCCGCTGCGTTCGGGGTCGTCATTTTCCTGACCCGCACGACATTCGAGGACGCGCCGAAAACCTATATGTCCTACTTCACCGGATCGGTGACGGGACTGCAGATCGGCAGTCCGGTTCGCTATCGCGGCGTCCCCGTCGGGACGGTCAACGATATCCGTATAGACCCCCGGGATGTCGAACGCGTCCGGGTTGTCATGGAGATCGTCCGGGCAACGCCGATCAAAACAGATACCGTCGCGACGCTCGGCCTGCAGGGTCTGACCGGCGTCGCCTATATCGAACTGACCGGCGGCACGCGGGAAAGCGCGCCCCTCGAACCGGTCGGCAAGGAAAAGGTCGCTGTCATAAAATCCCGCGCATCCGGCATTGAGCAGGTCCTGACGAAGGCGCCGGAACTGCTGGAACGCGCGGTCGCGATCACTGAGCGACTGGCGCTCATCCTCGACGACCGGAACCTGAAATCGATATCCGATACGCTGACAAACATGAGTTCGCTGACCGGGACGCTGGCGGGCAGAACCGGGGAGATCAACCAGGTTCTCGCCGACAGCCAGAAAACATTTGCCGCCCTGCGCGCCGCGGCCGAAAACATCGCCGCGCTGACGGGCGGTCTGAACGAAAAAATCGTCCCCATCGCGGACAGTGCGGCCGATGTGATGGTCGATGTCCGCAAGGCCATCGACGGCTTCGGCAAGGTAGCGGTCCAGCTGGAGGGGATCGTGAAGGAAAACCGCGTCCCGCTGCGCGATTTTTCCTCGGGCGGCCTGTACGAACTGTCGCAGTTCATCGCCGAGGCGCGGGTCCTGATCTCATCCCTCACCCGGCTTTCGAGCCAGATCGAACGCGACCCGGCCCGTTTCTTCTTCGGCGACACCCAGAAAGGTTTCGAAGCGAAATGACCGTGGAAACATATCCGAGATCGAATTTCGGGGCACGGTGCCGCACCGCCGCCCTCGCGCTTGCCTTTGGATCGCTGGTCGCCGGCTGTACAGGCAATATTCTGCCGGGCGCGGCCAACGACCCGCCGAATCTGTATGTCCTGACACCGAAAAATACGTTCTCCGAGAACCTGCCGGAGGTGGACTGGCAGATGACCGTGGCCCTGCCGGTCGCCGATGCGGCACTGAACACCGCCCGGATCGCGCTCCGCCACAACCCGGTCTCGCTGGAATACTACGCCCGGGCCAATTGGGTGGACACGGCTCCCCGCATGATCCAGACCCTGCTGGTCGAAAGTTTCGAGAATTCGAAACGTATCGTCAGTATCGGCCGGCAATCCGTGACGTTACGCGCCGATTACAGCCTGCTGACCGATCTGCGCGAATTTCAGGCTGAATATATCGGCAACGGCCCACCGCGGATCCGCGTCCGGCTCAACGCCAAGATGGTGCGCATGCCGCAACGGAATATCGTTGCAACGCAGACATTTGAATACGTGGAACCTGCGACAAGCTCCGACCTGAAAGCGGTAATCGTCGCTTTCGATATTGCGCTCGGCAGAACGCTGAAGCGGATCGTGGAATGGTCGCTGACCGAAGTCCCCAGGGAATCGCCCCGCGCGGTGCGCCCCTAGCGCCCGTCAGGAGCCTTCTTTTTTCGGCTTCGCCAGGTAGTCTTCCATCTTGGAGGTCAGCTTTTCGGAATCGCCCGCCGTCAGCATATAGGTCCAGCCGGTTACACGGGCATTGATCTCGTCAACCGTCTTGCTGGCCGCCGCTTTCTTCTTTTCGTCTGTAACGCTGTCGTCAAGCGACGCCTGAAAACGGCCCCAGAAATCTTCGCCGAACTTCGCGGTTTCAATCCGGACGGTGATACCGTCCCAGACCGTGTAATGAGCAACCCACGGCTTCGCCGGCCATTCCTGCTTTTCGGCCTTTTTCACGTCGTCGAACATCATTCGCCACATCACGCCGGCGACAGGGTCCGCCTCGTCCTTGTTCTTGATCGTACGACCTTCGGGCAGGTTCTCGATCGTGAAATTCTGGTCGGTGACGGCTGTCTTGTTGAGGACAATTCGTCCGCCTTCGGGATCTTCCAGCACGACACGGCGGACTTTTTCCTGGCCGTAATTGACGATCTGGCGAACCATCCAGTTATTGGGTTCCGCGCCCAGGTCGACCTGACCGCGCGCCAGCCATGTCGCCGTTTCGTCGCCACGGCGGATATAGGTACCGGCGCCCCCGGTACCGAAGAGGTTGGGATTGAGCTTGCCGATAATCGCGTCAGCGAGCACCATCCCCTTTGCGTCCTTGAGGATCACCTGGCGGGATTTCGCGTCGGCCTCGGTCGGAGCCTGCAGTTCAAGACGCTCGTAGCGCTTCGGGTCGCTGGTTTTTTTCTCGATCAGCTTGAACTCGGACAGATTGACAATGGCCGATTTGACCTTCGCGAAGTCGACCCGGTAGCCGTCTTTCTGATCCAGTCCCCAGTTGTCGCCCGTGCGGGACATGGAGAACGATTGTTTCGCATTTTTGATTTCTATGCGGGCAACGCTGTTCACGTCCTTTGCGAGATCGGCAAAGGCGGGTTCCGTCCCCGCGGTCAGCGAGGTCGTATCGGGCTGCATCGACACCGCAATTCCGGCGGCGACGACAGCGGCGGCCGTCAGACCGGCGAAGGCGTAGAATGTTCCGGGTTTCATCTTTCGATCGTCCCTCTCTGTCAGGCTGCGGCGCGGGCGCGTTTGCGGTTGCGTCTGACCAGCGCAACCAGGATCGCGAACACGGCAACGGCAGCCGGCATGGCCGCAATATTGATCAGTTTCAGTTTCGCATCGAGCTGGTCGATGTCACGGCGAAGGTTGAGCTGCACCGCACGAAGTTCACGTCGGATTTCCAGGACGCGGGCACGGAATTTGCCGATCGCTTCCTGCTGATCCGCCGACAGTACCGCCGCACCTTTGGCACGTTCCGTGGTCTGCAGTTCCTGCATCTTCTTTTCGACGTCGCCGAGTTCCTTCACCAGGGCACGTTCCTTGGTCCGGTATTTGTCTTCGGCATCGTTCTGGATTTTTTCAACCAGCTCGAACGGCCGCGCCGACAGGCCGCGGCTGCGCAACCCGATGAGAGAGCTGGATCCCCCGAGATTATCGGCGGCATTCACGATGAAATCGGCGTTGTTCGCCGTCGGGACGATGACCTGCTGGCCGAACAGGTCCTGGCTCCGAAGCCAGAACAGGTCGGCGATAAAGTCGGTGTCCGCGACGATGATCAGATTGGCCGGTTTCTCCGATTCCTTCAGGTGAGGCATCGGCTTTTCGGCCGCCTTGTCATCGTCTTTCTTTGCATCGTCCTTCTTGCCGTCGTCCTTGGGCGGGCCGTCCGGAAACGCGCTTTTCACGTTGCCGCTGACCCGTGCCGCCAGGATATAGCTGCGGTCCTGCGACTTGAATTCCCGGAGGATGTCGGCCGGCTTGGGATCGCGCCGGACCATGTTCGCGTCGAACGGACCGGACGACGTGGTCGATGTTATCAGCGGCTCAACCTTGGCCGTCGCGTCTTCCGCGACTTCGAAATAACCGGGCGTGCCGAAATTGACGAGGCGAAGCTGTGACGTTGTCACATCCGAGGTGTTGATGTTTTCCGGACCGTAGCTGGTCCAGGCGACATAGCGGGTGATGATCGGGCGCCCGAAGGAATCGACGCCTGCCTGAACCCGCTGGCCCGCCTGAAGATCGCCGAGCACCTTGTCCTTGTCGTACCTGATGCCCCAGGCCTTGAATAGCTTCGGCAGATCGGATCCGACACCCGCCGGCAGGCGCAGGGCCTGATTGCTGCGCGCGCCTTCCTCGGCATGCGGATCGACGAAAATCATCGCCTTTCCGCCACGCAGTACGTACTGGTCGATTGCATACTTGGACTGCTCGCTCAGTCCGAACGGATGAACGATCATAACGAGATCGACGTCGTCCGTAATCTTCGGCGTCAGCCCCTGCGGGCGCACCTCGAAAAACTGTTTCAACTGATCGACCAGCGCCCAGGATTTGTATTTCTTGAGCGGATCGGAATCGATCGGAATGCCGGCGACCAGCGCAATCACCTTTTTCTTCGGATTGGCGAGGTTGTTGATCATGCGCGTCAGGTCGTATTCCAGAAACTGTTCGCGCTGCGGCGTCAGGAACGGAATCACATCCTGGTCGTCGGTGGTATTGGTTGCCGCAATGCCGAAATAGCCGAGATCGCCGGCTTCGGTGATCGGGACGCCGCTGAGACCGAACCCGACGGCACGGTCTTCTTCCGGCGAAAACGGTTCCGGATCGACGAGTTCGAGCCGGATCGCGCCGTTCGACAGCGCAACGTAGCGTTCGAGCAGTTCCTGCACCCGTTCGCCATAGGCGATCAGACCCGGCGTCGTCACGGTAAGCTTGCGGGTCGAAAAGAACCTGATCGTGATCGGTTCCTCGACCGCGGCCAGTGTTTCCCTTGTACCGTCCGACAGGGTGAACAGCTTGTTTTCCGTCAGGTCGACCTGGACGCCCTTGATCGCGCTTTCCGAGAACACATTGATCGCCAGGAACAGGACGACCGCGAGAACCAGAGACGCCGCGCCCAGCGCGCGACTGTCCTTGATGGGGGATTTTTTGTCATTTGCCATGGTGAACCCTCACGACCCTTTCTTGAGGTCGACGATGACGACATTTGCGAACAGGAACACGCCGATGACGGACGCCAGGTAGATGAAATCGCGGAGATCGAACACGCCCTGCGTGATGGCGTCGAAATGGGTCAGGAAACTGAGCGAGGCGACCAGATCGACGACGAAGGCGCTGGCCCAGCCGCGGAACGCCGACTGAACCGGTTCCAGGCCGCTCATCATGAACAGGAAACACACCGCCGCGGTAATGACGAACGCGATAACCTGGTTCCGCGTCAGCGCGGAAACGAAACTGCCGATGGCCAGAAAAGCACCGGCCATCAGGAAACTGGCGACATAACCCGCAAAGATCACGCCGTTATCCGGCGATCCCAGATGGTTGACGGTAAGCCAGATCGGAAAAGTCAGCGCCAGGGCGATACCGGCGAAGATCCAGGCGGCGATGAATTTGCCGGCAACGGCCTGTGTCGTGGACACCGGCAGGGTCATCAGCAGTTCTATCGTTCCGGATTTCCGTTCTTCAGCCCAGAGCCGCATGCCGACTGCGGGGATCAGGAACAGGTACAGCCACGGGTGGAAGGAGAAAAATGCCTGGAGGTCCGCCTGACCGCGCTGAAAAAAACCGCCGAAGTAAAAGGTGGTCGCGCCGGCCAGGGCCAGGAAGATGACGATGAAGACATAGGCGAGCGGCGTCGAGAAATACGCCGACAATTCGCGTTTGGAAATGGCAATGGCAGTGCTCATTACGTACGTCCCTGCTCGTCGCCGGTGATCTGGCGGAACACGTCCTCCAGCCGGCCACGTTCTACATAAAGCTGTTCGATGGCGATGCTCCGGTCTTTCATCCGGGCGTTCACCGTATCGATGATGGTCGCGCCGTTGCGGGACATAACGACCACATGCGCGATATCGCCCTGATCTTCGCCGGTCTCCAGGCGTTCGATATCGCCGATGCCGTCCAGGGCGTTCCGCAGCCCGTCGACATGGTCGCGATGCAGGCGCACGGAGACCGCGTTGTAATAGGACGAGCGGCGCTCAAGTTCCGCCGGCGTTCCGTCGGCGACCATCTTCCCGCGGGCAATAACGATCGCCCGGGCGCAGACGGCGTCCACTTCTTCGAGAACGTGGGTCGAGATCACGATCGCCTTGTCCTTCGACATTTCGGCGATGAGTTCGCGGACGTGATGCTTCTGGTTCGGGTCGAGACCGTCGGTCGGTTCGTCGAGGATCAGCACATCCGGATCGTGCAGGATCGCCTGTGCCAGTCCGACGCGGCGTTTGAACCCCTTCGACAGGGTGCCGATCTGCTGATTGAAGACTTCATCAAGCTGCAGCCGGTTGACGGCGTTATCGATGCCGTTGCGCCGGTCTGCTCCGAAAAGTCCGCGGACATCGGCTATGAAGGACAGCATCCCGGACGGGGTCATGTCTTCATACAGGGGGGCGCCCTCGGGCAGGTACCCTATATGCCGTTTGACCGCGATGGGGTCGCGCGTGACATCCTGGCCGCAGACGAGCGCCGTGCCCGACGTCGGGGACAGAAATCCGGTGACCATTTTCATCGTCGTCGACTTGCCGGAGCCGTTCGGGCCGAGAAAGCCCAGAACTTCGCCGCTCGCGACCGAAAAACTTATATTGTCCACTGCCGTGAACTGGCCGAACTGCTTCGTCAGGCCCTGTATTTCGAGCATCGTGCCCATGATTAGTTCCAACCTCCCGGTTCAGTCCACTGTCTGGGCTTTCGGGTTTTCCCCGAAACCGGTCTTCCACCGGCCAAGCAAACAGGAACCGCGAGGGACTAAAGCCCTGCGATCCTTTCGTCAACAGCGGTTATCGCTTCTTCGTCGTTACCTGTTCCCTCTACGATTTACGTCAATGCCCCCTGAAACGGCCGAAAGCCGGGCTGAAACAGCCCGGCTTTCGGTTTTGGCTGGGTGTCAGGCCGCCTTCGCGGTTTCACCTTCGATGGCCGGCGCCGAGGACCCGATCTCGATCCGGCGCGGTTTCATCGCTTCGGGGATTTCGCGGACAAGATCGACGACCAGCAGGCCGTCTCTCAGATCGGCGCCCTTCACCTCGACATGGTCGGCGAGCTGGAACCGCCGCTCGAAGGCGCGCCGGGCAATGCCGCGATGGAGATACTCGACGTTCTCGCCGGTATTGTCGCCTTTGCCAACGATAACAAGCTGCCCGTCATTCACCTCCATATCGAGGTCCTGTGCGCCGAACCCGGCCACCGCGAGGGTGATCCGATAGGCGTCCTCACCGGTTTTCTCGATATTGTAGGGCGGGTAGCTGTCCGCAGCGGCGGATTTCTGAGCCGCATCGAGCAGCGACGTCATCCGGTCAAAGCCGACGGCAGAACGGTAGAGAGGGGAAAAATCGAAATTGCGCATATCACATATCCTCCTGTGAGCAACATGTAGGAGAACCGCCAAATGGCCGGTTCCCGGGTTAATGTCCGGCCCCGCAGGGGGCACCGGACAAGCTAAATGTAGGCGCCGTTCCGGCGATTTCAAGAGAGTCTAAGATATTGTTTTAAATAAGTTTCTGCACAAAATCCGCAATCGCGAGCGATGACGTCATACCAGGCGATTCGATGCCGTATAAATTGATCAGTCCCGGCACGCCGTGATCGTCCGGCCCCTGGACCAGAAAGTCCCGCGCGGCTTCGTGCGGCGCCTGGATCTTCGGACGGATGCCGGAATATCCGGGCTGGATCGCGCCATCCTGAAGCGCCGGGTAATATTTCCGGACAGCGGCGTAAAACTTGTCCGCACGGGCCGGATCGACATCGTAATCGATGCCGTCGACCCATTCGACATCCGGTCCGAAACGAACCTGCCCGCCGAGATCGACGGTCACATGGACCCCGAGCCCCGCTTTTTCCGGCACCGGATAAACCGGCCGCCGAAACGGCGGTTTCCCTGACAGGGTGTAATAATTCCCCTTGCAGTAATAGGTCGGCGGCACCGTATCGGCCGGCACGCCCGCTATCCCGGCGGCGATCGACTGGGCCCATAACCCGGCGCTGTTAATCACCGTGTCCGCCACCAGCGACGTCGGCGCCGCGCCGCCGCAATCGATACGTATACCGTCATTCATGACCCGCCCGCCGACAACCGGGGTCATAAACGCCGTCATGGCGCCGGCGGCTTCGGCGTCGCCCTGGAGTGCCAGCATATATGCATGACTGTCGAGGATGCCGGTCGACGGTGACAGCAATGCCCCGACGCAATACACCGCCGGTTCCATCTCGGTGACCTCGGCCGGTGTCATCCATTCCAGGTCTTCGACGCCGTTTGCGGCGGCATTCGACTTGAGCCGTTCGAGTTCCGGGAGTTGGGCTTCGTCGGTGGCAACGATGATCTTGCCGCAACGGTTATAGGCGACACCGTGAACATCGCAGAATTCATACATGGCCTTTTTGCCGGCAACGCAGAACCGGGCCTTCAGGCTGTCCTGGGCGTAATAGATTCCGGCATGAATGACCTCGCTATGGCGCGAACTCGTTTCCGAACCGATGATGTCGGCCTTTTCCAGAATGACGACTTCCCGGCCCGTCAGCGCCACGGCCCGGGCAACCGCGAGACCGACCACGCCGGCCCCGATAACGATACAGTCGACCCGTTCGCTCATTTGTCTTCGTCATTCCCGTCCGTGCCGAACCGCTGGTCGCTCGACGCGAGCCAGGCCTCTTCCGCCGGCGTGTTCCGGCGACCGAGAATCGCGTTGCGATGCGGAAACCGTCCGAATTCCCGGATGATATCGCGGTGCTGAACGGCATAATCGACCCATTCCGCCTTTGCGTCATGCGGTTCTAGCGCACGGAAAAGCGCGAGGCAGGTTTCCTGATCGGCCAGGTTTTCGCTGTGCTCGAACGGCAGATACGCAAACACCTTCTCCACCGTAATCAAGTCGTCGTGCAGCGGGCTCGCCACCAGTTCCCGGGCATTTTCCAGCGCCTGCGGGTCCGCAGCGAAGGACCGGCTGTCTCCCCGGAAAATGTTCCGCGGGAACTGGTCCAGCAGAACGATCAACGATACCCAGCTCCGGGCCTGCGATGTCCAGTTCCCCAATTCGCCGGCGACGGCGCGTTGGTAAGGACCCGCGAAACGCGTGCTGATTTCGCGGTCAACCGAAGGCCCGCCGCCGAACCACAACTCGCGAACGCTCCCATGGTCGTCGCTTTCGGGCGCGCCGAACCAGAATTCATAAATCTCGTGCCAGTCAGCCATTTTCCGTCCGTTTTCAGTCTGAGGGGTTGTCGGGCGTCAGCGCCGTCCGCAGCAGGCCTGCGATCACGATCATCCGGCAGATCGTCGGCGGGAACACTTCTATCGTATCGAAGAGAGCCCGGCGCGTCACGGGATCCGGCAAAACAGCGTTTGCGCCGGGTGCCGGCAGGGATGCAAATATGTCCCGCGCGATAGCGTCGGCGCTGTCGAACACCCGGGCGGCCTGCGCCTCAATAGATCCGCCCCCGGCCACTTCCTCCAGCCAGTCCGCCAGTTGTTCCAGCAATAGCGGCCAGGGCGCGAAATGCCGAAACAGCGACGGCACGACCCTGGTGTCCCGGCCGGACGTCAGCCGGGCGAGTCTGTGCAGGAGCGCCTTTGTCGCGGGTTCCACGCTTTCAAGGGACGCCATCGGCAGCAGATCGGGCAGTTCGACCGGCGGCGGGGCGACAAATCGCTGCGCGGCGGCGGGCCGGCCGGCGTCGAGCGCCAGCGCAATTACCCGAAGGCTCAACGCATTCATGGGGTTGGCCCTGTTATAGGCATCGAGCGTGACGATTACCTGGCCTGCATCCGCCGCAGACAGCCCCGCCTCCGCCATCGAAACAGTGCGCCCCGGCAATCCGTCGACCGCGGGCCGCAGGCTTTTCGACCGCTCGGCGAAGACGCCCGCCCGAAACGGTTCGCCGACCGTATACCAGGCCCATTCCAGCGCGCCCGGCACCGTTGCGAGATGCCGGTAAACGAGATTGACCAGCCGCACGCCGAGCGCCGCCTCTATCAACGCGTATATCTGTGCAATCTCGCCCGTCGCGTCTTTCGCGGCCAGTTCGGGCAGGACAGGTGCTGTATGAGAATTCGGAATTTTCGACCCCTGTTGGAATTCAGGCAATATAAACCTGTTGTTAATCAAATCTTTAATCGAATTACGATAGCTTTCCCGCCTGTTACAAGCTGAAATAGGTGTACCCGTCTTGGACGGAAATTTCACATTCGACGTTCTGGTTTTATCCGGAAAGTCCCAATGGACAAGCCTGTCCCGCTGGGGCGATTCCGCGTCTGCACAAAACGAGGCGCGGAAACTGGTTGCGAGCAAGAAGCACCAGGGCGTCAAGGTCATGCAGGAAACCTATGACGCGGCGGAGAACCGCTTCAGCGAAAAGACCGTTTTCAAGCAGATAAAGAGCGAACAAAGAAGCTTCCAGTCCGAGGAAGAAGAAGAATTCGACGACGTCGACGATTACGAGGATTTCGACGACGGGGTCGACTGGGTCCTTCCCGTCTTCGGCCTCGTCACCTTCCTCGCCATCCTGCTCACAGTCGGCATTTACTTCTTCGACGACAAGATGAATTTCTCCGTCGGTTCTTCGTCGGACTACTACGTCTACGAGCTGCCAGCGGTCATAACGAACGTGACGAACGGCAAGGAAGTATATTCGGTCAAAATAAACCTTCAGCTAGAACTGGACGGCTCCGGTGATACGAAAGCGGTCGAGTTCGCACTGGCGCAGATCATGGAATCCGTCATCAACCAAGTGCAGAATACCGATGCGGACGACCTGCAGCGCAGCGAGAGAATTCAACTCCTGAGGGCGGAACTGCAGAAAAAAATCCAGGACGCCATGGGGGAAACGAACCTCAATGGCGTCCTGTTCAGAGATATCCAGGTCTTTTAAGAAGACCTGGGCGGTCGATACCGATCCGCCTGGCTATTTCGCCGGAAACCTGATCGTTTTCTCAAGAAAGGCGTTGGTATATGCGCCTTTGATATCGAACGGCTTTTCCAGATTGAAATAGGTTTCGATCATCTTGTAATCGGCAGCCATCCGCGTGTCGTCGAAATACCCCAGGGCGACCGTCCGCGATGTCTCGTCGCTCATCAGTTCGGTCACCAGGTTCCAGTTCTGCATCGACGTCTCCGCCTTCAGGCCGGAATTCGCCGCCACCAGGGCGGCAATGCACGGGTCTGGTGTCTGAACGCAGTCGGCATAGGCTTTCTGGGTGATCTTGACGAATTTTTCCACCGTCGCGCGGTTCGCAGACAGATACTTGCCGTTAGCGACGATCGAATTGCCGTAGGGGTTAATCCCGTGATCGCGCCACGGCAGAAACCCCATGTCGTCGCCCAGCACCTTCTGGAAGATAAAGTGGATGTTGTAGAACGATGTCGTCACGTCGATATTCTTCGACTTCAGGGCCGCAAGCTTGGCGTTCGGCGCGACATTGACCCAGCGCACCGATTTGGGATCCATGCCGGTCGCTTTCGCCAGGGCCGGCCACATCTTGCGCGCCGCATCCCAGGCCGGGTTCCCGATTTTCCGCCCCGCGAAATCCTTGATGGTTTTGATCCCGGAACTTTTCAGCCAGTACATGCCATAGGGCGAATTGGCATAGATGTTCATCACGCCGACGACATCCGCCCCCTTGCCCTTTGCCACAAGCGCGGTGCCGAGATCGGCAATACCAAGTTCGTTCTTCCCGATGCCGACGCGCTGGGACGACATCGTCGAGCCCTTGCCCTGCTCGATAGACAGATCGATACCGGCTTTTTCATAGATACCCTGCGCCTTCGCCCAATAAACTGGTGCATGATCGCCGCCGGCGACCCAGTTGAGGATGAAATTGATCTTTTCGGCGCTCTGGGCCGGCACGGCCATCAGAGCAACGGAGGCGGCGGCGGTTGCCGCCAGAAGTGTCTTTTTGAGCATCGGTTTTCTCCCTTATTTTAATCGTTTGATCGCGTCACTGTTACCGTGTCGTTGTCTCAGCGCTGTTGTCTCAGCGCTGTTGTCTCAGCCTGGCGACAGGGGCCCCGATTGGTTGCAGGGAAGCGCGCGCCGGTTCGGCGAACCCTCTTGCTGTATGGCGGCGCCTGTCGTAAGTAACCATATAGTTATTTCAGGCTAGGACCCGGCACCGACCCTGTCAATAATTCTTCTCGTCCGAGCGCCGGGACATTCGCTCGATGGAGGCATCCGATGGGGAACTTATGGCAATCCTGAATTTTATCCGGCGATACTGGATCGCAGCTGCGGCACATATCGCGGTAATCGTCGCCTGGCAGCTCTTCGTTCAGCTCGGCGAGGTCCAGTCCTATATCATGCCGTCCCCGCTGGCGACGATCATGACCCTGGCCGATGACAACGCCTGGGTCCACAATACGCTGTTCACGGCGGGCGAAATCTTCGGCGGCTACTTTTGCGCCGTCGTGTTCGGCGTCGGGATGGCCCTGCTGTTTTCGTGGTCGAAACTTCTCGATTCCGCCCTGATGCCGCTTCTGATCAGCCTGAACATGATCCCGAAGGTTGCGCTCGGCCCCATCTTCATTGTCTGGTTTTCATACGGCATGGGCTCGAACATCCTGATGGCGTTCGCGATCAGTTTCCTGCCCATCCTGATTACGACGGCGCGCGGCCTGAAAGAGGTCGAGCCCGACCTGATCGACCTGGTCCGCACGCTCCGCGCAACGCGCTGGCAGGTATTCACCAAGATCCAGCTTCCCGGTTCCCTGCCCTACATATTTTCCGGCATGAAAGTCGCAGTTGTTCTGGCGGTTGCGGGCGCCATCGTCGGCGAGTTTATCGCGTCGGAAGAAGGGCTTGGCTACCTGATGATGCAGCGTCAGGTCGAACTCGATACCGCGTCCATGTTCATGGCGGTCCTGTTGATCACGCTGATCGGTTCCGTCCTGTATGGCGGCGTCATGCTGCTTGAAAAGCTGGTCGTCCCGCAGGACGCCCGGCTTGGGTGAGGAACAGAAAATGACCCAACCCTTTATCCACCTTGAAGGCGTGCGCAAGGAATTCGCGACACGCGGCGAGCAGTTCCTGGCGGTGTCCGACGTGACGTTCGACGTTGCCGAAGGAGAGCTCGTCGCGCTGGTCGGGCCGTCGGGCTGCGGCAAGACCACCGTCCTGAAAATGATCGCCGGACTGCATGAGCATTCGGGCGGCACCATGGAGATCGGCGGAACGAACGGCGCCGGTTTCAGCGCGGACAAGGATATCGGCATGGTGTTCCAGCAGCCGCTCCTGCTGAAATGGCGCAAGGTGCTCGAAAACGTATTGCTGCCGGCCGAAATCCTGGGCCTGCCCATGGCGGAAGCCCGCGACCGCGCCAGGGACCTTCTCGCCCTTGTCGGCCTGAACGGTTTCGAAGGCAGCTATCCATATGAACTGTCGGGCGGCATGCAGCAGCGCGCAGCGATCGCGCGGTCGCTTGTTCATGATCCGAAAGTGGTGCTGATGGACGAGCCGTTCGGCGCGCTCGATGCGCTGACGCGCGAAAGCATGAACCTTGAACTGCTGCGCATATGGTCGGAAAGCAAAAAGACGATCCTGTTCGTGACCCACGGCATTCAGGAAGCGGTCTTTCTGGGCAGCCGGGTCATCGTGCTGACATCGAGCCCCGCGCGCATGGCCGGCGACATCGCAGTGGACCTGCCCTTCCCGAGGAAGCTTGAAATCAAGACCCACGAAAATTTCGGTGCCTATACCCGCCAGATATATTCCCTGTTGGGAATGGCATAGCATCGGCGAGCGAGAAACGGCGGGGGGAAAACTTCCCCCCGCCGCCTGAAGCTTTTACCGGCTCCGCATAATCCCGGGCACGGCCGACGGCGGCAGCGGCCGCGTGGTCAGGCGCACATTCCGGACAGCGGCGACAGCTGGCGGCACCCAGGGACTGCCGGCGAAAAGCGGTCCCGCATTCTGCAGGATTTTCTTACCGATCGGGCACCGGTTTTCCAGTCGGCCGTTCACGTAGATTTCAGCGACCCCGGGCCGGGCCTGAATGAAGACATGGCTCCATCTGCCGCGGGGTAACGGCCTTTTGGCATCGCAGCCGTCGTTCCAGCTTTTATCCGTCCCGATGCGGACATGAAGCCGCGTCGATTTCGGAAAAAAGAAGACCGCGGGGCTGCGCTCCTTGTCGCTCCGCCCCTTGTGCAGGATCGACGCCCAGGTCGCGATCGGTCTCGTCGGATTGATCCAGAAATCGTATCCGTAGGCTGCCCCATGGCGAATCTTCGCGGGCGGCGCGATCGTTCGACCCTTGGCAATTTTCACGGTCGCCGGGAACAGACGGACCATTGGCCCCGACGGCGCGCCTCCCGCAGTGGGTGCCGCCCCCATTTGCGTGTCGCGCCGCGCGGCGGCGACGGCGTTATTGATCTGCGAGACCGCACACCCCCTGATCTTGGGATTTACGGCCTGCCGGGCCAGAGACCCGATATAGTTCAGATAGCTCATGTGAATCTGGCGATCCGCTTCGGATTTGTTGCGGATCGTCTGACGGATTTTTGCCGAATCGGACCGGAGCTTGGCCAGATGGCT
Source organism: uncultured Rhodospirillaceae bacterium (assembly GCA_963974055.1). GTDB lineage: Bacteria > Pseudomonadota > Alphaproteobacteria > MPNO01 > UBA830 > CAXBCP01. The sequence continues at coordinate 218,352 of CAXBCP010000002.1, forward strand.
CTTGTGACCTTGCAACGTCCGCGCATCGCAGCCCGCGGCCTGTTGCGCCGATGCCGGCATTGAAACGGACAAAACCAGTCCGAACGGTATCAAGTAACGAAGCATAGCACCCACCTCTTTTTAGTTGCGTTTTCTCAACGCCCGATACCCTGCGCGCCCGCACCTGAACACAGACTGAACGTCAGCGCCGGCGCCGTACCCGGCCGTCTCAGGCGACTGCGTCGCTTACCCGTCCTAGATACAGGTCCCGCCCGGCATTGAGAACGCCGATCTTGCGGTCGGCGATATAGCGCTTGTGATTCCACAACCCGCAATCGGGATGGATATACGTCACCCGGCCTTCGCCCATGATGCCCTCCGCCCGCTCGATCAGCCGCGCGATATCGTCCGGGCTTTCCGTCATGGTGCGTTTGACGTCGACCACGCCGAGTCCCATGCCGATTTCCGGGCGAAGCTCCCGGAACGCGACCAGTTCTTCGGCCGGACGGTGGGCGCATTCCATCACGATGTGATCGACATGCAGCGCATTCAGGTAGTCCATCAAGCGCCCCCACGAGCCGTCCTGCGGCTGCTGGCCCGCATAATTGCCGAAGCACAGATGCACCGCCGGAATGCCGGGCACGGCATCGAGCACCTTGTTCATGGCCGCCGCCGCCCATTTCCATTCCTCGGGATTGCCCGGCAGATTCGCTTCGTCGATCTGGACGATATCGGCATCGAGCCGCGCGACCTGTTCGGCGAGCACGTCGGCAATGGCCTCGGTCACGGCTTCGATGCTGCCGTAATGATGGTCGACCAGCGTCTTCGCCAGCATGTGCGGCCCCGTCAGCGCAAACTTGAAGGGTTTCTGCGCCAGCGCCTTTGCACGCCGGCAGGGCAGCGCCAGGTTCATCGTACCGCTGCCGATCGCGCCTTCGACGACGCCGGCGGGCAAACGACGCCAGCCCATGTTCATGTCCGTTTCGAACTGGCGGATCAGGTCGAACGTCAGGGCCGAACGGATACCCTCCATCGGGCCGGTGAAATATTCGATCATGCCGTTCGTTTCGGGATGGCTGAGATCGTAGCGGTAGACTTCCCCGTCGCAGACGACGTCCAGCCCGGCTGTTTCCTGCGTGTGAAGGATCACCCGCGTCGCGTCGGTTATGTCCTGTTCGGACGGGCTGTTCCCCAGCCATGCCGGTACGGGGTAGGAGCCGACGGTCGTGGTCTTGATGCGGGGGGCTGTATCCATAATCATATTCCTTGCCGAAATGCCGTGTCCGGCGTAAGTAACTAAACAGTTATTTCAGGCTACGGACAGGACTGTTAGCTGTCAACCGCTACCCGGCCCCGGAACCGTACGATCAGGAAAGACAGGATAGCCATGCCGTCTGAACCGGACAGCAAGTCGAAGAAGAAACCGGTCCGCCGCGATCCCGATGCGTCGCAACAGCGCATTCTCGCCGCCGCCACCGAAGTGTTCGCCGCACAGGGCCTGGATGGCGCGCGGGTGGACGAGATCGCCGAGCGGTCGGGCATCAACAAACGAATGCTCTATCATTATTTCGGAAACAAGGACGAACTGTTCGGCGCCGTTCTCGACGCGCTCTACGAAACCATCTGTCGGGAGTCCGCGGCGCTCAATCTCGACGCGGATACGCCGCCGGCGGCAATCAACCGGCTGGTCGATTTCGCCCTCGATTTCTATCTCGACAATCCGCACGCGATCACCCTGCTGAACAACGAAAACCTGCACAAGGCGCGCCACATCGAAAAATCGGGGCGGGTCCGGGCAATCCATGTACCGTTCGAGGAAATGATCGATTCACTTCTCGTCCGCGGTGTCGCCAGCGGAGAATTCCGCACCGGACTGGATGCGGCGCGGCTGTACATCACCATCGTCGGCCTGACGTATTACTACCTCTCCAACGGCCACACGCTGTCGCTCGTCTACGACCGCAACCTGTACGACCCGGCGGAACTGAAGATATGGCGCGCGCATATGCACGACGTCGTCACCCGTTTTGTCTTTGTCGATCCATCGGCCGGAAACAAACCAGAAAAGGAAACCAGCACATGACCGAACATCGCCTTGGAATCACCATGAACGGCGTCACGGGCCGCATGGGCACCAACCAGCACCTGATCCGTTCGGTCCTGGCCATTATGGAACAGGGCGGCGTCAAACTGGCAAACGGCGACACGGTCATGCCGGACCCGGTCCTGGTCGGCCGCAACGCCGAAAAGGTCGAAGCCCTGGCGAAAAAACACGGTGTCGAACGCTGGACGACCGATCTCGACGCCGCGATCGCCGACCCCGGGGACACCCTGTTTTTCGACGCCGCCAGCACCAATCTGCGGGCCGGACTTCTGCGCAAGGCGATCGATGCCGGCAAGGATATCTATTGCGAAAAGCCGTCCGCCGCCACGCTCGAAGACGCGCTCGAACTGTACCAGCGGGCCGAAAAGGCCGGCATCAAACACGGCGTGGTGCAGGACAAGATTTTCCTGCCTGGCCTGCAGAAAATGAAAAAGCTTATGGATGACGGCTTTTTCGGCCGGCTCCTGTCGGTCAAAATCGATTTCGGATACTGGGTGTTCGAAGGCGACTGGAAAGAGGCCCAGCGGCCGAGCTGGAACTACCGCAAGGCCGATGGCGGCGGGATCATACTCGATATGATGCCGCACTGGCGCTATGTGCTCGACAACACGTTCGGCAACGTAAAAAGCGTTAGCTGCATGGGCCGCGTGAATATCGAGAAGCGCTGGGACGAAAACAACGAGCCCTACGACGCCGATGCCGATGACGCGTCCTACGCCCTGATCGAGCTTGAAGGCGGCGCGGTTGCGAATATTTTCGCCTCCTGGTGTACCCGCGTGCGCAAGGACGACCTGGTGACGTTCCACGCCGACGGCACGCATGGCGCCGCCGTCGCCGGCCTTACGAAATGCCATGTCCAGGACCGCCCGGGCACGCCGTCGCCGGTCTGGAATCCGGACGAACCCCAGAAAACCGATTTCTTTTCGACATGGACCGAATACGGCGCCGACATGGAATTCGACAACGGCTTCAAATCCGAGTGGGAGATGTTCATCAAACACCTCTACGAGGACGCCCCGTTCAAGTGGAACCTGCGCGAAGGCGCCAAGGGTCTGCAGCTTGCCGAAGCCGCGATGCAGAGCTGGCATGAGCGCCGCTGGATCGATATCGGCGAAATAGCGGAGTAACCCCCGATGACAACGCTTACCCTGCCGCAGGCCGATGGCGGGCTGGAAACGTATACAACCGGCACGCCCCGCGACTTTCCCGAAACAGCCGACCGCCCGTTCAACCGCGTCGCCTACGCGGCGGCGCATGTGGTGCCGAATGCCGCGGCCGATAACGATCCGTGGATCGACACCGACATCGACTGGGACACGACGATCGCGTTCCGGCGGCACCTTTGGAATCTGGGGCTCGGCGTTGCCGAAGCCATGGACACCGCCCAGCGCGGCATGGGCATGGACTGGCCGACATCCCTGGAACTGATCCGGCGCAGCGTCGATGCATCGCAGGACGTGCCGGGCGCGGTTGTCGCTTCGGGGGCCGGCACCGATCACCTCGCTGCATCGCCGGAAACATCCATCGACGACGTGATCCGGGCCTATGAAGAACAGTGCGAAGCGGTCGAGGCCTGCGGCGGGCGCATCATTCTGATGGCGAGCCGCGCACTCGCCGCCTGCGCTAAATCGCCGGAAGATTACGGGCGGGTTTATGACCGGATTCTCGGTGGCGTATCCCAGCCGGTCATCGTTCACTGGCTCGGCGAAATGTTCGATCCCGCCCTTGCCGGGTATTGGGGCCATCCCGACCATCACGCCGCCATGGATGTCTGTCTCGACGTCCTGAAACGCAACGCCGCAATGGTCGATGGCATAAAGATTTCCCTGCTCGACAAGGACAAGGAAATCAGGCTTCGGCGCGGCCTCCCCGACGGCGTCCGCATGTATACGGGCGACGACTTCAACTATGCAGAACTGATAGCCGGCGACGGCGAAGGCTATTCCGACGCGCTGCTCGGCATTTTCGACGCGATCGCGCCGGCTGCCTCCGCGGCACTCACGGCGCTTGCCGGCAACCGTCCGGAGGAATTCCACGATATCTTCGCCCCCACCGTTCCGCTGTCGCGCCACATCTTCAAAGCGCCCACCCGGTTCTACAAAACCGGCGTCGTCTTCATGGCCTATCTCAACGGCCACCAGGACCATTTCGCGATGGTGGGCGGCCAGCAGAGCACGCGGTCCATCGTCCACCTCGCGGAAATTTTCCGTCTCGCAGACAAGGCCGGGCTGCTGAAAAACCCGGAAGACGCCGCCGCCCGGATGAGCCGCGTGACGGCCGTCCACGGCATCGGGGTCTGACCCATGGCCGCCCCGGAATTCGAAAAACTCGCCATCAACCAGGCGACCACCATGGAACAGTGGACGTTGAGGGAGGCGATCGAAGGATATGCCGCCAGCGACATCCGCGGCATTTCGATCTGGCGCGACAAGCTCGCAGAATGCGGCGTCGACGAGGCGGCGAAAATTCTCGCCGATCACGGCATGACCGTCACCGGACTGTGCCGCGGCGGCATGTTCCCGGCGAATGACGCTGCCGGACGCAGGGCGGCGCTCGACGACAACCGGCGTGCGGTGGACGAAGCCGCGGCCATCGGCGCCCAGTGCCTGATCATGGTCTGCGGCGGTCTGCCCGACGGATCGAAAGACATGATCGACGCCCGGAAACAGGTTGAAGACGGCCTCGCGGCGATGCTGCCCCACGCCCGCGACGCCGGTGTGCCGGTGGCGATCGAGCCGCTCCACCCGATGACCGCGGCGGACCGCGCCTGCGTCAACACGATGGAACACGCGCTCGACCTGTGCGATGCGCTAGGCGACGGAATCGGGGTTGCGGTCGATTGCTATCATGTCTGGTGGGACCCGAAGCTCGAAGGCCAGATCGCCCGCGCCGGCGACCGGATTCTGGGGTTCCATGTCTGCGACTGGCTGGTCCCGACCGTCGACCTGGTCTGGGACCGCGGCATGATGGGGGACGGGGTTATCGACATTCCGCGGATCCGCGGCTGGGTCGAAGCAGCGGGCTATCGCGGATTCAACGAAGTTGAGATATTCTCCGCGCGAAACTGGTGGAAGCGCGACCCGGTCGAGGTCGTCGACACCTGCATCGAACGGTACAAACACTTCGTATAGGGGAACTGTAATGGCGAGCGCACTGGGACTTAAAGAGGTCGGATTTTTCGACTGCGCCGGGGGCGGCCAGATCCGCGTCGACGGCACGACGGCCTATATCGGCCACATGGCGAATCCGTTCGGGACCAGCATCGTCGACGTCGCCGACCCGAAAAACCCCAAGCTTCTCTCTCACACGGGAATGCCCGACGGCACCCACGCCCACAAGGTGCATGCCCGCGGCGATATCATGGTCCGTAACCACGAACTGATCGGCCCCGGCAAACCGGACGATTTTTCCGTCGGTGTCGGCATTTACGACGTGTCCGACAAGACCAACCCCCGTCAGATTTCGACCTGGGACACGGTCGGGCGCGGCGTTCACCGCTTCGATTTCGACGGCCGCTACATGTATTTTTCGTCTACCGTCGAAGGCTTCCGCGGCCCGATCATGGTGGTTCTCGACCTCCAGGACCCGGAAAACCCGGTCGAGGTCTGCAAATGGTGGATCCCCGGACAGTGGGAAGCCGGCGGCGAGGTATATCCATGGGGCGACGGGCCGGAACCGCGCTGCCACCATCCGCTGCGCATGGGTGACCGGCTGTATATGAGCTACTGGCATCACGGGCTGTTCATCCTCGATATCGAGGACCTGTCGAACCCGAAAATGGTGTCGTCCTTCAACACCGGACCGACCTTCCCGCATCCGACCCACACCGCGCTGCCCCTGCCCTTCGAGATCGGCGGCCACCGGCACATGATCGTCGCCGACGAGGACGTCGCCAAACTGCGGCCGCACGCGCCCGCGTTCATGTGGATGTTCGACATCACCGACGAAACCAACCCGATCCCGATTTCGTCATGGCAGGCGGACCAGCTCGACACCGTCGGCGAGCCGCAGGGCATCTATACCGGCTGCCATCAGCCGAGCGAGATCATTACCGGCACCGTCATCCCGTTCGCATGGTTCTCGCAGGGCATCCGCATGCTCGATATCTCTAACCCGCATGCGCCAAAAGAGGTCGGCCATTTCGCGCCGGATCCGCAGCCCGGCTGCGACCGTCTGTGCGCCAACGACATCACCGTCGACGACCGCGGCCTGATTTACGTGATCGACCGCCTGCGCGGGCTTCATATCGTCGAACAGGTCTGATATTCAGGCGGGCGCCGGGCAGGACCGATGAACCGGCCCGGCGCCGCTGAAAGTTTCGATGCCGTGGTCCGGCTTTTCGAAGCCGGACAGACCATCGCCGCCGCGGAAATGTGCGGGCGGTTGCTGGAAAAAACGCCTGGCGACGTTTCGCTCCGCAACATGCTCGGCGTTATTGCCGCACAAGAAGGGCGTTTCGCCGACGCCGCCGTCTGTTTCCGGGCAGTCGCGGCCGTTGCGCCCGACGATCCCGGCGTGGTCACGAACCTGGCGCAGGCGCTGCTGGAATGCGGCGAGCATACCGAGGCGCTCGCCCTTTTCAGGCGGGCCGTCGGCGCAGACCTGAAACTGTTCCGCAGCGGCGATCTGGATGTCGGAAAACCGGCTCTGGACGTCCCCCGTATCCATCGCCTCAACGACGTCACCGTGGAAACGGGGTACTGGGCGGTCCTCGACGGCGAAAAGATATACACGCGCGAAACATCCAACCTCAACATGGTCAACAGCCCGGCCATCAAAGGCCGGATAACGACGGACCGCGAATTCGCCGTCCTGTCCGTCCCCGCGATCTCGCAAACCATCGACGAGCCATGCCTTTTTGTTGGCGGAGACGGCAATTACGCTCACTGGATATACCGGTACCTTATGCGCCTCGCGGCGCTCGACAAGCGGCCCGGCCTCGCGGCGCTTCCATTGCTTGTAGGGGACGACATCAGGCCTTACGAGGCGGCCTCCCTCGCGATGGCGGGTTTTGCTGACAATCGCCTCATCCGGGTTCCCCGCCGTGCCGCCGTCCGGTGTCGCGACATTCACCTTCCCGTATGCCTGTGGTCCACGCCCGGCCGTATTTCCCATGGAATACACTGGCTCCGGCGGCGGGCGCTTGAAGCCGGCCTTGTGTCCCCGGATCCGGGCACTCGACGTCTGTTTATATCGCGCCGGGACGCTCCCAGCCGGAAGATGACCAACGAAGACGAAGTCGTTCATGCGCTGGCCCCGCTCGGCTTTAAATCGGTCGAACTCAGCACGCTGGGTTTTGCCGAACAGGTTTCGCTTTTCGGGCAGGCGGAGATCGTCGTCGCCCCGCACGGCGCAGGCCTCGCCAATATCATATTTGCGCCCGCCGCCTGTCGCCTGGTCGAACTGGTCTCCGACCCGATCGCCCATATGTCGGACATTCGGGTAATCCAGGAGGCGATCGGCCAACGCGGCATGGTCGTTCCCTGCACGTCCTACGAAATCTATCCGGGCGCGACGCACCCCATGATCCAGCACAGCTTCCGCACCGAACCGGCCGACGTCGTCGCGGCCGTGGAAACGACGCTTGCCGGTCCGGGTTGACGGCATGTCTGCTATGCTCTGTTTGCCGTTTCGGGCACCTGTCGGCGGTGCTAACCTTTGCGGCAGATAAACGGCAGATTAAACGGCGGATTACGCGAGGACCCTATGGCGACATCAACGGACGACACGATCAAACGCGGTGCCAACCGGGAAGCGCGCCTGGAATCGGTATACGAAAAGCTCGATTCCCTAGACATGGCGCCCTACTGGGCCGTCAATCCGAACGAAAGCCAGAACGACGAAGACGGCCAGGTCCTCAAGGCCCGCAAGGCCGTACCCTATATGTGGAAATACGCGGAAATCGAACCTCTGCTCTACGAAGCCGCCGAACTCATCACGATGGACGATTCCGAGCGCCGCTCGATCGTGCTGGTGAACCCCGGCCTCGCACCGGTTCGGGCGACCGTATCCACGCTCTATACCGCTTTCCGGCTGAACGATCCGCGCGAAATCATGCCACCGCACAGCCATTCGATCAACGCGGTGCGCATCGGCCTGACGGGCGAACGGAATTTTACCGGCGTGGAAGGCGAAGCGATCACGTTCGGTCCCGGCGACGTCGTTCTCACCCCCGCCGGCGCCTGGCACAATCACGGCAACCATGGCGACGATTTCGCCGTCAATGTCAGCATCCTGGACCTGCCTTTGACCGAAGTCCTCAACGCCGCGTCGTTCGAGCACGACTACAAGGAAGAGGTCGACGGCAAACTGGTATCGCGGCGCGAACAGACACAGCGGTATACAGACGACCATTCCCACAGAACCTATGGGTTCGGCGGTCTTCGACCGCGGTTTTTAGACCACAAGCGGGGCACGGGGGTGCATTCGCCCATGTATGTCTATCGCTGGGACAGGACCCGCGAAATGCTGGAAAACTTCCGCGACCATGACGGTAGCCCGTGGGACGCGATCCAGGTTGAATATACCGACCCGGTGAACGGCCGCACCGCCTATCCGACGATGACGTTCTTCGGCGAATTGCTGCGGCCGTCGGAACACACGCTGGCGCAGCAGCAGAATGCCAGCCAGGTCGTCATTCCGTTCCACGGCAAGGGATACAGCATCGTCGGGGGCAAGCGCTTCGACTGGGTGCCCTATGACGCGATCGCCATCCCGGGCGGCGAATGGTACGAGCACGTCAACGGATCGGACAGCGAAGACGCCATTCTGTTCGCCGCCAGCGACGAGCCGGTGCTCAAGGCTTTGGGGTTTTATCAGCGTCAGGGAAAAACCGCGGACGGCGAAATCGTTTCGCTCGACTAGCGTCCGACCGGCAGAGAAATACCGTATGCTTCCCGGCGGTCAGAACCCGCCGGACCGGTTGACGCCTGCACTGACGGGTTCGGGAATATCGATATCCTCATCGTCCGGGTGGTCCGACGACGGATTGTCCTGCGGCTCGATGGCATCGATCAGATCGTTGCCCGCGTCGACCGGCACGGTCTCGGCAGTATCCGGAGCGTCCGCCCCGGCCGGGCTCTCTTTGGGCGTGGAATCGCCGGGGACAGGGTCGCCGGCCTGAACCGCGGGGGGATAATCCGGCGCAGCCGGCGGCGGCGCGGGTGTCGGCGGAGCCGCACCGGCAACAGGCTCGTACACGGCGACTTTCGGCTCCGCTTCGCGCCAGGACGACGTCCGGGCGACATACAGATCGAAATCGGCCTGGAGCCGAAGCCACAATTCGGCGGTCGTGCCGAAATACTTGGCGAACCGCAACGCCGTATCGGGAGTAACGCCGCGCTTGCCAGCAACGATATCGCTGATCCGGCCGACCGGTACATCGATATCCCGGGCCAGCTTGTTGCGGCTGACCCCCAGCGGGGTCATTACCTGATCGAACAGGATCTTTCCAGGATGTTTGGGTTCTGTATCAGTCATGAATGCCAGCCGTATCCCGCAGCACGGTATACTTTACCGAATGAACGCGCGTTTGAGTATAGGGAAAATTGCGGATAAAGGAAAGGGTTGCATAATCGCGCCCCCAGCAGAGAACGAATATTCCGTTTACCGTTAAGCCGCTTTCCGGAATGGCCAGACACCCTTGCGGCTGCCGTCCGGGGCGCACAGACCGAGGTCGGCGCGCAGATCAACCGCAAGCCGGGACTCGATGGAACTCAGGAAAAAGCGGATCGATTCCTCGCGTTTGATATTTTCATGCCGTTGCGCCTCGAAAAGGTCGGCCATGTCCGCCAGCACCTGTTTATAGGCATCGACGAGCAACGCGCCTTTTCTTTCGCGCTCGACGAACAGGTCGCGCATTTCACGGAATTCATTGCGCATTTCCTGCATGCAGGTTTCGACGGCGGCAAGCCGGTCGGACACGGGATCGCCATCCGGCGTTCTCAGCGCCCCCGGTAATTTGCTCTCCACCAGTTCCCGCGGATCGAACCTTTTAGCAACGGTCATTCTCTTCACCCGATCAGTGTTTAACGCCGACGATCGGATTCCCCCCGACCTGGCTTGATCCCAATCATTTACCGATAGTGGTAAAGGAGACGTAAACGCCGGACAAAAATTCGTTCGTGAAAAAACGTGCTACCGCCCACCGGACAAGCCCCGCGGCGATTCGATTCGATGGCGCTTAACCCAACCTTAATCTTAATCCGGGACGCTCTCGCCAGTTCTGTATTTCAGCTCGACGGGGGGAAAAGCGTTGCGCGGCAATTGGCAAGGCAAGACTGTTATGATCACCGGTGTCTGCGGCACCGTGGGGCGCGAGCTGCTTCGGCAGCTTTCGGCCCTGTCGCCGGCAGAAATCGTGGGCATAGACAATAATGAAAGCGATCTCTTTTTCCTGCGGGAAGAATATGCGGCTTATCATTCCGTCCAGCTCTATATCGGCGATATCCGAGACCGGGAAACGCTGACGGAAAAAATGCGGGGCATCGATATCGTGCTTCATGCCGCCGCCCTGAAACACGTCTTCCTGTGCGAGCAATCGCCACGGGATGCCGTGCAGACGAATATTCACGGCACCCAGAACGTTATCGACGCCGCGATCGCAAACGGCGTGAAACGGGTTCTGTTCACGTCCTCGGACAAGGCCGTCAACCCGACCAACGTCATGGGCACGTCGAAGCTGATGGCCGAACGCCTGATGTCGGCGGCCAATGCGGAGCGCCGTTCCGACGGACCGATATTCGCATCGACGAGGTTCGGCAACGTCCTGGGGTCGCGCGGCTCGGTCATCCCGCTGTTCGAGCGCCAGATCGCCGCCGGCGGTCCCATCACGATCACCGACGAACAGATGTCGCGCTTCATCATGACGCTCGAAGAAGCCGTCCGCCTGGTGATCGGCTCGACATCCCTGGCCCGCGGCGGCGAAGTGTTCGTCACCAAGATGCCGGTGCTCCGGATCGCCGACCTCGCCTGGGCAATGGTCCAGGACCTGGCGCCGGTCCACGGCTTTTCACCCGCCGATGTCGCGATCGATATCGTCGGCAGCCGCCCGGGCGAAAAGCTGTACGAAGAGCTTCTCAACGACGAAGAAACCCGGCGCACCGTCGAGACCGATGACTACTTTATCATCCTGCCGGCGCTGAAGCCGCACTATGAAATCGTGCAATACGCCTATGTGGGCATGCGCGATAGCAAGGTGGACGAGCCCTACAATTCCTCGGTCGCACCGACCATGACGCGCGAGGAAGTCCGGGACTATCTCCGCCGCAACGAACTGATCCGGACTGTAAAAGAGGACGAATTCCAATGCGCATAATCATCCTTGGGGGCGACGGATATCTCGGCTGGCCCACCGCCATGGACATGGCGGCAAGCGGCCATGACGTCTGGGCGGTCGACAATTACCTGCGCCGCAATATTGCGCAGGAAACCCAGTCGGAAGCGCTGCTGCCGACGCCCAACCTGCATGAACGCGCCGACATATTCGAAGCGGCGACGGGCAAGAAGATCAATATCGTCATCGGCGACTGCACGGATTTCCGCATGATGGCGGACCTCTTCGAGAAGGTGAAACCCGACGCGGCGATCCACTATGCCGAACAGCCGTCGGCCCCCTATTCGATGATGGGTTACGATCAGGCGCGGCGGACGCTCGACAACAACCTGCAGGCCACGTTCAACACCGTCTGGGCGGTGCTCGAGCACGCACCGGACTGCCACATCATCAAGCTCGGCACGATGGGCGAATACGGCACGCCCAATATCGATATCGAGGAAGGCTGGATCGACATCGAGCACAAGGGCCGCAAGGACAAGTTCCTGTACCCCCGCGCCGCCGGGTCGCTCTATCACACGACCAAGGTGCTCGACACGGACCTGCTGTGGTTCTACGTGCGCACCTACGGCGTGCGTGCGACCGACCTGATGCAGGGCCCGGTATACGGCCTGCACACGGACCAGACCGCGATGGACGAACGGCTGATGCCGAATTTCCATTACGACGATATTTTCGGCACCGTGCTGAACCGCTTTCTCGTCCAGGCCGTCGCCGGCGTACCACTGACGGTTTACGGCAAGGGCGGCCAGACCCGGGGATACCTGAATCTCAAAGACACCCTGCAATGTGTCGAACTTGCCATGAACAACCCCGTCGAACAGGGCGATTTGCGGATTCTCAACCAGTTCACCGAACAGTTCTCGGTCAACGAACTGGCGGAAAAGGTCGCACGGGTCGGCAAGGCGAGCGGGCTCGACGTCGAGGTGAAGAACATCGACAACCCGCGCAAGGAGCGCGAGGAACACTATTACAATCCTGCGCATTCCGGGCTCACCGAGCTCGGCCTCAAGCCCCACTACCTGACCGACGACGTCGTCGTCGACATGCTCGAGACGGTAAAGCGCTACAGCAACCGGATCGACACCCGGAAAGTGATGCCGCGCGTGAACTGGAAAGCCGCCTGATGCGCTGGCTGATTACGGGCGGATGCGGGTTTATCGGCACCAGCCTTATCCGCGAACTGGTGGCGGAAGGCAGCCACACGATCCGGGTTCTCGACAACCTCACGGTCGGCACCCGCGCAGACCTGTCGGAAATAACGAGCTACCGCGAAACGCCGCCGGGCGACGCCCGCGAAATCTCCGACATGTTCGCCTCCGGCAGCGTGGAACTGATCGAGGGCGACATCCGCGATTCCGCGCTCTGCCTGCGGGTGGCGGAAGGCGCCGAAGCGATCGTCCACCTTGCCGCCTGTACCGGCGTCGGGCCGTCCGTCGAGGATCCCCGCTTCGATTGCGAAACCAATGTCACAGGCACGCTGAACATGCTCGAAGCGGCGCGGCACAGCGGCGCCGGGCGGTTCGTCTTCGCATCTTCGGGCGCGCCCATCGGCGAATGCGTGCCGCCGATTCACGAGGAAATGCCCGCCCATCCGGTTTCGCCCTACGGCGCGAGCAAGCTGGCCGGCGAAGGATACTGTTCCGCGTATTTCCGCAGTTTCGACGTTGAAACGGTCGCGCTGCGGTTCGGCAACGTTTACGGGCCCGGGTCGGGTCACAAGGCCAGCGTGGTCGCCAAGTTCATCCAGAACGCGATGAACGGCCAGAAGCTGGAAATATACGGCGACGGCAACCAGACCCGCGACTTCATCTATATCGGCGATCTTATCCGCGCCGTCAGGAACGCCGCGACCAAAGACAACGTCGGCGGCGAGACGTTCCAGATCGCGACCAATGCGGAAACCACGGTCGGCGAGCTTGTCGATATTCTCGTGCCGCTGATGAAGCACGCGGGCATTCCGGACGTAACCGTCATTCACGGCGACGCCCGCACCGGCGACGTCATGCGCAATTTCTCGGACACGTCGAAGGCCGCGCGTCAGCTCGGCTGGAAACCGGAGACCGACCTGCCGACCGGCCTTGGCCGGACCGTGCGCTGGTTCGTCGAGCGGTCCGCAAAACAGTCCGCAGCCGCCTGAGCGCAATGTGAAACGGGTTGCAAACTGCGCATGAATGGCTCCTTCCGATGAACGCGTTGTCACGCCTCCGGGACTTGCGGTCCCGTGCCTTGTCGGCGTCGGACCGTTCCGTCCTGCTCCGCGGCACCGCCGGCAGTTTCGGCGTCAAGGCGCTGTCGAACGGGCTGTTGCTGGGCGCGCAGCTTCTGTTCGCAAACCATCTCGGCGCGGACGGGTTCGGCACTTACGTGCTTGCGCTGGCATGGATGAACATCCTTCTGCTGATCGGCCGCCAGGGGTTCGACCTGGCAACGGTCCGATACGTTTCCCTGTACCGGTCCGGTGACAGGTGGAACCACCTTTGCGGCTTCCTCCGCGCCAGTACCGGTATCGTTTTCGCGGGGTCGGCTGCCACCGGCCTTTTGCTCGTCGGATTCTGCCTTGTCGCCAGGGGCCGGCTCGGCGAGGAACTATATTTTTCATTGCTTGTCGTCGCAGGCATTATCCCGCTTTTCGCCCTGCTGCAGGTCAAAGCAGCGACCCTGCGCGGGCTCGGCAATGTCGTTCTCGGCGATTTGCCGCATTCGATCGTACACCCCGTTGCGCTGATCGCGATACCTGTTACTGCCGTCGCCTTTTTCGGGGTGCCCCTGTCGCCCAGCGGCGCGGTTACCGCATATTGTGCGTCAATCGTATTATCACTCGCGGTTGTCTGGATATTCCTGCGACGGAATCTGCCTCCGGAAATTTCCAGGGCGAAGCCTGCATTCGAGTGGCGCGAATGGATGCTGACCGCACCGGCTATGACGTTGATTGCGGGTTTCGGTATCGTCCTGAATCAGATCGGCGTCATCATGCTGGGCGGTCTGGCGACGACCGCCGATGCCGGCGTATTCGGTGCCGCTTCCCGCGTCGCCTGCACGTTGCAGCTCGTCGTATTTTCCCTTTTTACCGCCCTGTCGCCGATGGTCGCCCGACTGCACGCAGCCAACGACCTGAGCGGCCTGCAACGCGCCATCGGAACCACGAACCGAACTGTGTTCTGCATATGCCTGGCCGCGGCGATCGTCTTCACACTCGCCGGGGAATGGATTCTCGGATGGTTCGGCGACGAATTCCGGGCAGGCTATCCGGTGATGATCATCCTGCTCGCCGGGCAGCTCTTCTGGGCGGCCAACGCCCCGGCATCGGTAATTCTGAATATGAGCGGCAAACACAACGTATCGGCCGTCCTGCTTGCCGGCGCCGTGGTCGTGGACATCGCGCTCAGTGCCGTTCTGATCCCGACCATGGGCGCCATCGGCGCCGCCCTGGCAAATGCCGTGACGATCGTGCTCTGGAACATCGCCAGTGCTACGGGCGTGTACCGGACGCTCGGCATACGTTCCTGGGTCTGGTACCGCGACATCCCGCCACGCGGGGTAACGGCATGAAACATCTACGGAACACGTTTCGCAAGGGATGGCGGGCCCTGACCCGTCACCAGGACTGGAATATCGGCATCGTCGACGCGCCGATAACGGCCTTCGCCGACCCGCATTTCGACCCCGAAATCAGATGGCTGCCGGACCCGCCATCAGGATATTTCGCCGCCGACCCCTTTGTGTTCGAAAAAGACGGCACGCCCTACATCCTGTACGAACGTTACCGGTTTTCGCGCGAGCACGGACATCTCGCCGCCTTCAGGCTTACCGCAGACGGCGGCGTCGAGGATTGCGGACGCGTTCTGTCGGCCGACACCCATCTCGCCTATCCCTACGTCTTCGAATGGCAGGGAACCCTGTACTGCCTGCCGGAATCCGCCATCGGCGGCGAACTGGCGCTGTACCGGGTCGACGGCATTCCCGGCACGCTTTCGCGGGTCGCGACGTTAATGCCAGACGTGTCTGCAGTGGATCCGACAATTTTCCGCCATGACGAAAGATGGTGGCTCGCCTTCACCGACGTCGCGACGGGCTCGAACGAGACGCTTTACCTGCATCATGCGGAGACTCCCCTGGGGCCCTGGACGCCGCATGCGCAAAACCCGGTCAAGCGCGATATCGGATCGGCGCGGCCCGCCGGCACGCCGTTCACCTGTGACGGCATGCTTTACCGGCCGGCGCAGGACTGCTCGGCAACCTATGGCGGCCGCATTGCGATGAACCGCGTAACCGAGCTCACCCCGGACCGGTTTTCGGAGCAGACAACGCACTGGATCGAGCCGGCTGCCGGTGGCCCGCGCCCCCACGGCCTTCACACGATTTCCGGCGCCGGTAACCTGACCGTCATCGACGGTAAACGCGAACATTTCGTCCCAGGCGGCGCCTATGGGCTCATCCGGCGGACCGTTTCGGCGCCTTTCGCGAATACGCATCGGAAACGTCCCGAACCGCAGACGCGGAGAGAGCCGCCGCGACCGGCCAGGGGAGGTATCGGCGTATGACCTCCATACCGGCGACAACGCATGCAGGACCCGACTCCGAACGACAGTACGGCTGGGCGGTGTTTGCCGCAGGCGCAATCCTGAGCAGCGCGGTTCTCGTTTTCGCATCGGACGATATCGGCCAGAAGGTCGCGGCGATGTTCATTCTGAGCTTTGCCACGGCCGCCGCTGTCCGGTTCGACATCGCGCATCCTTTCGTGTGGTTCGCCGGCGCTTTCACGCTTTATTCCGTCAGCGGGCCGCTTCTGTTTCACCTTGGGGTTCATCCGTACGATACCTGGGGCGGCTACCGGATGAGCGAAATCGATTTCAGCGGCGCGATGGATTACCAGTTCTTTGCCCTGATTATCGCGCTGGCCGTCATCGGCCCGCGCCAGGTTTCGTTCCTCAATGTCCGGAACAACCCTATGGCCGACGCCGTCTATCAGGGGGCGTTGCCGATCCTGATCGTCGCCGGCGTTATCGGTGTCGCGAATATTTTCCTTATCGTTTCGCAGGATTTTACGAGCAAGGGCGATGTTGTCCTCTCCGGCGACTGGACGACACGGCTGAGTTTCGCCTTCAACATCGCCGCGACGGCGCTGGGCGTTTATCTTTCCAGACTGTTCTCCGAAGGCCACCCGGTGACGGCCTATTCGATCCTGCTGATTGTCATCGCCGTGGGCATCATCATGGTGCTGGTGATCGGACAGCGGCATTTTCTGTTTCGGGCCGGCCTCATCAGTCTACTCGTGTTCCATATTTTCCATCGCCGGATATCGATCCGTTCGCTGCTGGTGATGGCAGGATTCGCACTTGTGCTGTCGTCGGTTCTGGGCGGCTACAAGATGGCTCTGGTTCTGCAGGATGCCGCGCCCGTCGACACCGGTTCGCTCTGGGAGCAGACGGTTCAGGTCATCGCGCTGAAAAACCCGGAGTTCCTGAACAACTCGCCCTTCATGCAGTATCTCAAAGTCGGTCTGGTGGCGGCGCTGGGCAGCGAGGCGATGACACCCGGCAACAACATGGCGATGCTTCTGTCGCGCGTTCCCCAGGACCTGTCCTATTTCTACGGCACGACCGTTCCCGGCGACCTTCTGCGGTCGGTATTGCCGGGATTCATCGTCCAGCCTTTCGTCGAAACGACCGGGGCCGTATATAACCGGCTGGTCTTTCCGGACACGGTTGCGACCGGCGGCGGCGTCGGCTTTACGATCGTCGGCTACGGCTACCTTCATTTCGGTGAAATGGGCGTCCTGATGATCATGCTGGTGATCGGCGGCACGCTGCGCATGATCTATAACTGGGCCGGGCGAACGCCGACCGGCCTGATGTTCTATATCGGCTTCTTTCCCGTCGCCGTGTATGTCGCGCGAAACGACATCACCGGACCGCTATCCCAGGGCCTGAAACACGTCCTGATCCCGCTCGTGGCGATGCATGTCGTCACCTACCTTCTCGGCAACCGATACGCGTCGCAACAGCGCCGTTAGCCATATTTTAACCCTCCCGGCGCCATCGTGGACTGCCGGTTTTCATCTGAAAAGAGCAGATTCCGATATGAGCCCAGCCTCCCTCCTGCGACAGATCTACGACGTATACGATTCCGGTTACCAGCGCCGCAACGCGCTGTTTTCGCTGCATCGGAAGATCATCCAGTCGCCGCGCATCACCAGAATGATTTTCGGCGTGGAGGTAGACCCCGCTTTCGTCAAGAACGGGTTTTTCGATCTCACGACGATCCTGCTGATGCGGGACCTGAAACCGCGCCTGCGCAAGTTCGACGGCCCCCGCCTTCTGGAAATCGGCGTCGGCCGGTTCGCCGTGCTTTCCGGCTGGCTGTCGCGCCGGGTCAAGAACCGGATCGTGGCCTGCGACTTCGACCGCATCGCATTCGAGTCCGCGAAAGTGCACGTCCACCGCAACCGGATGGATATCGAGGTCCTGCAGTCGGACGTGCTCGGATCCGTGCCGGAGGCGGAGTTCGACCTGATATACTGGAACCTGCCCTATTACGACGATCCCGAACCCCTGCTGTCGCGCCTGTTCGAAGCGGCGCCGCGCTATCTGTCCCCGAACGGATCGATGGTTCTGGGGTTCAACGGAAAGCCCCTGCCGGTGACAAAAGTCGTGGAAATTCTCGGCCGCCATCCCGGCCTGGAAGTAGAGCGCGTTCGCAGCTACTGGTGGAACCTGCACGCGCTCGTGTGCATCCGCAGGTCCGACGCCTGACCGGACCGTCCCCGTAAAATCTTTCTACAGGTTTATCTTCAGATTTTTCTGGCGCGGATGATGAAATGCGCGCCTTTGAGGCGCCAGGACGGCCGCGCCAGGAAATACCGGTTGAAGGCGATAACCGCATCGACCCAGACCGATTTCAGCCGTTCCGTTCTCAGCAGCTTGCAGCCCGCCCAGAAAAGATTCGACGGGAAATAAAACGTCGACATCGCGCGTTCCAGCTCGAATCCGTTTTCCCGGAGCTTTGCCTCGATATCTTCGAAACGGTGGGGCGCCGCATGACGCCCCTGAAACAGCCGCCGGAATGTCCAGGGGTTCCTGTTCCAGCACGTAAAGACGAACCTGCCGCCGGGGCGCATGGCACGGCTTATCTCGGCCATCACCCGCTCGATATCGCCGGTCAGATGCAAGGTGCCGACCGCGACGACGGTGTCGAGCGATCCGTCGGCAAGCGGCAATCCGTAGAAATCGCCGGCCACCAGCCCGTTTGCCGGAACCGCACTCCGGCGTGCGGAGGCCAGCATGTCATGGGAAATATCCGATCCGATCAGGGTTTTGCCGGACCGGCTGAGCGCGGGAAACATTCTTCCCGTACCGCACCCGAGATCGAGCGTGACATCGCCCGGCTCTCCGAGCACGTCCAGCACCAGGTCTTCCTCGACCGTCCGGAAATACCGCCCCAGGGCGCCCCGGTACCGGGATTCGGTCGGCGCGGCAGCGCGAAAAGCGCTGAAATCTGCGGAGACTGATGTGTTCATTCGGCGAGGATGAGTGATTAACTTTAACGGAGAGTTAAACCCTTTTTGCAAAGTTATCCGCCGACTGATCAGAAATCCCGGCGCAAACATGCGCGGGAGACTCTATCACATTGGGGGGACCGACGTGATCACACGCGGCATTTCAGCTATCGGCGCCCGGTCCGGTATAGGCGCATTTTCTATGAACGTGGCGGGGTAGAATGCCGACCGACGAGTATTCAATGACCGGTTCACGAATGACGGATGCCGCCACCGCGGATACAGACCGGTCAGCTGCAAACCCTCTTCGCTTCGGGATCATGTACAACGGTGGGCCGCTCTCGGCCTGGCAGGCACGATGCATCCGCGAACTTGTAAACAGCGGCGTGGCCGTCCCGGCACTTGCGATCGCCAACGGCACTTCGCTTAAACGTAAGCCGGTACGGAGAATAGGTGACCTGAAATGGAAAAACCTGTTATTCGAAATTTACCTGAGGCTTTTCGGGTCCTGTTCCGCGACCCTGCCCACGGATGAACGTCCGATATTCGCGAACCTGCCGATTATGCGCTGCGCGGTAGAGCGCCGGGGCAAGTTTTCCGAGGTCTTTAGCGACTCCGACCTGGAAGAAATCGCCTCCCATAACCTGGATTTCATTCTCCGTTTCGGATTCGGGATCATCCGCGGCAAAATACACGATGTGCCGAAATACGGCGTCTGGTCGTTCCATCACGATGACGAACGCGCGGTTCGCGGCGCACCGTCTGCCCTGTGGCCGATTTATAACGGATCCCCGCAGAGCGGCGTCATTCTTCAACGCCTGAACGACAAGCTTGACGGCGGCGTCATTCTCCGGCGCATGCTCCTGCCCACGATCGACACATCCTATATTGCCAACCGCGAACAGGCCTTTCTTGCCGGGATTCCGCTTCCCACCCAGGTTTGCCGCGATATCCTTGCCGGGAACACGCACGATGTCTGTGCCGCGCCATCCCACACGGACGCCCCGATATATTACAGGCCAACCAACACGCAGATGGTCCGCTTTATCGGCATCCTGTGCCGAAACCGGCTCCGCCGGCTTATGCAGGGCCCTCTCCCACCGGCGCCCGAAAATGCCGAAAAGCGATATTAACTTTAACGTAGAGTTAAGTCCTTTCTGCAATTCTTCCCCCGTGAACCGCGAAGCTTCCGATCATGCCACGCATGATCTACCGCCTTCGCAACTGGGGGATTTCGAGTGGAACCGATCGATCGTTCGTATATCGATAGCGCGACAGCTCGCCTGAATCGCGGAGCGGAGGACAGCCTGTCATGATGCCCGCCGGCTGCTACCTGACCGTCGATCTGGAAGACTACAAGCAGACGACGACGCTCGAAATGGGCGTGCCGCAGATCACCGAACCGGCGCGGACCGTTCACGGTGTCGCCCGCATTCTGTCGGCGCTTTCGGAAACGCCGGGCAGCCAGAACGCGACATTCTTTACCACCGGCCAGATCGCCCGCGACCAGGCGGATCTGGTATCCGACCTGGCCGCGAACGGCCACGAAATCGGCTGCCACGCCGATCTTCATGAAAATATCTACGACCTCGATGCCGCCGGATTCGCTAGCGTCCTGATGCGCGCCCGTGCCAGCATCGTCGATGCCTGCGGCGTCGCGCCGGAAGGCTTCCGCGCACCGAACTTCTCGATCGACGACAGCTGCCCCTGGGCGCTCGAAGTTCTCGCCAGTGCGGGCTTCACCTACGATTCCAGCCTCGTCTCCACCGCGCCGAGAAACGGCGATACGCCGTATGACACCTACCGGTTTCACGGCGATACCATCCGCGAATTCCCCGTATACCGCCAGGTGCTGCCCGGCGGCGTCGGGGTCCGCGTGATCGGCGGCACCTACCTTCGGCTGCTGCCGCTTCCGATCATCCTGCGGATGATGCGCGACGTCGCTGCCAAGGGGTATCCGCTGATCGTCTATGTCCACCCGTCGGACCTGGACGACGATTTCGATCCCGTGCACAGCGGCGAGATGGAAGGCCTCGGCCGGATGTCGCGCCTGAAATGGGCGCTGCGTCAGAAACAATGGGCGGCAGGCACCGAGGGCGCGTTCGGGAAGCTGCGCGAGATTCTGAAAATTCATCCGAATATCGGTCCGATGGGCCATGCAACCACCGGCAGCGCATCGGCCTCCGCGCCGCTGCGCCACACCGGTTAAGAAGGAACCCGGAGACACATGTACATACTCGGGCTTGCCACCATGGGCGAAAGCGGCGCCGCGCTGATCAAGGACGGAGTCCTGGTCGCCGCCGTCGAGGAAGAACGCTTCACCCGCAACAAACACGAAGGCTGCTTTCCGCTGCGGTCGGTCGGCTACTGTCTCGAAGCCGAAGGCATCACGCTTGCCGATATCGACCATGTCGCCGTCTACTGGCAGCCCTGGCGCATGGGACACCGGATTGCCGGCGTCCTGAAATCGGCGCTGACGCGCCCCGACGCCTTCAGCCGCAAGATCGCCCGCGCCTTCGCCGAGATGAGCCCCGGCGGCGGCGGCGAAGCGGACTCGGAAGGCAGCTGGTTCGAGCTGTTCCGCATCGGCCCGATGCTGTCGAAGGAGTTCGGAAAATTCGACGCGAAGATTCACTATCTCGACCATCACGACTGCCATATCGCCAGCGCCTATAACGTATCGCCTTTCGACGACGCGACGATTCTGGTGTTCGACGGCGCCGGCGAAAAGGCATCGACCACCCTCGCCGTCGGCGAAGGCAGTACCTTCCGTGTCCTGCGCCAGATGAACTGGCCCCATTCGCTGGGTCATTTCTACGCCGGTATTACCGGGTTCCTCGGCTTCAAAATGCTCGACGGCGAATACAAGATGATGGGGCTCGCGCCCTATAACTCGCCCGATTACGCCGACTGGATGCGCAAAAACATCCTGATCACCGACAAGCCCGGCTCTTACCGGGTGGATACATCGGTGCTCGACTATCACGATGCGTTCGACGGCCGGTTCAGCAAGCGGATGATCGACGCGCTCGGCGAACCGCGCCGGTCCGACGACGAACCGTTCACCGACCGTCACGAAAAAATCGCCGCCTCGGCGCAGGCCGCATACGAAGACGTGGTCTTCGATCTCGCGATGTGGGCCTATGAAAACGGCGGACAGAAAAAGAACCTGGTCATCGCCGGCGGCTGCGGCCTCAACTGCACGGCCAACGGCAAGCTGCTGAATGACGGGCCGTTCGAGACCGTGTTCATCCCGCCCGCGCCGCACGATCCCGGCTGCGCCGTCGGCGCCGCCTTCCTGCTGTGGAACGAAAAGCTCGGAAACCCGCGCAGTTTCGTCATGGAGCACGGTTATTACGGGCCCGGCTTTTCCGACCGGCAGATGTCCGACGCGCTCCAGGCGCGCGGCATCGATGCCCAGCGGATTCCGGCGGAAGCGACGATTATCGACCGCACCGCCGATGCCATCGAACAGGGCAACGTGATCTGCTGGTTCCAGGGCCGGTCCGAATTCGGCCCCCGCGCCCTGGGCAACCGCTCGTTCCTCGCCGATCCGCGCCGCGATTCCATCCGCGACGAGATCAACGAGAAGATCAAGAAGCGCGAAATGTTCCGTCCTTTCGCCCCCTCCGTCAAAGCCGAATGCGCCGATACGTTCTTCGAGCTTACCGGCCCGAGCCCGTTCATGAACGTTATCGCGCCGGTCCGGGCGGAGAAACGCGACCTGATCCCCGCCGTCACCCATGTCGACGGCACCGCGCGGATCCAGACGGTCACCAAAACCGCCAACCCGCGCTACTGGGCCCTGCTCGACAGGTTCGAACAAAAGACGGGTATTCCCGTTCTGCTGAACACGTCCTTCAACATCCAGGAACCGATCGTCAACACCCCCGCCGAAGCCGTCGACTGCTTCCTGCGGAGCAAGGCGGACGTCCTGGTCATGGGCGATTACTTCATCAGCCGCGACATGGTCGCGGCCTGAGGGAACGCCGGGATAGATGGAAACCGCATGACGCAAAATCGTTTTCTCATATTCGATGCGTATTACGGCACTGCCGGCGGCAACCAGCGCTATATCCGCATGCTTTTCCAGAATGCGCGGTCCGAAGGGTGGAAACCGTCATTGCTGTGCCCCGGCGAAGGCCGGCTGCCGGAATCGGTGCGCGAGGCCGGCGGCGACGTGACCGTCATTCCCCAGTCGCCGCGCCTGGACCGCTATGGCGGCTCCATGCTGCGGACCGGACTGCTCGCGCGCATCGCCTGCCTGTTCGCGCTCCTCGCCTATAATTTCCGGGTGCTGCCGACCCTGCGCGAAACCCGGCCGCAGGTCGTTCAGTGCCACAACACGCGCAGCCTGCTGATGGTCGTGCTGGCGGCAAAGATCGCGCGCATCCCCGCCGTCCTGTTCATCAAGTCGGAACTTTCGAACCCGTTGCTCGACCGGCTGGCGATCATGCTGGCGACCCGCGTGTTTTTCATCGCGGAGGTATTGATGCCGGCCAAACGCAAATCGAAATACGCCAGACTGCCGATCGGAATCGATTTCGCGGCGGTCGACGCGACCATCGGGCGGCGCCAGGTCGAAGGCGATCCCGAAGACCACAAGGAACACCTGACCTTCGCGTTTGCCGGCTGGCTGGTTCCCGCAAAAGGCGTCCACGTTCTGATCGACGCGTTCGAGCGGACGACCCACCAGGTATCGGATATCCGGCTTGAAATCATCGGCGATTCCGACGACGAGGAATACAAGGCCGAGCTTCACAACGTCGTGCGCTGGCAGAAACTCGAAAACCGGGTGACCTTCCACGGCTGGCGCGACGACGTGCTCGATGCGCTGGACCTCGCCGACATCTACGTCCTGCCGTCCTTTACCGAAGGCGTTCCCCGGTCGATCGTCGAAGCGATGGCGCTCGGGAAGCCGGTTATCGCAACCGATGTCGGCGGCGTGCCGGAGCTTCTCGAAGGCGGCGAGCTGGGCATGATCACGACTGCCAACGATTCCACGGCGCTTGCCAATGCCATGTACGAGATGGCGGCCGACAAATCGCGCCGCGATGCCTTCACCGAACGCGGGCTCGCGGTTTCCCGCGCCAAATACGCGTTCGAAGAACACCACCGCGCCCTCGAAAAACTGCTCGACGACATCGCGCCCGGCGCGACCGCGGCGCCGCAGGCCGCCTGCGGCAAGGCATCGGCCTGATGGATCGTGCAATGCGGAACTATTTGTTGCGGCGTCACGTCCTCGGCCCGGTCCTCGTGGTCGCCACCGCGCTCGCGGCGCTTGCCGGCCTGGTCTGCCCGCCGCTGCGGCGTTACCTGAAACGGCCCGTGTTCATTGTCGGCTGCTCGCGGTCCGGCACGACCCTGTTTGCCGAAATCTTCGGTGCCCATGCCGATGCCTGCAACGTGATGGATGCGTCCCAGGTGTGGGACCTGCGCTACTACGACAAGAATGCCGACGATCACCGCGACGAGAACGACGCAACCAGGTGGGAAAGCGCCCGCATCCGCGCCAGTTTCGCGTTCCGGGTTCTTGCCTCCGGGAAAAACCGCCTGATCAACAAGAACAACCAGAATTCCCTGCGGCTGCGCTATCTCCACCGCCTGTTCCCGGATGCCTATGTGATCCACGTCGTCCGCGATTCACGGCCCGTCGTGCTGTCGAACATGTCGCGTCTCGAAAAAGACGCCTATCGCCGCCGCTATCCGTTCGGACGTTTCCCCAAGCCCGTCGCCTGGCGGTCCTATATGGACAAGCCGCTGGTCGAACAGTTCGCCCACCAATGGGCGGACATCACCGCCGAGGTGCGCAGGGACGGCCCCGAACTGTTCGGACCCGAGCGCTACATCGAAGTGAAATTCGAGGAATTCTGCAGCGAGCCCGCCGCCTGTCTTCGCACCATCGACCGGTTCTGCGGCCTGTCCGATGACGGCCGCGACCCGGCGGCCCTGTCGGCCATCGGCACCGGGGAAAGCGATTCCTGGAAGAGCCGTCTTGTGGCATCGGACATCACCCTGATCGACCGGATCACCGGCCGCCAGATGGCCGCGTTCGGCTATGCGACGGGAACGCCCCGATGACCGGCGCGTTCGTCCTGTCGCTCGACACAGAGATCGCCTGGGGCACGTTCACCTGGGGCGGAACGGAATTTTACCGCCGGCATTTCGACGGCTACCGGCAGAACGTCGACCGGTTCATTAAACTCATGGACGACTATGCGATTCCATCGACCTGGGCATTTGTCGGCCACCTGATGCTCGACGGCTGCGACGGGAATCATCCCGAGGCGCCGGCGCCGGATTTCCCGTGGTACGGGCGGCCATGGTACGATATCGACCCCGGCACCGACTGCACCACGGACCCCTGGTGGTACGCGCCCGATATCCTGGAAAAGGTGCGCGCCATGAACACGCCCCAGGAAATCGGCACCCACACGTTCAGCCATGTGTTCCTCAACGATCCCGCCGTGACGCCGGAAATGGCGCGGGCGCAGATCAAGGCCAGCGTCGATGTCGCCCGCGACCGGGGCCTGAGCATCGAATCCCTGGTCTTCCCGCGCGACGGCGTCGCCCATCTCGACCAGTTCGCGGCGCTCGGCATCACCAGTTTCCGCGGCGCCGAACAGACCGGCTACACTTCCCTGGCACGGCCGATCCGCCGGGCCGCCGGCCTGTGCGATCATGTCGCGGGCGGCACGCCGCCGGTATACCCGTGGCCGGCGCTGCGAACCGAGCACGGCATGCTCAACATCCCCGGATCCACCTTCGCGCTTGCCTATGACAGGTATCACCGCTTCGTTCCCACCGCCGCGCGGATAGCAAAGTTCCGCCGCGGCATCGACGCCGCGTCCGACCGCGACGCGATCTTCCACCTGGCCTTTCACCCGTTTCATCTCGGCAGTTCGAAAAAGATGTTCGGCCTCTTCGAACGGTATTTCGAAATCGCCGCCCGGGCACGCGAGGCCGGCCGGATCGATATCCTGACAATGCGCGATGTCCAGCGGGCCCATGCCGCGCTGGCGCGCCCCGTGGCGGAGGCAGCCTGACACACCCATGCGCATTGCCATCATCAATCACGACGATTTTTCCATCTGGACCTTCCGCCGCGCCCTGATCGCCCGGCTTGTCGCCGACGGGCACGACGTGGACGTATTCTGCGCCCGCGGCCCGTATATCGACCGGATTCTCGGCCTCGGCGTCACCTGGGTGCCGATGGAAATGCCGCGTTTCATCACCCCGGTACAGGATATCAAATGGATATGGCGCCTGTGGCGGCTGTTCCGGTCCGGAAAATACGACCTGGTTCACCTGTTCCAGAACAAGATCATCGTTTATGGCGCGGTCACGGCGAAACTCGCCGGCGTGCGCCGCGTCTGCGCGTCGTCCACCGGGATCGGCTACATCACCAACGATATCCCGGGCCTTAAGAACCGCATCGTCGCCCTGATCACAAAAACGCTCTATCGCGTCGCCATGCCGCGCATCGACAAGGTGCTGTTCCAGAACGAATACGACCGCGACCACCTGATCGACGCCGGCTATGTCCGGCGCGACAGCACCGTCCTGATCCGCGGATCGGGGGTCAGTCTCCAAGAGTTTTCAGACCGTGCGATCGATACCGTCGCCGCCGCGCGGATCGCGCACCGGCTGGGCGATACCGGCGGCAGGGTCGTCGTCGCCATGGTCGCCCGGGCGGTTCTCACCAAGGGCGTCGGCGAGTTCATCGAGGCATCCTTGCTGGTGGAAAAAAGCTGTCCCGGCCGGGCGCTTTTCGTCCTGTGGGGCGACATCGAGGAAGACAACCCGGAAACGCTGAGCGCCGCTGATCTTCGGGCCGCCGAACACGAAGGATTCCGCTGGATGGGCTGGTGCGACACCGTGCGCGAAGCGCTCCACGCCGCCGATATCGCGGCGCTGCCGTCCTATCGCGAAGGCACGCCGCGATCGATGCTCGAAGCCATGGCAATGGGCAAACCCGTCGTCACGACCCGTGCCCCGGGCTGCGACGCGCTGGTCGATGAAGCCCTCAACGGCTTTCTCGTACCGGTACGGGATGCCCCGGCCCTCGCCGGCGCGGTCGGCGCGCTCGTGACGGACAGCGATTTGCGGGCCCGGTTCGGCGCCGCATCGCGCGAAAAATGCCGTCGGGAATTTTCGGACGACATCGTCGTACGCCGTATCCTCGCCGATCTCTACGAGATTTCGGATGCGGACGAGACGCCCGCAGACGCCTCCCTTCCCGCCGTCGCCGGAGCCTGACCCATGTGCAGCATCGCCGGACTCATTCATCCCGAAGCCGGCCGCTTCCGGCCGTATCTTGAAGGCATGCTGGGCCGCACCCGGCACCGGGGCCGCGACGACAGCGGCATCTGGCATGGCGGCACCTGCCTGCTCGGGCATAACCGCCTGTCGATTATCGATCTGTCCGATGCCGGCCATCAGCCGATGGGAAACGAAGACGGCCGCATCCAGGTCGTCCTCAACGGCGAAATATACAATTACCGTGCGCTGCGCGACGATCTCCGCGCCCGCGGCCACACGTTCCGCAGCGATTCCGATACCGAGGTCCTGCCGCACCTATACGAGGAATACGGCACCGGCTTCGTGACCCACCTGATCGGCATGTTCGCCCTCGCCCTGTGGGATTCCCGCACGGGCGAGCTTGTCCTGGCGCGGGACCGCGCCGGAAAGAAGCCCCTTTTCTATGCCCCGACCGATGGCGGGATCGTCTTCGCGTCGGAGATGAAAGCATTGTTCGGCCTGCCGGGCGTCGACTTTTCGGTGAACGAACAATCGGTGCACGACTATCTGACCTTCGGCGTCGTGCCCGGCGAAACGACGGTCTATGGCGGTATTCATCGCGTCGCCCCGGCGACCGTGATGACGGTTTCTGCAACCGGGGCGCTGTCCTGCGAAACCTACTGGGCGCCGTCCTTTGCTGAAAAGCGCGATATCGGGTTCGACGATGCCGTCGATCTGGTCGAGGAAACGCTGCGCGATGCGATCCGTATCCGCCTCCGCAGCGACGTGCCGCTGGGCTGTTTCCTGTCGGGCGGAATCGATTCCGGCCTGATCTGCGCCCTCGCCGCCAGGGAAATGGACCGGCCCCTGAAAACGTTTTCGATCGGGTTCGCCGACCAGGGCTTCGACGAACGCCCGCTGGCGCAACTGGTCGCAGACCAGTACGGCACCGACCATCGGGACTTCGTCCTCGAATCGAACATCGCCGATGTGGAACGGATCATCGGCCATTACGACGAGCCGTTCTCCGATGCATCCGCCCTGCCCTCCTTCGCGGTCACCCGGATGGCGGCAGAAGACGTCAGCGTGGTTCTGAACGGCGACGGCGGCGACGAGATTTTCGCCGGCTACCGGCATTTTATCGCCGCCCGGTCGGCGGCGCGGCTCGACCGGGTTCTCGGCCCCGGCGCCAGACGGCTGATGAACCGGATAACGGCGCGGCTTCCGGTTCCGCGCACCGGACGCACCCCGTACCAGTTTTTCCACCGGTTCCTGCGGGTGGCCGGCCAGGCGCCGGCGGACCGGTTCGTCGCCCTGACGAGCGACCGGCTGACAGAATCCGACAAGGCGCGCCTCTATGGCGGCACCTCCGACTTCGCGCCGTCGGTGCGCTGGGCGGACGGCGTCGATACCGACGGGCTGGGGCCGGTCGACGGCATGCTGAAACGCGATTTCTACAGGCTGCTGGGCGACGACCACCTGGTGAAAATGGACATGGCGTCGATGGCGGTCACCCTCGAAGCGCGCTCGCCTTTTCTCGACCACCGGCTGATCGATCTTGCGGCCTCGCTGCCGGAAGACATCAAGCTTGGCGGCAATACGACCAAGCCGCTGTTGCGGGCGCTTGCCGCGCGGCATCTTCCCGACGCCATCGTCAACGCGCCGAAGCGCGGGTTCGAAATTCCGCTGCTGCGCTGGATGAGCCAGGACATGAACGCGATGTTGCACGAACGCATCCTCGATCCGTCGTCCTATTGCATGACCCGCTTCGACCGGCGCCAGGTCGAAGCGCTTCTCGCCGGCGACGGCTGGGACCGCAAACGCTGGGCGGCCTGCGTCTGGGGTTTGCTCTGCCTTGAAATCTGGTGGACCAACTATCGCAACGCCGTCGTCCCTGCCGCGATCCAGGGTGCCGCCGCCCGGGCGGCGTAAGAGCGGATTCAACCGTTTCGGTGTGTTTCAAGGGTTTGTTAACCGTCCCGGGTTAACCTCTAAGAACCTGAAAAAACAGCGAAAACAAAGCGATGACAACCGCACAGCCGATCCCCTTCTTTAACTATCCCGCCCTGTTCAAAAAAGACGAAAGCAAGCTGATGGATATCCTGCGGGACGTCCTGTCCCGCGGCGCTTTCATCCTGCAGAAAGACCTCACCGAATTCGAGGACGCGCTGAAGGACTATCTCGGCGTGAAATACGCCTACGGCGTTGCCGACGGGACCAACGCGATGATCCTGGGTCTCCGCGCCATGGGTATCGGCGCCGGCGACGAGGTCATCCTGCCGTCGCATACCTATATCGCGACCGCCGCTGCCGTCCATTTCGTCGGCGCGACCCCGGTTCTCGCCGACATGGGCCCCGACCATATGATCGATCCCGCATCGGTCGAATCGAAAATCACCGACCGCACGGCAGCGATCATGCCGGTCCAGCTGAACGGGCGCACCTGCGACATGGACGCGATCCAGGCGATCTGCGACCGTCACGGCCTTCGCCTGTGCGAAGACGCGGCCCAGGGACTCGGCGCCAGCTTCAAGGGCAAATGCGCCGGCACATTCGGCGAGTTCGGCACGTTTTCGTTTTACCCGGCAAAAGTGCTGGGCAGTTTCGGAGACGGCGGCGCCGTGGTCACGAATGACGACGAAATCGGCCGCAAGCTCGCCCTCCTGCGCGATCACGGTCGCGACGAAGACGGCGACGTCGTCGAATGGGGCACCAATTCGCGCCTCGACAACGTCCAGGCCGCCGTCCTCAATTTCAAGTTCGCAACCTATGACGAAGACATCGAACGCCGCCGCACCATCGCCCGGATGTACCATGACCGTCTCAGCGGCCTGAACGACATCACACTGCCGCCGTCGCCGGATTCCGATCCGCGGCATTTCGACGTCTACCAGAATTACGAGATCGAATCCGGGCACCGCGACGAGCTCAAGGCGTTTCTCGCCGACCGCGACATCGGAACGCTGGTCCAGTGGGGCGGCACGCCGGTGCACCATTTCGACAAGCTCGGATTCAACGAGTCCCTGCCGGCCACCGAACGGTTCTTCGAGCGCTGCTTCATGCTGCCGATGCACACGGCCCTGTCCGACGGGGACGTGACCCGCATCTGCGACGCCATTCACGAATTCTACATTACGCAGGTCTGATCCCATGAGTTCGGAAAACACCGCACGCCGGGACGCGGCGCCGAAGTCGCGCCGGGCGTCGCCGCTGGATACGTCGCCGCCCGCGATGCCAGCCTCGGTCGATCCCGAGCTGCAGCACGAAATCGGCGACGTCCGCGATCTGATCGGCCGTCTCCAGCATGTTGCCGAGGCCGGCTATTTCGGCCCCGCCGATACCGATTTTGGCGCGAAACGCCCCGCAGCGACCGAAACGCTGGACTCGCTCGCCGATCCGCGCGACCACACCGAACCGCTCGATCTCGGTATCTGGGCGGCGGACGACACGATCAAGTTCCTCCGCATGCAGATGCTGATCCGCAGCGTCGAAGACCGTCTCGGCAAAATGACCGAGGCCGGCGACATCGTCTGCCCTGTCCACCTCGCCATCGGGCAGGAAGCGCCGCCGACCGGGGTTTCCCACTGGCTGACGCCGAAGGACCGCGTGTTCGGCGCCCATCGCAGCCACGGCCATTACCTGGCGCTGGGCGGCAATGTCTATCAGCTTTTCGCCGAAGTCCTCGGCCGCGCCGACGGCTGCTCCCGCGGCATGGGCGGCTCGATGCATCTCTACGGACCCGAGGTCGGATTCCAGGGCTCGGTCCCGATCGTGGCGGCCACCGTGCCGGTCGCGGTCGGTGCCGCCCTTGCCGCGAAGAAAGACGGCACGCCCCATGTCGCGGTTGCCTATTTCGGCGACGGCGCCGTGGAGGAAGGCGGCGTCCATGAATCCCTGAACCTCGCCGCGCAGATGAAGCTGCCGGTCCTGTTCGTCTGCGAAAACAATCTCTACGCCAGCCACATGGATATCGCCCAGCGCCAGCCGAACGACCGGACCGCGCGCATCGCCGAAGCCCATTCGGTCGCGACGGCGGTGATCGACGGCAACGACGTGATCGCCGTCGCCGAAGCCGCGGGCGAGCTTATTCACAACGCGCGGTGCGGAAACGGTCCCGGATATCTCGAAGCCGTCACCTACCGGTGGCGCGGCCATGTCGGTCCCGATGAGAATATCGACGTGGGCCTGCGCCGGTCGCCCGAGGAACTGGCGGCCTGGAAACTGCGCGACCCCGTCTCGCGGCTCCGGACGGCAATGATCGCACGCGGCGATATATCGACGGAAACCGCAGACGCGTTCGCCGGCGAGATTGCCGACGGCGTCGACGAAGCCGCGGCACGGGCCTATGACGCGCCGTGGCCCGACGAAAACGCGCTGCTCGACTACGTATACGTGAACAACCGGGACTGACCGATGGATGGGTCTATCATTGCCGCGCAGGCGATAAATTACGGCGAAGCCGTTCGTGAAGGCTTCCGCCACCTGCTTGCCGAACACGAAGAAGTCTTCGCCATCGGACAGGGGCTGTGGAGCCCGTGGTATGTCGGCAGTTCCATGACGGACCTGGACCGGGAATTCGGCACCGAGCGCATCATCGACACGCCGGTTTCGGAAAACGCCTGCACCGGCGCCGCGGTCGGCGCATCGCTGTTCGGCTATCGCCCGATCGTGATCCATCCGCGCATGGATTTCATGCTTCTCGCCACCGACCAGATCGTGAACCAGGCGTCCAAATGGGCCCATATGCTGGGCGGCCAGACCAGCCCCGCCGTCACCATCCGCGGGATCGTCAACCGCGGCGGCGAACAGGGTGCGCAGCATTCCCAGGCGCTGCATGCGTGGTACGCCCATATTCCCGGCCTTCGGGTCGTGATGCCGGCAACGCCGGCGGATGCCCGCGACCTGCTGATCGCCAGCGTTCTGTGCGATCATCCCGTGCTTTATATCGACAACCGCTGGCTCTACGAGCGCGAAGCGGACCTGCCGCCGTCGCGCGACGTGGTGCTCGAAAAACAGGCGCCGCAGATCCTGCGCCCGGGCAACGACATCACCCTCGTCGGATCGGGGTACGCGACATGGCTGTGCGAACAGGCGGCGGAGCTGCTCGCGGAAGACGGCATCGACTGCGAGGTCATCGACCTGCGGGTGCTCAACCCGTTCGACGGCTCGGAAATCGCGCGCTCGGTCGAACGGACGGGCCGTTTGGTCGCCGTCGATGACGGCTGGAGCACCTGCGGCCTCGCCGCGGAGATTATCGCATCGGCGGCCGAACGCGTTGCCCCCGGCGCCTACAAGTCGCGCCCGTCGCGGGTCACCATCCCGGACGCCCCGGCGCCGACCAGCCGCGCCCTCGAGGAAAAATACTACCCGACCGCGGAAACCGTCGCCGACGCCGTGCGCGTCTCGCTGGCCGGCTGACGTCCCGGCGGCATCTGCACCCCGGCAGGCGATCCGGTTCGCCGCACAACCCGGCAACCCTTTCCGCAGAATTTCCATTCCTGCCCGCCTTTCGGCACAACCTGCCGGGCGCCGCGAAACACGCGCGAATACGGTGTTTTTTGTTAATTAAAACAATGACTTAAGAACGGTCGAACTGGCCCGTTTCTTGCAGAGCATTTCGGTGAATATCCTTTTGGGGTCACCTGAATATGCTCAAACGCCTTATCGATTTCTTTGCCTCGGCATTCGGGCTTGTGCTCGTCGCGCCGGTCATGCTGCCGGTCATGCTGCTGGTATGGCTCCAGGACCGGCATTCGCCGTTCTATATCGCCGACCGTGCCGGCTATCGCGGCCGGAACTTCCGCATGGTCAAGCTGCGCTCGATGATCGTCAACGCCGATAAATCGGGCGTCGACTCGACGTCTGCGAACGACCGCCGCATTACCGGCGTCGGCCGTTTCATCCGGCGCTTCAAGCTCGACGAGCTGAGCCAGCTGTGGAACGTGATGATCGGCGATATGAGCCTGGTCGGCCCGCGCCCGAATGTTGCCGCCGAAGTCTCCCGGTACACCGAACAGGAAATGGGGCTGCTCGAAGCGAAGCCGGGAATCACCGATATTTCGTCGATCGTGTTCTCGGACGAAGGCGATATCCTGAGCGGCAGCGAAGATCCCGATCTCGACTACAACCGCCTGATCCGCCCGTGGAAAAGCCGGCTGGGGCTGCTTTATATCGAACATCAGGGGGTGCTGCTCGACCTCGCACTGATCGCGCTGACCGTCGTGGCCATCGTGTCGAAACGCAGGGCGCTGACGGCGTTGTCGGCGATCCTCCGCCGGCTCGATGCGCCGGACGAACTGATCGCCGTCGCCGGCCGCCGGACGGCGCTGGCACCGCATCCGCCGCCGGGCGCAAGCAGCCCGGTCGTCGCCGCCGACCTCCGCGGCGCCTGAACGAACGCACGAAGGTTCAGACGAACAAACGGTCTGCACCGGAATGTTGGCTCCCCCCGCGACATTCGTGCAGTTCGATGCGCCGGTCATGCAGATGCGTGGCCGGCGCGTACTTATCGGGGCGGCGCCGTTACGATCCCGCGGCGCCGCGCTACCGTCATGACCGCGACGGCATATCCCGTCTGAAAGACGAGGAAGGGCAGGAAAACGAGCATGCGTTCGTCCGGTCCGAATCCGACCAGGACCAGCACACCGATCCCCTGCGCCGCCGTTACCGCGAAATGAAACAGGCTGACCTGCGCGTGGCTCCACCCGATCCGGTTCAGCAGCTGATACAGATGGGTGCGGTGGGCCTGCGTAATATCTTCGCCCCGCATCGCGCGGCGGCAGAGCGTGAAGATGGTATCGAAGATGAAATTGAAAAACAGCAGCGGCACCACCAGAAATGACGTCCGCGAAACGTCGATCTCGGCGGCGATTACCGCCAGGGCGGCGAAGGTGAAACCGATGAACTGGCTGCCGACATCGCCCATGAACAGCCGCGCCCGGGGAAAATTGAAGACCAGGAACCCGGCGGAAGCCGCCGACATGATATAGCAGAACATGTAGACGAAATACGAGCCTTCCATAAACGTAACGGCGCACAGGAACGCTGCGACGACGATCGCCGTGCCTCCCGCCAGACCGTTCAGCCCGTCCATGAAGTTGAACATGTTCGTCAGCGCGACCACCCAGAACACCGTCAGCGGATAGCCCATCCAGCCGAGGTCGAACGCGCCCACGACCGGCAGGGAGATCCGCGTAAAGACAATCCCGAAGGCGAGCAGGACCAGCGCGGCGGCAATCTGCGCGCCCAGCTTGATCTTGAACGTCTTCAGCTTTTTCAGGTCGTCCAGAAAGCCGACCAGCGCGATCCCGAACGCCGCGACCGCAAAGCCCGCGAGGTGAAAGGTCGACAGCCGGGCTTGGTCGCTGAACACCCAGACGACGGCGAACCCGACGGCAAACGTCGCGACGATGGCGACACCGCCGGTCGACGGCGTCGGCAGCGCATGGCTCGACCGGTGATTGGGCTCATCGAGTATGCCGAGCCGCAGCACCATATAGGTTGCGGCCACCGACGTGCAGAACAACGCGATCGCGAACAGGATATGGGTGGCGAGAACAGGGATTGTCATGGCGGCGGCATCATAGTCGAAGACGCTGCCGAATTGTGCGAATCCGCCGCGGATATGCTGGCGGCGCGATTTCCCGCAAAAAAGCCGGATTCGACCCTTCACGGTTCGTTTACGTTAACGAATTGTAAACCGACTCGCGTCTTAATGAGTTGTCAGTAAAACAGACGAGATGGGTCTTTCAATGCGTGATCTGGGTGTCCTTAAAGAACGAATCGAATACGCCGAACGGCATCTGACGGCGTCCCATACAGCCCGCGAACGCGAAAGCCAGGCGCTGATGGTGATGTGGCAGCAGATTCGCGACCGGTTCGAATCCCAGGAACAGGAAATCGCCCGGTACCGTGTGCAGCTTAACGAAATGACCGCCGTTAACGACGAGCTGTCCGCCCTGGTGGACCGCCTGATTGCATCCGTCGAAGGCGGCGCCGCGGAAAGCGGCAACGAAACCGTCCCCTCGATCGCCCGGCTTGCCGACGACCTGCTCCGGTCGCAGCCGTCGCGCGCCGAGGCCCCGCAGACCGCGCCGGCAAGCGCACCGGCGCCCGAACCCGCGCCCCCGCAGGACACCACCGCCCGCGAACTCGAAGACATTCTCGAACTCACCACCCTTGCCCCCGAGCCTGCCCACACGCCGGAACCGGCGGAGACCGCCACAAGCTTCGGCGAAAACCTGGCGGCGGCCCTTGACGATGACGAAGACGACGATGACGACGAAATTTCCATCCCGTCATCGGAACCCGTCCACGAGCCG
The DNA here is from genome assembly GCA_963974055.1 of uncultured Rhodospirillaceae bacterium. Taxonomy (GTDB): domain Bacteria; phylum Pseudomonadota; class Alphaproteobacteria; order MPNO01; family UBA830; genus CAXBCP01. Next base: position 253,829 of record CAXBCP010000002.1, read on the forward strand.
TCCGCGAGCGAAGGAATCCGCAGCCTTATTTCCCGCATCGAAAACGCCGTTGCCAGTCCGTCCGCAACGGAGCTGAACGGCGCTGCACCTGCCGATAGCGGCAACGGCGCCGCGGACGAAGACGAGGAAGAAGACGAAGATCTCGCCCGCGAACTGCGCGAAATCGAATCCCTGCGGAACGAACTGAACGGCCTTCGCAACAAGATTTCCGCCGACGGTTAACCCGCGGCGCGGCACGGTAAAGCTCTCTTTTTCAAACAGGTCCTCGCGGGCCGGGAACGCCCGGTGACAAGCGCATTGTTCTGGCACAGATCGGTTTTCATGGCGCTGGCATCCGGTCTCGCGCTGAGCCCGCTTGCCTTCGGCGGGACCGCCGGCTGGTTCACGGCTTTCCTTGCCGTGGCGGCAGGCGGTCTGGCGCTGGCCTGGTCGGCAATCGCCTTCGCCGCACCGGACCTGCCGCGCAGCCGCCTAGGCCCGGTTCTTGTGCCCGCCTGTCTGACCGGCGCCGCGATCCTGTGGTGTTTCGTTCAGGCTTTCCTGCCGGTAGCCGAAAGCATCGCCCCCGCCCAATGGGGCGATGCGGCACGTCTGCTCGGCCGGACCCTGCCCCCGATGCTGTCGCTCAACCCGGAAGCCTCCATCTCCGGTGCGATGCGGCTTGCCGCCTACGGTATCGTTTTCCTGCTGTGCTATCAGTTCGCGGCGGACGAAGCCTGCGCCAGGCGGCTGCTGGTTCTGGTAACGGCGGCCGGCACCGCCTACGCGGCCTACGGTATCTGGCTCGAACTGTCCGGAAGCGGCCTCGTGCTGTGGTTCGACCGGACCTTCGAGCCCGGCAATCTGTCGTCGACATTCCCCAACCGCAATGCTTTCGCGAGCTACGCGACACTCTGCCTGCTTGGCGGCTTTACGCTGCTCCACCGGCGCCGGGTCCGGCAGGGGGATCTTTCAAGCGGATGGCGGCGGGCGACCGTATCCGTCGTGCGCTACTACTTTCACCGCAACGGCTGGCTTTTCTATGCCGTGACGGTCCTGTTCGTCGCGATCCTGTGGACCCATTCCCGCGCCGGCCTGGCAACGGCCATCGTCGCGTTCCTCGCATTCGCGGCCTGCGCGGCGGGCGGCGCCCGCTACCGGCGAATCGCCGCCGGCGGCAGCCTGGTCGTCGTCGCCGTCGCGGTGGCGATCTTTGCCGTGGCGGGCGGCGGCACCGTGGAACGCTTCGGCAAAATAGAGGCCGCGACGGCGGAACGGATCGAAATCTATCGCCTGACGATCGGCGCCATCGCCGACCGGCCCATTCTCGGCACCGGTCTCGGCACGTTTTCCGACGTCTTCCCGGCCTACCGCAGCGCCGCGCTGCGCCCGCAGATCGACTTCGCGCATAACAGCTATCTGGAAAACGCGCTCGAAATGGGTATCCCGCCGGCGCTTCTGTTTTACGGCGGGCTGGCGGCGCTGTTCGTTGTGTTTCTGCGCGCCTTGTTCCGCCACCGCGGCGCCCATTCCTATCCCGCGCTCGGGATCGCGGCGCTGGCCGCGGCGGGCTTCCATGCCCTGTTCGACTATGCCGTGCAGTTCCCGGCCGTGGCGATAACGCTTGCGGCACTCCTCGGGATCGCGGCCGCACAATCGGTGCCGGCACGGCAGCCGGACGGAGCCGAAGCGGCGCCCGCCGACCGCAGGGACGCCTGAGAACAGCCGCTCCCCCGCTGCCAGCCACGGCTGCCTGAACCCGCCGCGCATCATTCGGCGCGCGCGGCAGACGGCAAAACCCTGCCCGGCACTTCAGCCCCTACAGGCAACCGGAAGGTATCGGGCCGCGCGCCGTTTCGCCGTCGGATCCTGCAGGACGATTATACCCGGCGGTCATCGCGTCAGGCTATGTAGGTGCAAATGCTTTTGCTGTCGGCGCCGGCGGCGGGCAGCACCGGAATGCGCAGATCGGCAGATAGCGGATGTGTAGAAAGCGGGAGGCGGCGTCAGCCGACGGTTTCGCGGTATCCGTAGCTGCCGGTTTTCCGGACATTCACCTGCTGCAGGACAACCCCGGCAATGCGGGCGCCGGCCGTCGTCAGCTGCTTCATCGCTTCGAAGGCGGCATGCTGCTTGGTCGATTCCCAGCGGACGACGAAGATCGTCGTATCGGCGTAATGCGCGAGCACGCGGGCATCCGACACCGCGTCGAGAGCGGGCGAATCGATGATAATCATCTCGTAGGACGTGCGCAGTTTCGCGAGCAGGTCGCGCATATGCGTCGAATTCAGCAGTTCCGGCGGATTCTGTGTGCCGATATTGGCCGGCAGCACGTGCAGCCCGCTCTTGTCGTCGGTCAGGATCACTTCGTCGAGGCTGGCTTCGCCGGAGAACAGGTGCATCAGTCCTTTGTCCGGGTTCATGCCCATCCGCGGCGACACGGAGGGCTTGCGCAGATCGCCGTCGATAAGGAGCACGCGTCCTTCGGTCGACGCCAGGGCCGACAGGCGGGCGAGCGAGATCGCCAGACTGGTCTTGCCGTCGCCCGGCTCGGACGATGCGATCAGAACCACCTTGGGCGGCGCATCGGCGCTGGCGACCAGCAGCGACGTCCGCAGCGACCGGATTGCTTCGACATAGCCGGAATGGGCATCGGTGAAAACGATATCGTGCACGTTGTTGCGCCGGCGTTCCGAACCGCGGATACGCGGCACGAGCCCCAGGGTGGGTTCGCGCAGAATGCGTTCGACCTGGGTTACGGAGCGGAACCCGCCGTCGAGGCGTTCCACGACCAGGACAAGGCCGAGGGCGAGGCCGACCGACACGAAAAACCCGAACGAGACGATAAGCGGCTTGCGGGGCGCGGACGGATGGGTCGGCGCCTTTGCCTGGGCGATCATTTCGACCGGGTCATCCATCAGCGACGATACCTGTTCGGCTTCCTTCGAGCGCGTGACGAACACTTCATAGAGCTTGCGGTTGGTAAGCGCCTCGCGCTTCATCTGCAGGAACTGCACACGGTCTTCGTTGGTCGCCGCCCGTTCGATGTCCACGGTCTGCATCTGGTCGCGGATCGACCGGACCGCAGCCTCCGCGACGCGGACCTCGTTGGCGAGCGCGGCGATGATCCGTTTATGTTCGGCCTTGATCTGGTTGCGCGTATTCTCGATCTCGGCGCGCAGATTGATCATGGTGGGGTGTTTTGCACCGAACCGCGTATCGAGCTCGGCGGCCCGGCGGACAAGCGTGTCCTCCTGGGCGGTCAGGCGCTGGATCGCGCGGGAGTTCTGTACCTCGGTCGTCGATCCGATACCCGTGCCGGACGCTTCGATCCGGCGCAGCTGACGCAGCCGGACCCGTTTTTCGGCAAGTTCCGACTGGGCGGCGCCGAGACGGCGGCCGAGTTCGATCACCCGGCGGTCGATGGTGGGCGAGGCGCCGTTGTCGTCGAGACGGCGGGACGCCAGGAATTCAGCGACTTTCCGCTCGGATTCACGCAGTTGCGCTTCCAGTTCCGCGATCCGCGAATCCAGCCACAGCCGGGTGCCCGCTGCCCCCTTGGCGGCACGGCTCAGCCGGTCGTCGCTGTAAATATCGACGAAACGGTTTGCCAGAAGCGCCGACTTTGCCGCATTGTTGGTTTCGAACTGAATGGCCACGACATTCGCAAGCCCCGGCGGACGTATAACCATCCGGCCGCGCACGCTGTCGACGATGCGCTTGGTTTCGCGCTGCCGGCGTTCTTTTTCGCTCAGGTCGGCGGACAGCGGCGACAATGTCCCGATCAGCCATTTTACGGGCGCGAAATCGCGCAGCGATGCAAACATGCCCGGCTGAAGCGCCGGATTGAATTCGATATCGTCGGCAAGATTCAGTGTCGTGATTACCTTCTCGAGAAGGCGGTCCGACCGCATCACCTCGATCTCGCTGTAAATGGACACCCGGCCACCCGCGCCACCGGACAAAAGCGCCCGGGCGGCGCTGGCGCCGCCGGCAGCGCTGTCGGCTGTGGCTTCCGGGTTGATCAGAATACGTGCGGTCGCGGTATATCGCGGCGGCAACTGGTAGGCTGTAATTGCCGCGAGGCCGGTAACCAGAACAACGATCGTCAGCATCAGGAATTTGTGGCGCCAGAATGCCCGCAGCGTTTCCGCAACGGGCGGCGCGTCAGAAACCCTGGGGCCGCTGAAGTCGATGGTGTTCGCTTTTGCCGTTCCATCCATGAGGATTGGCGCCCATTTCGTTGCATACAATGAGGTGTGACGTTGTTTTCGCGCGTTAACCTCAACGATCATGATTACCAAATATCGTTAAGATATCGTTGATGCGCGCCGATGCCCGCAAATCCGCGCCGGAGTGTCAGGCGATACCCAGCGTTTGCCCGTAACCCGTTAATCCTTCGGCGTTAGACCGGTGCTGAGACGGGACGTAGGAATTAACCAGTGCGCCGTCCTTGTTGGCCGTCGGCGTATATTCGGGGACGATCGTCCGGATTAGTTTCAGGGCGTCGTCTATCGCCGCCGCAGATGCGGTACCGACCAGCTTGTCGATCAGCCGCTCCAGCATCGCGAAATCCGCCGTGCGCGGAGATGCGAGAAGAATGCCGTCCAGCCCGGTCGACCGGAGCTCTTCCGATTCGTGCAGCGGTTCCTCGTAGAGTTTTTCGCCCGGACGAAGACCGCTATAGACGATCTCTATATCCTCGCCCGGCCGCAGCCCGGCGAGCCGGATCATCTGGCGCGCGAGATCCTGGATGCGGACTGCCGAGCCCATTTCCAGCGTGAAGATGCCGCCGCGGTCGTCCGGCGTGCCGGAGCCAAGGGCCGACGCCTGGAGCACCAGGGCGACCGCTTCGCGGGTCGTCATGAAATACCGCGTGACCGACGGGTGCGTAACCGTCAGCGGCCCGCCCTGGGCCAGCTGTTTCTGGAATAGCGGCACGACCGACCCGGTGGAGCCGAGCACGTTGCCGAACCGAACGGTCAGGAAACGGGTGCCGCCGTCGGCGCGCGTATCGACGTCGAGCGCCTGGCAGTAACATTCCGCGATCCGTTTGGTCGCGCCCATCACACTGGTCGGATTGACCGCCTTGTCGGTGGAAATCAGCACCATGGCACGGACGGCCATGGCGCGCGCCGCGTCGGCGACATTCCGCGTCCCGTGAACGTTGGTCAGCACGCCCTCGGACGGGTGCATCTCGACCATCGGCACGTGTTTCATGGCCGCCGCGTGGAACACCAGCGCCGGACGATAGGTATCGAATATATCGAAGACACGCGCCCGGTCGCGCACGTCCGCCATCATCACGTTACGCTCGACGTCGGGAAATTTTTCGCCGACTTCCATGTCGATCCCATAGAGGTGGAATTCGGAATTATCGACCAGGATGATTTCCTCCGGGGAGAACGCGCATATCTGGCGCACCAGTTCGCTGCCGATCGTCCCGCCCGCACCGGTCACCAGGACACGCGCCCCGTGGCACATGTCCCGCATGCTTCTTCGGTCCAGAAGGGTCTGCGGCCGGCCGAGAAGGTCTTCGATGGCGATCGGCTTGATTTCTATGCGGCGGTCCAGGTCGGCCCGCAATTCGGTCACGCGCGGAATCCGGCTGAGGGTCAGACCGATATTTTCAGCGTCGTCCAGCATCGCCTGCAATCCCGCCGGCGACAGGTTTTCCTCCGTGATCACCAGACGCTGGGGGCGCATGCCCTTGCGATCCAGCCGGGCGACGGTCGCCTCGAGATCGTTGAGCGACCCCAGCACTTCGACGCCGTGAATCCGGCGGCGCAGGTTCAGGCCCATTTCATCCACGATTCCGACCACCCGGAACCGCGCCGCGGGGTCGCGGTTCAGGGCGCGGATAAACAGTTCGGTGCCGTCGCCGGCGCCGACGAGAAGCAGCTTCACGCGGTCGTCCTGCTTGACGCGCCTGTTCGGAAGGTTCGGAACGGCGGCGAGGCGGGTCGCCATGCGCGGGCCGCTCATCAGCATGACCATCAGCAGCCAGGCATTGATATAGGTGCCCCATTCGGCGGCCGAGAACGGCCCGACGATCCGGTCGGCGGCGACGTAAGCCAGTGCGACCACGGTCGATACCGCCACGATCAACAGCAGGTCGGACAGCGACGAATACCGCCACAGGCTGCGATAGGGCCGGAACGCCAGAAAGGCGATAACGGCGATACCGGTGAAAACGATAATATCGGTCTGGATCAGGCGCCAGGCGCCGGGCGCCGTCAGGTTTCCCGGAACGATAACGAAGGCGATAAATATCGCGATCGCCGCCATGCAGATATCGTGCAGAAAGGCGAAATGGGAAAAGCCCGGCCCGTTGCGGCGCAGGTCGCGTACGTCTTCGAGGAACCGGCCCAGCGCGAAAATTTCGCGAAAGTCGTTCTCGTTCGATTCAATGTCCGCGGTCAGCTGATGGTCGTCCGGATGATGCTTCACGTTTCCCCCAGTTCTGTAGTCGCGCCGATGTGTCGTGGCTCTTCAGGGGGAGCAATTTCGGGGCCAGCCGGGTTAACAAAATCAACCTGTTGAAATATATGGGTTTTGTTGCGAAACACCTCCTGACTGGCAGGATCGCGCACAAACCGCCGGGACCGGACTTTCCCCAAAAGAGGCAATTTTTGCCGCCTGCGGGAGGTTGCGCCCGTCAGCGGCGGGGATATCATGGGGAAATCGCGGCCGGGCTGACATCGGACCGCCAAGGGAGAGACTGATGATAGAACTCGTCGATCTGCGCTATGTTCACCTGGGAGCATCGAGCGCGGCCAACGCATCGCAATGGGCGCAGGAAATATACGGCCTCGAGGAGGTCGCCCGCGAAAACGGCCGGATTTACCTGCGCGGCGACGACCGCGACCACAATATCTGTTATTTCGACGGCGATCCGAAAGACAACACCGTCGGGGTGGAAGTCGCCGATTACGACGCCCTCGACCGCGCCGCCGCCCATCTCGAGGCGAACGGCGTCGACGTCACCTGGGGCGATGCCGAAGGCGCCGCGATTCGCCGCTGCATGAAATACCTGACCTTCAGGGACCCGACCGGCAACAAGTTCGATCTCGTCGTGCGGCCCTTCGCCAGCGGCCGGCGCTATTTCCCGAGCCGCGATGCCGGCGTCCACTGGTTCAACCATATCGGCCTGAAGACGACGGACGCGCCGCGCGACGAAAAATTCTGGTGCACGCTGTTCAATTTCACCGCCAATGACTGGATCGGCGACGCGCCGCTGATGTCGTTCGACAGGGTGCATCACCGCTTCGCGCTGTTCCCGACCACGGAGGCCGGCGTCCAGCACATCAATTTCCAGGTCCGCGAGACCGACGACCTGATGCGGTCGTCCTATTTCTTCGAGGAACGCCAGATCCGGGTGGTTTTCGGTCCCGGCCGCCACGCCACTTCCGGCGCGCGCTTCCTGTATTTCGAAGGGCCCGACGGCATGGTTTACGAATATTCCTGCGGCGTGCGCATGATCGAGCCGGAAGAGGAATGGAAACCGCGCCAGTTCCCGTTCACGCCGGAATCTTTCTGCGTCTGGGGTTCCAAGCCCGACATTCCCGAATTCCGGGACTGACCGGATGAGCGAAACGGAATTCGGGTCGCTGGGCGAACCCCTCGACCGCACGCAGGTCCGCGTACGCATGGCCGCCCGCGCGCTCGGGCGCAACGACCTCGGACACGCCTTCGGCCATGTCAGCGCGCGGCTGGATGCGGACAGTTTCCTGGTCTGCGCACCGAAGCCGATGGGGCTGATCCGGCCGGACGATGCCGGCACGGTGGTGCCAGTCGACGGGCCGCTGCCCGACGGCGTGCTGGGCGAAGTGCGCTGTCACCAGCAGATCTACAAGCGCCGCCCCGACGTGAACGGCATCGCCCGCACGTTCCTGCGCGACGTGATGACCCTGTCGACCTTTCAGCGCACGCCGAAACCGCGGATCGGGTTCGCGACCTATTTCGCCCCCTGCCCGCCGCTGTGGGACGATCCGCTTCTGCTGCGCGACGACGCCGCCGCCGAAAGGTTCGCCGAAACGCTGGGCGATGCCCGCGCCATCGTGATGCGGGGCAATGGCTGCGTGCTGACCGGCCAGACGGTCGAAGAAGCCATCGTGATGGCGTTCTTTCTCGAAGAAGCCGCAAAAACCGAACTCGCCGTCATGGCAAGCGGACAGGAATCCGCGTCCGTCGTCTATTCGGACGAACAGGTCCGGGCGCGGGCAGTGTCGTCCGGGCGCATTTTCGAGCGCATGTGGGACTACCTCACCGACGGCGACATCGAAGCCTGATTTCCGCCGCGGCGGACAAAACCGCCGTGACGGGGTTTTCCGCACCCCTTGCACAGCCATACGCATCGCGGGATAGTGTGCATAATAAAATGAACAAATTTGCGTCAACTGGAAACGGAGTCCGGCCTGAACGGGCGCCTCAATGGGAGAAAACAATGAACAAGTTTGCAAAAATAGCAATTACGACCCTGCCGATTGCGTTAATCGCGGGCAGCGCCAGCGGCGAATCCTTCGTCCGCATGCTCGCCGGCCCGGCCGGCGGCGCCTGGTACCCGTTCGGCGCAAAGATCATGGAGGTGGCGCAGAAGGACGTAAAAGGCATTCGCACGTCTAACGGCCCCGGCGGGGGCGTCGGCAATGTCCGCAATGTCGACAAGGGCGCGGCAGAGCTCGGCTGGACCTTCGGCTTCACGGCCTATGAAGGCTTTGCCGGCACGGGAAAGTTCAAGAAAAAACACGAGAACATCCGCTATTTCGCGACACTTTATCCCGGCATCCTGCAGACCGCCGTTCCGAAAACTTCCTCGGTCAAATCCTACGGCGACCTGAAGGGCAAGAATTTCAGCCCGGGCAAGACAGTGTTTTCCGGCAACGTGACGGTCGAGCGGCTCGTCAATCTGTATGGCATTTCCTATAACGACATCAAGTCGGCTGGCGGGACCATTCACAGGGTCGGCTTCAAGGACTCTGTCGCCCTGATGAAGGACGGCCATGTTGAAGTCTTCACGGCGCTGACCAACGTTCCCAACGCCTCGTTCATTGCACTGGACTTCCAGCCCGGCATCCGCTTTCTGCCGGTCGAGCCTCCCATGATGAAAAAATTCGTCACGCAGAATCCCGGGTTCTTCGCGACCACGATCCCGGGCGGCGCATACAAGGGCGTGCCGAACGATACTCCGACACTTGCGACCGCAACCGTACTGATTGCGAGCAAGACCCTCGACAACGAGACCGCCTACAAGCTGGCGGCATCGCTGTGGAACAATCACGCCGAGTTCGTCAAGGTCAACAAGACCTGGAACAACGTGAAACTCGAAGACGCGCTTCTCGGCGCTGCGATTCCGGTCCATGACGGCGCGATGAAGTTTTACGCCGAAAAGGGTGTGAAGAAGAAATAGGCGACCGGTTGCGCCTTTACACGCGTTTACCCCTCATCACCGCCCCTCCGTATCCCGGGGGGGCGGTCTGACCCGGACCGCCCCATGACCGACAGCCCCCCCGCTCTCGAGTACGAGGAAAAGCGCGAATATTCGCTGCTCGAAGAAGTCCTGCGCGCAAAGCGCCTTGACCTGCCGTCGATCCTTGCGCTTGTCGCCTCGTCTCTGGCTATCGCGCTCGCGATGTACCATATCTTCGTCGCCGGGTTCGGTACGCCGGAATCGCTGTCCTTCCGCTCTACCCATCTGAGCGCGATGCTGCTGCTCGCTTTCCTGATCCAGCCGATGTTCCGCGCGTCGCTGACCGAACCCGTCTGGCAGCCGGGCGAATCCGGAAATGCAAAGCGCGTGCTCGGTTTCTGCATCGATCTCGCAATGATCGCGATGGTGCTCGCGGTGCAGGTCTATATCCTCTCCGATGTCGAGGAGCTCCAGGCCCGCGAAGGCTCGCCCGATCCGACCGACGTCGTTTATGGCTGGATACTGATCGGTCTGGTGATCGAGGCCACCCGCCGCGTGGTCGGCTGGGCGATGGTCATCATCACCGGGTTCTTCATTTTCCAGACCCTGAAGGCCGACTGGTTCATCGGCATGTTCTACGGCCCGCCGGTGTCGGTCGACCGGTTCATCGATAGCCAGTTCATCCAGACGATCGGTATCTTCGGCATACCGCTGCTGGTTGCGGCAACCTATATCGTGCTTTTCATCGTGTTCGGCGCGATCCTCATCCGCTCGGGCGCCGGACGGTTTTTCATCGACCTCGCGGTGTCGCTGACCGGCCACCGGCTCGGCGGTCCCGCCAAGGCGTCGGTCGTCGCCAGCGCCTTCCTCGGCACGGTATCGGGTTCCGCGACCGCCAATGTCGTGACCACCGGCTCGTTCACGATTCCGATGATGAAAAACCTCGGCTACCGGCCGCGATTCGCCGCCGCGGTCGAAGCCTGCGCGTCGTCGGGCGGCCAGATCACCCCCCCGATCATGGGCGCCGCCGCGTTCATCATCGCCGAGTTCATGCGGGTGCCCTATATTTACGTCGTCGTCGCCGCGATCATCCCGACCTTCCTGTATTTCTCGACCATGTATTTCATGGTGCACCTTGAAGCCGACAAGTACGGCATCGCGCGCGTGCCGAAGGAGCAGCTCCCGGTTTTCCGCGAAGTGATGCGCGAAGGCTGGCACCTGATGCTGGCACTTGTCGTGCTTGTCGTCCTCCTGATCATGGGCCGCACGATTACCATGGCGGCGTTCTGGGCGATCATCGCCCTGTTCGTTCTGTCCTTCGTCAATTCGTCGACCCGCATGAGCCCGGTGGACCTGCTGGCGGCCCTCGAATCCGGTGTCCGGTCATCCATACCCGTCACTGTCGCCTGCGCCTGCGCCGGCATCATCATCGGCTGCACGTTCACGTCCGGGCTGGGGCTTAAATTTACCAATTCCGTCATCGACATGTCCGGCGGCTACCTGATGATCCTGCTGATCCTGACGGCGCTCGCCTCCATCGTGCTCGGCATGGGGATCACCACGACCGCAGTCTATATCACCGTCGCAGCGCTGATCGTGCCCGCGCTGATCGAGATCGGCGTGAACCCGATGTCGGCGCACCTGTTCGCGTTCTATTTCGGGGTGGTGTCGTCGATCACGCCGCCGGTGGCCCTCGCCGCCTTTGCCGCCGCCGCCATCGCCGGGACGAATCCCATGATGACCGCGGTCGAATCCGCCCGCGTCGGCATTGCCAAGTACATCGTGCCCTTCGTGTTCGTATACAATCCGAGCCTGCTGTTCGAAGGCCCGCTCTGGCTGACGGCCTATTCGACAATCGCCGCCTTCATCGGCGTCTGGATGCTGTCGGCGGCGATAGAAGCGTGGTTCCGGACAGCGCTCGGCCCCGTGCACCGGCTGATCGCCGGCGTCGGCGCCATCGCCATGATGTTCCCGCCGCTGATCGCCCTTTTCGGGGTGTCCGGCTTCGTCCTGAACGGCATCGGCATCGTCATCGGCGCCTGGCTGTTCTTCGGCCGCGGCCGCGCGGACACGCGCGCGGCGAAACTCTCCGACGAGGCCGGCGCATGAAGAACCTGTTTATCGGCAAGCCGCTGCACTGGCTGACGATCGCCGCCGCGCTGGGCATCATGTACTGGCTCGGCGCCGGGCAGTTTCACCGGGTCAACTATGCCGGCTTCCTCGGGATCGTCTTCGGCATCGCCGTCGTCTGCATTGCCGTCGTCCTGGTCACCTATCGCCGCGGCGACCGGATCACCCGCGACGCGCTGGAAGACGAAACATCCGACTGAACGCTTAATCCGGGCTTCGTTCCGGATATACTGACGCCGTAGAACAAGACCGAAACCCGGGAGCGACCATGGCCGACCGTCCGAATTTCCTGTTCATCATTACCGACCAGCACCGTGCCGACCATCTCGGCTGCAGCGGGCATCCGGTGCTGAAAACGCCCCATATCGATTCGATCGCCGCGAAGGGCACGAAATTCGACCGCTTCTACGTCGCCACCCCGGTCTGCCAGCCCAACCGGTCGACCCTTGTCACCGGCCGCATGCCGTCGCTGCACGGGGTGCGGTCGAACGGCATCCCGCTCGACATGCGGTCGAGCACCTTCGTCGAGGGCATGCGCGTCAGCGGCTATGCGACCGCCCTGGTCGGCAAGAGCCACATCCAGAACATGACCGGCCTGCCGGCGATGCATCACCGGCCCGACCCGAAGGAAGGCTACACGTCGCTGCGCGACAGAATTCCGGAAGCCTTCGAAGCCGATTCCGAGGGCGATTACGACCAGGAACATCCCGACCGCTGGAAACCGGGCGAGCCCTACGACATGGACCTGCCGTTTTACGGCTTCGAGCATGTCGATCTGTGCACCGAGCATTCGGACCATGTCGGCGGCCAGTATTATGTCTGGTTCAAACAGCAGCGCGCCGACGCCGATGCGCTGCGCGACCGCGACAACCAGTTCGACCACGATTACGTCTGCCCGCAGGCCTATCGCACGTCGATCCCGGAAGAATTCTATCCGACCAGCTATATCCGGGAAAAAACCCTGGACTATATCGACAGCCACGCCGCCGAGGGCGGCGACAAGCCGTTCTTCCTGATGGCGTCCTTCCCCGATCCCCATCACCCGTTCACGCCGCCCGGCAGGTACTGGGACATGTACAAGCCGGAAGACATGGAACTGCCGGCGAGCTTCGATTACGGCAATGTCGAGCCGCCGCCGCACGTGAAATGGGCGCGCGACGCGCGCGAGGCCGGGTCCGCCGAGGTCAATTCCCAGAGCGCCTTCGCGGTCTACCAGCGCGAAGTGCTCGAGGCCCGCGCCCTGACCTGCGGCATGATCGCGATGATCGACGACGCCGTCGGCGATATCCTGGCAAAGCTGGACTCCGCCGGTCTTGCCGACAACACCATCGTCGTGTTCACCGCCGATCACGGCGATTTTCTTGGCGATCACGGGCTGATGCTCAAGGGGCCGGCTCATTTCGAGGGCGTCACGAAGGTGCCGTTCATCTGGTCCGAACCGGGGGCACCGGCCAGAACCACCGACACGCTGGCCAGCACGGTCGACATCGCCCAGACCATTCTCGACCGCGCCCGGATCGAGCCCTATAACGGCATCCAGGGGCGCAGCCTGGTCAACGCGATCGCAGGCGATGCCGACCCCGATGCCGTGGATTCGGTAATCGTCGAGGACGACCAGCAGCGGGTCTATTTCGGCTACACGAAGCCGCCGCGCATCCGCTCGCTCATCACCGACACCCACCGCCTTACGGTATCGCGCGGCGAGGACTGGGGCGAACTGTACGACCTCAAGGCCGACCCGGACGAAATGAACAACCTGTTCGACGACCCGGCCCATGCGGCCTTGCGCGCCGAGCTGTTCGAACGCCTGACCCACCGCCAGATGGAACTGGTCGATACCAGCCCGATGCCGACGATGCGGGC